>CAYGSL010000067.1:4726-22480 GCA_964352475.1 uncultured Pseudomonadales bacterium | reverse complement strand
TGCTCAGCTGCTTCAGCGTGATACATTCGATAGCCAGAGTCAGTGCGGCTGGCCGGTGCTATGAGTTGATTTTTCTCGTAGTAACGCAAAGTGTCGTTACTCACACCTGTTAGCTTTGCCAGTTCGCCAATTCGATACATGTCTGCCTCTGCGAAGTATGCTTAACCGATAGAATCACTATAAACCCTGGAGTTTACTCCAAGGTCAAGATTAATTTACAAGAAAAGGTCTGTGGTGTTTTCAGGCCGTTTGCGCAACGGGGTTTCTATGGGTTACGCACAGCGTTCCTAAGCCAACAATAAACAAAGGCAGAAAAGGCTCCAATGGCCAGAATGGCAGCCAGAGCGAGACCTCCGCAACATGGCCGGTACCCGTTAGCAACTTGCTGACGGCGTAATACCATTGCGCACCACTCACTGCGGCAAGAAGGCCAAATACGATCAGCGAAAAACCAAATGCGCTCATCGCTGGCGATGAAATGCTCGCGGGGTGAGCGGCGGCAATACGCTGCTTACCCCATGCCGCTATTCTGACCGCAACGGCAAAAAAGCCAAACGCATAAAACACGTAGTCCCAGGGTCTGGGCGCCTCAAACGGTTCCAGGTACGGGTAATAAAACAAATTCCACCAGTACACGCTGAAGGGGTAAGCCCAAAGGAAGTACACCCCGCATGTGTGAATGACCTTCCATTGCGCCGGTGTTATTCGCTTACGAGCAAATTGGAATGACGTAAGCGTCATAGCTGCCAGGAAAAGATAGCCAATAGTGCCTTCCAGCTCGTCACGAAAATAGAAAATGTCGCTGAAGTAATACTCTCGGTGAAAGGTGGATACAATTAATATAAACAAGCCCTGCCAGCCCATCGCTACGGCAAAGCACAGACCAAGATACTTTCTATTGCGCACAAGCCATTTAGTTATTTCGTTAGGAAAGACAATGCGCATGGACGATGCGGCGATGACCAAAAATATAAACGGGATAGCCCAACGTACTGCATAGCCGATCATGTGCGACACACCTTCGCCAGTTGACAATCCGGTGTTCAGCATTTCGAGCAGGATGAGTAATGACATAGGTGTTGAAATTAAGCAAAACAGCCACCAACGATTAAGAAATGTGTGATTCAGCATAGGCAAACAAAGACTCTGAAAAGTGTGCGCATATTTTTCGGCCGCGGACTCTTTAAGAAAGCAGGTCTATACGGCAATTCAACGTCATGGTACCGTACCACCGAACCTGTAATTTTCAAATACCTCTATGCTTGTCTACTTTAAAGGCCTGGCTAAAAAAATCACCAAAGCACTTTTTGCGTGCATACCGTGGTTCATAGCGATGTATCTATTATTCTGGCTCGAAAAAAACGATGTGTGGACGTCTGAAACGCCGTTTCGCGACCCAATGAGTGCTGCCGTTGTTGCTGCAGGCATGCTGTTATCGTTTGTTATTTATTCGCGACTTTCTGAAAAATAATTCTCGACGATATTGCTTTGTTTGCCTCCCTATAGGTCCGGAAGAAATCCAGGGTTCCTATGATAGGATCGTGTCGAACGCCTACCTCGCGCCCATTGATTATGGTCTTACTATGAATAACACGCCACAGACGTTTTTTGTTCGAACAGGTATAAGTATTGCGGTTGGAGCGGCAATAAGCTCGGCACCGTTGCCTGCTTACTCGCAGCAGGCTGTTCTTGAAGAAATTATCGTGACCGCCAGAAAGCGAACGCAAAGCATTCAAGACGTACCAATGCACATCCAGGCTTTCGATCAAACATCTCTCAGAGAGAAGATGTTGCGCGGCTTTGAAGATTACATGACCGAGCTGACCAGCGTCTCTTTTGGCACCGCGTCGCCGGGCGCTACAACAATTGCATTCCGTGGTGCGCTTGCGCAACCCAGCGGCTTCGACACAATCAGTTCCTCGATTTTGTATCTGGATGAAGTTCCAATCACTCGCGATGGGCAAAACCCCGATGTCCGTTTGATTGACGTTCAGCGAGTGGAAGCCTTATCGGGTCCGCAGCCTACCCTATATGGTGCAGGCTCGCAGTCAGGTACTTTGAAAATTGTCACCAATAAGCCCAACACGGAGGAGTTTGGTGGCTGGGCCGACGCAGCGGTTGCGTTTACACCAGAGGGTGAGGAAGGTTACAACGGCAGTGTTGCTGTCAATATTCCACTCATCGATGACACGCTGGCCGTGCGGCTAGTTGGTTTCTATGAGTACGAAGGCGGCTATATCGACAACGTGCTAGGCACGACCGGTGATTACTCGCCAGATAATGGTACCCGCAGCAACGCTGGAATGGTTGAAGAGGATATTAACGACTACACCACATACGGCTTGCGCGCCATGGTGCGATACCAGCCAAATGATGATTGGACCATCGATCTCGGCGTTGTTTATCAGAACTCTGAACTTGATAGCCTGTTCGACTTCAATCCGGATTTTGGCGACCTGAATACCATCAAGTTTAAGGACGAAAAAGACAACGACGAGTGGTACAACCTGTCGCTAACGGTACAGGGTGATGTTGGCTTTGCCGATTTAACTGTAGCCTCCGGCTATCACGATCGAAAGATTGATTACGACCTGGACGCTACGGCGTACATGACCCAGTACAAGGAAAATGGGCTGGGCATTGCCGAGTATTACACCGGCATCAGAGCTTTCCTGGATTACGATACATGCTACGCCACCGCCTACTGCTATCTGTTCGTTAACTACAACGACTTTGGCCCAGACCCCACAGCAACGGTGAGCCTCGACCAACGTATCAAGTCATTTGTACAGGAAGTACGCCTGACGTCGAAGGCAGACGATGGCAACCGCTTTAATTGGCTGTTGGGTGCGTTTTACGAGCGTACTGATAACGACTGGGATTACATCACAGTTGTTGATGATTTTGCGGAAAATGGAGGCGGCGGATCTGTATTCAGCTACTACGGCGTTGAGCCGACGGATGTTTGGTTTGACCAGGGCTTCAGGGAAGGGCTGACCTACAACGGATATCCTGGCAATGACTTCAACGGCCAACTGCAAACCATTGAGTCAACCGCTGTGTTTGGTGAAGTCAGCTTCGAATTCTCAGACTCCTTAACCGCGTCAATAGGCGGGCGTTGGTTCACTACCGACCGTGCAGTCATTGAAAACTCCCTCTTCGTTGGCAACGTTTCAGACGACTTTGACGTGACCGACACAACTGAAGATTTCAGTCCGCGCTTCAACGTAACTTGGACACCCACTGACGATTTGATGGCGTACTTCACTTATTCGGAAGGGGTTCGTATTGGTGGCCGAAACGGCGGCGTGACACAGCGCCCTGCATCAATCGCCATTGGCGCGCCCGAGACTTTTGACGCTGACCGGTTGATCAATTATGAGTTGGGCATGAAATCTACCTGGGCAGGCGGTCGTTTTGTTGCCAACCTGACGGCCTTTGTTATGGATTGGGAAGACTACCAGATAGCGGTGAGGCTGCCGGTAGCGGGTGCAACGACTGTCAACGCCGGTAATGCTTCCATCAATGGTTTAGAAGGCCAGTTTGCGCTTAAGGCTACCGACGCGCTTGAGCTTTCGGCGGCCTTCACATATCTGGATGCACAAATAGACGACGATATTGTATTGAATAATGGCGCCATTGTGGCCGGCCGGGAAGGCGATCCTTTACCTGCCGTGCCGGAACTTAAAGCAACCTTCAGCGCCGCGTACTCGGCTGCGTTGCCGTGGGAAGGCTTAAGCGGCACAGCACGATTCGATTACAATTACGTTGACGAGTCCATAAACGCAACCAGAGCGTCTGTACTTCTGTTCGGTGCGTCCACCAGCGAACCCAGAACACAGCCGTCGTATTCGCTGGGCAATCTTTACTTTAGCGTCGCGACCGAAGATGAAACGGAATTTTGGCTGGGCGTGGACAATGTCTGGGACGAACGTGCGATCACCTATATTTACCCACGCTTCGGGGACGATCGAGTGTTCACCGTCAGGCCTCGAACCTTCCGCGTAGGGGTTTACAAACCCTTCTAGGGAGGGCAACCTCCCAGGCATGTTATCGACTCCCGACAATGGGGCCAGGCGTGCATTTGATGATGCCATAGAGTTGCTCAAAGCCGGCGCGTTCTCGCAGGTTGAAGAGCAACTTTCAATAGCACTCACCGAGCATCCCAACGACCCTAATCTGCTGCGCCTGCAAGGTGTTGCTTTTACCAAGCTGAATCGCCTGAATGAAGCTGAGCAAGCGTTGACACACGCTGTTCGACGTATGCCGGATTTTGCGGCGGCGCATGAGAACCTTGCGGATGTGCAAATGCTGCAAGGCAAGATCGAGTTTGCCGTGCAGAGTCTACGTACGGCTCTAAAACACCAACCAGGTAAGGAACAGACAAATCGAAAACTGCGTGAGCTACTGGCACTGATTGGCCGTGGCACTGAGGCCGAGGAATTGTTTGCAACAACGCTTGAAAACAACCCGGACCGGCAGTTACTGGTTCGCGCCATGGAGCATGCAAACAAGGGGGAGACTGCGCAGGCTGAAAAACTTTACCGGGACTTACTGCGGAAAAACCCTGAAAACGTTGACGCTCTAAGAATGCTGGGCGTGCTGTGTGTAAAGAAAGACAACTACAGCGACGCAGAGGCCTTTTTTAGACGCGCCGTCGACTGTGCGCCAGACTTTTGGATGGCCTGGATCAACCTGGGTACCGCGCTGAACGAACAGCAGAAATTTCAAGCGGCTGAGGAAGCGTATAAAAGTGCGTTGGAGATAAAAGGTGACTCTGTGCATACGCTCGAACGCCTGGGCGCCAATTGCATGAATGACGACCGGCTTGATGAAGCAGTTGTCTGGCTAAAAAAAGCGCTCGCCTTGGACAATTCGCACTTCCCTTCTTTGCTCTGTCTTGGCCATGCACTGAAAACCATAGGGCGACAAGATGAAGCCATAGAGGCTTACCGCCAATGCGCCTCATCAAAACCGGATTTTGGTGAAACGTACTGGAGTCTTGCAAACCTGAAAACCTTTCGCTTTGACGACCGTGAAGTGGAAGAAATGCAGCGTCAGTTGAGCGAAGTCTCTGAAAAGGTAGATGCGGAAGATTCAGAAATTTCGTTTTCGTTTGCACTGGGTAAAGCATTTGAAGACCGAAAGAAATATACGCTTGCCTTCGAGCACTACACAAACGGTAACAACAAGAAACGACTTAAAACCAATTATGACCCAATAGAATTCGAGCTGACCAACCAGCGCATTATGGATGTCTTCACAAAGGAGTACTTTGAACAACGGCCAGACATTGGCTGCGATGATGACGCACCCATATTAATTGTCGGCTTACCAAGATCTGGCTCGACACTGCTTGAACAGGTTCTTGCCAGTCATACTGAAGTCGAAGGCACCGCAGAACTCCACTATTTACTGCGCGGAGCGACGGAAACCGGATTGAACCGCGCAGATGGCATTAAGTACCCCGAATGCATGCTGGAGATGCAGTCACATCAAATTCGCGGTTTGGGTGAAGAATACATTGAGCACACCAACCGTCATCGCAGCGGTTGCCGATATTTCACAGACAAAATGCCGAATAACTTTACTGGTATTGGCTATCTGCACAGCATCTTACCGAATGCGAAAGTTATTGATGCCAGACGGCATCCCTTAGACAGCTGCCTGGGTGCTTATAAGCAATTGTTCGCGAGAGGTCAGGTATTTTCCTATGATCTGTATGACCTTGCGCACTACTACACACAATACGTAAAGATAATGGAGCATTGGGCTGAGGTTTTACCCGGCAAGGTACTGACGGTGCAATATGAAGAAGTGGTGGAAGATCTTGAAATGCAGGCGAAAGCCATTGCGGAGCACTGCGGTCTTGAATGGCAAGATCAAATGTTGCGTTACCATGAGACAGAGCGCGCGGTTAAAACAGCCAGCTCGGAACAAGTTCGCCAGCCCATTTATCGCGGCTCGGTGAATTTATGGCGCAATTACGAACACGAATTAGCCGAGCTGATCGATTATCTGGAGCCTGTACTGCTGAAATTACCGCAGGAGCAGCGGCCAAAGTCGCTGCAGAACTAAGGGACGCTTCTTAATTCTTATCAACTGGCCATTCGAAAGGCCACACTTTCAATCCATGTATCGCATTGCGCACATCCATTGAAATATTGATGGCTTGCACTGGTTTTTTCTGTTTCAAGTCATACACCGAAACAGTTGAAGGCGACGAGCCAGCGGCGATCAGCGAATCAGACAGCACACACAGCCCGCGACCAAAACCCTGCCGTGCAATTCTTGAGTCATCCAGCTCAGTATGCGTCAATTTATGCGGCGCAAAACGCGGCACGCGAAAAGCATGCCGAGATGTTGGACTTTCGAAGCGAACCGCGTCCGACCGAGTGTCGTTGAATAAAACACCGTCCAAGAAGGGCTGGGCGTTGTGAACACCGGCTGGCAGCGTAGTCATCACGCCAATTGATTTGCCGGCAAACTTTAACAGTGCGCCGGTATTGATGCCGCTGATGAACATACCACTGGCGTCGCAGAACACATTATTTATGTGCAGCTTGTTGATTTGCAGTGGACCGTCATCTGTTCGTGGGTCAAATCGTTTAATGCTGAACGAAAGGCCATCTGTAACGACTTTCAAAGCCCAGTCAAACTCTTCAGTTTGCAGGTTGAAACCCAGAATGCTGTCGAAACCTGTAGAGGTTAGAAACAAATGATCTTTGTGAATACAAATTTCATGGCAATGTTTTAGATAGGTATTACGGTATGACGCCACTAACGCAAAGTTCTGATCAAATACGAAAATCTCATCACTTGCCGCGATGTAGATTTTTTCATTATGAAACTCAATGCCTCTGAGCCCTCGGTCAAGGCCTCTACCCCGCCAGTCAATATCCATGGTGTTCCAGTCAACCGGCTGCAAGAGTTGCCCAGAGTCCAGATTAATCAGAAACACACCACCATGACTCTCGCCTTGATGGCTGCCTCGTACAACGGAGGTTGCAATCAGGTTTGCCACTACCGGTGGTCACCCTTTCCCGGCACATAGTCAAAAATGAAATGAATGCGATCTTCCTTGCCGCTGTTGATCACGCCGTGACGGCGCTGATTATTGATCTCATAGGCCTTACCCACTTCGAGCTGGTGCGGCCTGCCATCAATCATAAATCGCACTTTGTTATTGGTAACGATGGGAATATGTATTCGATGTCCCTTATGAAAAGAGACGTGATTGTCAGTATGCGTTGTGATGGTTTTGCCCGCCTTAAGCTTGGCGGCCATTGCTCGAATGATGGTGCCACCTTTAGGGTAATATCGCTCGATCAAATCATGCATTAAGGGCATGGCGATCGATGCCAGCTTGTCCCATGCAGCGCCCTTGACCACATCTATATTAGGCCAGTTATCATGGTCGCAAAATATCAATATGACCGACTCAGTGTTGTAGTGCACCTCATCATAACGTTTCTGACGCAGCTGTTCTTCCCGCCACGCAGGACCATCAAGTGACAATACAGCCTCACGCAAAGCATCAGAATCTACCGCCCCAAGATCCTTGATAGGTGCGCCAATATCCATAGCAAAAACCTGTCTTTCGTAACCAGACTCAGTATACTCGATTGCAGCATAAAAACCGCTGCTGGACCGCCTAACTGATGTTTGAATTCTATCTACAACACGAATATTGGTTTGCTGCGATTCAGCTGGGTTTGGCCATGCTGGGCATGGGCGCCACTCTCGCCGTTAGCGATTTCTTCAAAGTGCTGGCCGCCCCCAAGGCGGTTACTATTGGGCTGCTCTTGCAACTGTGCGCAGTCCCTCTGCTTGCGTTTATTTTTATCTCGGTATTCGGACTGAATAGTGGCATCGCCATTGGAATTGCGTTGATAGCATCAATTCCAGGAGGCACCACATCGAATGTATTCACTTACCTTGCAGGCGGCAACACCCCTCTGTCGATTACGATTACCGGTGTTAGCACATTGGCCTGCTTGTTCACCACGCCGTTTATTCTGCAATGGCTCACGGCCGGCGCCATGCCCGACAACTTCAGCATGCCGGTTGGGCAGATCGCTTTCGAAATTGGCGTCTGTCTTCTAATACCTTTGTTTATCGGCATGCTCATTCATCGTTATCTACCCAAGAACTCGCCATGGGTGGCCAAATGGGGAGTTAGAGCTTCGTTGTTTGTTATCTTGCTGATTGTGATTGGTGCAAGCGGCAGTGGGCGCCTGGATATTGATGCGTTTGGTGGCCGCAATGTGGCCTACATAGTTGGGTTTACCGCGCTGTTGGTGCTGCTTGGCGCTAGTGTGCCCAGGCTTCTGGGGCTAGCGAACCGTGATGCCACAGCAATCGAAATGGAAGTGGTTGTACGCAACACCAACCTCGGCATTCTGATTAATGCTTCTTTGTTCCCCACCATGGCAGGCAATGTAAGTGGTATCGGCGGCACTGTGTTGCTGGCGTTATTGCTCTATGGCGGGATGCAGTTGCTGCTGGCAATGCCATTTGTGCTTCGCAATCGCAAACACAATGCAACGGCGTCTTAAGCAATGCTCAACCAGTTAAAGAATCAAATCGGGATTCTGACTGCGTTCCAGGATTTGCCGATAGAGCTCTTCTATCTGTCCGGAGCTGTCACCCCCCTGAAACAGCAATGCTCCGGACGAGTAGCTGCCGCCAAACGTTGCGGCAAGTGTGACAGCTTGTGCTAACCCGGACGCAAATTCTGCATCACTCAGCGGCGACAGCGGATGAATGAATGTGCTCCATAAACTGCCATTTGCAATCGCGTACCTGGCGTCCAGAGCAGAGTCGAAATTAGCCTGCATCAGCCGAAGTAACAGAGCGGCGTCCAGGGCTTCGGTATCAGGGATTTGCACGATGATGCGCATACGGTCTGCGTTTTCGTCAGTAATGACCATCGTATAAAAGCCTTCCAGCTCAAACTGCCATTGACCCGACTGTCCTTGCGCATCCAGCTTCATGGCTTTCATCAATGCTTCCAGCCGAGCATTATCCATTTTACTCTCATGCTGCTCCGGTTCGCTCGCGAGGCTGGAAACGGGTAACAGCGTCGCTAGAAGTATTACGGTGCTTAGTAGCTTTTTCATCGCTCTGTTATATCCATACAATTTAGTGATCAGACTCATTAATGAGAAAGTCGTTCCAATCGGGGCGCGAACGCTCATAAAGCACCCTGGATGTAGGATGCGGGTGATTGGCAATAACATGCCCGTCTTCCAGCTTGTACCAACTCTTGCAACTTCCGGCCCACACTGTTTTTTGCAGATCTGCTTGTAGCTTTCGGTTGTATTCTTGCTGCGCGTCTAACGAAGGCTCTATCAGTAGAGAAGTTCTGGTTTTACGAATTACCTGAATTACATATTGGGCAGCCGACTCGATATGAACGATGAATGAGCCAAAAAACCCACTGTTGGGTCCCGAAAGAAAGTACAAATTCGGGAATCCGTTCACCATCATTGTACGATACGCTTGCGGTTTCTCTTTCCAGACCTCTTCCAGTAGCGAATTGTCTTTACCTTGAATAGGAAACGGAAGACTTGCCACTTTGTAGCCAGTGGCTAAAATTATCACATCGTAGTCGCGCTCAGTACCCGCATTACTCAAAATACCCTCAGAAGTGAGGCGGTCGATTCCTTCGGTGATCACACCCACGTTGTCCCGATTTAGACTTGGGTAAAAATGCTGCGTCACTAAGGGTCGTTTACAGCCAAACTCATAATCCGGAATCAACTTATCTACTAGATCTTTGTCTGTAACCGTCTCTCTGACATAAGTCTTAAGCTGCTGCTCAACATCAGCTCTGAATGATGAATCAAGGGGAAAAACCGCTCGATACCCTAGTTCCGCAACGACATGGTTACGCAGTCGTTGCAACTTATAGGCCATAGGCACGTACTCGTACACCCATTGCCTAAGGCGGGACACTTGCCGGTTATCCTGCGTGGTTATCCAGTTCGGCGTACGCTGATACATGTCTACCTGGGTCGCAGTCTTTGCTATCTCAGGAATAATTTGCACCGCACTCGCGCCACTGCCTATCACTGCAATACGCTTGCCAGCCAGCTCAACATCCTCGCGCCAACGCGCGGAATGAAAGCTGATTCCGGCAAAGTCTTCGGCACCCTGAAAGTCTGGCGTATTCGGAGCATGCAGACCGCCGTTGGCAAGCACTACGTGGCGGCTCAGCACTTGTTCTTCACCCAGTGACACACGCCATAGCCGTTCGGCTTCATCAAACTGAATGCCACTAACCCAGGTGTTGAACTGAATAAATGGTCGCACGCCCGCGGCTTTGCTTGCATCAATACTGTATTCAAGCAGCTCGTCGCGTGGCGCCCATAATTTTGACCACTTCGGGTTTGGAAAATAAGAGAGGCTGTACAAAGCGGACTGAACATCCACATGCAAACCCGGATAACGATTGTGCCACCACGTACCTCCTACTTGTGGAGCGCCCTCATAGATACGAAAATTGCTGATACCCGCATCTAACAGCTCCTTTCCCATGGTAATGCCACCAAAACCAGCGCCAACAACGACGGTGTGGAGAGGTTCACCAGAACGGTCGCTGGGGACGTCTGCAGTGATGCGGGGCAGGCCAAGAGGCAGGGCCAGGAAAAGCAAATAGCTGGCCAGCAGTGTTGCTATCTTCAAACTTGAGCTAGCCAAATGATAAAAGACCAACCTGAACAAGAGAGCCGCGCTGAAAGACCAAGCAAGTAACGTTAGACCATAAAGCCCGGGCAACGGGTTCAGCATTAGGAAAATTGCAACCGCTCCCAGTACTAGCAATATCGCCTGTGGTGGCTCAACGGAGAGCCTTGATCGCAGCGAGCGATAAATGACATAGACGGCAAGAACACCTGCAACGGCAAACTCCGGATGCAATGAGTGAACCAAATACCAGTAGGCCGCCAGGAATCCACAAAATACGAACTCCATCATAAATCGAAAAAAACGACCGAGACTGGACATAAGCTTCCTTTTACAGATACTAAGCGGCGTTCATCGCAGGTGGAGCAAATCGCTTAAAAAGGCACGCGGTTTTGCTGCAAGGCATACTATAAGTGCCGAATTAACGTGTAAACAGGCTGCGCAACATCGGGCCGATGCCCCGTTGCTCGCTTCGGTAGGCCAGCAATTCTTCAATCATTGACTCTAGCTGAGTCGCCACTTTGCCACGGATAGTCTTCAATTGCTGTTTGCTGGGCTCAACACCCTCAAACCGCGAGAGATCTATAGGTGTACCGAATTGGATGAAACACTGTTGAGGCTTGGGCCAAAAGCTACCGAACAAACCTGCAGGAATAGGTGGCACCATATCTGGGCGAATATCTTTATCTAATAACCCCAGTGCCCGCGCTATATTGGCTACAGGGGTTTTCAGAAGGTCTTCACCCTCAATGCGATGATCAAAGAATTCATCCGGGCCAACCATCGCCACGGGCATAATGTTATAGCCATGTAAAGCGGCCATCTTCACAAAACCATAGCGCTCCTTCCACTGCAAGGTATAGCGCTGATCCTGGGTTTTAGTGGCCTCATGGGCGCCACCTGGAAACACCAATACGTCTCTGCCGTCTTGCATCAAAGCACTGCACACATCAGGATGCCCAAGCACCCCACCTTGTGACAGAATGAAATCCTGGGTGATGTCGTTCCACAGAAATCGATCGCCCATGGCGCGCAGGAAGCGCCCGGTCTGAGCATACACTGTAGGACCAAGCACCATACCGTCAAGTGCGAATAGAGAGTGATTCCCGACAAACAGACACGGCCTGTCCGGCAGGTTCTCTACATCAAATAATAAGGGGTCATACACCCAATCAATGTACCTATACGCCCTGGCATGAAAATCACCCCTGGGCTCGGTCAAGCTAAGTGCCGTCTGAATATGCTGTTTCAGCCAGGCCTGATCAAAAGGGCCATTGTTCTGTTTACTGTCTTTCGCCATACTGGGATTATACGCCCTTTAGGTCTGAACAACGCCTAGCTGAACGACAAGAGGAACCCATGCCCGAAACTATTATAAAAAAACGTGCCTGCCATCTGTGTGAAGCCGTATGTGGGCTGGATATACACCTGCAAGACAATAAGATTGTGGCGATCAAAGGTGATAAGGATGATCCTTTATCGCAAGGGCATATTTGCCCCAAGGCCGTTGCACTGCAAGACATTCACAATGACCCGGAACGATTACGCGGTCCGGTCAAGCGCGTTGATAAAGAATGGCAGGAGATCAGCTGGGATGAGGCGTTTGATCTCGTTGTGTCTAAAGTTGCCGGCACAATAGCTGAGCATGGTGCCAATGCGATAGGAGTCTATGCCGGAAACCCTAGCGTGCATAACTATGGCAGCCTGACCCACCCTTCCCAATTTTTGGGATTGATTCGAACCCAAAATCGATTTTCGGCGACTTCAGTCGACCAGCTGCCTCACCAATTAATGGCGTATTGGCTATACGGCCATCAGTTGATGGTGCCGATTCCCGATATTGATCGCTGCGATTACTTTTTGATGCTGGGCGCTAACCCAATGGCTTCTAACGGCAGCATCATGACGGTACCCAATTTTCCAAAACGTCTTAAGGCGCTGCAGCAGCGGGGTGGCAAACTGTTGGTGGTTGACCCAAGAAAAACAGAAACAGCGGAACGCGCCGACGAGCACTTGTTTGTTCGCCCAGGAACCGATGCAGCCTTTCTGGCGGCTATTGTGCACGTAATTTTCCGCGACTCGCTGACCAAGCCAGGTCGTACTGCAGAGTTTGTTGATCAACTGGACCAACTACCGCCGTTGTTTGATGCATTCACGCCAGAATCTGTTGAGACAATCACAGGAATTTCGGCAACCACAACAGAGCGCATTGCAAAAGACTTTTGCGCTGCTGAACGTGCCGTGTGCTATGGCCGAATGGGTTGTTCAACCCAGGAATTTGGCACACTTTGCCAATGGTTGACGCAGATCATCAATATAGTCACAGGCAACCTGGACGAGCCAGGCGGCATGATGCTGACCAGTCCTGCAGTGGACATGATCGGCGGCACTAATGGCGGCGGGTTCGGAAAGCCTGGCCACTTCAATCGGCATCAGAGTCGCGTATCCGGCTTACCCGAGTTTGGCGGTGAACTACCAGCAAGTTGTATGGCTGAGGAAATCACCACACCTGGCGAAGGGCAAATCAAATTGATGATTACCTCGGCGGGCAATCCTGTGCTATCCACGCCATCCGGGCATAACCTGGCGGCCGCACTCGAGCAACTGGATTTTATGCTCAGCATCGATTTGTACATCAATGAAACCACTCAATACGCTGATGTTATTTTGCCGCCAACCTCGCCACTGGAGCATGACCACTACGACTTGATTTTTCATCACTTTGCAGTACGTAACACCAGCAAATATTCCGCCCCCGTGTTTGATAAACCCGAAGGCAGTTTCCACGACTGGGAAATCTTTACTCAACTTGGCGAACGACTGGGCAAGCTGCTGGACAAGAAACCGAAACCCAGCATGCCACCTGATCAAATGATTGAATTGGGCTTGCAGATTGGGCAGTACGATCTAAGCCTGGACATGCTGAAAGAAAAACCCGAAGGCATTGACCTTGGCCCACTGCAATCATGTATGCCTGAACGTTTATTCACCGAGAACAAACGTATTAACTGTTTGCCAGAACCGATGCCAGTGGAGTTGCAGCGCCTCAGCAATAAATTGTTGGATACTGAAGACTCTCTGTTAATGATTGGCCGACGTCACGTTCGCAATAATAATTCCTGGATGCATCAATATCACCGCTTGATCAAGGGCGCGAATCGCTGCACGCTGCTGATTAATCCGGACGACGCAAAACGGCAAGGCGTTGCCGACGGCGACATGGTTACACTTGAGAATGACGCCGGCAGCATTACTCTACCGATTGAACTCAGCGACACTATGATGCCAGGTGTGGTGTGTATGCCGCACGGCTTTGGGCATAACGCTGAAAATGGCCGTGTAAGTACGGCTTCTGATAACGCGGGAGTGAGCATGAATGATGTAATACCCGCCAATGCCTATGACCCATTGTCTGGCAATGCGGCGGTAAATGGGGTTCCCGTCAGTTTAAGTAGAGCTTAGCGCTAACGGCGCACCTGATAGTCAGATTGCTTGAGGTCCCAGGTATTGGAGCCTACACCAATTTCGCGAAGTTTGTACTTCTGAACTTTGTTAGTAGGTGTGTACGGAAGCTCATCAACGAAATCCATGTAACGCGGCACAAAATAATAGGGCGCATTGTCATTGACGAAATCACACATCTGCTCTGCAGTGATTGACTCGCCGTCTTTTAAAACGACGTCTACTTTCAGTTCGTGTTCGGACTCCACTTCCGCCGACTGAATACCGTAAGCCGCCACATCCACAACACCAGGGAAACGGCGGAAAACGCTCTCCACCTCCAGCGTGGAAATATTACGGCCACCATAACGTACAGCGTCTTTCTTACGATCAACAAAAAAGTACGCGCCAGTTGTTGGGTCCTGGCGTGCCATATCGCCAGTGAGATACCAATCACCCCTATACGCGTTTGCTGTTGCTTCCACGTTGTCGAAGTAACCATTAAACAACAGGTGTGGCTCTTTTGGTCTTATACAGATCTCCCCCGGCTGACCCACCTCCACTTCATTGCCATCATCGTCGCAAAGCTTGAGCTCCACGTCTGGAGGTGGAAATCCTAGTGAGTACACGGGCACATCATCACGTGCCTCGGGTTGCGTGGTAATCAACTGCGATTCACTTTGACCCAAGCCTACCCGGCACAGTTCCAGGTCGAAGCGCTGCTCAAATTTCTTCCACAAGTCAGGCGGAAATGGCACCACCATTGCTTTGCGCAAAGTGGTCTTTGCGTCATCTTCTCGCTCGGGCTGATTCCAGAGAAACACACCCATCGCCCCGATCAAAAACGTTTGCGTTGCCTGAAATAGCTCTATGCGCTCCCAGAAATTAGTCACTGAAAACCGTGGCTCAATAACACAGGGAATGCCTTCTAACAGCGCACGATAGATAGCGGTAATCCATGCGCCGGTATTGAACAACGGCATAGCGCAATAAATAACGTCGCCTTTGCGGGTCTCGAAAATAACCGATGCACCCTGAAATATTGCTCGAATCCAGCCATTGTAGTTCTGCATAACACCTTTGGATTTACCGGTGGTGCCAGAGGTCCATAAGATGGCGCAGTTGTCTCCATAGTGCTGATCGCCGTATTCAGACTGCAGCGGCGAGTTATCTGACAGAGACGCATAGTCATGCATATCCGCTGCCGCATCAGCGCCAGCATCGTTTATGCAAATCCATACCGGAATATCCAGTTGGCCTCTGATTTCTTCCATCCGCTGGCAATACTCCGTGTCGGTCACAAACGCTTTACATCGCGATCGTTGTACAGAATCCAGCAACCAGTCACCTTTGTAGTCTGTATTAATGGGTACCCAGATCGCCCCCAATTTGTTAGCCGCCAGCGTCAGCAATACAAATTCCGGACGATTCCCGGCACACAGACCTATACGGTCGCCTCGCTTAAGACCAAGTTCAGCCAGCCCGGTTGCCAGCCTGTTAGTCAGGTCTTCCGCTTCTGCGAACGTAACGCGTAGATCTTCATTGACCAGAAACTCAGTATCGCCATTATTTTCGGCTTGCATACGCAGAATTTTAGGGAAGATTCTAAGATCAGTGTCGCTCAGGTCTGGCTTGTACATAGCGGATACTCTTATGATTAGCTTCCGATAGTGTACTCTGCGAAATTGGCCTCGTGTACAGTCTTGCGATGATTTAACGGCAGCCTATGAAACCCCAAATATTCGCTTATTTAATCCTATTACTGCCCATCGTGCCGTTTGCTTTGGCTCAGGACCAAATAGTGCCTATTGTCTCGGATAGCGATGAAGAAGAGCCCAAGGAAAGCGTTTACAAGTTCAAGGAAAGCCCGGCCAATGCACTAAAGGTGCTGGAACAACTGCAGTCTGAATTTGACGTAAAGGTGAGTGAAGACGAACGCTCTTTATTTGATGACGCCAGCGATGGGCGTCTGGATGACTGGTCGTTGGCTGAGGCGGCATTGCTTGCGTCAGGAGTAAACGACATGAACAAGCGACAACGCTATCTTGCGCAACTTGGGCGCCTGGGTGAATCGGCAAAGCGCGCACTGAATGCAAGCACAGAAAAACCCGATGGCGAACTGCTGTTACGCTGGATGCACCAAAAACCGCTGAAATCCGGATACATTGAACAGCAAACTCTACTGTCAACAGTGCTGGACAAGGGCACCTACAACTGCGTTTCTTCCGCGGTTTTCTACACCTTGCTGGGCAGAGAGCTGGGGCTGGACGTACGCGGCGTGGAAGTACCAGATCATGCCTTCGCAAAAGTGTTTTCGGGCGGTGAAGGCATTGATGTTGAAACCACAACCGAATACGGATACAACCCGGCGCGTTCAAGAGCGGCCGCGAATAAATTTGCTGAACGTACCGGGTTTTCCTACATCCCTGTATCACGTTCACACCTTCGTAGAGAAACCTCGCCTTTAGGCCTGATTGCGCTTATCTATTACAACCGCGGTGTTGAGTACAGTGACAGGGAAGAGCATTTTACCGCCTTGCTTTATTATTTTCGTGCACTCAGCCTGGACAAAGAAGGTAAGTCAGCGATTAAGAATGCGCTGGCGTCTATTTCCAATTGGGGGCTGAGGTTGGCCAAAGCAGGAGATTTTGACGGCGGGCTTAAAGTATTGAACGTAGGATTGAGCCTCGCTCCCGAAGACCGGGGGTTGAAACACAATAAAAAAGCCTTGTGGCAAATGCGCATCAACCACACCAGGGACAATGCCACTCGTGATGAACTAATTGCGCTGCTGCGTAAAGCGGATACGGCAATGCCCAAGGCGAGATTCTCTCAGCAACTGGTACATACTTTGATTCAACCGGCTGAACAACTGGCAAAAAATGGCAACTGGGCGGAGTCTGTTGAACAATATGCAAGTGTTAGAAAGGAATTCCCAAAGAACCATATATTGAAACAGAATGAGGTGGCTACCTGGCACCAATGGGCAAACCATTATCTGGAGCAAAAAAACTGGGCGCAGGCACTTAAGGTTTACGAAAAAGCGGTAATACGGCGACCTAAAACGAGCAGCTTTCAACAGAACATCGCCTATGCTGCACAGCAGATGCTTGCAGGACTTAGCCTTCCCGGCCCCACTACACGAGAGACTGCAGACAGGCTGCTGGCGCAATTTCCAAACAGCAGAAAGCTTCAGGATTCCGTGTTGAATCGTTACCGACGCGAAATCTCCAAACTGATAGACGACAAGAAATTCGAAACAGCTGTATCCGTCGCTGACGAATTGGCCTCGTTGATTAGCAAGCAATCGGTGACACGAAAACCATTGCGCTTTGCCTACGACGCCTGGGGACATGCATTACTTGAAAGCGCTCAGTATGAAAAAGCAACTGAAGTTTACGCAAAAGGACTGCAAGTCTTACCAGGTGATTCGCACTTAAAAGGTAATGCGATTGCAACCTGGCACGCCTGGGCGAAGCCCTACTTGAACAAGCAGGGCTGCGAACAGGCTATTGATATCTACGAACGCGGCCTGGAAGCAATGCCAAATACCGGCTTGTTCAGGCAGAACATCAAGTACTGCATGCAACAACTCGCAAGATAATAAACAACTCGGTTAGGGCG
>CAYGSL010000067.1:0-4626 GCA_964352475.1 uncultured Pseudomonadales bacterium | reverse complement strand
ACATCAAGTACTGCATGCAACAACTCGCAAGATAATAAACAACTCGGTTAGGGCGCCCACTGCCAGCCCAGACTAAGCGTCCAATCGGTTGCCAGTTGCGGACCATCAAGCCGCTGAGAAATAGGCACTGCCCATTCCAAAGCGAGCCGGTGCTTACTACCAGGCAACAACCAATTGAGCCCTAACAGTCCGTCCAGGCGCTCTATGCCCTGATTGTCGGGATCAGCTGTTTGCACGGGTGCCCGTATCCTTGGATCGATACCATCAATATTGTCGCGGTCGACGTATTCCAAACGTGCGCTCACACTAACGGCATGACTAATGCGATAACTACTCCAGGCACTTAGCTTGTGTTCGTCGCCCAGGGAATACCCTTCATCGTTATTGCCCATGCGAAGCTTCGAGCGCCACTGCGCACCCCAGCCCCAGCGCTCGCCGCGCTCGGCAAAGGTTAGACCCACTATAGGGTCATAGGTACCTGAGCCCAACTGCATAGGGTAAGGCAACCTGGGCGAAGCTGTGGTGCCCATTGGCGTGAGAATAGCGTCAGTTTCTTCTATTTCTCCAGTAGGAAAAGACCAACCCGCCGTAAGATGCCACTGCGAGCTCAGTCTGACCAAGGCCGAAAGACTGGTATCACCAAAGCCGCTGGTTTCGGTAGTAAATCTGCCAAGCCGCGTGCTACCCATTGGCCCCATAAAGGTGACGTGATCCATCTCACGTTCAATGTAGCTCGCCATTAACATCAGTGTGACGTGATCATTCGGTGCGTACATAGCGCCAAGCATGTGCATGTCCATGGTCATTTCCAACGGTACAACGCGCAGGAAAGGTGGCTGCATGGGCGGATTGGCAAAACGATTTGGCACAGCGGTAGCGATTTGCTCCGGTGACAAGCTGGTGCTGCCATCGCGATTGCCTTTCATTGCCATGTGCATATAGCGGTAGGAAAACATGAACTCTCCTTGGTGGTGAACATGATCACCCATCACTCCAATTGGTGCGTGTGAGTCAGGCCGGCTCAGATTATCAGCATGGCCGTGCAGTGCGGTGAGCAACCCCACCAGACACAAAAGCCGTGTTACCGCAGATGCGGCAGAATTGGGGGAAAGCATTGCTTACTCCTCGTTTCAACAAGTCATAGACAGGCATTTACCGCTTGCTGGCTGCCAGGGTAAATGTCAATGGTGATGGTTTAGCTTGCTGTTGAAGGTGGCGCACGCGCGCGGTGAGCCGAGAGGGGTTGAGGAATAATAAACTGTGCCGAGAAAAGACCTTGCAGAGCGTTGTTGAGATCATCGGCTAGCTGCAGCCCCGACCAACTGTGCGCCAGCAGATCCGAAGCAGCCACCGCTCCAAAGGGGCAATCTGCGCGCCACTGGTCGTGCTGCATGGTTTCAGATTGCGGCTGCGATTGTGGGTGGTGGCTGCCGTGATGCTTGTGTTTATCACTGGGCAGCTGATGCTGCGGATGCAGAATGCTCATCAGTTCCGGTGACAAGCCAGTTGGGCACAGCTTGATAAGCTGGCCAGTGGAGACTGCCGCTGGCATAAACCCTGCAGGAACTATGGCTTGCAGCGTAAAGGCAAACAACACCATCGCGTGCACCCACCTATGATGGCGGCGCATACGGCTTTGTGTAGGTTGCTGGGAGCGACTGAAATGCACGGGCTTAGACGCGAGCTGCTAGAATCGCCACATTATCTCATTAGAACACCCGCAAAGCCAACGTCACATGAACGACAAACAACTCACAGACAGCCCATTTTCCGGGCGCGAAGTGCTGCGTTACAGTCGCCATTTGCAGCTGCCACAAGTGGGTGCTTCCGGCCAGTTGCGACTGAAATCTGCTCATGCATTAATCATTGGCTGTGGTGGTCTGGGCGCACCGGTAGCGCAGTATCTCGCCGCTGCGGGTGTTGGCCGCTTGACACTGGTGGATGGCGACGTGGTTGAGCTAAGCAACTTGCAGCGCCAGGTTACATTCAGTGAGCAAGACATCGGTTTATCAAAAAGTGGCCAGACCCAAAAACGATTGCAGGGACTGAACAGCGATATTGATATTGTCGCTGTTGCAGAGCATCTCAACGTAGATAACGCGGAAGCACTGTTTGCTTCGGCAGATATCGTACTGGACTGCACAGACAATTTCGCCGCTCGTTATTTGATTAACGATGTGTGCAAACTGAAACATCTGCCATGGGTGTTCGCTAGCATTCACCAGTTCAGCGGGCAAATGGCGTTATTCGAAGCTGATGGGCCCTGCTTCCGGTGCCTGTTCGCTCAGCCACCTCAAAACGTAGAAAATTGCAGCGCGGCTGGCGTGCTTGGCGTATTGCCAGGAATACTGGGCACTCTACAAGCGGCTGAAGCACTAAAGTATCTGCTGGGAATGCCGCTCAGCCTGGCCGGCAAGTTGATGATGGTGGAAGTTGCCGACATGCAATTCCAGAGTTTTTCGCTAACCCAAAGCAGCGATTGCCTTGCATGCGCGGGGCAGGATGTATTGGATACGCAAAGCAAATTTTACAGCGCTCATTGCGCCGACGAGCTAGCGAAGGACTCAGCGACAGAAATGTCTGCAGCATCTTTTCTTAAAACCGTGGCTGAGGACTCAAACGCTCTGTTGGTTGACGTGCGAAATGCAGACGAACATGCGGCGTTTAATCTGGGTGGCACAAACGTCCCGCTTGACCAGCTAGATGAGTGGCTTACACATACAGACAGGAACAGGCAACTGCTGTTTTATTGCCAGATAGGTGCTCGTAGCGCCAGGGCATGTGAACTCGCCGACCAGCATGGCCATACGGCAAAAAACCTGCAGGGTGGAATCAACGCGTATCTGGCTGAACAGCTTTAAAACCCGCGTCTACAATACGGCATACACCTCGTAGCCAACGCCACCTTCCGTCGGTCGGCCTACACCCACCGCTTGCACCGCATTAAGCCAGGTATAGCGGGAATCTCCGGTTTCAAACAGGGGGGCGGTGCGTATTTCCATTTGACCGTCGTTATTGGTGATCACACCCTGATAGCTCATTAGAATGGATGCATCATCGTCAGTTCGCAGTAATATGCGTACATCCGCTTTAATCGTGCCGTCTTCGCGCACAGTTGCCCACTCCCCACCGGGCGATGACTCAATAATTCCCTTGAGTTTGGGACCTTCAAAACTACCGCCTGTCACTCCGAGTATCAGCCGCGTGCCCTGCGGCCCACCTTTTATCGCAATAGGCTTAGTGGTAATTGCTTCCATTTTGAAAAGACGTTCTACTGGGAGTGTTTCACTATCTGACATAGGGTCTATCCTTTTATTCTTTCGCTCCAATACTGGTGATTGGGCTCAAACGCAGGTTTGGCATTGTTGCCGCTAGTTTAACGGCATTTCTGCACGCATGGACAGGTATGACATTGGTTTCACACAACGTAATATTGAGGGCTTGATGCTAGGGCGGGAATTACCTTGAAACAAGTCTACGCAATTAGTCTGGCAGCGGCGTTAAGCGCATGTGGAGGCGGTGGTGGCGGTAGCACCCCAACCGTACCCCCCACGCCCATGCCTGACCCTTGCGATGCCAGTATGGCGGGCCTTGTATGGGATGACATTAACGCCAATGGCGTGCGTGAGAACAATGAAACGAATTTGAGTGGCGTAAGCGTCCGCTTGCGTGATGAAAACGATTCTGAACTCAGCACCACAACCAGCACCGAAACCGGGTATCAATTTAGCGATCTGTGCGCAGGCGCATACCGCATAGCCATCAGCCCCGTGGGTAACCAAAACGTGTCACCTCAGGATGCCGGCACCGATGACACTGTCGACAGCGAATTTGATACGACAACTGCGCAAACCATTCTGCTCAGTGTTGCAGAAAGCCAAGCCGTCGTTAATGTAGATGCGGGCCTATTCGACCCTACTCGAGACAGCGACAATGATGGTGTGGCTGATATCAACGACGCCTTCCCGAACGACCCCAGTGAAACGGCTGATTCAGACAACGATGGTACCGGTGACAATGCGGATGTTTTTCCCAACGACCCTAGCGAGCAATCAGATTCAGACAATGACGGCACTGGCGACAACGCAGATGCATTTCCCAACGACCCTTCCGAACAATCAGACTCAGACAATGACGGCACTGGCGACAACGCGGATGCATTTCCAAATGACCCTGCTGAACAAGTAGATACTGATGGTGATGGCACAGGTGATAACGGCGACGCATTTCCAAACAACCCAGCGGAACAATTGGACTCTGACAACGATGGCGTGGGCGACAATGCAGACCCATCACCGCTGCCGTTAGCGCAAGGCATGATGCCGCAAACGTTTTCCGCCCTGTTCGCTGCTGGTGACAGCTTTACACGAAATCGCCCCCTGTCCGGCTGGGGCAACTTCTACGCGCGCAAAATGGCGACTTCGCTTGGCCTGACGCTGAATAATGCGGCGCAAAGCGGTTGGGTTCTGGAGGAAATACTAATTGGCCGCGGCGCCAACAATCAGCTTAACAATTTGTATGGCGTGCCAAGAGTGGCCGATCCTAACGCACTTCATATAGTGTATGGTGGTTACAATGACGTGCTATTTCGAAATGGCCCATCCCCTGATCCGTTTGAATATGATG
>CAYGSL010000066.1:17388-23198 GCA_964352475.1 uncultured Pseudomonadales bacterium | reverse complement strand
AACAAAACAAAAAAGGGGTCAGAGTAATTACTCTGACCCCTTTTTTGTTTTGTTGTTTTTTTGCTTTTTTTGGATATTGGCGCACCCGGCAGGATTCGAACCTGCGACCCTCGGTTTCGTAGACCGATACTCTAATCCAACTGAGCTACGGGTGCGTGAAGTGGTTGCTGAAAACGCTATCAGCGAAGGCCGCGTACTATATTTGAGCGTCGCTACCAAGTCAATGCTGATGCGCAGTTCTTGTGGCTGCTAACGACGCACACATTCATTCTTCCAATACCGATGGGTCTTTTCGAATCTCGCGGCGCGCCATTGCTTCCCACAAAAAAGGAAAACCATTGTCATCGGCTCGGGCTGTCTCGGGGACCAAGGCTGCCGGCAGGGGTTCCGCTCCGCCGGCCAATTCAACTTCATAGGCTCGACGGCAACGCCATTCCAGCGTAATTATCCGCAGGTGCGCCTGGCGTAGATTTTTTCCAACCACTAATGCTCCATGGTTTGCCAGTAAAGCCCATTTGGCATCGCCCAGCGCGGTGGCGGCCGCGAGCGTCTTATCGTCGCTATCAAATGTACCCTGGTATTCATCGAACACCGGCAGGTCGCCTTGCACATAGGCACCAGACTGATCATATATAGGCGGCACGCGTTGTAAACACGCCCACTTGCCACTCCATTCGGGATGGTTATGCATCACCACATGGGCGTCGTCGCGCATCTTGTGCAATTGAAGATGTAAGCCAATTGCCGGGGTGACATTCCAGTCACTGTCCAGATTGTTGCCATCAGTGTCCAGCGTTACTACATCACCCGCTGTGATTTCATCCCAGGCCAGCTCCCAGGGGTTGGTCAGGATGTTGCCGTTTTCCAGCCGCAGGGTAATGTGACCTGCAATATGATCGTTCCAACCTTCGCGGAAACACATCCTGCACATCAGCGCGACTTGTGCTTTAGCGCTCAGCTCTGGCAACAGCCTGCGCTTACCAGGGTTGGGCACAATGTGCTGCATGATGTCTTTGTTCAGATGTTCAAAGCGCCGCATGACGTACTCCTGCTTTGTATCAGAGGAAACCCAGTACCACGAAGAGTGCCAGTCCAAGCCCACTGCTAATTAAAGTTGGCTTGCGAAGGCGCTCGGAAGCAAGACCAAGCCATACACCGCTCAATAGAACAACAATCAATCCCGCGGCCGTGAACTTCTGTAAGGTTTTAAACGCGAGCGGTCCATGCCCTTTGTGCAATTCGATGAGGCCGCCCTGCAGATCAGGAGTATTTTGAGTCACTGTCAGTCCGCTGTCGGTCTGTGTGATTTGATAATGCTCACGCGAAGTAGGCCGGGTGTATAACACCGACCCCTTGCGCTTGATGTATTCGAACTCGTGCGTGACACCGGCACCGTTCAGTAAAGTCTGTACATCTGCCTCTAGGGTGGTGGAGTCGAAATTCAGCTGCGTGTCAGCAGAGATCTGAACATTTGTTGTTTCTACGTTCCCTTTTACTCCTAGTAAATACAATCCACCGGAAAATGCCAACATCAATACGATGGGGGCAAACAGGGCGGCCAGGTAGAGGTGGATATTAATCAATACACTGCGAGACATTTGGTATTCCTTAAGCAGGGCGCACTTTGCTAGCGCGGGAGTTCGCTATTTACTCGCCGCAAATGGTAAGGCGGCGAGCTGAAAATGTACACGACCTGGATGATAAAATGCAAATGAGAATGATTTGCATTAAGGTTTAATTTCAGCTAGCATCCATTCAGTCAAATCAGTAAACCAGCTACTGACGTTTGTTCCTCTTTATGTGGTCGGAAAATCTGGAAGAGAAGTAATCAATGAAACCAGCAATCAAGACATTGATCAGCGCGACCGCTCTGGTAAGTACACAGGCACAATTTGCACAAAGTGCTGCGGCTGATGAATCTGTGACTTTTGCAAGCGGCTATGAAGAGGTAACTATTGTTGGTGATAAGCGCCAGTCGCAATTGATTACCGGGTCTGCGCACTTTATTGGTCCAGAAGACTTGAGAGAATTTGCCTACGCAGACATCCAGCGCATTGCCCGCGAAGTGCCGGGAGTGTCTATTCAAATAGAAGACGGTTACGGCTTGCGACCTAATATCAGCATACGTGGTGTGGCCACTGAGCGAAGTGGACGAATAACCCTGTTGGAAGACAATGTATTAATTGCGCCTGCCCCTTATTCCGCACCTTCCGCCTATTACTTCCCGACCATGGGTCGAATGAGTGCCCTGGAAGTGGTGAAAGGTCCGTCAGCGATTACCCAGGGACCCTACACAATAGGTGGCGCGCTGAATATGGTCTCCACTGCTATCCCGTCAGAATTTGGCGGAAATTTGATGCTGGAAGCTGGGCAAGACGCCACATACAGGACACACGGCACAGTGGGAGGGCGCTCAGACAATGGTTTTGGCTGGTTGATAGAAGCCCATCAATGGCAATCTGACGGCTTTCAGAACATTGACCGCAGTGACAGGGATGCCGGTCTGGACGTTACAGACTACACCGTAAAACTTGGTTTCGCACCAAGCGATTCGGCGCACAGCATTGAACTGAAAATGCAATACGCCAAGCAAGATTCCAATCAGAGCTACCTGGGCTTAAGCGACGCTGATTTCGAGGATGACGCTTATCGCAGGTATGGTATCTCGGAACTGGATAACATTCACACTGAGCATCAGCAGATTATTCTCCGCTACCAATACGAATTCAGCGAGGCATTGTCATTATCTGCAACGGCCTACAACAATGAGCACGAACGGGATTGGTTCAAAACTGAAGGCATAGACCTGGACGGCAGTGCAAACGCACAGGATTTTTCGCGCACCAGCTGGTCTAACGTAGTGTCTGCGGTGAATAATGGCAACGGCATTAGCGGTGCTTCTGCGGCAGAGTTGCAAGCCATTCTCGATGGTAGCGCGGATACGGCTGTGGGCAGTATTCAACTGCGCTCCAATGCAAGAGAATACTATTCTCGCGGCGTACAATTCGCACTTGACTGGCACGCTGAACTCGGCGCGGTCAGCCACACTTTTGAATTGGGTCTTCGCTACCACGAAGACGAGGAAGATAGGCTGCAGCGTAACAGTACCTACCAGCAACTGGCGGGTTCATTGCAGCTCAACGACCTGGGCGAATTGGGTAATGCCGGAAATCGTGTTCAGCAAGCTGAAGCACTGGCAATTCATCTCTATGACCGTATTGAATTTGGCGCCTGGGTGTTAACGCCAGGACTGCGATTTGAAGACATTGACCAACAGCGAACACGCTACCGTGGCGGTGAAAATCGCAGTTTCCGCGACAGTCGGGAAAACAGCACACATGTATTGCTGCCAGGGCTGGGAGTACTCTATACCGTTAATTCGCAGCTGGCTTTGTTGGCCGGTGTTCACAAAGGGTTTACTGCACCAAGCAACTCACCTGGTGTCGAAGAAGAGGTGGCTATTAATTACGAAGCCGGCATCCGATTCAATAATGAGTTAATTAGCGCAGAAGCCATTGTTTTCCTCAGCGACTACGAAAATTTGTTAGGGGAGTGCACGGCGTCTTCTGGTTCTAACTGCGATATAGGTGATGCTTTCAATGGCGACGCGGCTACCGTGCGCGGATTGGAACTGCAGCTTTCAGCCAGCCCCATTATCGCTCAGTCGATCAGAATGCCTGTCTCACTGAGTTATACATACATTGACGGTGAGTTCGATACAGATATTGCTGATACAGACTTTTTTGGCGATGTCAGCGCGGGTGACCCGATTCCCTATATCCCCGAGCAACAACTACAGGTGTCTCTGGGCCTACAAGCTGATCGCTGGACAGCGTATTTGAATGCAAGTTATATCGACGAAGTATGCGTTAGAGCGTCCTGCGGCTTGTTCGAAAAGACCGACAGCTCGACTACTGTGGATTTATCCGGCAGTTTTGATATCAGTTCCAGCATCAATGTGTTTGCCCGTCTTGAGAATTTGCTAGGCGACGAAAATATTCTTGGAAGGCAGCCATACGGTGCCCGACCTAACAAAGATCGTACCGCCTCAGTGGGCCTTCGCCTCGCTTTCTGATTGAAGCCTGCCATTACCGTCGTTCCCGCCCACAGTCATTACACCCATGTAACGGCTGTCGGCTGAGAGCTGTACTCTTGCGCTGTTAAACTGCGTGCAGCGGCACACGACGTTGCACCATGGGCGCACGCCGTTGACCCATGAACTCTATCACGCACCAGCCAGAGACACAGCCAATGAGTGTTACCCCCGCCGATGTTCAATCCAAAATTCGTGAAGTAATCGCTGACGGCCAGTTCTTCGAACTTATGAACGTGGAACTGGCGGGAGAGAGCTATAAGGCGTTCAGGCATGCGCCGCCAGATCTGCTGACCGCCGTGCAATCCGGGCGAGCTCACGCTGACATTGAATTTCTGGTTTATGAAGGCAAGCGCTATACCTTCGATGAATTTTTCCAGCAGGTAGACGCATTCGCTGCGGCGTTGCAGAGTGAATATGATATCGCTAAGGGCGACCGCGTCGCCATCGCGATGCGCAACCGGCCTGAATGGTGTGTTGCATTCCTGGCAACCGTGGTAATCGGTGGAATAGCCGTACCCATCAATAGCTGGGGTAAGACCGAAGAACTTAGCTATGCCGTAGATGATTGTGGTGCGAAAGTGTTGGTCTGTGATGAGGCGCGCTTTGAGCTTATCCAGAGCAAACTGGATGAACTGGCCGTTACAGCAATCGTCTCGGTAGACACCAAGTTGCCAGCCGGCGCACTTGGCTTTGACGACATTGTCGACAGTCACAACGGCGTTTCTTATCGAACCGATGAGCCGGCGCCTGAGGACATTTGTCTGATCCTCTACACGTCTGGAAGCACAGGATTCCCTAAGGGCGTTGCGCACCGTCAGATTGCGGTTGCTCAAGCTCTGATGAATATGATGTATCTGGGCTATCTGGTGATGTCTCTGGAGGGCGAGCGCAAGTTACGTGGTGGTGCGGAGCGCGAAACGCCAATGCTGACTGTGCCACTGTTTCACGGTACCGGATTGTTAAGTGGGCTGCTGATTCCTCTGCAGCTGGGCCACAAGGTCGTGATGATGTACAAATGGGACACGCAGAATGCGCTGCAGCTTATTCAAGATGAAAAAGTAACAGGCTTGACCAGCGTGCCGGCTATCTTGCAGGCTCTGTTTTCTGCGCCGAACTTTGATGATTTCAAAACCGACTCGCTAATGCGCATAGGTGCGGCAGGTGCGGCCACGCCTGCAGGATTGCCGGGCTTGATAGAAGAGAAGATTGGCAAGCCAAGCCGTTCGGCTGGCTGGGCCATGACTGAAACCCTTGCAATTGGTACCACGGCCAGCGGCATAGTGTACGACCTGGCGCCGAATTCTGCAGGAGTAAAGTCGCCGATTTGCGAGATTCGTTTTGTCGATGATGACGGCAGCGAGCTGCCGTATGGCGAAGCCGGTGAGATTGAGTTTCGTGGTGTCACCATGACACCTGGCTATTGGGAGAAGCCAGAGGCAAATGAGGCCACGTTTCATGATGGCTGGTTGAAAACCGGTGATATCGGAAAATTTGGTAGTGACGACTACCTGTACATAACCGGCAGGAAGAAAGAAATAATTATTCGTGGTGGTGAGAATATTTATCCGGGTGAGATCGAAGACCTTGCTTATCGTCTGGCGCAAATGCATGAAAACGTTGTGTTCGGTGTTCCGGATGACACCATGGGCGAAGAAATGGTCATGGTGGCTTTTGGTGATGATCAGCTTAACGAAGAACTAATTCGTTCACATCT
>CAYGSL010000066.1:0-17288 GCA_964352475.1 uncultured Pseudomonadales bacterium | reverse complement strand
CGGTGGAATGCCTGGGGCAACGAAGACAGCGAATACACGACGGAGCTGTCTGCCAGTCTTCGCGAGGTTATAGAAGCGCTGGTGGGAAAATCTGCGGGCTTACCTATAGCAGGTTTAGCGGATGTGATAGCCACTGTGCCCGCCAGCCGTTTGGTGGAGCATACCCTGATCGATACCGATCCCGAGGTACGTGTTCGTCATGCGCGAGGGCAAAGTTTTCCAGACTCACTGGTGATGCAAAGCGGCGACTTTGGTGTTTTTCCAGACGGCGTCGCTTTTCCGGAAAACACCGACCAGGTTGTTGACGTGCTGCAGTACTGCGCGCAACACAGCGTGACTGCTATTCCTTACGGCGGTGGTACGTCGGTAGCGGGGCATATCAATCCTGCACGCAACGAGCGTCCGGTTCTTACCATATCCCTTGCACGTATGAATACGCTGCTCAGTTTTGACGAGGAAAGCCAAATCGCGACATTTGGCGCGGGCACTCCAGGCCCGATGATTGAGGCGCAGCTAAAACCGCTCGGTTTTACTCTTGGGCATTACCCGCAAAGTTGGGAGCTTTCCACAGTAGGGGGGTGGGTTGCCAGTCGCTCGAGTGGCCAGCAGTCTTTGCGCTATGGCCGAATTGAACAGCTGTTTGCAGGAGGCACGGTAGCGACTCATCAAGGAGTGATGGAGATACCTACTATACCGGCTTCTTCAGCGGGTCCTGATCTGCGAGAAATCATCATGGGCTCCGAGGGCCGCTTCGGAGTGATCAGCGAAGTAGCGGTCCGAGTGAATCGGCTTCCTGAGCATGAATCATTCCACGTTATCTTTTTTCCGTCGTGGAAAGAAGGCATGGCGACTGCCAAAACGCTGGTGCAGCAGAAAACACCGCTGTCCATGATTCGTCTAAGCAATCAAATGGAAACACTGAGCTTGCTACACATGGGCAATGACTCTGAGCAGGTGGCAACGCTTGAGACTGAACTGAATGCGCACGGTATTGCAGATTCAAAAGTTATGCTGACAGTCGGTGTAACGGGCAACAAAATTCAGTGCGACGCCTCGCTGGCGCAATTGCGGGAATGTTGTGACAGCCACGCGGGCTTTTTTGTTGGCGCTGAGTTTGGTCAGCGATGGGAACATGGGCGCTTTAGAGCACCTTACCTGCGCGAAGCGCTGGCGGCCGGAGGCTACGCTGTAGATACCATGGAAACGGCCGTGGAGTGGAGCAAAGTGGAAACGGCAATGAATGATATTGAGCAAGCTATTCGCGAAGCACTGTCGGATGAAGGCGAGCAGGTGCATGTGTACACCCACTTATCCCACGTGTACGGACAAGGCTCGAGTATCTATTCAACATACCTGTTTCGCTATGCGGAGAGTTATGAAAAAACGCATCAACGTTGGGAGAAGTTAAAAAAAGCAGGAGCGACGCAGATTGTTGCGAGTGGCGGCACCATCAGTCACCATCACGGCGTAGGCGTTGACCATAAACCCTATCTGGCAGCCGAGAAGGGAGTGGTAGGTCTCGCAACGATTGACGCTTTGTGCACTTACTTTGATCCGGATGGTTTGATGAACCCTGGCAAGCTTGTTGATAGCCACGCCGAATGAGTGTTGCAGGGTCATTAACTTCCAGGTCAGAATTACTCTCGAAATTTGACTGCGATCAGGCCTTGCAGTGGGATGTGATTGTTGTGGGCGGCGGAATCACTGGCGCCGGTGTATTGCGCGAAGCAGCGCGCCGAGGTTACCGGGTATTGCTGCTGGAGCAGAGGGACTTTGCCTGGGGCACATCCAGTCGGTCTTCAAAAATGGTTCATGGCGGTCTCAGGTATCTCGCCTCGGGTGATTTCAAGCTAACTAAGCAGTCCTTGCTGGAACGCGAAAGAATCTTGCGCGAAGCACCGGGCTTGTCGGAGCGCATGGGCTATTACTATGTATTGCGCAAGGGTAAGTTCCCTGGCCGATTTGCGATGTCGCTGGTGCTGGCGATCTACGATAGGATTGCCGGCATCAATGACCATAGTTTTGTAAATCTGGATAGGCTTGTCAAAGTTTTTCCTGGACTTCGGAAAGACGAGCTACAAGGAGCCTGCTACTACACCGATGCGGTTACCGACGACGCCCGTTTGGTGATGCGAGTGCTTCAGGAAGCGATGGTAGATGGCGGTTGTGCGTTGAATTACGCGCGGGTCAGTAAATTGCTGTTCGACGGTGAGCAGGTAGCCGGCGTTACAGTGGACATGGACGATCTGAACAACAGCATTGATCTGCGCGCTCCGGTGGTGATTAATGCGACTGGCGCCTGGGCTGACCGATTGCGCGGCGAGTTGGGCATGGAAAAGCGTGTAAGACCATTGCGAGGTAGCCACTTGGTGTTGCCGCGCGAGTGCTGTCCGGTTGATCACGTATTGGCCTTGCAACACCCGGATGATGGTCGCGCGGTGTTTGTGTTCCCCTGGGAAGGTACCACAGTAATAGGCACAACCGATCTGGATCATAATGAAGACCTGGATATTGAGGCCAGTATCAGTGACGAGGAAGTCTCGTATCTGCTGAACATTATTAGTGATCAGTTTCCTGGAAGTTCAGTATCCCGCGCTGATGTCATATCAAGCTGGTCTGGCGTTCGACCGGTAATTGGTGCTGATAAAGCAGTGGATGCATCGAAAGAGCGTCGTGATCATGCGGTCTGGTCTGATAACGGCTTGATTAGCGTGAGTGGTGGAAAGCTGACAACGTTTAGATTGATCGCTCTGGACGCCTTGCACGCAGCGCAGCATTTGTTGCCACAAAAAAATGCCAACAGTGTCAACGATGACCGCGTTTTCCGAAACCGCCTCGATCAGGCTCGCAACGCGGAATGTGTGCACGGGGAAAAACTGCGTGCTCGCTTTGGCGCAATTGCTGAGGAGATTATCAACGATAGCCAAGCGGCAGAGCTTGAATGCATATCAGGCACAACGTTTTCATTGGCGGAGTGCCGCTATGCAATCAAGCACGAGGCTGTGCGCCATCTGGATGACGTGATGCTGCGGCGTACTCGTCTGGGTCAAGTGTTACCCGAAGGTGGTGATGCGATATTGGGCGACATTAAAGATCTGTTTGTTGGCTTACTGGGCTGGGATGATCGGCAATGGCAGGAAGAAGTAGACAGGTACAAGCGAATTTGGCTGCGCTACTACTCGCTTCCAGGAGCCCGCAATGACTGACTCGGATAACCGCTATTTACTTGCCATAGACAACGGCACACAGAGTGTTCGCGCCTTGCTGTTTGATCAGCACGGGCAATTGCATGCCAAGAGCAAGGTTGACATAGAGCCCTATGTGTCCAGGGAGCCAGGTTGGGCTGAGCAAGAACCCGAATATTACTGGGCTTCGCTGTGTCAGGCCTGCCAGCAACTCTGGCCCAAGTTAAGCGTGCCGCGTGATTCCATAGCCGCTGTGTCTGTGACTACCCAACGAGCCACATTGGTTGCTCTGGATCAGGCGGGCGAGCCTGTGTACCCGGCAATAACCTGGCTGGATCAACGCCAGGTTGAGACCCAGCCTGAATTGGGCATGGCGGAATCCTTGCTGATGCACGCAGTGGGTGCCTGGGGTCAGGTTGAGCATTTTCACAAGCAGTCGGAGGCCAACTGGCTAGCACAACATGAGCCAGAGTTATGGCAGCGCGTGCATAAGTTTCTTCTCTTGTCTGGCTATCATGTGTACCGCTTAACCGGTCACTTTCATGACGCGGTTGCCAGCCAGGTGGGATATGTCCCTTTCGATTTTAAAGCGCTGCAATGGGCAGACCCCAAGGCCTGGCAGTGGCGAGCGCAAACGGCTACACAGAACATGTTGCCGAAAGTGTTTGCTGCTGGGCAAACACTGGGTAGCATTAGCGCGGAGGCCTCTGAGCAAACAGGCATACCGCAAGGCCTGCCATTAATTGCGTCGGGTTCCGACAAAGCCTGTGAAGTGCTGGGGTCCGGTTGCATCGATGAGCAGACGGCCAGTATGAGTTACGGCACCACGGCTACTTTCAACAAGGTCTCCAGTAAATACCTCGAGGGCATACCGTTTCATCCTCCGTACCCTGGTGTTGTACCGGGCAGCTACAACGTTGAAATGTATGTGCCGCGCGGCTACTGGATGGTAAGTTGGTTCAAGAACGAGTTTGGTTTCCAGGAGCAGCAGAGGGCAGATGCCGAAGGTGTTGCAGTGGAAACCTTATTCGACGATTTGTTAAAAGCCGTGCCTCCAGGGTCTATGGGCTTAACTTTGCAGCCATACTGGTCAAGTGGTGCGGTAGATACCGGGCCAGAAGCCAAAGGCGCGATTATAGGCTTTGGTGATGTACACACCCGCGCGCACCTTTACAGAGCATTGATCGAAGGGTTGACGTATGCCTTGCGGGAAGGCAAAGAGCGCGTTGAAAAGCGCAGTAAACAAAGCATCAATACCTTGCGCGTATCGGGTGGCGGATCGCAGAGTGATGAGGTGATGCAAATAACGGCTGACATTTTTGGCATGGAAGTGCAGCGCCCGCATACCTTTGAAACATCCGGCCTGGGAGCAGCCATAGCGGCGGCTGTGGGCGCCGGAATCCATGCGGATTTTGCAGCTGCTGCGGCTGCAATGACGCATGTTGGCGATCGTTTTACGCCTAACGCTGAACATCAGGCAATCTACCATAAGCTCTACAGCTCGGTATATCTAAAGATGTATAAAAGCTTGCGCCCCAGTTATGCGGCCATAAGAGACATCACAGGCTACCCCCGCTAGCATCAGGAGAAGCCTGCGAATGCGGCAGATCATTTCTTAATCTGGCTATCCAGTACCTTGTCGGTTTTTTCGCTGTAAGGCGGTAACATGCCACCCAGCTTGATGAAGTCAACCCAGCCATCGGTGAATACGGTTCGCGCGTGACTGAAAGTTTTGAATCCTTCATGGCCATGGTAGTGGCCCATGCCGCTATCACCCACACCGCCGAAAGGTGCGTCATCGCAAGTGAAATGCATCATCACGTTATTTACACATACGCCGCCGGATATTGTATGTCCAAGTACTTTATCTTCTTCGGCTTTATCTTTACCAAAGTAATACAAAGCCAATGGCCGCGGTCTGGCGTTGATGTAGCTTATGCAGTCATCAAGGTTGGTGTAGGGCTTAATAAGCATCACCGGCCCAAAAATTTCTTCCTGAGTAACAGTCAGATCTTCACTGGGATCCACGATCAACTGAATCGGGATTTTTTTATTCTCTGCAGTCCACTGCGCACCTGAACTATCGGTATTGACGATGCGCGCACCTTTAGCTTCTGCATCGCTAAGATAACCGGTAATACGCTCATAATGACGCTCATTAATCATTGCGTTGTAATCCACGTTATTCGTGGGGTCAGGGTATAACGTTTGGCTGGTGGCTACACAGTGTTGAACAAACTCATCCACTTTGTCGGCGGGTACAAACACGTAATCTGGTGAAATGCAGATTTGCCCGCAGTTCATGCTTTTGCCGTTGATGAGCTTAAAAGCGGTCTGTTCGATATCCGCGGAATCGCCAATAATAACGGGAGACTTTCCACCCAATTCAAGGGTTACAGGGGTCAGGTTTTCTGCGGCAGAGCGCATTACCAGGCGGCCAATGCTGGTTGCTCCGGTAAACAGTAGGTGATCGAAGGCCAGGCTGGAAAATGCAGCACCCACATCCGGGCCGCCAGTGACAACAGTGACTTCATCGGGGTCAAAATATTTGGCCACTAGTTCTTTGATCAACTCTGCAGTTTTTGGATTGAATTCGGAGGGTTTTACCATGACCCGATTGCCGGCGGCTAACATATCTACCATCGGGCTGAACACCATGCCAACAGGTACGTTCCAGGGCGTCATGTTGCCAATTACACCCTTGGCCTGGTAATGAATATGGGTTTTCGCACCGACAAGGTTCATAGGAAACGGTGCTTTGCGGCGCTCGGCCTTCATCCATCTTTTAACATGTTTTTTCGCATTCTTGGCGTTGTTCACCGCGCCCATAATTTCTGACATGCGGCTCATTCTTGGCGAGCGGCCGCCGTAGTCAGCATTTAGCGTGTCGCAAAGTTCATGCTGATTATCAACCAACAGATCGATCACCTTATCCAAACGTTGAACCCTGGTTTCCAGACTGGCTGGTCCATCGGCGAGAAACGCCGTTTTTTGGCGGTCGAGTATGGTTTGTAGCTCGCCGGTAATGCTGCCTATGGATTGACTGGATTCAATTGCCGTCATGATGGCCTCCTGTTGGGTCGTGGTGCCGGCGTAATTTCTTGGCCGTCGTTCATTTTATCAGCTCTGAGATAGCCCGTCTTGATACCTTGCGTAGCTGTCAAGAATGAGGCCACGGATCCAGCTGTGTAATGGTGAGTTCATGGTTCTTTGATGTTGTACCAGTACAATATCCAATTGCACTGCTTCGCGAATCGACATCTCTGCCAAGGGCCTGGATATTACGTTGTTGTTCGCGAGTTGGGAGTCATCGAGCATATCTGGCCCCAGCATAAAGGCGTTCCTGCGGGTTATAACCTCCATCGCGATCAGCAGCTGGGTAGTCTGGATCAGAGGCTGTTGAAGGTTAACGCCGTGCTCCGCAAACAAGGCTGCGAGGGTATTCAATTCGGCCTGCGAAAACCCTGGCAAAAATACGCTGACTGATGGCATACCAACAAGATCGGATATCTGTAGTTCATGCTTCTCTGCCAAGGGATGATCTGCCGGCAGCCAGACGCTGGGTATTCCTGCCAGAATAGGGTAGGTGGCGTATTCTTCCCCCAGGTGTTGGTTGACGTAAATACTGAAATCCAGAGAACCATGGGCCAACAAGTCAACATAACCATCCAGCAGATTCCTGGATTGCAGCAATACACCCGGTGCCTGGTCCGCCAGCTGCGCGGTCAGTTTTGGAATCGCGGAGATGATGAACATTTCCGGCGCGCAAATATGAATTTCACCTTCTGCAGTTGCGGGGTCGAATTCAGCGCTGAAGATGGTGGATTCCATATACTCCAGCGCCTGTTGTACGCCTTTTTCCAGCTCCAGCGCTCTGGGGGTGGGAACCAACCCCCGAGATGAGCGCGTAAACAACTCATCCTGAAACAGTTCTCTCAGCCGTTGCAAGGTCTTGCTCATCGCTGGCTGGGTTATAAACAGTCTTTCCGCTGCCCGAGTGACGCTGCGTTCTTCCATCAACGTGCGGAGGGCAACCAACAGATTAAGGTCGATCTTTGCTAGAGGGATGTCCATAAGAATCTCATAACCCTATGATAGTTAACGAATAATAATCGTGATATAACCTAAAAGAATATTATACATGATCTAAATACATTTGAGTTATTTATACCGCGGCCATATATTGGCTGAGCACTGAAACTGAAGAGGAGAAGTCTCATGATGACATCCACCGTGATGACAGCCATGTTGCTGGTTTCTCTCGGCCTTCTGGGCACCATAGCTGTAGAGGATATCTCCAAGTAGATCATCTTTAACAGCAACGGAGCAGTTTCAACCGAAACACTCCCTGTCCAGGCCGACAGAAAAAATGCTTTAAGCCCACCTTTGGTGGGCTTTCTTTTTATGGCGTGCTAAATTTAGCGCCATGTCGGAACCCACTCTCATTTCCCAAGGTGTAAACCTCTTGCTGTATGGCATGGGGGTGGTGTTTGTGTTTTTAAGTTTGCTGGTATTAGCAACGAGTGCAATGTCTGCATTGGTGCAGCGCTTCGCAGCTCAACCTAAACGCACGCAGCAACAAGCACTTGATCGCCGGCATGTCGCTGCCATTACCGCAGCGTTGCACAGGCACCGCAATCGAGACGGCACTCAGTAGACTGGCGCGCGGCGCTGACCAAAAACTTCACTCCCTAGAACAAGACGAACAGACCTTAATATGACTATCAGCCAAGCTCTCGGCATCACCGATGTTGTTTTACGTGATTCACACCAAAGCCTGCTTGCTACGCGGTTTCGGATTGACGACATGTTACCCATCGCAGCGGCGCTTGACGATGTGGGTTACTGGTCTCTGGAGTCATGGGGTGGTGCAACGTTTGACTCATGCATTCGATATCTTGGTGAAGATCCATGGGATCGAATCCGGGAACTGAAAAAAGCGATGCCGAAAACACCGCAACAAATGTTGCTTCGTGGCCAGAATTTGCTGGGGTATAGACACTACGCTGACGACGTGGTGGAAAAATTTGTCGAGCGTGCCGCCGTCAATGGGATTGATGTGTTCCGCGTGTTCGATGCCATGAATGATCCGCGGAATTTGCGTACAGCGCTACAAGCGGTGCTTCAAAACGACAAACACGCCCAAGGCACGATTTCCTACACCGTAAGCCCGGTCCACACCCTGCAGACCTGGCTTGATTTAGCGCGTGAAATTGAGGACATGGGCGCTCAGAGCCTTGCTATTAAGGACATGGCCGGCTTGCTCCGACCCTATGAGGCGTTTGAGTTAGTCAGTCAGCTAAAGTCCAGCTTGGCCATTCCCATTCATATGCATTGTCATGCAACTACCGGCTTATCCACTGCGACCATATTGAAGGCAGTCGAAGCCGGCATAGATAATGTTGATACCTCGATTTCTTCCATGAGCATGACCTATGGCCATTCACCCACTGAGAGCGTGGTGGCGATTCTTGAGGGTACCGACAGAGACACCGGCCTGAATATTGAAAAGTTGGAAGCAATTGCCGCCTACTTTCGCGATGTGCGCAAGAAATACGCAAAATTTGAGGGCGCGCTCAGAGGTGTGGATTCTCGCATATTAGTGGCCCAGGTACCGGGCGGTATGTTGACCAACATGGAGAATCAGCTGCGTGAGCAAGGTGCGAGCGATCGTTTGAACGAGGTGCTCGCAGAAATTCCGCGAGTTCGGGTTGATCTTGGCTATATCCCGCTGGTGACGCCTACATCGCAAATTGTTGGTACACAAGCCGTGCTAAACGTTTTGACTGGCGAGCGATACAAATCAATCGCCAAAGAAACCGCTGGTGTTTTAAAAGGCGAATACGGAGCAACAGCTGCACCTGTTGATAGCGAATTGCAAAGCCGCGTATTGGAGGGCGCCGAAGCCGTGGTTTGTCGGCCGGCTGATCTGATCGAGCCGGAATTTGACAGTTTGCAAGCCGAGCTAAAGGAAGTGGCTGCAGAGAAAGGCATTACCTTGCGCGATGATGCGACAGACGATGTTCTAACGTATGCGCTTTTCCAGCAGATCGGTCTTAAGTTTCTGGCTAATCGCGGTGATGCTTCGGCATTTGAACCGCACCCCGATGACGTAACTGCCGATTCCGATGCCATGCCGGCGGTAGCCGCCAGTGACGCAGCAACATCATCAGGCGTCGCAAGCTATACCGTGAGCGTAGATGGGCAAGCGTATCAGGTGGTTGTGCAGGAAGGGGGTGCGATAGATAGTATTGTTGCTGCTCCCCAGCCGGCTGTACTGGCGGCCGCAGCTGCGCCAGCGCCCGCTTCGGCAGAACCCAGCACATTGAGTGCGCCATTAGCGGGCAATATATTCCGAGTGGATGTGGGTCCGGGTGACCGTGTTGAAGCCGGTGACGTTGTGATGATTCTTGAAGCAATGAAAATGGAAACAGAGGTTCGCGCAGATAAGGCCGGTACGGTACAAACAGTGCACGTCGCACAGGGCGCCAGCGTATCGGTTGGCGAGCCTTTGCTCAGCCTGGGTTAAGGGGGCGTCTCGATGGACTCCTTATTGGTGTTGTGGCACACCACCGGGCTTAGCCAAATTAGTGGTGGGCAGCTCTTGATGATGATCATAGGCCTGCTGTTGTTGTATCTGGCCATTCGCAAGGGATTTGAGCCCTTGCTGCTGTTGCCCATTGGTTTTGGCACGATACTGGTTAACATTCCCGGTGCCGGATTTAGCGATGCGCCTGTCATTGATGCGGCAGGTCAGCTGTTAAGCCCGGGTGGCGTGTTGTACTACATCTACCATATTGGTATTGAGACCGGCGTGTTCCCGTTAATAATCTTTATGGGAGTAGGGGCGTTAACTGACTTTGGCCCACTCTTGGCCAACCCTAAAACGCTGTTTCTGGGCGCGGCTGCCCAGTTTGGAATATTCGCTACGCTGATTGGCGCGGTTACCTTATCAAGTTTCGGTATTCTGGATTTCAGCATTCAGGAAGCGGCGGCCATTGGCATCATAGGCGGCGCCGACGGCCCAACGGCTATCTTCGTTGCAAGTAAACTTGCGCCTGAATTGCTGGGTGCGATTGCCGTCGCCGCCTACTCCTACATGGCGCTGGTGCCATTGATTCAACCTCCCATTATGCGGGCTTTAACAAACGAACAAGAACGCAGCATCGTTATGACCCAGTTGCGCGAGGTTAACCCTGCTGAAAAGATCCTTTTTCCACTCCTTTTGTTGATTCTGGTGGCCATGTTATTGCCAAGTGCTGCCCCGTTGCTGGGTATGTTTTGCCTGGGCAATTTAATGCGTGAGTCCGGCGTGGTCGATAGGCTTAGCGATACTGTACAAAACGCGCTGATCAACATTGTTACCATATTCCTGGGGCTGGGCGTTGGTTCCAAACTGAATGCCGAGCAATTTCTGGACGGTAAAACGCTGGGCATTTTGCTGCTAGGCATTGTCGCGTTTGCTATAGGCACGGCAAGCGGAGTGTTGATGGCTAAATTGATGAATAAATTTGGCAGCACACCGGTCAACCCGCTAATCGGCTCGGCTGGTGTGTCAGCGGTACCAATGGCGGCGAGGGTGTCAAATAAAGTCGGACTTGAGTCAAATCCGCATAATTACCTGCTGATGCATGCGATGGGGCCCAATGTTGCCGGCGTAATCGGCTCAGCGGTTGCCGCAGGCGTAATGCTGGGTCTGGTGGGTTAAGTAACCACAGAGATTGCAATCGTCCTCTATTGACCAAAATTCCGTCGGAAGTAAGGCGCTTGGCGATTGAAAATTGGTGTTGAACGCCTCTGACTGAGTATTGTCATAATTGTGTGGTTATATTCCGCTTCCATCAGATGAAGCTCAGTGAAACTGCTAACATTAGTGGTCCGTACTGGCTTTTTGTGCCGCCTTTTTCAACGTTTTAGGCCGCATTACCGGTGAAAAACAGCGGAGAATACCGTCAGGCAATTCGCCTGTTTAATAATCGATCGCATGGCGACTAATTAGTACTCATCTATGGCAGCTTCGGCACAGCTACAGTCACTTGAACAATGGGTGCGAACTGCGTCAGCAAAGTTTGCACACTTGTATGCCAAGCTGCCCAAACAGACGGTTCAACGAATATTGGTCTGGGCTTTGCTCATATGGTTGTTGTATGGGGTGATCACTTTGATTTGGTCGTTGTTTTCAAGCGAAGAAACTGTGCCTCCCGCTGCTTCCGAGATTATCGGCCAATCCAGTCAAATGCCTGGTCAACAGGCGTCTGCCAGCATAAGCGTTGACCCGGCTGCGGTCAAAAGCTGGAAATTATTTGGTAAGGGTGGGCCGGTAACGGTGACCGCCCCAGTTGAACCCATAACTGATTTAAGTGATGCGGAGAGCAATGCCAAGGAAACGCGATTGCAGCTAACCTTGAATGGCATTATTGAATCAGATACCGAAAAAAACAGCCGCGCCGTGATTACTTACCAGGGTAAACAGCAACAGTACGCAATCGGCGACAAGTTGCCAGTTCGTGGTCGGGTCGTGTTACGACGATTGTTGCTTGATCGAGTGTTGATCGACAATGCCGGCAACGTAGAGTCTCTCTATCTGTTTGATCAGCGAAGAACAGCCGCCAGAGCAGCGACGCCCCAGCCAAGCGTAGAATCTGCCGATCAGAATCGAACAGCGGTGACTAACAGCATGCGCCAGCGGCTGCTGGAAAACCCAATGTCGATTACTGACATTGTGCGCATCTCGGAAGCTCGTGAGAATGGCGAATTGATTGGTTACAAGGTAAGGCCAAGCAAGGATAAAGAGCAGTTTGAACAGTTGGGTTTGCAAACCAACGACATTGTGAAGGCGGTCAATGGTGTAGCCCTGGATAATGTGTCGAATGCAATGAGTGTGTTCCAGACTTTGCGCAGTGAGACCGAAGCGTCTTTTGACATTACGCGCAACGGTGAAAGTATCAGTCTCGTCGTATCACTGGATGACGTTGGCGACGACAATGAATCTTAAAGCAGATAATGAAAATGCAATACGATAGAAAGAACTCAACACTAAAGGCTTTAGTTGCTCCTTGTGGAAGGGCAATGCTAGCCGCTTTGTGGCTAACTTTTACGCCGCTGACCGTTGCAGACCAATGGAAGATTAATTTCAATGAAACTGAAATTAATGAGTTGGTGAAGTTTGTTGCAGATGCGACCGGCATGACAATCGTGGTTGACCCCAAAGTTAAGGGCAAAGTTAAAGTAATTTCGACCAAATCGGTTAATACCGAAGAACTTTATGATTTGTTCCTTTCTATTTTGGATGTGCATGGCTTTGCCGCCGTTAAATCAGGCGATGTGATACGAATAGTGCCCACCAAAGATGCTCGCTCACTACCGGTACCAGTATCCGGCGGTAGCGGCGGTGAAATAGTGACGCATGTGATTCAACTTAAGAATGTTGCCGCGGCGAAATTGATTCCTATCTTACGGCCAATGGTGCCGCAGCAAGCCCATATGGCGGCTTATGCGCCAAGCAACTCCATTATCATTTCTGATTCCGCGGCGAACATCTATCGTATACGCGAAGTTATCTCTCAAATGGATCGATCAGCTGATCAAAGCACTACTGTAGTCAAACTCAAGCACGCGGCCGCTGAAGAAGTGGTTCGACTGCTAGAGAACCTTGAGAAAACGGACACCAGCAAAGATGCATCCGCGGCACGGGTTAGTTTGGTCGCTGATACTCGCACGAACACGGTATTGGTGACCGGTGATAAAGCAGAACGCCTTCGAATTCGGTCTTTAATCACTCACCTGGATTCACCCTTGGATCAAAGCGGCAACGCCAGGGTGATTTATCTTAAGTACGCCAAAGCCAAAGAGCTTGCTGAAGTGCTAAGCAAAGTTGTACAAAACATGGCGAAACTGCAGGCGGCCAAGCCCGGTGCAAATCCGAACAGTGGTGCGGCCAACAGAGGGGGTAGCTCCACGATTGAAGCCGATGAAGCGACCAATGCGCTGATCGTCACGGCAGATGCAGCAATTATGAGCACACTTGAGGAAATGATTGAACGCCTGGATATTCGCAGGGCGCAGGTGTTAGTTGAAGCGATCATTGTCGAGTTACAGGCTATCGATAACAAGGATCTGGGTGTGCAATGGGTTGCGGCGGATAAAAACGCCGGTTTTGGCAGTTCGTCAAATGGAGATGGATTGCTCACCAGTATTGGTGCAGCCGCGCTGGATAATGGGCAGGACACAACCACGACCGTGACCACACCGCAAGGCGGTACCACAACAACGACCACGCCAGATGACGGGCTAATCAATCTGGCTGGAGCCTTGGCGAATAATATTGGTCAAACGTTTGGTATTGGTAAACTAAATGAAAATGGCACCAGTTTCGCCGTACTGATCAATGCCCTTGAGGAAGATACCGAAGCCAATATTCTGTCAACACCAAGCCTGTTAACGCTGGATAATAGTCCCGCCTCCATTTCTGTGGGACAAAACGTACCATTTTTGACAGGCAGCTTTACCAATGCATCGGGTGACGGCGTAAACAATCCGTTTCAAACTATTGAGCGTCAAAACGTCGGCATCAGTTTGAACGTAACACCCAGCATCAATGAAGGCGATTCGGTCATTCTGGAAATTGAGCAAGAGGTGAGTAGTCTTACTGGCACAGTGGCGTCTGACATTATCACCAACGAACGGTCTGTTAGTGCCACGGTTCTCGCAAAAGACGGAGAAATTATTGTATTAGGTGGCCTGATCAAAGATGAGGTTCAGGAAACACTTCGTAAGGTGCCTCTGCTGGGTGACATTCCTATATTGGGCCGATTGTTTCGTTCAACCGGCACCTCGGTTAATAAAACTAACCTCTACGTATTCCTCAAAGCCACCATTATGCGTGATTCCGTGACGCTGAGTGGTGCTACCGCTGAGAAGTACAAGTACATTCGAACCCAACAACTTAATCGTAAACTACGTGGCGTAGACCTGGTAGACACTGAGAAGCTGCCGCTATTGCCGGAATGGGAAGAACAATTGCGTCAGCTTCAGCAATCACGCGTGCCTGACAATGGCGCTGAAGTCATCGTAGAGTAAGCGCTTGAACGACATGGTTAACCCTGAACTCACGGAAGGCGAAGAGCAAACGCCAAAGCTTCGGCCTTTGCCTTTCAGCTATGCGCGTGAACAAGGCGTACTGCTTGACACCGAAGATGAAGTGCCATTGCTATACCACCTGCCAACGTTATCGCTGACCACATTTCTTGAAGTGCAGCGCCTGGTTGGATTTAATTTCAACACCCAGGAATTGCAGGAAGACGATTTTCGAGCGCGCTTGACCCAGTACTATCAAACCAGTGATAACGAAGCCAGTATGGTGGCTGAAGGCCTGGACAACGACCTGGACCTAAGTCGTTTAGCTGATGAAATTCCGGCGACCAGTGATTTGATGGACAGTGATCAAGACGCGCCGGTAATTCGCTTAATCAATGCGCTGTTATCACAGGCGATTCGTGAGCAAGCATCTGATATTCATATTGAAACCTTTGAAGATCAAATGGTGGTTAGGTTTCGCGTGGATGGCGTGTTGCAAGAAGTGCTAACACCTAAACGTGCATTAGCCACATTACTAGTCTCTCGCTTGAAAGTGATGGCCAAACTGGATATCGCCGAAAAGCGTGTACCGCAAGATGGTCGGATATCAGTCCGCGTTGCGGGTCACGCCGTCGATATTCGAATGTCTACCATACCGTCGGTGCATGGTGAGCGAGTTGTGTTGCGCTTATTGGATAAACAGGCCGGGCAGTTGCAGTTGGAACAACTCCGGATGGGCGCGGAAGTGGAGGGCAATTACCGTAAAGCTCTGTTGCATCCGCATGGCATCATTTTGGTCACTGGCCCAACTGGTTCAGGCAAAACGACAAGCTTGTACGCTGGTCTCACCCATATCAATGAAACCAGTCGCAATATCTTAACCATCGAAGATCCCATTGAATACATGTTGCCAGGTATCGGGCAGACACAAGTTAACCCCAAGGCTAACATGACCTTCGCCAGAGGCTTACGTGCGATACTTCGGCAAGATCCTGACGTGGTAATGGTGGGTGAAATTCGCGATATTGAAACAGCGGAAATTGCCGTGCAGGCGAGTTTGACTGGCCACCTGGTGTTATCGACATTGCATACCAACACCGCTATTGGAGCGATCACCCGTTTGAATGACATGGGTGTGGAACCTTTTCTTTTGTCTTCCAGTCTTGTTGCCGTAATGGCTCAACGGTTAGTACGCCTACTGTGCACAGAATGTCGCGTTGCCTACCAACCAGAAATGCCAACGCTGGAATTGCTTAAATTGAATAGCTTGCCCGCAGGTGCCACACTTTACAAAGCAGGCCAGTGCCGCGCTTGCAATCAATCTGGCTACAGAGGCAGGACGGGTATTTATGAACTCATAATGATTGATGATCAAATTCGTCACATGATTCACGATGGCGCCAATGAGCAAGACTTGCACGCGCACGCGAGAACAGCAACCCAAGGCATATTCGAGCACGGACGCGATCGCATACTGGCCGGCGAAACATCGGTTGAAGAGGTGGTGCGCGTAACCGCCGCGGCCTGACACAATGCCCGCTTTTAGCTATCAAGCGCTTGACGGTTCGGGACGCAAAGTAAAAGGCGTTCTTGAAGGCGACAGTGAACGCAATATTCGCTCGCAGCTTAGAGAAAAAAAACTTAAACCAATAGCAGTTGAGGTCGCAAAAGAAGGCAGGGAAACCGCCACCAGTAGTGCGGGTGGAAGCAATCGCAAAATTCGATTTGCAGAGTTGGTGTTACTCACCCGACATTTGGCCACTTTGATCCAGTCCAACCTGCCAATCGATGAAAGTCTGCGCGCTGCCGCCAAGCAAAGTCGTAGACCCAAAGTAGAAGGTCTGTTGCTGGATGTGCGCTCACGCGTTACGGAAGGTCACTCCCTGGCATACGCACTGGCAGACTACCCGGCAGTGTTCAACGACATGTATCGCGCCATGGTCAAAGCCGGCGAGCATTCCGGCTTCCTGGGTGTTGTGTTGGAAAGACTTGCCGACTACACCGAAGCACGCCAGTACACACAACAAAAACTAAAAATGGCCATGGTCTATCCAGTCATAGTCGTGTTGGTCGCGTTCGCGGTGGTCGGCGGCTTAATGGTTTACGTTGTTCCCGACCTGATCCGAATTTTTCAGAACAGCCAGGCCGAACTGCCTACACTCACCAAAATTCTAATTGCCTGCAGCGATTATCTGCGCGAATGGGGCGCCTTAACTTTACTCGCGATCGCTGCTCTGGCTGTTGCAGCCAGACTTGCCTTACGCAAACCCAATGTTCTGCGTGCCTGGCATGCCTTACAACTCAAAATGCCATTAGTGGGTGAATTGGTCAGAAACGCAGAATCTGCCCGTTTTGCCAGCACGCTCAACATCTTGATCGCATCAAGTGTACCGCTGCTAGAGGCAATGCGTATCGCCGCTGAGGTTCTGCATAATCGTATTCTACGCGAGTCAGTAGAAGCCGCGGCCGTACAAGTACAGGAAGGAATGAGCCTTCACAAAGCACTGGAAAAAACTGATCAGTTTCCACCAATGATGGTCCACATGATAGCCAGCGGCGAACTAAGCGGTGAACTGGAAGCCATGCTTGGCCGCGCGGCCCTTAATCAGGAACGCGAACTGGAAATGACCGCCAATGCAATGATGAGTATTCTTGAGCCAGTAATGATTGTGGTTATGGGCGTGGTGGTATTGCTAATAGTACTCGCCATTCTTATGCCTATTTTCAGCCTTAACAATTTGGTCGCCTGATGATTAACAGACAAGTAGACCAAGCCGTCACTTTTTTCGGAGGTAATAGTATGAACAAACAAGCGGGCTTCAGCCTGATAGAAATAATGGTAGTGGTTGTTATCATGGGTATTCTCGTAAGCCTGGTTGCACCACAAGTGCTGAATCGCGTTGACGATGCCCGAATTCAAAAAGCGCACGCTGACTTCAAATCTATCGAGACCGCGTTGAATTTGTATCGCATGGATAACTTCAATTATCCCACCAGTGATCAGGGACTTCCCGCGTTGGTAAACAA
>CAYGSL010000065.1:2567-23357 GCA_964352475.1 uncultured Pseudomonadales bacterium | reverse complement strand
GAAATTCCCGAGGCTGAAATTTACGATTTCCTGAACACCGCTCGGCGCAGGCAGCTGCTGTGGGTTACCGGGACACTCGCGGTTATTGTGGGCAGCCTGATACTGTTGCGCACAATCATGGTGGGCGCTGGAAATTCCTTGTACGTTGGCCCCATTGCACTGGTCGGCCTGCTAACTTTATTCACAGCCGTAAAACTCGGCTTTTCAACTCGTTACGCGGCCGTCATATTACTGGGCATTTTAACCAGCTTGTTAGCCCTGTTGGGTTTGCTATCGGGTGGTTTGGATGGCCCGGTAATAGTCATCGCTCCTTTCATACCACTGCTTGGCACACTGATACATGGCCAACGAGCGGGAATACTCTGCGCAGTCTTCTGCACCATTATAATCAGTTCTTTTGCCATCGCTCACATCAATGGCGTAGAATTTTCCACGCATGGTTACAACGTTGACCAACGCAGTATAGTCCGCGCTGCTTTTCTAATTGCATTTATTCTTGCAAGCACATTTGTTGGCAATTACTTTGCGCGCATTAGTGACGCAATGGCCGCTTCGATCTGGCAACACGCTACTCACGACCACCTAACCGGGCTGGCCAACAGGCGTAGCCTGGACAGTGCGCTTGATCGGGAAATTCTGATTGCGCGACGCGCCAAATCCCAATTGTCTCTGTTGATGATCGACATCGACAACTTTAAGCAATACAACGACACGAACGGTCACATTAAGGGTGATCGGTGTTTGAAAACAATTGCAGAAAACATGCAGAACAATGTTAGGCGCCCCGCCGATATAGTTGCACGCTTTGGCGGTGAAGAGTTCGTGGTCTTACTGCCCGGCACGCCCTTGGAAAATGCGGCAATCGTTGCTGAAAAAATCAGACAAGGCGTTGAACAGTTAAAATTGCCCTATGCTCCGGGTGAGGAGACAGCGGTTACCATCAGCATTGGCGTTGCTACCACACTGGCAGACGATAAACACGATGCGAAACAGCTTCTGAGTCGTGCTGACACAGCCCTTTATAAAGCGAAGGAAAACGGCCGTAATCGTGTGCAGCTTGCTGTCATGGCTGAGGATGCAACAGTTAGCGCAATAAACGCTGCAAATGATGGCCAATCGATAAGGTCACAACACGCCTGATTCTCTTAGAATAGACCCTGAACTGGAAGCCACCCAGCAGGTCAACTATGAGCGATGAAAAAACACTTGAAGGCAAGCACGCCTTTGTTACTGGAGGATCCGGTGGCATTGGTAGCGCAGTGGCTGCCGCCCTGGCGAAAGACGGCGCCGCCATCACGTTGATGGCGCGAAACTCCGATATGCTCAATGAAACCCGCATGTCGCTTCTACAGCAGTTACCTGATGCGCAAATCTATTCTGTGGCAGGTGATGCCTTATGTGAACAAGACGTGCAATCAGCGATCAGCAAGGCCACAGAACGATTTGGTTCATTGGACATATGTGTGCCAACCGTAGGTGGCGGCGCTATTCGACCTTTGCTAACTCATTGCGCAGAAACGTTTATGGAGGACATAAAACTAAACATTCTGTCGTGTTTTCTGGCGGTGCGTTATTGTGTTCCGCATATGGTTAAGGCTGGTGGAGGCAGCATTGTTGTAATCTCATCAGATGCCGCAAAATTAGCCTTTCCCTGGCTACCCGCCTACTGCACCGCGAAAGCCGGCCTGGAAGGCTTGACCAGGCAACTGGCTGAAGAATTGTCCCGCTACAATATCCGGGTAAACGCCGTCAGGCCCGGGCTTACACGCACGCAATGCACTAAGGCCATATTTGAAAACGACGATGTGGTAAAGCAATTCTCTGCCCAGAAACCCTTAGGACGGCTGGGCGAACCTGCGGATATCGCGGCAGGCGTGCGTTATCTGGCCGGTCCTGAAGCCAGCTGGGTTACCGGTCAAAGCCTTGCGATAGAGGGTGGTAATGAGCTCAGGGCCGCACCCGATCAAGGGCCGCTGGTTGAGCAAATATTCGGGAAAGAGATTTGGCAGAAAGTGTTGGCTGGCGAGGATCCGGGGCCGGTTTAATGGCGCATTTGCGCAAACCGCGTACAATGCAACAGTAACTCGCGCAACAAATTATTGCTTGAACGACCAAGAATGGAGACAGGTTTATGAATGAAACATCAACCACAGCAAGCCCGGTGATTTTACCCACCATCAGTGAATATTTAGACCACCACGCTGATCAACACAGTGATCGCATTTGGTTGCGCGATCGCAAAGGTGATGAGTTTACGACATGGACCTGGCAGCAGGCACGCGAAGAAGCGCATGCAGTGGGTGCGTGGATGGAGAAACATTTTGGCTCTGCTCAGCACGATGAGCACGGAACGGTCATGGGCGTATTGTCAAAGAACCGAGCGCACTGGATGCTGGCGGACATGGCAATGGTGTGCTCGGGTAATGTGTCAGCACCGCTGTTTACCACCATGTTAGCCGACACGGCGCACTACATACTTGATTTCACAAAAGCACGGGCAATTGTTGTAGGCGAGGCCGCCAACTGGGAAAGCATCAAGCAGATACTGCCGCAGGATATTGTGGTTATTGCACTGCCCGGCGTTGATCCAGGCGTTGATCACATTCAATGGAATGACGTACTAAAAGATTTCCGAGGTCAGGCGCCCGACTACAAGGTAGACCGGAAGGACTTGATAACCTTGCCTTTTACTTCCGGCACCACTGGTTTGCCAAAAGGGGTTATGCAAAATCATGACTCTATGCTGATTCCCATGCAGCGCACCGGTGAAGCATTCCAGATGAAGTCTGAAGCACGCTTTCTTTCCTATTTGCCATTGGCACACATTGCGGAAAGACAATTGGTCTGGATACAGAGCCTGGTGCATTGTGGTGAAGTGACGTTTAACGAAGATTTAAGCACTCTCGCCAGAGACATGGCAGACACCAAACCAACCTTTTTCTTCGGCGCTCCCAGAGTGTGGGAACAGTTGCATCAAGGAATATTGGCCAAGCTAGGTGGTCAGCAAGCACTGAACGACGCTCTTGCACAAGACAAGGAAGGCACGCAGCAGTTTTTGCAGGCCGCGCTAGGACTGCATGAAGCCGAGTATATGCTCACCGCTGCGGCACCTACGCCGCCTGCATTGATTGAGTGGTACGAAAGCATAGGTATTACTCTGTTTGAAGGCTACGGACAAAGCGAAGCAATGGGACTGATTGGCAATTCGCCCGAGCACCGCCGCGTTGGCTCCATTGGCAAGCTTATTGACGGCGTTGAAGCAAAAATTCTTGATGATGGTGAGCTCTGTGTTAAATCGACCGGCCTTGCACCGGGTTACTACAACAATCCAGAGAAAACCGCGGAAACCTTCGTTGACGGCTGGGTACATACTGGCGACAAGGCGAAGATGGATGAAGATGGTTTTTACTATATTACTGGCCGGGTGAAGGATTACTTTAAAACCATTCAGGGCAAGTTCGTTGCTCCGCCACCCATTGAGGGCGAGTTCGCAGAATGCCAGGATGTAGAACAACTCTGTTTGTTAGGACGGGGCTACTCCAAAACCGTGATGGTTGTTGTTCTGTCTGAGCGAGCGATGCAGCAGGATAAGGATGTCACAACCCAGGTGCTAAAAGATCAGGCACAGCGTGTTAATGACACAATAGATAAACACGCGCGCATTGGCGCAGTTATTGTGGCGGCTGAACCATGGACTATAGAAAATGGCATGTTAACGCCTACTCTGAAAATAAAGCGTGACGAAGTAGAAGCCAGGTTTGGAAAAAGCGCCGAAGCGCTGGCGAGAAGTGCTGCGGAGCAAGGAGCGATTCTTATTGATTGGCACGGCGCTTAAGTGGCATGCGTGAGGTATTGGAAGTAATCTATGTTTGATCTGAGCGGTAAGACAGCACTGATAACCGGTGCCGGACGTGGCATGGGCGTGGGCATTGCTCGCTGCCTGGCCAGCGCTGGCGCCAGTGTTGTAACGAACGATATCAGCGAAAAGAGTGCGAACCGTACAGCCGAACAGTTGCAATCCGAGGGCTTTAAGGCGGCGCCATTGGCATTCGACGTTACCAGTCTGGAAGATTTTTCGGCGGCGATTGAATCTGTTGGCGACATTGATATTCTGGTCAATAACGCAGGTATTGTAAGAGTGTCTGAACCTGGCGATCACTTCGCACATTTTGCTGACAGCAGACCCGAGTCCTGGCAGGCGCAATTTGACCTAAACGTTTTCGGTGTTATGAACGGAGTTCGCACAGTATTACCCGCTATGCGAAAAAATGGCTGGGGACGCATAGTGACGGTCAGCTCTGACTCAGGCCGCAAAGGTGGCGCTGGGCTATCTATTTACGCCTCGGCAAAAGCCGCCGGGCTGGAATTTACCCGATGTGTTGCTGTGGAAGAAGGCCCCAACGGGATTACAGCCAATACAGTCTCTTTAGGCTTAATGGAAAATGCTGCGCAAACAAGTGATGAACATTTGAAAGCGTATTTCGAATCTTTGCTAGCGCGCACACCGGTTGCTCGGCCGGGTACAGGACATGATGTGGGCGCTGCCATTACCTATCTTTGCTCTCACGAAGCGGCGTGGGTGACCGGCCAGAATTTACCCGTTAATGGTGGCTTTGATACATTCTAAGTACCCACCGTGAAGAGCAAACTCCCCGCAAAAAAGTCCAGTAAACGTGATATTGATCGGTTTCTTGGTGACGTAAAAAATCGTCTGCCTGCACAAGCAGATGGCGCGGGCGGCCGATTGCTGTTCGCAATTGACGCCACAGCCAGCCGACAGCCCACCTGGGATACAGCCTGCCATTTACAGAGTCACATGTTTCGCGCCGCATCGAAGCTGGGCGGTCTTTCCATGTCCGTATGCTTCTTCCGCGGGTTTGATGAGTTTCGTGCAAGCCCCTGGCTGACCTGCGGTGAGGATTTACAAAGAAAGATGAATTCCGTGCGCTGTATGGGTGGGCAAACGCAGATTGCCCGCACCTTACGCCACGCAGAAAAGGAAACCCGTAAACAGCGGATTCAGGCAGTGGTCTTTATTGGTGACGCCTGTGAAGAAACCGCTGGCCCGCTGTATTCACTGGCCGGGAAATTGGCCTTACTGAACACACCGGTGTTCGTCTTTCAGGAAGGCAGAGACACGCGAGTAGCAACAATCTTTGAAACTATTGCACAGCGCAGTGGCGGTGCGTATTGCCAGCTTGACGAAAACAGTGCCGAGTTTTTAACGGAGTTGCTATCGGCGGTAGCAGTGTATGCCAGTGGTGGTCGGAAAGCCTTATTAAAACTCAGCAAAGATAAACCCAGATTGGCGCGGCTGAGCCAGCAAGTAAAGTAGGGATCGGTATGTCAAGAATTCTACTTGTTGCTTTGGCATTGTTTGCAGTGATCATGTGGTTTCAGATCAGGTCGGTCAGCAACCCGAGAAAACGCAAAGAACTTACTAGGAAAATGTTGCTGTGGTCGACTGTTGGTATACTCGTTGTACTCGCGGCCAGTGGCCGAATGCACTGGGTAGGCGCAGCTCTTGCCGCGCTGCTGCCGCTAATTCGTCCTCTTCTATTCTTCGCCTTGCAAAATGTACCGCTGCTGGCGGCAATGTATAAGCGCTATGCATCAGGTTCCAGCGCAAAATCCACTTCATCGGTAGAGTCAGACTATCTTGCCATGCAATTGAATCACGATACCGGGGAATTCAATGGCGACATTCTGCAAGGGCCGCACGAAGGCAGACAATTGTCAGACCTCGATCAGGCGCAGCTGCAAGAGCTGCTAAGTTATTACGGTTTGCATGACTACGATTCGGCGCGCTTGCTGGAAAGCTATATGGAACAACGATTTGAGCAGGACTTTGAGTCAGCGGAGCAGTCAGAAAGTAACTCCCAGGTTCACCCTGATGGCATGAACCAGGACGAGGCCCTGGCAATATTGGGGCTGGACGAGTCCGCCGACAAGGCCGACATTATTGCAGCGCATCGCGTACTAATGCAGAAATTACACCCTGATCGAGGGGGCAATGATTATCTCGCCAGCAAGTTGAACGAAGCCAGAGACTTTCTGCTTAAGTAGCTAAGGAGCGTCGGAACAAAATCGCTGTATTCGGTTGCAGCCATCCATCAGCACATCCATGGTTTGCACCAGCGATAAACGTACGTGACCGCTTGTGGCCTGGCCAAACGCACTGCCAGGTAGTACGGAAACTCCCTCGGCATCCAGCAGCTTAGAGGCAAATTCAGTGTCGTCCTCACAGTGTTTTCGCACATCCACCATAACAAACATTCCAGCTTCAGGTCGAAGGTAGCCAAGACCCGCTATTGCATCCAGACGCTTGCACACGGCGTCACGCCGCTTGGCGTAGCGATCACACATTTCCTTTACGTAGTATTCGTCGTTATTCAATGCAAATGCAGCGGCATCCTGAATAAACTGGGGGCAGCCAAACATAGACATGGTGGAGAAGTTACCCAAGTGATGGATAAGAGACTTTGGCGCCACAGCCCAACCCATTCGCCATCCACTCATAGCGTGAGACTTCGACAAGCCGTCAATCACAATTATGTTATCAAGATGCTCAGCCGCACTGCGCAGTGACAAGTGCTGCTTTTCATACGTAAACATGGAATACACTTCATCGCAAACCAGCCAGATATTTCGCTGCAAACAATAATCAGCTACCGCACGCAAAGTGGACTTCTTGATGATTGCTCCGGTCGGATTTGCCGGGGTGTTTAAAAACACCAGGCGGGTGTTGTCATTAATTGCAGCCACAATGTCTTCAAACGATGGTACAAACGAATTTTCTGATTTCGCCGTAGCCAACTGAACATCAAGCTTTAAGGCATTCGTTATGGGTGGGTAACCTACGTACTGAGGCTCAACAATCACCACACCGTCGCCTGCATTCAGCAAACACGCTAATACCGAATAAATCGCATTGGTAACACCTGGAAAAATAGCGACGTTGTCGGCACTACAGGTAAACGGCGATACGCGGGTTTCATAGTCCGCTACAGCACGACGCAAGTTGAGCTCGCCTAATGCAGGGGAATAATGCGTTCTACCTACCCGCATATGGCTAACCGCATTATCAATGATTGGATCCGGCGTTCGAAAATCCGGATCGCCAATGGACAGCAATACTACGTCGTCGCCTTGACGTTGCAATTCCAGTGCACGCTCGTGAACAGCCCAAGCACGAGCATTTACATCGCCATCAAGACGCAGAGCCAACTCGCTGTAGTCGGCGTTAAAAGCTTTGCTGGTCATTTTGCCTGCCGCTTTGGGTTTAGCTGAATCAAACTTAAAATTTCGAACAACATCTGCGCCGCCACATGGGCAGTATTGGTGGTTGGATCATATTGTGGAGCCACTTCCACCACATCACCGCCAATAATATTTGCGCCCGCCATTCCGCGAACAATCGCCAGGGCTTCACGTGAACTCAAACCCCCAACTTCAGGTGTGCCGGTACCCGGTGCAAACACCGGGTCTAATCCATCTACATCAAAACTCAGATAGAAAGGCAGATCGCCAATGACCTCGCGTGCCTTGGCGATAACAGCTTCCAGACCCATCTTATTAATTTCATGTGCGCGAATAACCGTCATTCCGGACGCTTCAGAAAACTCCCAAATGTACTCCGCATTGCCGCGTATACCTATCTGTATGGTTCTTTCTGGATCCAATACACCGTCCAGAACGGCATTTCGAAATGGGCCGCCATGATGAAACTTCTCGCCTTCATAAGGACCACCGGTATCGCAGTGTGCATCGATATGAACCATTCCCACCGGCGTACTTGCGCCAATGGCTTTTAGCACCGGGTGTGTCACTGAATGATCGCCGCCCACGGACAGAGGTATTACGCTATCCGCAAGCACGCTCTGGGTAAATTCGTAAATATCCTGATGGGATTGTTTAAGGTCAAATCGGCTTTGCATAGGCACATCGCCAATATCAGCTACCGTCATCTCATGCACAGGTGCGCATTTGAGCACGTCGTTATACGGGCCAATTCGCTCGATAGTGCGCAAAGCCCTGGGGCCAAATCGCGCACCATTTCGATTTGTGACGCCCAAATCCATGGGTATTCCAAATAAAGCGACATCCAAATCGGCTAGCGAACCTTTCTCAGTGTCATACTGCCGTATCGGTGCGTCTAATAAGGTAGGGACGCCGGCATAGGGCGGTGACCGTCTGTCACCGTCTGAGAAGATCATATTGGCAATATGCTGGAAGTGAGCGTCATGCATATCGGAACCACCAGCGTCTCCGTACAGTTGCCGCAAACGCTCAAGCTTTTCCTGTTTATTCTGATCAGACATGATCACCTCGTTAGATTCGACTTTTAGAACAACCATGCATTCTTATAGCTTAGCTGTTCGCTTTAGCGGCGGCCAGCTCTTCATTAACCCATTCATTAACACGCCGCTCCAGTACAGAAAGAGGTAGCGCACCGCCGCTTAGTACTCGATCATGAAATGCTCTGATGTCGAAGCTCTGGCCCAATGCAGATCGAGCGGCTTCACGCAGCTCCAGAATCTTGAGCATACCGATCTTATAGCTGGTTGCTTGCCCCGGCCAGACAATATAACGGCGAACTTCCGAGCGAATACTCTCCTCTGGTTCAGGAGAGTTTTGCATAAAGTACTGTACAGCCTGCTCTTCACTCCAGCCTTTGGAATGGATACCGGTATCAACTACCAGACGAATCGCACGCCAGATTTCGGATGATAACTGACCAACACGGGAATACGGATCTTCGTAGGCGCCCATTTCACCGGCCAAAACTTCGGAATACAAAGCCCAGCCTTCCACATACGCCGTAAAACTAGCCTGCGTGCGAAATTGCGGCACTGACTCAAGTTCCTGAGCTATGGAAATTTGCATATGATGCCCAGGAAGTGCTTCGTGATATGCAATCACTTCCATTTGATTTCTGGGCATCGCGCTCATATCCGATAAATGCGCGTAGTAAATTCCTGGGCGCGAACCATCCGGTGTACCTGCATAGTAATGCTGCGCCGCGCCATCTTGTTCCCTGAACGCTTCAACACGTTTAACTACCAGATCGGCTTTGGGCAATAAGCCAAAATAGTCAGGCAGCTTTTTCTTTATAAAGGCGATATAAAACTCAGCACCGTCTATATAACCCTGGCGACCCTCATCAGTATTGGGGAAAAAGAACTGGGGATCGCTGCGTACAAAAGCAAAAAAGTCTTGCAAGCTTCCCTCGAAGCTAACCTTGTTCATGATTTTTTCAATATCCCCGCGAAGCCGCGCAACTTCCGATAAACCTATTGCATGGATTTCGTTTGCAGATAAAGCGGTGGTGGTAGAAGACGCTAACTTGTGGTTGTAATACGCCTCGCCATCTGGAAGGCTACCGGCTCCCTGAGCTTGCGCTGTCGTTCGTTCGCTGTCGTCACGAAGCCAATTTATCAATGTTTGATACGCGGGCTCGAAACGCTGCAGCAAAGCCGTTTTCACCTGCCCCTGATAATCTAAAGCAGTGTCGTCTGAAAGCTTTTTTGCTTCTAGCAAGCTACTGATCTTCGCGTTGGAACCTGACCAAAGTGGCGAATCTTCTGCAGATTCAGCGTCAAAAGGCTGGCCACTCAATAATTTTGTAGCCTGCTCAATGGCACCTTCGTAGGCAAATCGCGGCGGTCGAATACCATCTCCGGCCGCTTTCCTGGCCCTTTCCTGAAGCTGCTCGATTGCATCGGCAACAGCGCCAATGCGCTTGATGTATGCCTTAAGATCAGCTTCGTTTTCAACTTTATGGAAATTTAGCAGAAAGTTGGGCAGAAACGATTGCATGCCGCCCATTTGCTCAAATATATACTCGTGCTGATTGAATCTTTGACCTGCGGCGGCTATTTCATACTGGTACTTCCATATATCGTATGAAGTTTTCGCTTCATCGTTGAGCAACTCATAGTTAAATAGTCGCTCCATTTCCTCAACAGAGTCTCGTTTCCATGCCAGCTGCCTGCCCTCTGCTTCTTCGCTGTAGTCATCAATCTTGTCGTATTGCTCTTTGCGCCCAAGGAACGTCAGCGCAACCGGGCTGGTTTGCAATTCTTGTTCAAATTTTTCTGCGAACCATTCGTTCAGACGCTCACTTTCAGTTGGCGTAACCGGCTGAATCTGATCGACAGTTTCGCTTACGGGCGTGCAGGACAGTATGACCAATAACAGCAGAGCAATACCGCAACTCTTTCGAACTTCTTGCATGATTTTTGACTTCCAATAGCAGTGACGCGTATTGAAACATTGATCGCGTCATTGTGCCAGCGCATCCATTCTTAGTAGTAGCCATGCAAGTGCGTCGTACATTTTCTGCTTTACCCTAAGCCATAGCGAATTACCGTCACGCATGTCGTGCGCCTGGTGCGCTTGATCAAGAACATACGCTTGAATTGCCTGCACACCTTCAGAATCTAACACCTGATCAAAGCGGGGCATGCCAGCCGATATCATCATCCCATTCAACACAACCTCTTCGAAATTCTCATGCCAAACCGGGTCCAGATAACGCAAGTCTGGTATTGATCCATCACTAACCACACCTGAGCCGTGACATCGATTGCAGTAACGATGGTACAACTCCAGTCCCTGCTGCAATACCTGGTCATCGACCTCAGGCATTGGCGGCGGTTGCCCGGCAACCAATGCAGTTCTCTCCGGATTAGGGAGCGAGGCCTTGCCGTTCAATGTAAATGCCAGTATTCGACCGTTTGCGGTTGCAGGGTTTAACTCAGAACCGGCAATCAAACTAATGCCACCACCGCGAGCAACGGGAACCGCAATAAATTGTGTGTTGCTGACAGCATAACTGACAGGGCTTCCGACAATGCCGTTGCCAGCTTCGTAGCGAAACATTTCTGCACCTGTTTCTGCATCATGCGCGGTAAAGAGTCCATCCACCGTACCTTGAAAAACAAGTTGCCCAGCGGTACTCAATACCCCACCGTTGCCTATGAATCGGCGTGGAACTTTCCAGGCCTTTTGTTGCGTAAGCGGGTTCCAGGCCAGCAGAAATCCATTTGTAAATGCCTCACTTAATGTTCGATTGAGTTGTTGATTGTGAAAAGGAAGAGACGTCTGTACACCCGTATTCCAAACGTTTTCCTCCATCTTAAAGTCGGTCTCTGTACTTAGCTCAGCGCCAATATGCTGGCCTGGAATATAAACCAGACCCGTGTGCGGACTAAATGACATAGGGTGCCAGTTGTGTGAGCCAACCCCAACCGGATACACCATAAACGGCTCAGAAGCATAGTCCGCACCAGGTGTCAGCACCGGACGACCGCTGTCCAGATCATAGTGACTGGCCCAATTAACCCGGGTACCAAATTTTTCAGCCGATAACAGCTCGCCAGTTTCTCTATCGAGCAGATAGAAAAACCCGGATTTGGGCGCGTGCAACAGCAGCTTGCGCTGCTCACCCTGCCACGGCAAATCCGCCAGTATCATGTGTTGCGTAGCTGTGTAATCCCAGGTTTCACCCGGCACTTCCTGATAGTGCCAAACGTACTCACCGGTGTCGGGTCGCAGCGCCAGAATAGAACATAGAAAAAGGTTATCACCGCCACCTGGGCTGCGAATATGTTTGCTGTGCGGTGCTCCGTTTCCCACGCCAACGTACAGCAAATCCAGCTCAGGATCATAGGCCAGCGAATCCCATACCGTACCGCCACCCCCAAACGTCCACCATTCACCCTTCCAGGTTTCAGCGGCCATTGCCATTTGTGAATTTTCAAACCCAAGCTCAGGATTACCAGGCACCGTATAAAAACGCCAAACCTGCTCACCGCTTACCGCGTCGTAAGCACTCACATAGCCGCGCACTCCATATTCTGACCCAGCGTTGCCTATAATAACCTTGCCTTTTATAACGCGAGGCGCACCGGTAATAGAGTAGTTCTCACCTTTGGGTATTGTAAGCACCGACCAGCGCGGCTGCCCGGTTGCTCGGTCAATAGCAATCAAACGTCCATCCAGCGTGCCCACAAAAACAGACTCTCCCCATGCAGCCACACCACGATTCACAGCACCGCAACAGTATCTGTACGCTTCTTCTCTGGGCACTTGCGGATCGTATTTCCACAGCAATTCACCCGTCTGCGCATCCAGCGCAACAACCACGCTCCAGCTTGCGGTGACGTACATGACGCCATCGATCACCAAGGGCGTGGCTTGTAAACCACGTTTGTCATCAAAGTCGTAGTACCAAGCCAAATCAAGCTCGCCCACAGTCTCGGTATTGATCTCAGCCAATGGGCTAAAACGTTGCTCTGCATAATCGCGACCATGGGTTATCCAATTGGCGGGATCGTTTGTGGCATTTAGCAGTCGTTGATCGGAGACCGGTTGGACAAGCGCGTGATCGGATGCGACGGATACACTGGCCAATATCAGCGTCGCTATGACAATAAAGGATCGGAGCATCTGTTTTTCCAGCGCACATCATATAGGAGTAGCCTAGAGCTTACCTTGCGTTGAAGTGATTTGGGATTTACCGAAAAGTTATATGGCCGCTAAAGCAAACAAAGACAGATACGGAGGTGGCACTGAGGTGGTAAACCGAGTATCGGCTAGCGGGACTGTTTGAGACAGGATGTCGAAAATCAAGCCCCCGGGGATGGGTTCACGGCGTGTCCCGCTAGTCGATACTCGGTTTAACACCGGGCTAGACTGGGACAAACCTCACATCAAGCACTCGCCGCCATCTGCGCATCTTTAATCAGCAAAGGCTCAAGATCAGCAGCTGGCATGGGTTTGGCGTAATAGTAACCCTGGTATATATCGCAGTTTTTTTCGCGCAGAACACGCAACTGCCCTTCCTCTTCAATACCTTCCGCCACAGTTTTTAATCCCAAAGCATGGGCCAGGAAAATAATAGTGCTAACAATCGCCTCATCACGATGGTCCGACTCTACCTCAATAATGAACGACCTATCGATTTTAAGCTCGTCAATTGGAAACTGCTTCAGGTAGCTTAAAGATGAATACCCAGTGCCAAAATCATCAATCGATAGTTTGGGTCCTAGAGCTTTCAGTTCCTTAAGCACACGAATACTTTCTTCGACGTCGCCCGCCAGTACACTCTCAGTGACTTCCAGCGTCAAACGCTCTGTATCAGCACCGGACTCTTCGATAATACTGTTAATCAGCTCAGGCAAACCCGGCTCGTGGAATTGTTGCACAGACACATTTATTGCCACATTGATGTGGCCAAAGCCCGCTAGCTGCCACTGGCGTTGTTGATGACAAGCTTCGCGCAGAACCCATTCCCCTATTGCCGGAATAAGCCCTGCATTTTCAGCAATAGGAATAAACTCCACGGGCGACACAAAGCCTAGCTCGGCGTTATTCCAGCGTATTAGCGCTTCAACGCCATACATTTTACCGCTTTGAACATACACTTTCGGTTGGTAATTCAGTGTGAATTCGTCCCGCTCCAAAGCTCTGCGAAGCTGCCCTTCTACCTGCAGGCGGCGCTGAGACTGGCGGTTGAATTCTTCGGAATAAAATTGGTAGTTAATACCCTGGGTTTGTTCTGCGAAACTCGCCGCACTTGCCGCGTTTCGAAACAACACACCAGCGTCATCACCATCATTGGGGTAGGCGGCTATGCCAACGCTGGCGCCAATCGCAACCTCAGCTGTGTCAATGGTGATTGTTGCCGACAGTGAGCTCGCCAAGCGCTCGGCAACCACAGCAGCATCTTCTGTTCTGCGCAAATTAGGCAGCAGCAGCATGAACTCGTCACTGCTTATGCGTGCCAGCTGCTGGGAAGAATCATCCACTTCCGCGGTTACAGAATCAGAGTCGCGAACGCAATCACTCAAGCGCGCACTGATTTCTTTCATTACCGAATCACCCGCCGATTGTCCCAGCGTGTCTTTTACTTCGTTGAACCGGCCAATCTTTATGTTCAAAATCGCTAAGGAAGATTCATTACGGGCCGCAAGCTTCAGCGCAATTTCCACCCGATCATTGAACAGACCGCGATTAGGCAAGCCGGTCAGCGCGTCATAGTTAGCTAGCTGGTCCTGGTAGGCTTTCGCAGCCAGGGTATTACGCAATCGCAGCGCCAGTTCACTGGCGTCTACTGGCTTTGCCAGAAAATCAGTTGCACCCAGCTCCAAGGCCTTCATCTTGGTCTCGGCATCCGTCGATGAAGTAAGAATAATGACGGGCAGGTGTTTCAGTGCCTGGTCGTTTCTGATTTCAGTCAGAATTTCAATGCCCGAGACTTCGGGCATGTTCAGATCAAGCAAAACGACATCAGGCTTGCTTTCAATTAAGGTGTGCATCGCACGCGTAGACTGATCTTCAAGTACGAAATTACTGTAACCGGCGTCCTGGAGAAAAATCTGGATGACTTCCATGTTAATGGACTCATCATCGACCATCAGAATGGTTGCGCTGCTGTCGATTCCCAGTTCGTTCAGAGACATTGCTAGCCGTTCACTACCCGCGCAGTATTGTCGGTGGGAATACGTTCTGCCAATTCAGCCAGCTGATCGATCAGCTGTTCCGCAGCAGCGGGTCTGTGTTGCTTGGCAAATGCTTCCAGCTCGGCGGCCGGTTCAGTAAATTCATCGAAGCCTATAGTGCCTCCAGCGCCTTTCAGCCAATGCGCCAAATCGGCCAGTTCTGAAAATTTCTGCTGTTCGCATTTCTCTCGCATCTGAGCTATCTGATCAGTCAAGCGTATTCTGAATTTGGAAATAAGCGGCGCAAGTCGAGGGTCTGCGGCAAATTTTGAGATTAGCGGCGCAACGGCTGCTGCTTCTTCATTTGCTGCTGCCAATGGTACAAATGCCTGTTGCGCTGGTGCATCACCCGGCTCGGCGATGTCTGTGCTCAACCTGCTCGCCAGATTGCGCACTGCACCAAGGTAAAGCTCAACCATCTCTACGTCATTTGCCTTCGCAGCTTGCTCCAGCTCAGCGGCAGGTTCGGTAAACACGTCGAAGCCGACTGTTCCACCTGCTCCTTTTAACCAGTGGGCAAGATTTGCCAGTTCCGCAAAATCTGAAATATCGGCGCTACGCTGCATCTCTACCAGTTGCACATCCAGTCGTTCCTTAAATTGTACGATCAGCCGCTCAAAACGAGCATCTGTCAGTCGCGATATGATCGGTCCGGTGCTGACAACCGAATCGTCCAGAGTAGGCACATCGCTTCCAGAACCAACGCCAAGAGCGCGTTGTGGCGGTGCCTCGCATTCAGTTGCACCAAGAAATTTCGCCAACAAACCCAACAACATATCAATGTTAATAGGTTTACTCATGTAACTGGTATAACCGGCATCAAGACATTGCTGTTCGAAGCCTTTCATTGCGTTAGCCGTGAGTGCAACAATCGGTGTTTCAACCTCGCTGGCACGCAAACTGCGGGTGGCTTCAAGGCCATCCATTACCGGCATCTGCACGTCCATTAGAATCACATCGTAGTCAGTGCGCATTGCACAATCGACACCTTCTTGTCCGTTGCATGCTTCATCAACTTGTAAACCATTTTCTTCAAGCACTAATTTGACAAGCTCACGGTTTTCCTCGCCGTCATCAACCACAAGAATTCGGCTCTCTGGAAAGTCCCAATGCACGCCGGTAACAATGGTTGTTTCCTCGGCGCGCTGCATTAATTCCTCAGCGGGCAGAAGCTCAAATTCGGAAATGTCACCGGTTTGAACAGTGCAGCAGAAGTTGCTGCCTTTTCCAGGTTCACTGGTAACCACAATGCCGCCACCCAAAGCCTCGGCAAAGCGCTTACTAATAGAAAGACCCAGGCCTGTGCCACCAAAACGTCGTGTTACCGATGTATCGGCCTGCACAAAAGGATCAAATATGCTGTCGAGCCGGTTCTGTTGCATACCGATACCAGTGTCTTTGATATCAAATTGCAGCAGGCTATCTGGTGATTGGATATGTTTGAGAGTAACGGTCACACCACCGCTTTCAGTAAACTTGATGGCGTTACCCACCAGGTTGGTCACTATCTGGCGCAGACGGCTAGAATCCGACAATACCTTTTCTGGCAGTAAACCTTCCGGCTCGAATTCAAGATAAATTCCCTTCTCTTCGGCTTTTACTTTCAGAACCTTGACTGTCTCGGCGATGACCGCATGCGCTTCGCACTCGATTTCTTCTACTTCGAGTCGATCTGCCTCTACTTTAGAAAGATCAAGAATGTCATTTATGAGATTGAGCAGGTGTCTGCCACTACTGATAATCGTGCCCAGGTGTTTCTGAGCAGCTGCCGGATCGCTGCTGTAACCTCGCTGTAGAATCTCCGCAAAGCCGAGAATCGCATTCATTGGTGTGCGAATTTCATGGCTCATATTCGACAAGAACGAACTTTTCGCCGCATTGGCCGCTTCAGCCTCTTCCTTAGACTTGCTCAGCTCAATCTTTTTCTCTTCCAGCTCAGTCACATCGTCAAAGCTGACCAGCACACCGGCGTAATTTCCTTTAGCGCCAAGCACCGGTGAGCAATTGCTTTTAAAAATTTTTGTAACGTCGCCAGGCAACTGCAAACGAATGGATTGTCCCAGTCGCGCTTCTCCCAGCTCCAGGGCCTGAGTCCAGGGATAGTCGTCTCCATGGTCATCACCTTCTGCGTTGAGCCAAGGTAATTGATTTGCCGAAACGCCAACCAGCTTGTCTGGGTCCTGATCAAGCATGTCAGCGAATGACTGGTTGGCCAGCGCAATTTGTTGTTTCTTGTCTAGCACCAACAAGCCTTCAGCCATAGTGTCAAGCGCAGACCGCACTCTTCCGGGAATCGCCTGGCTTGGATCCAGTTGCGACAACATGCGGCCCAGGTATAGATAAAACATGATGAAACTGGCTATGCCCAAAAATACACTGAGTTGCAGCCAGGGTGACTGCAACATACCCAGCAAACCTTCCGCTCTGGCGGAGGTAAAGCGCAATTCCAGCGCGCCCCATTCAACGTCACCGGTGTGGATTGGCACCACTAATTGTCTATCGGTTGAGTAGTCGCTGGAAATCAGTTCCCAGGTGCCATCATGTTCGCCGGCACTAATGGCAAGACTGCCGTCATAGCGGCGCAAGCCAGCTGACAAGAGATCGTCGTTGCGTGTGATAACAAGGTCAAGATTAGATTGAATTCTCTGCAGGTCAGCGTAAGTAAGAAAAGCTGAACTGTTAGCGGCTAATGCCTCAGCCAGTGCTGCGCGCCCATCACGTACAGCGCCGACCCGATCGGGCACGAGGCCTAGCATCACGGCAACTAATAATGCAGTAACGATAAGACCAGACTGACCTAGGGCAATCTGCGATTTTGCTGATAACTTCTTAAGGAAATTCATGCATCCTTTCCGTGGCATTACCTGGATAGCTAACCACTTTTAGAGTGTAGATCATCATTTACACGTCACCACGTTCCTGTGTTTAGACGTCAATCTGTCAAAGGCCTTTCCATTTATTACTTTGCGACAAAAATTGTGCACAATTTGAGCAACCACTTACTATTGCTTTGAGGTTTCATGGATCACTTCACAACAAAGCTAAGGTTGCATTTACTCCCGGCGGGTATCGCCAGCTCGGAATTGTCCAGGCTGAGCTGCACACCAAAGGTATTGCTGGAGGGATCTCCCATTTGATCAACGACTTGCACTTTCGTCCGATAAGACTTGGACGTATCACTGTGCAGTCGAATGGCCGCTTCACTGTTGTTATTCAGCCGGCCAAAGTACTCCATGGGTACTGCTGCCTCAACAATTAGCGGATGCAACTGCACCACTTGAACAATAGGCTGCTCTTTGACGTATTCCCCGGCAGATCGATATTTACGAGTCACAACACCATCGATGGGGCTGCGAATCGATTTTCTCAGCAATACCTCCTGGCTGCGAGCTAACTCCAGTGTACGCAAGGCGTTTATGTCTTTGGCCTGTTTCACACGCCACTTGGACAAATCAGCGTTTCGCTTCGCACGATCACGCTCTTGCTTTGAAGCTGCCTCGCCTTCCTCTAAGGAGTGCAGGCGATCGCGTGTTCGGTTGTCGTAGCTCAGATTGACTTCATTCAAGCGAATTTCGCTAATAATGTTTGCGCGCGCATCTGCCAGTGCCAGTTCCGCTTTTTCAACACCTGAATCCAGCGCTGCTAACAGTTGGCCTTTTTTAACAACATGGCCACGGTCAACCTGCACCTCAGACAAAACTCCTGGTACGGGGCTGGCAACGTCGACAACTACCGATGGCAAAACAACGCATTCCAGATCAGGAATGATATCGCTTTGTTCCTGAGCTTTTACGTGTAAGGACACAGCAGCAAACAATGCTGCGGCTGCGCAGGCTTGCCACCTGAACCGGTTTCGTGTGTGCAAAACGTTCATCGTCATTCCTTTGATATTCACCCAGTTTGGACCTATCCAAAAAGTATAGGTGCTTATACAAAGACGGGACCATTGAACGATGAAAAGCACACGACACTTACAGAAGTGCTATTTCTCCAGCTATGGCCTGCGTGAAAACTACTGATAACAGTTTTCTCTAGTGATTGCGCTTGGCAATTTCGTCCAGTTTTTGCTCTATTTGTTCGCTATCTATCCACTGCCCGCGTAACATCACACCATGCAGGCTGCGAATATTACTAATATCGATTGCCGGGTTATTGTTCAGCAGCAGCAGATCGGCCACCTGGCCTTCCTTAATCTGCCCATATTGCGCCTGATTCTGGCCCGCTAATGTTGCCAGGTAGGCGGCCGGCTTATGCGTAGCGGCAGCCAACACTGTTGCCTTACTCAATCCAGCGTCAACCATGGCTTCCATTTCATGCAATGTGGAAAATCCTGGCACGTTAAACACCTGCGGCGCGTCAGACCCCAGGAAGATTTCTACTCCAGCCTGATCAAGAAATTTCAATATTTCTTTTCGCAGTTCCACCAGGCGAAGCGACTGGGAAATTGAGAACAATGGGTCATCCTGTAACTGCAGTTTTCGTTTACGCCATTGTTTGACGGTTGCACGCGGCATGTAACGCATTTCCGGTTCACTGGCCAGTTGCGAAGCAGCTTCTGTGCCGGCCCAGCGGGTAAACAGTGTTTGCGTGGGCACTACCGCAACACCAGACTTGACCGTCATGTTCACCAGTTTATTCAACTTATCGTGATTCGCGTGACCCGCAAAACGCATACCAAAAAAGCCACCTTGACTAGCATTCACGTCTCCTTCTGCGATACCGGTCACATAGCCGTCCAGATGGTCTATCGTGCCGTAGCCGTAGGATAGTGCTCTTTCAATCCCGACGTCGGCGGGAACATGGCCTGATATATCCATGCCCTCTTGTTTGGCCGTTTCGACCAACGCCTCCATTGCCGGTAAACTGATTCCGGGGTGAATTTTTAGAAAGTCATAGCCTTGCTGCTTGTATAGCTTCACCAGTCGGACGGCGGACTTTTCGGTTCTAACCGTGCGGCCATTCAGCGAAGGACTAGAGGTGATAATTCTGGGTGAGATCAATTGCCTACGATTTACCTCACGCCGTAAACGCAAATGGTAGGGATTACCAATCATTCCCCTGATTGTGGTCACCCCCTGGCTAACAAACAGAAACAAGGTGTCGCGAACCAATTGATCATCGCCTCGTTTAGCGACGGGAATATGCGCATGCATCTCAATCAGACCTGGCATTACATAGCGACCCTCGCCATCAATCAGTGTGCTTGCCTCGTCAATGGGAATGTCTCCGGCTGCACTTATGCGGTGTATTAAACCGTCGCGAATTAAAATAGCACTGGATGTAGCAGCGCTTTCGCCATTGTGCGTGGGCACGATACTCACGTTATCAATCAGTACGTCAGCGCGGCTTGCCACTGCGCTAGCCAGTGTCATCGCGAACAGTAGTCGCCATAGTAGTGATCCAGATTTGAGTGCCATGGCTGACCTCCATTAAAAAGAAATTTTCAAGCGTGTCTCTTTGCTTTGTGCTGCAAAGATCAATACCGTGCATAGGTGATGCAACAGTAAGTTTACACCGCCTCTGGCACATGCGACCATCACTGAAAATACGCCTTATGCAGCGCTGAGCGCGCCTGAATAAGACCTCAGGCCGGATTCTCAGGCCGGCGGTGGCGTTAGATACTGGCGGTTTATATTTAGGAGGCACCCTCTGACATTATGTTAAGCGAACGCGTTTATGTTGTAACCGGTGGGTCCCAGGGATTCGGTTATGCGATTGCCGGCGAATTACTTAAGGCGGGTGCAAGGGTAGCCTTACTGGCCCGCAGCGAAGACAAATTGCGAAGCGCAGTATCGACACTAGGAGAGGATAAAACTTTCGCAGTGGCAGCCGACGTAGCTAATAGATCGCATGTAAGTGATGCATTCAAAAAGATACATGCTCACTTTGGTCGCATAGACGGCCTGGTGAACAATGCAGGTGTGGCAAGGCCTGGCCAGATCAGCGAAATATCAGAAGAAGATCTACGGTTGCAGTTTGACGTGAACGTGATCGGGCTGGTTCTTTGTTGTCAGGCCGCAGTGCCCTATTTAAAAAACAGCGACAACCCACGCATCGTTAACATAGGCTCGGCGAGCTCTATCTACAGAGAGGAATGCAGGCACGTAGGTATTTACGCCGCCAGCAAAGCCGCTGTTGACCGCTTAAGCGCCGAGCTTCGTGACGAACTTCGCGGCGAAGGCATTGGCGTGAGTGTGGTCATTCCAGGTGCGGCCGCCACTGATTTTGCCTCTGGGTGGGATGAAGAGAAAATTCGGCTGTGCGCAGTGGAATGGGCTAACTA
>CAYGSL010000065.1:0-2467 GCA_964352475.1 uncultured Pseudomonadales bacterium | reverse complement strand
CATCGTTCGCACAAAACTCACTCATGCTGGAGGAGATCATCGTTACGGCCCAGAAGCGTACAGAGAATGCGATCGATGTGCCAATATCCATGGCCATTGAAACTGGCGAGTCGCTGGAAAAGAAAGGCATTCTTGACCTGCAAACACTCTCAATCAATACCCCAGGATTGTATCTTCAGGACGGTGGCCGTACCTCACAAGTGGCTATGAGAGGCCTGGGTAGCCCAGGTCTGGATTCGGTTGAAAGTTCCGTAGGTTTCTACATAGACGGCGTTTACTTCGGCCGTAGTCGATTAAGTCGTAACCCGCTGTTTGATATGGAACGTATAGAGGTATTGCGTGGACCACAAGGCACTCTGTACGGGCGCAATACCATTGCCGGCGCGATCAACATGCTTACCGCCAAGCCCAGTGATGAATTCGAAGGTCGCTTCCTGATTGAAGGCAGTGCTGGTGATATCGACAATCACAAATTTGAAGCTTATGTATCAGGCCCGATTGTGGATGGATTGTCGGGTCGTTTGTCCGTATTGAATTTGCGCCGCGGGTCTTATCTTGAAAACAGCGAACCCGGGCCCAACGGTGGCGGTCAGGACTCCGAAGGATATCGCGGCAGCCTGCGCTGGCAGCCCAATGACGCTTTTGATCTGACATTCAAATATGAGCACATGAACCATGCAAACCTTGGTTCCTACGCTCAACTAACCGGCAATCCCTTCAATGCGCCGGCGCTACAGGGCTTGGCCAATGTTGACGTTGCAATAGATCGGAATCAGCAAGTAGCAGGCAGCGGCATCAATGATTTGCGCGACAAAGTCGGCGGCTTCTTCACTTCCGATGTAGCATCCATCAATGCAACTTGGGATATCAGTGACAGCTTGCGTCTAACGTCAATCACTGGTTACTACGATTACGATGCTCAGTCTCGCGATTACATTACAGCGTCACCCGTAGACACTCTGACCATTGCCGGCTTAACAGACAATTACGAATATTGGAGCCAGGAAATCCGTTTGGAATCTACTGGCGATGGTCCGTTTAATTTTATTGCAGGTGTGTTCACTGACAATTATCAACTGACAACAAAACCAGGTGATGCGGCCAATGAGTTCGCCGCATTAACGCTGGGGGGGCCTGTACTAGGACCAACTGCAGCAGGCATTGCAGCCAGCCCGGTAATCCAGGCGATTTTTCCTGGTTTGGCCCAAAACGTTGCTGACGGATTTGCCAACGGCTTGGCCGACGGGTTTACCCTGGTCACGCCCTCGGGTAGCCCTGATGGTTCGCAATCGAATTTGCATCAAGACATTTCCACCTGGTCAGTCTTTTTCGAGGGCACCTACGAGTTTAACGATCAATGGCATCTGACTGCGGGTGTGCGTTATACCGATGAAGAGAACAAAACCACCCTTGCAAAAGGCACGTTTTATCGCAATGGCGCCGGCGACCCCTGGGGCACTCTACCTAGTGGAGCAGAGTTGGCGACAGCGGCTGTAGCGAACGATGCAGCTCTGACTGGTCGTGAAGGCATTCTGGGCCTCGTTTATCAAGGCACTTTGGATGCGGAAATTGCACCCGGTGTGCCTTTTAGCTTCCTTCCTTTTGCGATTGGCGCGCCGGCTGGCACACCGATTGCCAGACCCGACCCTATTACAGAAGACTCAATAACGCCGTCGGTAAAACTGCAGTATTTCGCCAACGATGACTCCATGTATTACTTGAGCGTTGTCTCCGGCTTCAAGGCTGGCGGCTTCAATAGCTCTAACATTCTGGCGTTTACCGTTGAAGGCGATACGTTTGAAAGTGAAGATGCGCTGGCTATAGAACTGGGTGGTAAGTGGACTCTGGGCGGTGGCCGAGGCACATTGACTGCCGCAATTTTCAGAACTGATTTTGACGATTTGCAGGTTGGCACAATCACAGCACAGGGCGCTTCATCGGTAGTAAATGCCGCGTCTGCAATCAGTCAAGGTCTGGAGCTGGACGCCGCCTGGCGCGTCAACGAGTCCATCACCATTGGAGGCTCCTACTCATACCTGGACGCACACTACACCGACTCAAAAACGCTCAACTGTAATGGCTTTCAGACCCAAACCAGAATACTCGCTGGTGACCTGGCACCTGGTGCGCCGTGTACTTTTCGTCTTGACGAGCAGTTCAGTGGCAACAACGATTTGCAACGCGCACCTGAGCATACTGCCAGCGCATTCATTGAGTACAATGCCTCAGTGGCCGAAGGCTGGAACTTGCAATCTTATTTAGGTGCTAACTATCGTGATGAGGCGAATACAAGCATCGAGAATATTCTGCGTTCTGATTCCGTATTTCTGGTTAATGCGCGCGTCGCACTTTACAACGAACCTGGCGATTGGTCATTGGCGATTTACGGCAATAACCTGACCGATGATCGGGGTCTGATACTTCGACAGGACAACAGTGGTACGGCTGAGAAAGGTATCATCACGAC
>CAYGSL010000064.1:5368-24075 GCA_964352475.1 uncultured Pseudomonadales bacterium | reverse complement strand
TTTACGCAGCGTAACGCCACCATGATGCGCTTCATTCACCTCAAGGCGGTAGGCTCCAGAGCTTCATAGCGGGGTTGTCGTATAGCTCTATGAATCTTGCGGTTCGGGCATAGTTTTCGTTGTCACTGAACTGGTCGCGCATATTGCGGTCCATGCCCAGGTAGTGAAAGAAGTTGTAACCCTGGAATATGCCGTGATGTTTCACCATCCAGTGGTTTTCTTCGCTGACGAAGGGTTGCAGAATTGCGGCGGCAACATCAGGATGATTCGTGCTACCCAGTGTGTCGCCAATATGATGCAGTAGCGCACTTACAATGTACTCTTCGATTCGCCGTAACACTAAAACATTGAAGGCTGCGAACTTCCTTGCAGAGAATTCTCTTTTTTTGCGCGGGGCACTAACCTAACGGATATTTATATATCTGTTCTAACAGTATTAATGTGACTGATCGCGGGTAATGGTGCAATGAGCAGGGCGCCAGTATATTGCCGCTCATACGCAGTAAAGTAATTGTGTTTTCATGGCAAGTCTTAAGACAGGGCCAAAGCCAGAAAATCATAGCAAAGTAATATGGCTACTTTTTTGAAATGGGTATAAGATGAAAACTTAGCTGATAAAAGGACTTTTGTTGTTGCTATGGATGACCGTCGAGATTTTGACGCCAAGCCCCATAATGCAACTGGTAGTTCTACCAGTGTGGGCGGCGAGGCACACAGGCTTTTAAGTCTTCATTCCCTTGGAATACTGGATAGTGAGCCAAACCCAATGCTAGATAGCATTGTGAAAGCGGCGGCCGGTTTATTTCATGCTCCTATAGCGCTAGTCACTCTGGTAGACGAAAATCGGCAGTGGTTTAAAGCCAGCATGGGGCTGAGTGGCCCATTAGAAGGCGTAACAGAAACGCCAAGAGCTATCGCTTTCTGCGACTATACCATTGCCGATTCTGCGGTGATGACGGTTCACAAGCCTACTACAGATCCCCGTTTCTCTGAGAATCCATTAGTCGCGGGAGAAGCGGGCATTCGTTTCTATTCCGGCGCACCACTGCGTCTACCTACCGGTGAAAACATTGGATCGCTTTGTGTTCTTGATACAGAGGAGAATGTCTCCAGCGCTGAACAGGATATAGCGCTGCAAGCCCTGGCGACCGTGGTAGTAGATTTGCTACTGGCCGAATCTGAGTTAGTGGAGGGTGGGAGCGATGAGTTTCCGATGAAGCCAGAAGCTGACGATGTGAAGGCTGTGATTCTGGACGCTGCCTACAAGTTAATGTCAACCGAAGGCGCGCCTGCATTTTCAGTGCGCAAGGTGGCCCGCCACGCCGGAGTCAGCCTTGGCCACTTGCAGCATTATTACCCCAATAAACACAGTCTGTTGCGTGCGATAGTCAATGGTTTATCTGAACGCTTTGATTTTTTGTACAACGACGATGTTCGTTCTATGCCTAATCCGGTAGACCGATTGACTGCCTGCGCCATAGGTATTTTGAATGATGCGCAGAACCCCGGCATCAATCAATTAATGCAAGAAATATGGGCGCTAAGTGGAAGAGATAAATTACTGTCGGACAATATTCGTCAAATTTACGTACGGATTTCCAATGAGTTAAGTGCCTTACTTATTGAAGCAAACCCGGATCTGGATGATCGTGAGTCGAAATTACGCGCCGCGACTTGTATATCGTTGCTTACAGGTTCATTTCTTGTTGAGCGCCTGGATTTGGTAGAAGGCTATCGTAATCGAACGCTGGAAAAAATCGTATCCTTGCCGTTTAATCCATCAACTTCGCTGTAAAAACCCAGTGTCATGAGCAGTCGGGCATAGAGCTGGTTTCTCATACTTTGAGTCGTCGGTGCAGCGTAGATGCGCTAACGCCAAGCTTTGCTGATGCTTCTACTACCTTGCCGCCGCTATGGTTAATGGCTGATGTGATCGCATTCTGAATAACGTTCTCCAGCGGCAAGATCTCTAGCACATCCGGTACCGCCATCTGCCTTTCCGTGTTTGAATTGAGTGGGAAAGTGGCACCCGCCTTTAAAGCAGGCAAAGAATAAACTCGGTCAGATTGTTTGCGGGATTTCGATGCAAATTAACATAACAGTGATAGAGAATTCGCCGGTAGTTTCTGTGCCAGTGCAAGCTATTCCCGCGTCGCCGCTAAGTCCGCCACCAGACGCCATAGTACAAGTACCATTGGCGTTAACGATGGTGCCACGTCAATTTCTCGATTTTCTGAGATAGTAATTGCAGACACGATATTGAGGTTGGCGTTACCTGCCTGGTCAGCAGCTTCCGTGCCAACATTTTTGCAAGCCAATGTGAGCTATTGGCTTGCTGCGCTAACTTCATACTAAGTGATTGAAAATAATGAAGTATTACATTTTTTCTTTTGTTCAGTGGCGCGTTTGATGTATTAAGATCGTTAACTGCGTCACAAAAAACGTTCAAAACGTAGACAGCTGAATTCTGATCATAGTAGACGGTTGACCCATGATTTTTGCAATGTGATTTGAGTTTTGCTAAAAAATTAGCGATAGGCGAAATTCACAGGGGTTCAAGGTCTTGGCAAAAGGTAACATACGCGGATGAGTACTGATGTTTCATGCTGGCACTGTCATAACCCTCTGCAGAATCTGATTCTGCCCTTATCTCGGCGGGAAGAATGTTCTATCTGCGCGGCTGACCAGCATGTTTGTAAAATGTGTGGGCATTTTGATGCCAACACCTTGGTTCAATGCAGTGAGGAGCGTGCGGAGCCACCGGGCAACAAAGAAGCGGCCAATTTCTGCGATTATTTTCTGATAAAGAAAGCGCGCGTTGGGCAAGATCCCGAGCAGGAAAAAGCCAGGCAGCAACTTAATGAGTTGTTTGGAGACAATGCTCTGGCAACACCAGAGCCGTTAGACATTGATGAAGCAAGTTCCGAAGAATCTAAACAGCTTGCTGAGTTTGACCCTGAGGCGGAATTGAAGAAATTGTTTGACAGCTAACGCCCGCTAAGTAATTTTTCCAGCACAGATCGATACTTTTCCATCGAGTGATCGCCAAGTCCGGGCAGTAGTTTTCCAACAAGACCTTGACCGTCTCTCAGCGCTCTCATTCGTTCAGACAGAGATATCGTAACTCGCTGCTTGGTGTTTGGGTTCGAGATACAATCGTAGCCTTCACGAATTACTATCAGTTGGCCTACATGAGAGTAGTTGAGCTTGCGCAGCCAACTGTTAGCCACGGGTATGTCAAGAAAGCCCTCAATGAAGTTGCCTAGCCTATTGAGACTGGCTGGCGGCACACGTGTGACGATGTCATTGGCATGCATCAGTCTGAAATGCTTGGCGGTCAATTCGTATTGTTCTGCATAACGTGCATCGCCGACTCTTGGCTGGCCAAAAGTGTAGACAGCAGCAATGTCTCGCTCCTTAAAAAGATCTTCAGCTAATAAGCGTGTGGCGGCCGTTGTAGCTAGTGCTCCGCCAAGACTATGGCCGGCAATCCAGAGTTTTCTAGACGACGACGTTCCTCTGTGTTTTTTCAGGTATGAAAACAGCCCCATCTGCGGCAATGTATCAGGCGGTGGCCAGAGCATGGCCCGATTATCATCTTTCCACACCTGATGCAGCGCGCGCCAAAATCCTGCATGCATCATACCTTTAGTAATCGGTGGCTGGATTGGCAGGGCAAACAAGTCGTCATAAATATCGCGGTAACTGCTGGGCTCAGTGCCACGAAAGCAAAGCACTATGTGCTTTTCCGCTACTCCAACAATGCACTGGGTGCTTGCGCCAGAAAAGAACTTCGCGTGATCGAAACCCCACTCGATAAACATGGATTCCAGCCGATGTGCTTCTTGCTCAGATTCGTTCTCGCTGTTCTTTGGCGGGTAGATCTGTTCCGCACATCGCGCCAGCCAGCAGGCGACTGCTGAATTAAAATCAGCGTGTGTTACCGCATCAAGAGTTTCCAGAAATGCAGACATACCGAAAGTACCGTGAGTGTCGTTGGAACAGCCGTGGCGGAAGTATATACTGGCTAAGCGCTATGCAGTAAGCGGCTCTATAAAAGCAAATGAATGAGGTGGTGTATGTCCAGGTTCAAGGTAGGTCTTTTGGGTGGCGGGTCATGGGGTACTACGGTTGCCTCACTGGTGGCTCGAAATGCCCCAGTGACTTTGTGGGCCAGAGATGCCAATACTGTTTCAGAAATAAACTCGCACCACACAAACAGTAAGTACCTCCCTGACGCACAATTACCTGAGGCCTTAACGGCAACCAGTGATATCGCTGAAGCAGTAGGCAATACTGATGTTGTCATCATGGGCATACCGTCGCATAACTTTAGAGCTGTTATGCAACAAGTCGCCGAAAATATTCGCCCCTGGGTTCCTATCATCAGTCTAACAAAAGGACTTGAGCTCGATACGCGCATGCGAATGACGGAAATTATGCATGAAGTAGCACCAGGCCATCCGGTGGGCGTTCTGAGCGGCCCCAATCTGGCGCGCGAAATTATGGCAGGCAAGGCGGCTGCGAGTGTTATCGCCATGGAAGACGCAATTATTGTCAAAGAATTGCAATCGCTGTTCAGTAGCGGTTTGTTTCGTGTTTATACGAATGAAGATGTTGTTGGTTGCGAGTTGGGCGGCGTTCTAAAGAACATCATCGCGATTGCTGTAGGCATGGGCGACGGCCAGGGCGCGGGTGACAATACACGCTCAGCCCTGATTACCAGAGGCTTGGCTGAAGTCACACGCTTAGGTGTAGCCTTAGGAGGCAAAGCCGAAACCTTTGCAGGCCTTGCCGGAATGGGCGATATGATTGCCACATGCACCAGCCCCCAAAGTCGCAATCGCCATGTTGGTGTTGAGCTTGGTAAAGGCCGCAATATGCAGGAAATCATCGACGAAATGGTGATGGTGGCCGAAGGTGCAAAGAGCGCGCCAGCAGTTATAGCCCTGGCGGAAGAGCATGGAATTGAAATGCCGATCGCGCAAGACGTTTATCGAGTGCTGCAAGGTGACTCTACAGCAAGCCGTGCTTACCGCGGATTACTCAGGGTCTCGCCAGGTGCGGAATCTGAGCCCGGATAGCTAGGAACCAGCAGTGGCGTTGCGCTGGCGGTACTTCTCTTTGTTTTTTCGCCCCAACGCATACAAACGTTTGCGACTGCCGCGGCGTAACTTCGGAAAAAGATAACTCAGAGTGGTTAGTTTCCCGCTTACCGCCGGCATGGATATTTCAATGTTTTCACCGCGCGCTAATTCCACAATCGCATCCGCAACCTGCTCAGCTGTACTCATTGGCTGTGAGTACACAATATCCTCAACCTGATCGATCTCATCCATAATGAAACCGGTATCGATGGGTCCTGGTGATACGACGCCTACTGCAATATTTTGCTCGCGCAGTTCATCGGCCAAGCCATAGGTAAATGATCTCAAGCCAGCCTTAGTGGCGGCATAAGTAGCCGCACCTTGCATAGGCATGCGGCCAGCAAGCGATCCAACGTTTACAATGGCTGCTCCATTGGCTTGCTTTAAATAGGGTAGGGCAGCGGCTGTTAAATACAGCGGTGCGCGCAAGTTGATATCCACCATAGCGGCGAGATCTCCGGCCGAGCGCTCTTCCACATTACCTCTTTTGTGCGTTCCTGCATTATTGATCAAGCAGTGGATTGCGCCGTATTCCTCAAACGTGCTACTTATCAAATTATCGCAGGCTGACTCATCTGCCACATCCATGGCAAGAGTAGCTACGCGAGTGATTGTTCTTAACTCATCTCCAATTTTTGAAAGCGCTTCTTCTCCGCGTGCTACCAGCATGAGTTGAGCGCCAAGATCTGCAAACGCACGAGCAGTTGCGGCGCCAACGCCTGCTGAAGCGCCGGTTATAATAACCGTCTTGTCTTTAAAGTCTGTAATTGCCATCTATCACAACACCATTTCTATTATTTGACCCTGATCGGGTGCGCTGCGACCGTTGCATACGTCGTCATAGATTCCGCTCAATCCAGTCAAACCCCGATGCGGCGTGAGTTTTAGCCACTCGCTGCTTTTCTGGATAGTCGACTTCACAAAGCCGGATGACTTGCGATCAAACTCCTCCGCACCCCACTCAGCAACGCGTTTTTGAATGTGTCCGGGGGCAAAGAAGAACTCACTTCGTTCGGCAATTATTTTGTCATTTCCGGCGGCTTGATCCCAATGTGTGAGACCTACGTTAACGGTGAACTTCATATTGTCGCCCAGTTGCTCGTGCAAAATGCCCAGCAGTTCACTGTTGCCTGACATATCGACAATGGCGGTGGGTTTAGTGCTATCAATAGCGGCTAGTGTATCGTAGGAATGAACGGCATCGAAAACGCCTATGCCCGAAACAAAGGCCTCATTTCTAGTCGAGGTCAAACCGACTGATGGCGGAGCGCTGGAGATGGTCTTGAGTGCATAGCCTAAACCAATACTGGTTTTGCTTGAAGCGCTAAGCACCACGACCTGCTCCGCGCCATACCAATCATTTGCCAGCAGCGCATCGCCAAGGCAAAAGCTGGTGGCGTACAACGGCCACAACAACATAAGTTCCGAGTCAACGGAAGCGTCGTAGTCTGCCTCGTTGTTAACCCTGCGATAACGGTTATAGGTGGGAGGCAATTCAGCTCTGTGCGCAGCCCCATCCTGTAAGGCCTCGGCTGTTACTTTACCAGGTGCCATTTTTAATTCTGTTGCAGGTGGGAAGTAACCAAACAACTTGTCACCAATTGGCACGTCAGGATGTTCTGATTGGCTTACTTCAGCAAATCCCCATACTGGAATGATCCCCCAGCCTTCTGAGTCCTCGCCGCGCGGCGGAAAGAACTGCCAGTAACCAATCATATCTGCGGCAACGGCGTAGGTAATATTGTTGGCGGTGAACGCGAATTTTATGATGTTCACTACTATCTCGCCGGGACCCGCCGTCAGAGTCGGCACATCGATAAGCCGGCAGTTGGTGTAGTCGTCTTTTTTCGTTTGAAATTCAGCCATTGATAAGCACCCTTATGGTCACTGCTAACAGACCCGCCACTCTATCAATAAACGCAGTGCCCGTGTCAGAGCTTTTACTCTGATATGCTCTATCAAAGGCATGCGCCGTCAATTAATTCTGTTCGGCGTTGACGATATACGCGACCTATCAGCCACCTTAAAAAGGGCCTCTAAGCTTATGATTATTAAAAACATTATGCTCTCCATGCTGCTGCTGGGCCTGCTCAGCGCCTGTGCTATTCAGACGAGCGTGCAAAGGACGGAAAATGCACTGTCTTCGCTGAAAGGCAGAGACACCAATGCGATATTGTTTCTGCAAGGTGAGCAGCAGCTCGCTGCGTTCCGCAATTCCTCTGTGCTTGCGCCCATGCGGCGGATCGAAGCATCCAAATCACCGCTGGAATTGCCTATGGCTGAGCGTCAGCTATTAAAGGTCAATATTCCGCTCAAGGGCAGGCAGTTAAGCCTTGAGGATTACCTAGCGGAACAGAGGGTAGCAGGCTTAATCGCGATAAAAGATGGCGAAGTGATGCTCGAACGCTACCAACTGGGCAACAGCGCTGAGTCAAAGTGGATTTCGTTTTCAGTTGCTAAAAGCGTGGTGTCGCTGCTCATTGGCGCGGCTATAAAAGATGGCTATATAGAAAGCCTGGACCAGAAAGTGACGGAATATCTGCCTCAATTAAAAGGCTCTGGGTATGAGCAGTCGACAATACGAAATCTGCTGCAAATGGCTTCAGGTGTTGAATGGAATGAAGATTACGCCGACCCGGAATCGGATGTTGCCGATGCTAACTACGAAACCCTTGCATTGTACGAACACCTGCGACAGAAGAAGGCCGTCGCTCCAGCAGGTGAATTATTCAATTACAACACAGCTGAAACGAATCTCGCCGGCACCTTACTGCGCTCCGCAATTGGCAATAATCTATCGACTTATCTGCAGCAAAAGATATGGCAACCATTTGGCATGGAGAGTGACGCCTATTGGCAATTGACTGAAGAAGCTGGCGGTGAGTTTGGCGGTTGCTGTATCAATGCGACTTTGCGGGACTACGCGCGAATTGGCTTGTTTGCACTTAATGAAGGCAAACTCAGAAATGGAAACTCTGTGCTGCCCGACAATTGGTTGGCGGACTCAATCGCGCCGTCGGCAGCTTTCGCCGGTTATGGTTATTTCTGGTGGCTGGAGCCTGATGGCAGCTATCAGGCTTCCGGTATTTTTGGTCAAGGTATCTATATCAACCCGGCAACATCAACAGTGATTGCAATACACAGTGCATGGCCGGAGGCTGATAGTGAGAAAAGGTGGGAATTGTTAACTCGTGTGTTTAAGGCCATTGATTCTGAAATGAAAGAGACTCAACCAGTCTCGCCATAATTAATCACGGACAGCAAGCGAATAGGCACGTCTAATAAGGCCTCTGGCCCGTGCGGAATATCACCTTCAAACGTAAGACTGTCGCCGGGCTCCATGGTGTAGGTGTGATTACCATGCCGATACTCAAGCCGGCCCTCTAGCAGGTAAAGGAATTCGGTACCCGAATGGGCAAAAGTTGGAAACACTTCACTGGCGTCATCCATCGTAACCAGAAATGGCTCTACATTTCGCCGCGGGCCTTGTTGGTAGCACAATAGGTGGTAGGTATGCCCGCGCTCGGTGCCGCGTTTGACCACCTCAAGCCCTTCGCCTTGTTTAATATGATGTGCAGTGCCTTCTGGCCGGTCAAAGTCTTTGAACAGCGCCGAGAGGTGCAAGCCAAGCGCATTGCATACCTTGTGCAAGGTATCCAGGCTGGTGGAGACTTGTGCATTCTCGATACGGCTTAGCATGCCCTGACTTATTCCAGCCAGTTGTGCCACATCAGTGATTTTCAGCCCTTGCGAAAGACGGCGTTGCTTGAGAGTAGAGGCCAGAAACTGGTCCAGCTTGGGATCATTACTTTTCTGCTTGTCGCTCATGGTTTTCGCTTGAGAAATTCAGTGTTCAGGTTTACAGTGGCTTTTACCAATAGTAATATATTTTGCGCAGCAGTAATATTCAAATCATCACATCGATACCCGAAAACCCAGCATAAGAGGCTCTCCCATGAACATCGAACAAGCGAATCAATTCCTGAAAGACAACAAGGTCAAATTCGTTTTGGCCCAGTTTGTTGACATTCATGGCGTTGCGAAAACCAAATCTGTGCCGGCTCATTGTTTGGTTGATGTTGTTAATGAAGGCGCAGGTTTTGCGGGCTTTGCGGTCTGGGGCCTTGGCCAGGAACCTCATTCACCTGATTTTATGGCACGAGGTGATCTTGATAGTCTTAGCTTGGTGCCATGGCAGCCTGGTTACGCACGAATAGCTTGTACTGGTCATGTTAATGAAAAGCCGTACGCGCTGGATTCCAGACAGGTTCTGCTCACCCAAATTGAGCGCCTGAATGAACGCGGCTGGACCCTAAACACCGGGCTTGAGCCAGAGTTTTGCCTGATGAAGCGTAATGAGCAGGGCAAGATAGTGCTTGCCGATGATACTGATCGCCTGGACAAGCCTTGTTACGACTATAAAGGCTTGTCTCGTTCGCGTGCGTTTCTGGAGAAATTTGTTGGCTCGCTGCAGGAAATTGGGCTTGATGTGTATCAAATTGATCATGAGGACGCTAATGGCCAGTTTGAAATCAATTACACCTATGCGGATGCCTTAACGTCATGCGACCGCTTCGTACTGGTTCGTATGGCGGGAAGTGAAATCGCCAACGAAATGGGCATGATTTGCTCGTTTATGCCCAAGCCAACCGCCAGGCGCACTGGTAATGGCATGCACATGCACATGTCGATTGCGACGGAAGACAACGACAACATCTTTAGCGATGACAGCGACAAAAATAATCTGGGCCTTTCGCAAACGGCCTATCACTTCATGGGTGGCTTGATCCATCACGCGAAAGCGCTGTGTGCGATTGCAGCACCTACGGTTAATTCCTATAAGCGCCTGGTGGTTGGTAATGCCTTGTCCGGCGCTACCTGGGCGCCGGCGTATATCTCCTATGGCGATAATAACCGTTCCTCTATGGTGCGCGTACCTTATGGTCGTCTTGAGTTTCGCTTGGCAGATGCCGGTTGCAACCCTTATCTCATTCACGCCGCGGTGATTGCAGCGGGTTTGGACGGTGTAGATCGTGAGCTCGATCCAGGTACACCAAAAAACATCAATCACTACACTCAAACAGCCGCTGAACTGGCTGAAATGGGCGTGGGCACTTTGCCGCAAAGCTTGAAAGAGGCGTTAGACGCGCTGGCACAGGACTCTTTGTTCAGTGAACAACTGGGCAGCGGCATCATTGACGAGTTTGCCAAGCTCAAAACCATGGAATGGATTGAATATCAACGGCAGGTATCCGAATGGGAGCTTGAACACTACGCCGAATTTTTCTAGTAGCTGAAAAAACGTTCGAGAAGCTGTTAAGAATAAGGAAAAACTATGTGCGGTATTGTTGGACTGTACCTGAAAAATCAAGCGCTTGAGACTCAACTTGGCGAGCTATTTGTGCCTATGTTGGTGGCAATGAGTGATAGGGGACCAGACAGTGCGGGCTTTGCGGTGTATCGCAATGAAGTGCGCGGCAGTGATATCAAGCTGACGTTGCAGAGCGACGAAGAGACGCAGGACTGGCAATCGCTTGCCGCAGCGCTGGAATCTGAATTTGGGGTGCACGTTCAGGTCACTCAGAATGCAAGTTCTGCAGTGTTACAGCTCAGCGCAGAAGAAGCCTCCGTGCGTGGGTATTTGGATTCGGCTCACCCGGACGTGAATTTGATGAGCGTAGGGCGTGCAATTGAGATTTTGAAAGGCACCGGTCTACCGGCAGAAATTTGCGCGCAATTTGATTTGCAGTCTATGGGTGGTACTCACATTATCGGGCATACCCGCATGGCAACCGAGAGTGACGTCACCACTGAAGGGTCACACCCGTTTTCAACCGGCATGGACTTGTGCCTGGTTCATAACGGTTCATTCTCAAACCACAATCGCCTGCGCGAGGAGCTGAAGGCACGGGGTATCCGAATTGAAACCGAGAATGATACCGAAGTGGCGGCAGGCTATTTAACCTGGCGCATGCGTGAAGGAGATTCTTTACGTGAGGCACTAACGCGCGCTCTGGATGATCTGGATGGTTTTTATACCCTGGCGATAGGCACCAAAGATGGCTTCGCGGTATTGCGCGATCCCATTGCCTGTAAGCCCGCCGTGATGGCTGAAACCGATGACTATGTGGCGATTGCCTCTGAGTATCAGTCGCTATCTCATTTGCCAGGCATAGAGCAGGCTAGGTTGTGGGAACCTGAGCCTGCAGTGGTGTACGTCTGGGGCGAAGATCATGTTGCGAGTAAAGCGGCATAGCCCGAGTAGTGGTTCCACGGGTGGCTGTGGCGACTAGCAGAAACAAACAGGAAAATACATGACCGACTTCGATTGCGACCAGCATACGGTACGCGAACTAAACCAGGCTCTTCATAGCGCTTCGTCAGTGGGTGAAACATTCAATGTTGCCAATGTAAAAGGCCAGCACGCTTTAGCGTGCGGAATTGACAGCGATATAGAAGTGAATATCCAAGGGCACGCCGGTTATTACTGTGCCGGAATGCACCAGAAAGGCAAAGTGACGATCAATGGTAATGCTGGTGTAGGCGTGGCTGAAAATATGATGTCGGGTACGGTGCATGTGAAAGGCAATGCCAGTCAGGCGGCTGGTGCCACTGCACACGGCGGTTTGCTGATTATTGAAGGCGATGCAGCGGCGCGATGCGGAATCTCTTTAAAAGGCGCGCACATTGTTGTGAAAGGAAGTGTTGGGCACATGAGCTGCTTTATGGCTCAAGCCGGTGCCTTGGTAGTGTGCGGCGACGCGGGTGAAGCGCTGGGTGACTCGCTGTATGAAACGAATATCTATGTGCAAGGCGAGGTGAAATCGCTTGGCGCGGGTTGCGTAGAAAAAGAACTGGGCGAGGAGCATGTTAGTGAATTAAGCGGCTTGCTCGACGCTGCCGGGGTGGACGCCAGTGCGTCTTCTTTCAAGCGCTACGGCACAGACCGAAGCCTATACAATTTCAAAGTAGACAATGCCGTTCTTGATGGAGGTGCCTCATGAAGCCCAAAGCGCCAGGCTTGATAGAGTCCTCTCTGTTTGACCGCTCAACGATTGCAGAAATTGATCGCGCAGCCACCACCGGAATCTACGATATAAGAGGTTTTGGCGCAAAGCGAAGACTCCCGCATTTCGATGATTTGCTGTTTCTTGGCGCCAGCATGTCGCGCTACCCGTTGGAAGGTTATCGCGAAACCTGTGCCACTGATGTCACACTGGGTGATCGTTTTGCACAGAACCCGATTCATATCGATATTCCCATCACTATTGCTGGAATGAGCTTTGGTGCATTAAGCGCCACTGCCAAGGAAGCGCTGGGTCGCGGTGCAAATCTAATGGGCACCAGTACGACCACGGGTGATGGCGGCATGACTCCAGAGGAACGAGGCCACTCCGATAAGCTGGTGTATCAATATTTGCCGTCTCGTTATGGTATGAATCCTGACGACTTGCGCAAAGCTGATGCGATAGAAATTGTATTGGGGCAGGGCGCCAAACCGGGCGGTGGCGGCATGTTAATGGGGCAAAAGATTACCGATCGCGTGGCCTCTATGCGCACCTTGCCCAAAGGCGTTGATCAGCGCAGTGCTTGCAGGCACCCAGACTGGACAGGACCCGATGATTTGACCATTAAAGTTATAGAGCTTCGCGAAATAACTGACTGGAAAGTGCCGATCTATATGAAGATTGGCGCAACTCGAACCTATTACGATGTAAAACTCGCCGTAAAAGCCGGCGCGGATGTAATCGTGTTGGACGGGATGCAGGGCGGTACCGCCGCGACGCAAGATGTGTTTATCGAGCACGTAGGTATTCCAACCCTGGCAGCAATACCGGAAGCAGTGAAAGCGCTGCAGGAAATGGGGATGCATCGTAAGGTGCAACTAATCGTCTCCGGTGGTATCCGCAATGGAGCCGATGTTGCAAAATGCATGGCCCTGGGTGCTGATGCAGTGTCTATCGGTACAGCCGCGCTGATTGCGTTGGGGTGTAATCATCCGATGTACGATGAAGAATACAAGGCCATTGGCTCTGCCGCTGGTTTCTATGATGATTACCATGAGGGGTTATGTCCGGCCGGTATCTCTACACAAGATCCGGAATTGATGAAGCGACTTGATCCGGAATTAGGTGGCCGACGATTAGCAAATTATCTGCAATGCATAACGCTGGAAGCGCAAACCATTGCCAGGGCCTGCGGAAAGTCACATCTGCTGAATCTGGAACCTGAGGATCTAGTGGCTGTATCAGTTGAAGCAGCCGCCATGGCCAAGGTACCCTTGGCGGGAACCAACTGGGTACCGGGGCAGAATTACTGACGCCCGCGGCCATCGGAGCATGTTGATATGTCCCGAATAGGCGTACATCTAAACGGCCTGCGTGCATTTGAGGCAGCGGCACGCTTGTCCAGTTTTAGCAAAGCGGCCGATGAGTTGCACGTCAGTCATTCAACGGTCAGTCATCACATCAAAGGCCTGGAACAGTCTTTGGGTATTGATTTGTTTGTGCGCCAAAATCGGCGGGTGGTGTTAACCCAAGCAGGTAGGGACTTGGTGCCGGTGTTGCGAGAATCGTTTGAGAATATATCGCGGCAACTTGAGCTGATTAAACAAGGCGACAAATCGCCAGCGCTGCGTGTCACAGTTACTCCCTCGTTTGCTACAAAATGGCTGGTACCGCGACTGAAGAAGTTTCGTGAGTCACGCCCCGATATCGATTTACTGGTGAAGCCCTCATTGGCCTTATCGGATTACCGTCAAGATCGCTTTGATGTAGGTATTCGCTCGGGTCTTGGTCAGTGGCCCAGACTTAAATCGGAGTTATTAATGGCAACGCATATGTCGCCCTTATGCAGCCCCGAATTGATTGAAAGAACCTCTGAACTGACAACTCCGGCCGATGTTTTGCAGCACACTCTGCTCAACGCAGACACTGGCGACTCCGCTGGCTCGGCCGGGGAATGGCATGCGTGGCTGGACGCGATGGGCATAGCCGAGTTTGGAAAACCCCGGCAATTGTCGTTCGAAGATCCAGCACTTGCCCTGAACGCCGCTGTAGATGGCTTGGGTATTGCTATGGGTTATCTGGAGCTGGCGGCTGACGATATTGAGAGTGGTCGTCTTGTGCAGCCGTTTGCCGCTCAAATCGAACACCAGTGGTCGTACTATATTGTGACGCCCGAAGACGAATCGGCCAATCCACTGGCAGAACTATTTTGCGATTGGTTACGAGCAGAAATGTGGCAATGAGCCCACTACTGGTCTCGTCCCAAGGTTCTAGCCAATACCACGCCATACCAAAGTGTAGGCAGCACGATAATAGAGACTGGTACCGCCGTTATTACAATAAACGACTGAAGTGCGGCGATACCTCCGGAACCCAGCTTTAGCAATATAATTGCCAGTACGCCTAACATCACGCCCCAAAAAATACGCACCGCGCGGGGTGGGTCGTCGCTGCCTGACAGCACCATTGAGATGGTGTAGGTCATTGAGTCTCCGGTAGTGGCCACAAAAATAGTGGTTAGAATCAGAAACAAAATGGAGATAATAAACCCGAATGGAAGATTCTGAGTGATGGCTAGCAACGCAGCGGGCATGTTAAACCCTTCAAACGGCTTGGAGATAACACCCGCTTCAGCAATTTCCATAGCCAGCCCTGTACCCCCGACGATACTGATCCAGAATGAAGTTGCGATAGGCGCAAATACTGAAATGGCGATGATCATTTGCCTGACGCTGCGACCGTTGGAAATGCGTACAACAAACATAGCCATCAATGGGGCGTAACCGACAAACCACCCGAAAAAGAACAGGCTCCAGGTGCTAAGCCATGCGTCGTCGCCGCGGAAAAGCGCCATAGGTACCAGTTGACTTACTTCGATGATATTGGCGTTTACAAAACCTTTCAGAATAAACTGGGTTGGGCCAAATAATAAAATGAAGCCCATCAAGCACAAAGCGAGAATAACGTTGAACGTACTCAGCAATTGAATGCCGCGGTGAATACCTGACACCGTAGACAATGTATACACGCCAATAAGAAATACGATAATCATCGATTGTGTTAGATAGACATCCGCGGTGCCAAATAGCGCCGCTAGCCCATAACTGACTTGCAAACCCAGAAATCCTATCGGGCCGACGGTGCCTGCAGCCACGGCAACAATGCAGGCCGCATCGATCAAGCTGCCAAACCAGCTATCCATTACCCAGCGACCCAGCAAGGGGTAGAGTAGAGTGCGTGGTTTCAACGGCAATCCCTTGTCGTAGTGCAAATGCGCTAACACCATTGTCGCCATGCCTCCGTACATGGCCCAGCTGAGATAACCCCAATGGAAATAGGTTTGCGCAAGCGCATTTTGTGCCATTCGCTCGACGCTGGCCTTACCTTCAAAAAGAGGAGGCGCTGAGACAAAATGCGCCATAGGTTCTGCAGCTGCGAAGAATACTCCGCCGGCCGCAAGCAAAGTGCAAAGAACAACGCTAAACCATTTGAACGTCGGCATTTCAGGCACGGCAAGTGAGCCAATTTTAGTTTTGCCTGCAGGAGACAGTGCAACAAATATTGCGATGAAGAAATTGGCCAGCGCGAAAATTTGCCAGTATGCGCCAAAGTAGCTAACCGACCAGGCGTAGGCCGTGTTTACCGAAGAGGAAAGCAGCTCTATATCAATCAGAGCTGTAGCGACAAAGACCAGCAAGAAGCCACCGCTTAGAGCAAAAGCGAGTTTACCGCCGCTGTTCACAATAGCCTACGCAAAACTGTAAATGCGTTTCGGGTTGTCAACAATCAGTGTCGACACCTGCTCAGAACTGAGACCACGCTGATGCAGACGCGGAACAACGTTGGTGATCAGGTGGTCGTAACCCAGCCCGCCGTATTTATGTAGGCGATGCTTGGTCGCTACGTCGTGTGACAGCAGCACCTGGTGCTCAAAGCCGTTTTCAAAATGCCAGAGAATCACATCCATTCGCGCGGCGTCCGAGGGCATGTCGACCTTGGGGTTAGGCGGGTAGTATGAGCTTTCGTTGCCGAATAGATCGTATTCCAGATAACAGCCTGTTTCCGCCAGGTCTTTGAGCCATGCGCGATCCAGGCAGGTTCGATCAATGTGGCAGATGATTGTTCGGCTTAAGTCGCCACCTGCTTTCCCTACTTCTTCGGCTATTTCAACCGGCGATTTAGGATCACGACCAGGGTGAACCATCAGTGGAGCACCGGTTTCTTTTTGTGCTTCTGTTGCCGCACGCAGACTTTTCTTTTCGTTACGGTCCCAGGGGTAAGCGCAGCCGATTTCACCAATCAAGCCCGCGCGAACCTGTTGTTCGCCCACGCCGTGCTCAATATCGCGGATGATCTCGTCGGTAATCGCCTGTTCCGATTTGTCGTCCATGTCGTCGGGGTGTGTCACGCCGAGATAGTAGCCTGCACCCATAATGATCTGGATGTTGGCTTGTCTGGCTATTCTTTGCAGGGCTTCAGGTTCACGGCCCAGGCCTACGTTGGTTGGGTCTACAATGCTGCGGCCACCGGCATCAATGAAACGCTTTAGCTCACTGACTGCGAGATCTTCTTCATCAAGATCTACATTGTGACGATTGGAAGTCCAGTGGTACGCCACCCAGCCACGGTTTTGCAGGGTGATTTCTTCGTGCGCCAGTCGTTTGCCAGCCGAATCTTCTGGCTCCGTGAACATCCACCAGCCGTCAAAGATTACATGATCGTGGGCTAAGGTAATGCCTAGCTGGTCGCCGTCTATTGGTCCCAATACGGTTTGAACCTTACCAGACATCTCCGAACTGTTGGATTGGCTCATTCCGGCAAAACAGCTCTCGCGCTGATTTCAACCAGCAAACCTTCAAACGCAAGGCTTACACCGCCAACGACGGTTCCTGCCGGCCCAGGCCCGTTGAAGAACTCCGCGCGGGCATCAAATGCTGCCTGGCGGTAGCGAATATCGGTGAGAAAAATATCCAGTGCTACTACATCGTCCATGCTGCCGCCGGCCGCTTCCATGTAACTGGAGATATGTCTAAGGCATTGGCGGCATTGCTCCAAGGGATCATTGGGGCCGACAAGCTCGCCGTTATCCAGAGCGATTTGCCCGGAGATAAACAACTGATTCCCCATTTTGCAGCATTGCGATGCTACACCCGCTTGAGCAGGCTCAGCCACATTGGGAATGGATATACTCTCTCGTCGCATGCTTGCTCCTGTTCTTATTGATTATCGCGCCGCCATTATACGTTTTGGCGATGAGCAGAGTTTATCACACAGCTCTTAGTGTATTGGGTGCATCCATTGTGCTGTCGTCAGCCTCTGGACCAAGCACATGATCCAGGACATAGTTGGAAAATTCGTGCACGGTTTTTTCTTCATCAGGCGAATAGCGTCCGAGTTTGGTCATGTTTCCGACTATACCTCGGTGCACAACTTCACAAATACCTTTGTCTTCGGCAATGAACATTTCCATGGGTGGAACATAAATTTCCTCAAAGTCCTTCTCGAAGTGGTCCAATTCAATCGTATCTTTCGGGAAGCAACACCAGGTTACGATGCGAGTCCAATGCGGGCCTTCGGGGAAGTATTGATGAAATGTGATTCGATCAGGTGGCATGTTCATTAACAGGTGTGGGTAATACACCATAAAGTGGGTGCTTTCCTTGTCTTCCGGCGACAATGTATCTATGTACGGCAGCGTTTTATTGCGAGGTACATACAAACCCGTTTCCACGTCGCTGGTATTGATCGCATAGACACCCGGTACACCATGTGCTTCAAATTTCGAAAGCTTTGCGTCAGGGTAAAAAGTATCAAACGACGGCTTGTGCACCGTTCTTACGTGGTAGCCTTCGCGAGAGTTTTCTACCCATATCTTCCAGTTGGCGTTAAAGCGGTTTTCCCATTTCTTAATAACACGCATGTCTTGCAAGTTGTAATCTCTAAAGCGCTCATCCAGACCATGCAACGATTCTATTAAAGACTCAGCGTTATCATCGAAATTGATAAACACAAAACCGGCCCAGAGTTCGCAACGAACGCTGGGTAAGCTATGCTCGGCTTTGTTAAACCCTTCGGCTTTACTCATTGCGGGTGCAGCCTGAAGCTCACCTGACAGTGAGTAAGTCCATGAGTGGTATGGGCATTTAATACGCTTACAGTTTCCACTGCCTTCCAGCAGTTCTGCCCCTCTATGGCGGCAAGCGGCAGACAGCGCACGAACCACACCGGTTTCATCGCGAATAATGATCAGTGGGTCGCCGGCGATATCGATGCGAACGTAATCGCCAGGGTTTGGAATTTCTTCTTCGCGGGTTACCTGCAACCACCGCTTTCTGAAAATGGTCTGGATCTCACGCTCATACCATGCCTCCGAGGTGTATACCTCGGGGGGCAGAGGGCTTGCTTGTTCTATGGGTAATCGGGTTTTGGCGTATTTCTCGGGAGAGAATATGGAATCGCTGGCCAGCTTCATCGCTACGATCTCCTGGATTGCTTTGAGGATATCAACAGTCTGGCATTTACCATTTGTTGCGACAAACGCATAAATTGAACG
>CAYGSL010000064.1:0-5268 GCA_964352475.1 uncultured Pseudomonadales bacterium | reverse complement strand
GGATATCAACAGTCTGGCATTTACCATTTGTTGCGACAAACGCATAAATTGAACGCGAACGGTTCAATTTTTGGAACGTTTCGTTTGCTTAGCTTTTGGGATTAGGGGTGTAGGGGCTGAGAGACCGGCGATGTATGGACTGTCGGTTATCAGGACACGCCGGACCCAAAGCACTCGCGATGCTCGCGGGGCCAGCTTTAAACGCATCCATGGGGGCTTGTGTTCGAGGTCCCTCTCTCACACAGTCCTGATAACCGACAGTCCACACATCACCTCAGTGCCACCAACGTATCCGGCGCAAGCGCCAGAAGGAGAGGTGGAGTTGTTGGTTGGCACGGAGGTGAGAGCTTCAATAGACGCTCGCAGGACTGTTTGAGACAGGATGTCGAAAATCAAGCCCCCATGGTGGGTTCACGGCGTGTCCTGCGAGCGTCTATTGAAGCTCTCGCCGGATTCTCTAGAACTGCTATACAAGTATCTAATTCAAAGCTGGATAGCTAATCTGCATAACCCCAATAAGTAAACCCAGCAACCTTGGGCGTAGACGGCACATACATAGAATCCATTTCCTTAATATCAAACCCACCTTCACGCAACATAGCGGGTATGTCTCGATTCAAATGGCAGCCGCCCGCAATTTTCCCCCAGGTAGAATTGATTCGATTCTGCCAACGCTGTACGTTACCGTCCGGTGCTTTGCCATGCTCGCTAAACAATAATTTTCCACCAGGCTTTAACACCCGCCGCATTTGCTGCACAGCCTTCCCATAGTCAGGAATAGTGCAAAGCGTATACGTGAGAACAACAGTATCAACGCTGTCGTTGTCCAGCGGAATTTCTTCGCCAGGCAAACCAAGCCATTCTAGATCGAACGGAGCAGCCTCTACAGCTTCACTGGCTTTAACCCTCATTCCTTCAGACGGTTCCAGCCCCCACACTTTCTCAACCTTGGCCGGGTCGTAGAAAGGTATGTTGATACCAGAGCCCATGCCAATTTCCAGAATTCGTCCCTCAGCGTGAGGCACTACTTTTTCTCTTTGCTTAAGAATAGGTTTAGTGCCGCAGGCCAGATGAATAACGTGCGGTAAAACATAACGGTCGTACATGCCCATGATGGAGTCTCCTTTTAGGGCATCATAACGTGATTGCTATTGCTATACAGCCTGAGGATCGTTCGAATTTCCCTGCACGCGTGTGCTGATTTTGTAAACAATAAGCCCGGCAACTATCAATGCGGCGGAGAAAGCCGCTTCTTGAGGGCGACTCATGGCCGCGAAGACTATTGTCCAGCCTGTTAGTGTCAGGTAGATCACGGCGGGTATCGGGAACACAGGCATTGTGTAGCTAGCCGTTTTAACAGACTGCTTTCGACGGAGCACAAAGACGGTAGATACGGTGATAAACGAGTTCAAGGCCAGAGTCATTCCTGCAAACACCAGAATTGACTCAAAACTGGAGGTCACTACAAATAACACCGCCATTGCACCCTGAAAATACACCGCTATGTTCGGCACCCCGCTGGTGTTCTCAGTTGCAAATACTTTAAACGCGCGAAAGTCCTGACCGATTACCTGCAGCACTCGAGGTCCGGCAATGGTCATCGCACTAACGGTGGATACCAAGAGCAGGGCGAGAATCACGCCTGTTAGCTGTCCGCCACTTTCGCCAAAAGCGGCAACGGCCGCGATATAGGCTATCTCTATCTGGCCTTGCATTTGCGCCATGGGTGCAACTTTAAGAAAGACGTAATTCAGGGCTATGTAAAGCAGGGTCACAATTGCTGTGCCGGTGATCAAGGTAATGGGCAAGTTTTGCTGCGGATTATCCATCTCGCCGCTGAGATAGGTTGCCGCGTTCCAGCCGGTGTAGGCGTAACTGACATAAATAAGAGAAACAGCAAACGCAGTACTGCCCAAGGTGGTAATGTCATCTTTCGCGGGCATAAAACGCACGGTTTGCAATTCCGGACTGAACGCGAGGGCCGCAACGCAGAACGCCACAATTAAGAATATCTTGATTGCGGTGAATGCCTGTTGCGTCAGCGCGCTGCCTGTTCGGCTTCGGGCATGGATAATAGTCATGACTACGATCAGGCCGGCGGCTGCGAAACTGCTTGCTAAATCAAGCTCTATTCCCAAGGAAGGAAGTAGGTAGCTTGCAAAAGTAATAGCGCTGAGTGCCACGGGTGCAGCAAAGCCAATACTTAGCGATACCCAGCCAGATACGAATCCAGCGGCAGGATGCATTAATCGACTTAAAAAATTGTATTCGCCGCCCGATCTTGGCAAGGCAGAGCCAAGCTCTGCGTAGCACATTGCGCCACACACCGCGCTCAAACCTCCCAATGCCCAGAGCAGCAAAATGAGAAAGCCGCTGCTGATGTCAAGCAGCTGGAAACCAAGGCTGGTAAACACGCCAGTGCCAATCATATTGGCCACAATCACCGCGGTGCTGGTTTTAAGACTGAACTTTGAAACCACGGAGTTGTTCATCGTATTAATCGGTCGGTTTGCGCCGATTGCGATTTTGATTTCGTTTATGATTGGGCGTCTTCGGGCGCGGTGGTTTAGCCGGCGCGCGCAGTGGTTTGTTGGGTAGTGGTTGCGAGGGTTCGAAGCCGACCACAAGCTCACGTGGCAGTTGCCGTTGTATCAAACGCTCGATGTCGGTGAGCTGTTTAATCTCATCTTCACTGACCAGAGAAATTGCCTCGCCTTCCATTCCAGCACGGCCTGTTCTACCAATACGATGCACATAGTCTTCAGGAACATTTGGCAAATCAAAATTAACCACCTGCGGTAGTTGATTAATATCAAGGCCGCGGGCCGCAATATCGGTTGCTACCAATACGCGTGTACTCCCGTCTTTAAAACCGGCCAGTGCTTTCGTGCGTGCCCCCTGACTTTTGTTCCCATGGATTGCCGCTGCATTGATACCAAACGCATCCAGTTGCTTGGTGAGCTTGTTAGCGCCATGTTTCGTTCGCGAAAACACCAATACCTGCCGCCAGTCATTATCCACAATTAAATTGCAGAGTAACGCTGATTTGCGATTCTTGTCGACCGGGTGTAGCCATTGCTTCACGGTTGTTGCAGCAGCGTTACGCGGAGTGACAGAAACCTCTACAGGATCATTCAAGAAGCCGCGCGCAAGTTTTCGGATGGGCTCCGAGAAAGTCGCTGAGAACAACAAGCTCTGCCGCTTTTTCGGCAGCAACGACAATATCCTGCGAATATCATTGATAAACCCCATATCCAGCATACGGTCAGCCTCATCCAAAACCAGAATCTCCAGCTCCGAAAATTTCACTGCATTCTGGCTGTGAAGGTCAAGCAAGCGCCCTGGTGTGGCTACCAAAACATCACTACCACCACGCAATCTCTGCATCTGCGGATTAATCTTGACGCCACCAAACACCACGTTCGAACGCAGCTTCATATGCTTGCCATAAGTGGCCACGCTCGCTTCAACCTGCGCCGCCAGTTCTCTAGTCGGTGTTAACACCAATGTGCGCACGTTGTTTGAACGAGCCGGCTGGCCTTTTTCCAACAGCGTTAGAATTGGCAGAGTGAACCCTGCCGTTTTTCCAGTGCCTGTTTGTGCAGCTGCCATCAAGTCATCGCCGTTCAAAACGATCGGAATCGCTTTTGCTTGTATGGGTGTGGGTTCGGTATAACCTTTTTCTTTTAGGGCTTTAAGAACAGTTTCGGGCAAGCCTAAATCGTCGAAGGTCAGCGCAGTTGTATCAGACATTAAATATCACAGATGAAATGGGTGGAATGCCGGTGAGAATCGTCATTCACGAAGCAGGCGGAGGATACAGTAAATAGAAAGGTAGTACCATCGAGCTATTGCAAGGTATGTCGCCGGCGTCCGGTGAGCATTGCTCTTCTTCGCGTGTCGATCTTGTCACTATTATCACAGAGCCCATCAGACCACAAAATGTCACTTTACATATCACGCCTTTTGTAAAAAGATATCGATCGAGTATCGCCTAGACAACAGGCTTTCGTTTCAGGCGGAAAGGCATCATCACGCAGGCGTCGCTGGCTTTCGCTTTGAAAGGCGATGGCATTGGATCAAGATTTAGATTTAATTAATTTGATCAAATAAGCGTTAAAACACATTTGGCAAATGTTGATCATGACTTATAGTTCGTTTTGCGCGCCTATTGTTATGAAGATGTGTTGCTCTCGGTTTGCATAATTAAAGAGTTTTCAATCAGAAAGGACCTATTAGATGAGTAACGATTTAACTGAAAGCGAGTTCAACACATTGATTCGGCTAGCCAAAAAAGTACTTTGGGCCGACCCGGCAATTCGACAGAAGATACAACAACATAGAATTAACATTATTCCAGCGAATTTTTACTCTGAGATACCATCGATAGATGATATCCATCAGTCATTTGAATACCGCGAGCCCAATGAAGAGGTTTACAACAATGATATTTTTGATCCGCAGGCAATAGCGGGATTTATTGATCAAATTGCAAATTACGCGAAAGAATTCGAACCACCGACCGAAGGTGACAAAGAGAACCCTAAAGAATTCTTCTGGAAAAACACAGCATTCTCTTTCGCGGATGCTATGTCCTATTACTGCATCCTCCGGCACTTCAAGCCTTCAAGAGTGATTGAAATAGGATCAGGATATTCCACTTTTGTTGCCAATCAAGCCTTGCTTAAGAACCAACGCGGAAAGTTAACACTGATTGAACCCTACCCGATGGATTTTTTGCGCAATCTCGAATGCGTGGACAACATTGTAGAGTCATTTGTGCAGGATATTCCGGTAAACGAGCTGGTGGACCTCATAGAGACTGCAGACATTTGGTTTATTGATTCCACTCATACAGTGAAAATAGGCAGCGATTGCCTCTACCTTTATCTCAAGATAATGCCGAAACTAACCAAGGATATGATCATTCATACTCACGACGTATTCTTACCGTATGGGTTGCCGAAAAATAAGGCCATTGAGAAGCATGTATATTGGACTGAGCAATACCTGTTGTATGCGTATATGCTAGACAATCCCAGAATTGAAGTATTGTTTGGTAGTGCGTATGCTGCGAGCAAGTTGCCCGAACAAACAGCAAAACTTATGGACGGTAAATGGCGTGGTAGTGGTGGCTCTATCTGGTATAAGTTAAAAGCGCCTAAAGGCACATGATCATCCCTGGTGATTGTATAAAACTATCAAAGAGCAGCGTCAGTTCGAACGTTCGATCTCAGTCAGCCGGCTTACGTAGTTTGGGAAAATAGT
>CAYGSL010000063.1:0-25117 GCA_964352475.1 uncultured Pseudomonadales bacterium | reverse complement strand
ACACGGTCCTGTAAGTAAGCCTTCGTTCCTTCGCCTCAGTGCTAAATTGGAAAATTGGACGCTGCCATCTAGCCTTTGAATTCAGCAACCAAACCTGTAATCGACGCCTTCGCATCACCAAACAGCATACGAGTATTTTCACCAAAGAATAACGGGTTATCTACACCCGAGAAGCCAGCAGCCATGCCTCGCTTCAGCACGAATACAGTGCGTGCACGAGGTACTTCGATCACGGGCATACCGTAAATCGGGCTGGTGTCGTCTTCGTTTGCGGCCGGGTTAACAACGTCGTTGGCACCAATCACAATCGCCACATCAACGAAATCCATCTTGGGGTTGGCTTCGTCCATTTCGATCAACTGGTCGTAAGGAACGTTGGCTTCAGCCAGCAGCACGTTCATGTGGCCAGGCATACGGCCCGCTACCGGATGAATCGCGAAGCTTACTTCCGCGCCATTTTCTTCCAAACATTCGGTCAGTTCACGAACCGCGTGCTGTGCTTGCGCTACCGCCATACCGTAGCCAGGTACAAACATTACGTTGCTGGCTGCTTCAAGAATCAGGTAAGCGTCTTTCACAACGATAGGCTTAACTTCACCTTCGGTGGTTTTAGTTGAGTGCTTGACGGCGCCAAAGCCAGAGAACAAAACGTTCGCCAGGGAACGGTTCATTGCCTTACACATAATGTTGGTCAGGATGATGCCCGCTGAGCCTACCAATGAGCCGGCAACAATCAACAGATTGTTATCGATGGCGAAGCCCGCTGCACAAGCGGCTAATCCGGAGTAGCTGTTTAGCAGTGAAATAACCACCGGCATATCGGCACCGCCGATAGGGATAACAGCCATCACTCCAAACACAAGGGCTAGAATGATTATCAGCCAAAGCGTGCTTGATGTCGCGCTTGGCTCTTGCACGAAGAAGTAGCCTAGTAAAACGATCGCGCCAATGATGGCCGCGTTTACCGCGCGCTGTGCGTCGAATACGATGGGCTTGCCATCCATTTTTTCGCTCAGCTTCGCATAGGCGATCAAGCTGCCAGTGAAAGTTACACCGCCAATGATGATTGACAGAACCACGGTGAACGCAGTGAAACTGTCTACACCGCCACCGAACAAGGCAACCCAGCCAACCAGCAAGCTGGCGATGCCACCCGTGCCATTGAACAGCGCTACCATTTCCGGCATAGCGGTCATTTCAATTTTTTGCGCAGCGTATGCGCCAATACCGCCGCCAATTAATACGCAAATGATGATGGTGCTGTAGCTCAATATGCCAGTGCTGAACAGTGTGACGAATACGGCGATCGCCATACCAACAGCCGACAGCAAGTTACCTTGTCGTGCGGTATCAGGGGAGCCCAACTGTTTTAGGCCGAAGATAAATAATATTGCCGATACGATGTACGACAGATTAATGAATAATTCAGTATTCATTTGGCGGCTCCTGTCGTGTCTTTCTTCTTGAACATAGACAGCATCCTGTTGGTGACCATGTAGCCACCCACTACGTTGACTGAAGCTGCGATTACCGCAAGACCGGCCAACAGTTCGGCAAACCCACCCATGTCGGAGCCAGCGGCCAATACAGCGCCGACCAGTGTTATGCCTGAAATAGCGTTAGCGCCAGACATCAAAGGTGTGTGCAGTGTTGCGGGTACTTTAGAGATCAGTTCAAAGCCGAGAAAAATCGACAGAACCAGAATAAATGTCAGGTATATGATTTCCATCTGAATGGTTCCTTATGCGTCGTAATGGTTTTTGATGGCTTCGTTGACCAGTTCACCGTCGCGGGTAATCAGGCAGCCCTGGATAATGTCGTCGTCGGCATTTAGAACCAGACCGGCGTCACCTTCCTTATCCCAGAATTCGTCAACCAGATTGAACAAGTTGGAGGAATACATTTCACTGGCGTTGCGGCAGACTTCCGAGGGCAGGTTACCCATGCCAATCACCGATACACCGTTGATGTCGACGATTTCGCCAAGCTTGGAGCCTTCAACGTTGCCACCAGATTCTACTGCCATGTCGACCACAACACTGCCAGGGCGCATTCCTTCAATCATGTCTTTGGTGACAATCACTGGGGCTTTGCGACCGAACAATTGTGCGGTGGTGATAACGATGTCGGATTGCGCGATTACTTTCTTCTGGCCGGCCTTTTGCAGTTCCAGTTGTTCGGCAGTCAATGCCTTGGCATAGCCGTCTTTGGTCTGGCCAGTTTCACCAAGGTCGATTTCTACAAACTTGCCACCCAGTGAGCGAACCTGCTCGGCAACCACCGGGCGGGTGTCAAATGCTTCTACTCGCGCACCCAGGCGCTTGGCGGTGGCGATGGCTTGCAGTCCGGCAACACCGGCGCCAATTACAAACACTCTGGCAGGCGCGATGGTGCCGGCGGGTGTCATCATCATGGGCAAAATCTTATTCAGCTGCCGAGCTGCGAGAATAACCATCACATAACCGGCGAGGTTGGCCTGCGAGCTGAGCGCATCCATCTTCTGCGCACGCGTCGTTCGTGGAATCATCTCCATACTGATGGCGTTAATTCCGGCTTTGCACAAGCTTTCTACCAACTCCCGTTCGTTATACGGGTCCAGGTAACTAACGTGGATGCAGCCTTTCTTAAGCTTTTTAATTTCTGACGCTTCGGGCTTGCGTAATCGCAGAATTACGTCGGACTCGCCAAGCAGCTTCTTACGATCCTTGCTCACGGTGGCGCCGGCGTCGGTGTACTCCTGATCTGAAAAACCTGCTGCCTCGCCAAGCCCGCTTTCAACGACCAGTTGGGCGCCCAGCGCACACAATCGCTTGGCATTCTGAGGAATAACCGCGCAGCGCAGTTCTCCATCAGCGGATTCCTTTGGAACTCCAATCTGCATATTTATCTCCACCATTTTCGCAGGAAGGCATCTGCGGCATGAACCTTGGCCACAAACGCAGCGCGACAGTTTACCGATTTTGAATCATTGGTCGAGAAAAATTAGATAAGCGCAATCCAATTCTTGATATCACTACGGCAAATAGTAATTCAAAAACAACTAGTTATAAGTTTTATATGAATTATCTATTAGGAATGGCTTCAGTCTTTTAGTTTGTCTTTCAGCTGCTCAATTTGCATCACCGTGCAACGCGGTGTATTGATGGTTCCCTGGGCCAATAGGAAGCGGCAATAGATTGTTCCATAGGCGCGACCTTCGGTGTGCAGCCAGTTCTTGTGCCCCGGGTCGTCATGGGCGATGACGATCGTATATTCGCGATCTGAGTCCAAATCCAGCTGCGCAAGATTCAGTCCAATCTGTCGAAAACGATGGTCAAAGGTTTGCAGGTAGCGGTTCCACAATGTGATGTTAGCGTAGCGGCATTCCGGCATGACACCCTGTATTAATAGCGCTTCGTTCTCGCCAAGCACAAAAGGGCAGGCAGCATAAGCAGCATCTACTGCACCGAAGCCGCCGCCATCGGTGTTTTGCCAGGAGCGGGGTTGAGGTAGCACGTTTGGTGTTAGTGAAAACCAGTTCGGTACCGTGTCGGCGCTTTGCAGAGGCCTGTTCACGGTATGCCCTTTGATGTATCCGGTGACCGTTTTCAGTTTTTCGGCAAATCGCTCACCACTGAGTGGTAAAGGAGGATCACACGGCGTGCAGGTTTCGATACTGATCACCGGGTTAACTTCCGGATCGGAAACGGCGGGGCGATCGTTCATAAAATAATGCCGAGTAATCACGCAGACCGTGCTGGCATCGGTATACATCCAGTTGCCGCCTTGCTCATCCGGGCTCAGTACTATTTCATAACTGTCGTCGTCCTTGAAGTCGATGTAGTTGTCGTTAAGTTCGCTTACCACACCAGTACCCCAGAGGGATTCCCGATCACCTGTGTGTACGGTAAATGAAATATAGACTTCGCCGGTTCTGCGGCCTTTTATGCGGTATTCGCGCTGCCCGTTGATTGGTGCAAAAAATACATGGTGGTCGGGGCCGTCACCTCCGAATTTCTGGCTAGGTGTGATCAGCTTGCTGAAGTGAGGCGCATCCTCGTCGTTATCCAGCGCTATCTCCAGGCCAACTTTCAGCAAATGAGTCAGATAATGCTGACCTTCGGCAATATCAGCTTCACTACTGATACCACGTGCATCGCATAAGTAGTCTAGGTCAATGTCTTTCAGTGCATCCAGGAATTCGTGAAATGCGCGGCGACTAACCGGGGGGGTACCTGGCATGATGATGTCCTCTGCGGTGACACTGGTATCAAATGAGCATACCTCGACTTGTTAGAGGGCGCGAGCCGCGGACTTGTGACAAATTGATAGCGCTGGCTGATAATGCGGGCATTCGAAACGTTATTGCTGAGTTATCAAGGCGGGGAAAAATGAGACTGGTTAATTTATACGCACCTGATGAGTTCCGTATCGATCAAGTTCCGGAGCCAGTCGCCGGTGATGACGACGTGGTTGTGCAGGTTGAGCACTGTGGTATTTGCGGCAGTGATGTTGGCTATGTATCAGTGGGCGGTTTGGCCGGACCTACTGAAACCGCTATGCCTTTAGGGCATGAATTGTCCGGAACCATCCATAGCGTTGGCCGCAATGTTAGCCAGCTGGCTGTTGGTGACCGAGTGTGCGTCAATCCCATGGGCGCTGGTAATGCGATCGGTAATGGCGGCGGGGAAGGGGGCTTCGCTGACTTGCTGTTAGTACGTAACGCCAGCGCTGGCGACAGTATTTACAAACTTCCGGAACATCTGGACATGCGCGATGGCGCATTGGTTGAGCCCCTCGCGGTAGGCATGCACGCCGTCAATCAAGCCCGTCCTGAGCCGGGCGAGCGGGCTGTTATCTTCGGTGTTGGGGCGATCGGATTGAGCTGCATTGCTGCGCTGCGTTATAAAGGCGTGACTGATATTCTGGCGCTGGATTACTCTGCAGAACGCCGCGAGCGCGCATTGCGTATGGGAGCACTCGATGCCTGTTCGCCGGAAGACCTGGATCTAGCGGCTTACCTGGGTGAACGCCATGGCAAGCAAACCCTGCAGGGCTGGATGCCGGTCGTTGGTACTGATATTTTTATTGATGCGGCTGGTGCTAACAGTATTGTGAAATCGGTTCTGGATGTGTGCAAACAGGGCACACGGTTGGTGGTGGCGGGCTTGCATCGTACGCCGGTTGAGCTCGATCTAATGATGGTATTGATGAAAGAGCTGTCGATTACTGGCTCCATGGCCTACCCGACAGAGTTTCCGGAAGTACTGGATATGTTGAGTAATTCTGAATTGGACCTCTCGGCGATGGTCAGCCACCACTTTCCACTGGATGAGTTTGACAAAGCGTTTGCAGTGGCACGCTCACCCGCGGCGGGCGCGAAAGTCATTATCGATATTCAAAACTGATCCAGACCTTTACCTGCGACCTTGGATTGCCGCATAATGCGCGGCGCCAGTTTGCATGGTATCCCGATTATTTTCGGTGCCTTGGCTGGCGATGCAATGGTGGTCCTTGTTGGTCCCTTCGCAACGTGAAACGGTAAACCCCGCCAGGCCCGGAAGGGAGCAACGGTAGCTGTGGAGTCGTGTGCCGGGGTGTGGCTGGCAAGGATCATCACCAATCTTGATCGTGCGCTAGCCTTCTAGTGCTACAATGCGCTCTACACAAAAGACTTCATTGCTGTTCAATCAGGAATGAACCAGGTCTCGGGTTTTCTATGTCGTATCAGGTGTTGGCGCGTAAATGGCGGCCGGCTAACTTCCATGAAATGCAGGGTCAGCAGCATGTATTGCAAGCGCTGATCAATGGTCTGGATTCCGATCGTTTGCATCATGCTTACCTGTTTACCGGCACCCGCGGTGTTGGTAAAACCAGTATTGCGCGCATTCTTGCCAAGTGTTTGAACTGCGAGCAAGGGGTAAGCTCGAAACCCTGTGGTGAGTGCAGTGCGTGCACCGAGATTGCCGACAATCGTTTTGTTGATTTGATAGAGGTGGATGCAGCCTCCAGAACCAAAGTTGAAGACACTCGTGAGCTGCTGGAAAATGTGCAATACGCGCCAACGGTGGGTCGCTTTAAGATCTACTTGATTGACGAAGTGCACATGCTGTCTACGCACAGCTTTAATGCATTGTTGAAAACGCTGGAAGAGCCGCCAGCGCATGTTAAGTTTTTACTGGCCACCACCGATCCGCAGCGTTTACCGGCCACTGTTCTGTCCCGATGTTTGCAGTTTAGCCTGAAGAATATTGGCCCGGATCTGGTTGTAGAACATTTGCAGAGGGTTCTTGAGGTGGAGCAGGTGCCGGCCGAAGAAGCGGCACTTTGGCATATTGCCCGCGCAGCGGCTGGCAGCATGCGCGACGCCTTGAGTTTGACCGATCAGGCGATCGCCTTTGGTGGAAATGGTATTGTTGAAGCAGATGTGCGCAGCATGCTGGGCAGTATCGATCGCGACAGCATCTGTGATTTGATCCGTTGTCTGATTGCCAGAGACGCAAAATCGGCGCTGAACATTGTTGAGCAAGCGGCAAGCAACGGAGTAGACCTGGAAAACATGCTGGCCGAATTGCAAAATGCGTTGCATGGCATGGCAATCTTCCAGGCCGTACCGGATTATCAGGCGAGAGAGCTTGAGCGTTCAGCGGAATTGACGCAATTTGCAGCGCAATTGAGCGCTGAAGACGTGCAGTTGTTTTATCAAATCGCACTAAATGCACAGCGTGATTTGCCGTATGCGCCCGAGCCGCGGTTGGCCATTGAAATGGCCGTGATGCGAATGCTGGCTTTTTTGCCAGCCAAAGACTCTGTAGAGCTGCCCAGTGATTCTACACCAGCATCTTCAGCGATTACTGCACCTGTTGAATCGCTGGCACCACTTGCTGAGCCTAAAGCCAGCGAGGCGATAGCGCCGCCAGTCGACGGCGCGATTGACGCCGAAAAAAAAAAGACTGAGTTAGGTACCACGACGGGGCTTGATTGGCAGGCCGTGTTTTCCGAACTTAAATTAAGCGGAATGGCACGCAATGTGGCCTCCAATTGTGAACTGATTCAGTACGGCGCTGGGCAGGCAGTGTTCTGTCTCGATGAAGCAAATTGCAAATTGTTCCAGGACGCGCATGTCAGGCAGATAGAAAATGCCTTACAGCAGGCTTTGGGTGAGGCTGTGAAAGTAAGCCTGCAATCGGGCGAAGTCAGCAGCGAAACTCCATATCTGCGAGCCCAGCGGGAGAAAAGGGAGCGTCAACAAGCGGCGATTGACAGTATAATGGGTGATGAAACAATCAATGATCTACTGCAAACCTTTGGTGGTCAGGTGGATCAATCCAGTATTCGGCCCCTGGATTGAACCGTCCAGCGGCGAGGTCCAGGAATAGGAAATAGCATGAAATCCGGTCTAGGCGATTTGATGAAACAAGCGCAGCAAATGCAAGAAAAAATGCAGCGTGCGCAGGAAGAGATGGCGAAACTTGAAGTCACCGGTGAATCCGGTGCTGGTATGGTCAAAGTGACAATGACGGGAAGGCATGATGTGCGCAGGGTGCATATTGATCCCAGCCTTGTGTCGGAAGAAAAGGAAGTGCTTGAGGACCTGATTGCTGCGGCAGTGAATGACGCGGTACGCCGGGTAGAAGATGCGCAAAAGCAACAGATGGGCGACCTCACTGGCGGCATGAGCTTACCCGAAGGCTTCAAGATGCCATTTTAATGTCGTTCAGTCCGCTGATTAAACAGCTTATTGAGAACCTTCAGTGTTTACCCGGTGTTGGCCCAAAAAGTGCGCAACGAATGGCTTTGCATCTGTTGGAGCGCGACCGCGAGCGCTGCAAGCAGCTGGCGGCTAGCTTGCAAGATGCAGCCGACACGGTGTCGCGCTGTGATCAATGTAGAACCCTCACTGAGCTGACGCTTTGCGATATCTGCGCCAGCACCAGGCGTGACGAATCGCTTCTCTGTATTGTTGAAACACCAGCCGATGTTATTGCCATTGAGCAGGCTGGCGGCTACCGCGGCAAGTACTTCGTATTGCTGGGGCATTTATCACCTATCGATGGTATTGGTCCTGAAGACCTTGGTATTGATTCATTGGTAGAACGCGTTGAACAACAGGACGTGAGAGAGGTGATTCTGGCCACGAATCCAACGGTAGAAGGGGAAGCGACAGCCTACTTCATAATCGAACAACTCAAACGTTCTGGAGTGCCGGTGAGTCGAATTGCGCATGGCGTGCCATTAGGGGGCGAGCTTGAATTTGTGGACGGCGGCACGCTGGTGCATGCGTTCAGTGGTCGCACCACGGTAACGGAATCACTGTGAGCGCGAGTCATCCAGCCCAGGCAAAACTACTACAAAGCCCGGCCGAACTTGCAAAGCTGATAGCAGCCTGGCGAGATTTAAGCTTTGTCTGTATTGATACTGAATTCATGCGAAGTGACACGTACTATGCAGATTTGGCATTGGTGCAGTTCAGTGCTGGCCAAGACCTAATACTTGTAGACCCACTGGTTGATGGCATGAGAGAGGTGTTGCGACCTTTGTTATGCGAATCTGAAGTGATCAAGGTGTTGCATGCAGGGTCTGAAGATTTGCAGATTCTAGCGCAATACTGTGGCGCCCCGTTAAACGCTATCTACGACACGCAGATTGCAGCTGCTTTGGTTGGTTACGGCTTTTCACTGTCTTATGGAAAACTGGTTGCACAATTGTGCGACAAAACGCTTGATAAGGGGCAGACACGTTCTGACTGGCTGCAGCGGCCACTGAGTGACAAACAGTTGCAATATGCTGCAGATGATGTGCTCTACCTACCCGTGCTCTATAGCCATCTGCACGAAAAACTTCAGCAGTTGGGCAGATCAGACTGGATGCAGGCCGAATGCAGTGACCTGGTGAGAAGTGCATCAATCACAATTGAACCTGAGGGTGCATTCAACAGAGTCAGTCGCGCATGGCAACTTAAAGACCGCTCTTTATTATGCTTGCAGCGTTTGGCCGCCTGGCGAGAGCGCACCGCAATATCAAGCAATCGACCACGAAATTGGATACTGAAAGATAAATCTCTGTGGCAAATGGCAGAGCGTCTGCCCAATAGCGAAGCCGAGCTTGCTAATATCGATGAAATGAGCCCTGGACAGACCCGCCGTTACGGTACGGAAGTATTAGACATTGTGTCGGCGTGTTTGGAAGCTACAGCTGATGACTACCCTGACAATCTGGCGGAACCTGCGGGCAAGTCTTACTCACAGGTATCGAAGAAGCTTAGGGCCAGTGTGCAAGCCACCGCCAAACAACTGGATTTAGCGCCAGAAATGTTGGCGCGCAAAAAAGACATAGAATTTATTCTGGCCAGTCACGCCAATAATGGTGATGCCGACCTTCCTGAGTCGCTGAAAGGATGGCGTTATCCTGTCATTGGTGAACGCTTGATAAATCAGTTTACAGCGCACTTTTCAAAAAACAATTCGGCCGCCTGATATGAAGTGTTCAGTGTTTAAAAGCGAAAAGATGGAGCTCGCCTACCTGTACGTGCCGCAGGGTGCAGACCTTGAGGCACTACCGGAGGAATTATTGCGAAGCTTTGGAGAGCCTGGCTTCGTGTTGGATCTGGATTTGCATGAATCCCGAAAGCTGGCACTGGCCAATCCGCGCGATGTGCTTGCGTCTATCAATGAGCACGGTTTCTATCTGCAGATGCCACCACCGGCGAATCACGTCGTTCGCACATTGTGATATGCGCGCTCAATTCTGGACCTTGCCACTGGAAGAATTAACTCATCGAGAGTGGGAGAGCCTGTGCGATGGGTGTGGAAAATGCTGCCTGCATAAACTGCGGGATGAAGACGATGACCAGCTTTACTATACAGCGATAGCCTGCACACAGTTAGATTTGGTTAGCTGCCGCTGCTCGAATTATGCAGCCCGCGCCACGCTCGTTCCCGACTGTATTGATATCAACAGCAGCTATCGGAATTCGGCGCGTGCTATGAGCGAATTGCCCTCAACTTGTGCGTACAGGCTTCGTGCAGAGGACCAGCCCTTACCCGCCTGGCACCCATTGATTTGTGGTGAAAATTATAGCGTTCATAGTCAAAATCACTCAGTTAGGGGTAAAGTGCTGTCTGCCGCAAATGTGCATGAAGAAGAGTTTGAGGATCACATCATCAGCTGGGTGGAGTTATGAACAACTTTCTTGATTGGGCCGTCAGTAATGACTACATGGTGATGTGGTCGCTGTACTTGTTGGGCGTAGTTGGCCTGTTGATCGTGGCCTGGCGGTTGACACGCTCATGGCCCAAATGGCTAAGCGTAAGCTTGCGCTTTGTAGGCGCCTGTCTGCTGCTGGTGCCCGCTGTGGTTGATAAAGAGAGCGAATTGTATGCGCCGGCGCTGGTGGTGGGGCCATTTGAGTGGCTGTCGAAAAGTCCTGAACACGCGGCACCGGCGATTTCCGCGTTGATTATGTGGACCGGAATTGCATTGGTGGTGATAGTTGTTGCGCAACTGGGAACGCACGTTCTGCGTCGTAAATCGGCTAAGCAGAGCCACTCAGAAACAGACCCTGCAACTATTACAGAATAGCGAGAATTGGCTACATCCTGGATCAGTATTTGTTGGCACAAAGACTGTCGATTGTCTGTATAATGCGCGGCTGCATACTGAAGTTGAGGGCATTATGGAATTTAAGGGTACTGATCGATACGTCGCAACCGACGAGTTGCAACTGGCAGTAAACGCAGCGGTCACTTTGCAACGACCTCTTTTGATCAAAGGTGAACCGGGTACAGGTAAAACCATGCTGGCCGAAGAAGTGGCTGCGGCATTGGATAAACCGCTATTGCAATGGCACATCAAATCAACGACTAAAGCGCAGCAGGGTCTGTACGAATACGACGCCGTATCACGCCTGCGCGACTCTCAGCTTGGTGATGACAAAGTTCACGAAATCGCCAATTACATCAAGCGCGGAAAACTATGGGATGCGTTCGACGCTGATGAGCAAGTAGTCTTGCTGATTGATGAAATCGATAAAGCGGATATCGAATTTCCAAACGATTTGCTGGTTGAACTGGATCGCATGGAGTTCTTCGTTTACGAAACCGGCGAAACGATTAAAACCAAGCATAGACCGATTATTATTATCACCAGTAACAATGAAAAAGAGCTGCCTGACGCATTCCTTAGAAGATGCTTTTTCCACTTCATCAATTTCCCGGATCGGGAAACCATGAAGCAGATTATTGATGTGCATCATCCTGACGCTCAAAAAGAGCTGGTGCAGGAAGCGTTGGAAATTTTCTTTGATGTGCGTGGCGTGCCAGGCATGAAGAAAAAACCCTCAACCTCGGAACTGATCGATTGGCTGAAACTGTTAATGGCCGACGACATTCCTGATGAAATTCTGAAGAACAGAGACAACACCAAAGCTATTCCACCCTTGTATGGCGCGCTGGTCAAGAATGAACAAGACGTGCATTTACTGGAACGGCTGGCGTTTATGCATCGTCGGGAACAACGTCGATAGTTAAACGCTGAGAGGTAAAAGAACATGCTGATCAGTTTCTTTAACGGTCTGCGCAACGCTGAAATTCCAGTGACTTTGCGTGAACTGATGGATTTGATCGAGGCGCTTAAACAGCACCTTGTGTTCGGTAGCGTAGAAGACTTTTACTTTCTCAGCCGTGCTTGCCTGGTTAAAGACGAGAAATACTACGATAAGTACGACAGAGCCTTCGCGGCGTATTTCAAGGAACTGGAATCGCTGGACGATATCATCGAGGCCTTGATACCCGATGATTGGCTGCGCAAAGAGTTCGAAAAACACCTGAGTGAAGAAGAAAAAGCGAAGATAGAATCTCTGGGCGGCCTGGAAAAACTGATCGAAGAATTCAAGAAACGCCTGGAAGAGCAGAAAAAGCGTCATGAGGGCGGTAACAAATGGATTGGTACTGGGGGAACCTCGCCTTTTGGTCAACAGGGATATCACCCCGAAGGCATACGGGTAGGCTCGGAAGGTAAGAACGGCAAGGCCGTTAAGGTCTGGGAGAAACGCGAGTTCAAAAATCTGGACGACAGCGTTGAGCTGGGCACACGCAACATAAAAATGGCTATGCGCCGTTTGCGTAAATTTGCCCGTACTGGCGCCGAAGATGAATTGGATTTACCCGACACTATTCGAAGCACCGCCAGAAACGCCGGCTTGCTAGACATCAAAATGGTGCCTGAGCGGCACAACGCGGTAAAAGTTTTATTATTTCTGGACGTGGGTGGTTCGATGGACCCGCACGTTCGTGTTTGCGAAGAATTGTTTAGCGCAGCCAGAACCGAATTCAAGCACCTGGAATATTTTTACTTCCACAACTTTATTTACGAGTCTGTGTGGAGAAACAATATTCGCCGCTTCAATGACACTACATCAACAATGGATGTGTTGCACAAATACGCGAGCGATTACAAAGTGATTTTTGTTGGCGACGCATCAATGTCGCCGTATGAAATTGCCCAACCTGGTGGCAGTGTTGAGCATTGGAATGAAGAAGCGGGCGAAGTGTGGATGAATCGTGTCCGCAAAACCTACGACAAGGTTGCCTGGATAAACCCGTTACCGCCCAACCAGTGGGAGTACAGCCAATCGGTGCACATGACCAATCAATTGATGGAAGGGCACATGTATCCCCTGTCGCTTGAAGGTTTGGAAGCCACTATGGCTTATCTCGGAAAGTAATCTTTCACTGACGGCTAATGTGGAATGCAACCAGTGTTGCGCTGGCGGCCACGTTTAAAGACTCGACCTGATTTCGCATTGGAATACTCAAAGAGTGGGTGCTGATAGCCTGTAGCTCTGCGCTTACCCCGGAGGTTTCATTGCCAAGCACGAAAACCCCCGAACACGGCTGTGCCATATCATGAAGCGAATGTTCTGCGGCGGCGGCGAGCGTATAGATACGACAACCCAATTGCTTAAGCGACGTCATTGCGTCGGCGAAATTTTTGCAGTAAACCAGCGGCGCGTTAAAAACGGTACCCGCACTTGCTTTAATGGCCAATGGATTCAGACCACTGCTGCCTTTGCCGGCAAGAAAAATTGCATCCACGCCGGCTGCACTGGCGCTGCGAACACACATACCCAGATTCTGAGGGTTTGTTACACCTTCCAGTGCCAACATTGAAAGAGTAGATGCTGTGGCCTCAAACTCGGCAATCCAGGATTCAAAAGATCGGGTAGTTGGGCAGTAAATATCCAAGGCAACCCCCTGATCCTGCCGACCGTTGCGCGAAATTCGGCTGAGTTCACGCCTACCGTGATAAACCACCTCAATCTGACGTTGCTGTGCCAGATCCAGCATCTGCTGGATTACCGAGCCCGTTTTATTGCTGTCAGCCAGATGCAGCCTGTCAACTTGCAGCCGCGGGTTGTTTAACGCCTCAAGCACCGGATTACGGCCATACACGGTAATGGTTTGTTGCAATCGACTGGATTTGTCGCCATTTGGCCGAGCCATGACAATACTCTTTTTCTGAACGGAAAACCCGCGCTGCGCTTTGCGCGTTGCGGGATGCGTGGTATTGTAACGCCTCGTGCACAACGATCAGGACATAATAAATACCGGCACGTGCCATAGAAATTAAGACGTGCCGGTAAACTATTGAAAAATGCACCTCAGTTGACAGCATGTGGGGCCGGATTCGCTATCAAAGGCGCGAAGGCTATGTTAAGTTTTCAGTACTTATTGAATGGGAGTTATCCGAATGACACAGAAACAACTAAAAATGCTATTTGCCAGTGGTTTTACGGCTTTGGCGTTGGCCGCCTGCGGCGGTGACGACGGCAAATCTGCTGGCGATGCAATTAAAGATTCCATGAACAGTGCCGCTGACGCTGTAGGCGACGCTGCAGACAGTGCTGTTGATGCGACTAAAGACGCTGCTGCCGCAACTGCTGATGCGGCTGGTGACGTTGTAGACGGTGCCAAAGATATGGCGGGTGATGCTGCTGATGCCGTTGGTGAAGCCGCATCTGATGCCGCGGATGCCGCCGGAGATGCAGTTGATGGCGCAAAAGATATGGCTGGTGACGCCGTAGACGGAGCGAAAGAGATGGCCGGTGACGCTGTAGACGGCGCCAAGGACATGGCTTCTGATGCCGCTGACTCTGCTAAAGACAGTGCTGCTGATGCCATGCAAAAAGGCATGGACAAGATGAAGTCTGAATAAGAGACTTTTTTGTTGTCAAGCGAAACCCGGCTAAGGCCGGGTTTTGTTCGTCTGCAACTATGAAAAAGTTATTTACTGCATTTTTGCTGCTCTTTCTGAGCGCTACCTCCCCACATCTCTTGGCAGAGCTCACCGCTGAACGCATCATTCAAGCGGATGATGAACCACACAACTGGTTAGCGCCAGGGCGGGGGTATTATGAACAGCGTTATAGCCCGCTGAACCAGATATCCAACACGACAATTGGCAAGCTGGGCTTGGCCTGGTTTACAGAAACCGGTTCAGAGCGCGGCTTGGAAGCTACTCCACTGGTGGTCGACGGCGTAATGTACATAACGCTTAGCTGGAGCGTTTTGTTGGCATTGGATGCCAAAACAGGCGCTGAGCTTTGGCGTTACGACCCAAAAGTAGACAGGGCACACGGTTACTACGCGTGCTGCGACGTTGTTAATCGTGGTGCCGCAGCCTGGGGCGACAACATCTATTTCGGCACTATCGATGGACGCCTGGTCGCGGTAAATGCCAGTACCGGAAGTCTCGCCTGGGAAACGCAAACCACTGATCTCAGCCAACCATACACAATCACTGGTGCGCCAAGGGTGGTGAAAGGGAAGGTTGTTATCGGCAATGGCGGCGCAGATTTCGGCGTTAGGGGGTATGTGTCTGCCTATGACGCCAACTCCGGTGACATGGTCTGGCGATTCTACACTGTGCCTGGTAACCCCGCACTTGGGTTTGAGAACGACGCTATGGCCATGGCGGCCACAAGCTGGAGTGGGCAGTGGTGGAAATTAGGCGGTGGTGGCACAGTCTGGGATTCCATGGCTTATGACCCTGAGCTTAACTTGCTCTACATTGGGACAGGCAATGGCTCGCCGTGGAACGCTGAGCTGAGAAGTCCGGGTGGTGGAGACAACCTGTTCCTGGCGTCCATCATTGCTTTGAATCCAGATGATGGTTCCTATGTGTGGCACTACCAAACCACACCCGCAGAGCAATGGGATTACACCGCTACCCAGCACATGGTGTTGGCGGATATAGAGATTGATAGTGTGCAGAGAAAGGTGCTGATGCAAGCGCCGAAGAATGGCTTCTTCTACGTTCTGGACCGAGAAAATGGCCAGCTGATTTCCGCGCAACCTTATGCCCGTGTTAACTGGGCGAGCCACATTGATCCTGAGACAGGTCGACCGGTTCGAACCGATAAAGCCGATTATTTGCAGTCTCCTCAATACATATTGCCTTCTCAGGTAGGCGCGCACAATTGGCATCCAATGTCGTATGAGCCACGGCTTGGCCTGGTGTTTATTCCTGTCATTGAACAAGGTTATAAATTCAAGCCAGATCAGGAGTTCGCGCCCAGTCGCAGTTTGAACACCGGTCTGGATTTGGCTGAGAAATCTCCGTCGCCAGAATTACTCAGGGCTTCGTTGCGAGCGATGCACCACGGTAGTCTGGTCGCGTGGGACCCTTTGTTGCAAAAAGCGCGCTGGCGCGCGGACTTGAGCAAATCCTGGGTGGGCGGCACGCTGGCGACGGCGGGCAACCTGGTTTTTATGGGCCATGCTGAAGGTTATCTCAGTGCCTATCGCAGTGACATTGGCGAAGAGGTCTGGCGCGGCGAAACACAGGTAGGCGTTATGGCGGCACCCGTCAGCTACTCAGTGGACGGGGAGCAATACGTGGCCGTGGCTGCGGGGTGGGGTGGGTCGCCGAGTCAGTACAGTGGCCCGCAGCGCTCGCACAGAGCGAAAAGCAACGGGCGCGTATTGGCCTTCAAATTAGGCGCCATAACTCGCTTACCCGATATGCATCCGGCACCTGCGGTTCCAGCTGTTGAAGCGCCGGAAGCGGACAATGTCACGCTGGCAATGGGCGATCATTTGTATTCTCTACATTGCGGTCGCTGCCACGGTTTCGGAGCGCAAAGTCATAGCGCGATTCCTGACTTGCGTTTTTTGAGCAAAGAAAAGCATCAGCATTTTGAGGCCATTGTGCGTGGCGGCTTATACGCAGACAAAGGTATGGTGGCGTTTAATGATTTGCTCAGTAGCGTAGAGACGGAGGCAATTCGGCAATACATTCTTTCGCGCACACAGGCAGAAAATGAGCTGCAGGACCAGCCGCAGTGGTGGCGACGATTGAAAGACTGGTTCTGGGACCTGTTAATGCCCGTGCTGGTGTAGCACTGGCCGACAGCCTTACTTGATGTAGTCGGGCAAGGTATTCAGGTGTATCACCCCGAATACAAGAACCATCAGATACCCTTTGAACGCCGGGCGGTGATTCGCTCGAATCTTGCGACTGAACATTAGACACTCTAGCACGTGCGCAACAACCAGAAAAATGCCGGCCACTTTCAGCAGTTGATCCAGCCAGCCAGGCGTTGGCAAAAACAGATTGGCTATTACTAACAGCCACATTGCGATGATAAGCGCCTTTTGATTCTTCACGCTCATAAGATTTCAGAACCCTGCCAAATAATGGTGCGTAACGTTAGCTTTGCTGGTCGTTACTGTCAATTGCAAACGGGCTTAGGCACGATAATTGCTCTTATGCTGCAGGGTTCGGGGTAAGGAGATCAGAGCGAGTACGAAGTTATATTTGTCGTTTCGAGCTAATGCTTGTAAGTAATTGAAAAATATAATTATGTATTTCGATCTGCGTTCTTCAAGCCGCTGAATGACTAAAGAAAGCGAGTGGTCACGGAAAGTATACGCTCCAATTAGGTGCACTCAAAGAGCATGATGCTCAATTTGGTGCACAGTGAGTCAGAGGTCAAATTATGAAGATTAATCACCGCTTGTGGCTGCGGCTGCTTGCCGTTACAAGTATTTCCGCTTTTTGCTCTACCGCACAGGCACAGGACACCCTGGATGCTGCGAATACCAGCTGGATTCTGACAGCAACGGCTCTGGTGTTGTTTATGACAATACCTGGACTGTCGCTGTTTTATGCCGGCCTGGTACGATCCAAAAATGTGCTTACGGTACTGATGCAGTGTTTTGCAATTACCTGTTTGATGTCAGTGCTCTGGTTTGTAGCCGGGTACAGCATCGCATTTGATGGCGATGGTAGCTATTTCGGAACCTTGAACAAAGCCTTTCTAGCCGGCATTGGCGAAGATTCGCTGAGCGGCGACATACCAGAAACTCTGTTCCTTATGTTCCAAATGACGTTTGCCGTGATCACACCTGCGTTGATAGTTGGTGGCTTTGCCGAACGCACTAAGTTTTCTGCGGTCATGTTGTTTTCGGCGGTTTGGTTGCTGTTAGTCTACGCGCCCGTCACTCATTGGGTGTGGGGCGGTGGTTGGTTGGGCCAAATGGGCCTGCTCGATTTTGCCGGTGGCACCGTGGTACACATTACCGCCGGTGTAGCGGCCCTGGTTGCAGCTCTGGTTATTGGCAATCGAAACGGCTTTGGAAAAGTACCAATGCCTCCACACAATATGACAATGACGGTTATGGGTGCCGGCATGCTGTGGGTAGGCTGGTTCGGATTCAACGCCGGTAGCGCGCTGGCGGCCAACGGTGATGCCGGTATGGCGATGCTGGTCACGCATCTGTCCGCGGCTTGTGGCTCTCTGATGTGGATGGCTCTGGAATGGGTCAAGTATGGCAAGCCAAGCGTGCTGGGCATAGTCACTGGCATGGTTGCCGGTCTTGGAACCATTACGCCAGCTTCGGGTTATGTTGGTCCAGCTGGAGCCATTGTGATTGGCTTGAGCGCTGGATTTGTTTGCTTCTACGCCACCTATTACCTAAAACAAAAACTGAAAATTGATGATTCTCTGGATGTATTTCCGGTGCACGGTGTTGGCGGCATGTTGGGTACCTTTATGGCCGGTATCTTTGCCAGCACCGAACTGGGAATATTCAGTGGCCAGGGGCTTGCAGCCGACTCTATCGGCGATCAGCTGGTAGTTCAGCTTATCGGTATAGGTGCGGTATTCGCCTACACAGCAATCCTGACCTTTGTGATTCTCAAAGCGATTGATTTGCTGATCGGCTTACGCGTCACTGAAGATGAAGAAACTCAGGGCCTTGATGTTGTTTTGCACAACGAACGTGGTTACGACCTATAAGCACTGAGAGTGTTGCGACATTATTCCAGGCAGCATCTGCTGCCTGGAACGTAAGCGGTTTATTGCGAGTAATGCGACAAGAAATGCGCTAGCTTGGTGATCGCTTTTTCAAGCTCATCCTCTTGTGGTAGAAACACCATTCGAAAATGATCGGGCGTAGACAAGTTGAAACCAGTGCCTTGTACCAGCAGCACTTTTTCAGCACGCAGAAAATCCAGCACAAAGCGCTCGTCGTCGTTGATATTGAAGCGCGCTGTATCGATTTTCGGAAACAGGTAGATAGCCCCTTCAGGCTTGGTGCAGCTAATACCTGGAATGTCGTTCAACATTTCCCATGCGCGGTTTCGCTGTCGTGTTAGGCGCCCGTTGGGCAACAAATATTCGTTAATGCTCTGATAACCGCCCAGTGCGGTTTGCACGGCGTATTGCGCTGGCACGTTCGCGCACAGTCGCATGGAGGCGAGAATGTTTAAACCCTCGATAAAATCCTGAGCATGCCTTTGCTGGCCACTCAAAACCATCCATCCCGAGCGAAACCCGGCCAGCCGGTAGGCTTTTGACAAGCCATTGAAGCTGATACACAGCGTGTCATGCACCAAACTGGCCATGGGCGTGTGCCGTGCCTGATCGTACAAAATGCGGTCGTAAATTTCGTCGGCAAACACCACCAGTTTGTGTTCTTCGGCCAAGGCGGCCAGATCTTTTAACAATCCTTCCGGATACAAGGCCCCGGTGGGGTTATTTGGATTGATGATAACGATTGCTCGCGTGCGCGAGGTGAGCTTGCTGCGAATATCATCCAGATCAGGGCACCAATTTGCCTGCTCGTCGCACACGTAGTGCACGGGCTTGCCGCCTGCGAGTGTGGTTGCGGCTGTCCATAACGGGTAGTCTGGCGCAGGAATGAGCACTTCTTCGCCATCATTCAGCAGGCCCTGGGTGGCAATACTGATCAGTTCACTAACGCCATTTCCAAGGTAGACATCTTTAAGCTGGGTATCGGTCAGTCCTCTGGCCTGACAATCCTGCATAATTGCTTTGCGCGCTGCGAACAAACCGTGACTGTCGCAATAGCCCTGGGCGTTGGGTAAATTCAGAATAACGTCTTGAATAATTTCATCCGGTGCCTCAAAACCGAATGCGGCGGGGTTGCCGATATTCAACTTTAGTATTCGGTGGCCTTCCTCTTCTAATTGGTTGGCAGTTGCCAGAACAGGGCCGCGAATTTCATAGCAAACATTGTCGAGCTTGTGGCTTTTCTTCAGCGGGAGCATGCAGATGCAATCTATAGACTTGGGGCGCGCAATAATACACTACCAAGGCAGGCATCGCGCGTTCGGGGGCTGGTTCAGGCAGCTTTTGGCCTTATATTGGTCGAGTATTGCGGGCCGATTGCAGTTCCAGCAACTGTTGGTCAACGACCGCGATTCGGGTTCTTTGTACTTCCAGGTTCTTCAGTTGCTGCAAACAAAGCCGAGCGCTCAAGTAGTGGCGCTGTGCGCTCATGGGGTCGTTCAAAGACAGAGAGCGCTCTGCTCTCAGCAAGCAGGTATCTGCCTCCAATTCGTTTTGCCTGTCACTCAGTTCGCGTTGAAACAGTTTCGCGTCATCTTCGCTGATAACGTTTAGCTGAAGCAATTGATTGATCACGCGCTGGTATCTGGGGATTACTTGATGGCCGCTGCTGATCCGTTGTGCATCGGAAAATCGTGGCAGGTGTTGCGAGTTGCTGCGTTTCTCAAGTATCTCAATTTGCGCTTCCGCAGTGTCTATACAGGCCTGGTAGCCAGCAGCGGCACCGTGCTTTTGCTGCAGTTCAGTAAAGGCAAGACTAATGTAACGACAAAGTTGTAGCTTGAGCTGAGTGCTAATCAATCCAGGTGGGCTGGATTCCATCAGCCTTAGAATTCCGTAAAGCAGGCGTAACTGCCCATTTTCTACGTGTTCCTGAATTTCGGTCTGGCGGTCGAATATTCTTACCATGGTTCCAATAACCCACAAGGCAATTGCAGCGGAACCTATCACTAGCGGCCATTGCATGGCTGACTCCTTCTGGCATCGAGAATCCGGTCTCGACACCGTCCCCGTTTCTTGGTCAAATAATCACCTATTAAATATAGCAAGCCTGCAGCCAAACGACGCCGCAAAGGCGCAGTTTCTGCAATTTTCGACGAGTGGGAACGTGATGGTAACGGCCGCGGGCGTGGCGACCGTTTGCAGCAACTGCTTACGCCGCCATGGACGCAGTATTTCTGTTGGCTTCCTTGGACATGTAGAGTGCCTGATCGGCTTTCTCAACTACATCTTGCCAGGTAGGCAAACACTTTCCATCCACAACCGCTGCTGCAACGCCGGCGCTGCTGGTGAGAAACCCATAAGGGCTCTCTGAATGTGGAATGCCTATTTGCGCCAACGCCTCGATGGCTCGCTTCATAAACACCAGCGCTCCATTGGCGTCGGTGTCGGTAAGCAAGAGCAACATTTCTTCGCCACCATAGCGATAGATGCGGTCAGTTTTGCGCATTTCTTTTTCGAAGGTTTTTGCAACGGTTCGCAATACTTCGTCACCGGCTGAATGCCCGTAGTGATCATTGTATTTTTTGAAGTAGTCCACGTCGACCAAGGCAACGCAATACTGTCGGCCATTGCGCATTGAAGCGGCGTGTGTGTGTTCCAGATCTACCTCCATTGCGCGCCGATTGCCAATTTCCATCAGCGCATCTTCCATAGACATGGCTTGCAGTTCTTCGTTAGCCTGTTTTAGGTCGACTGTGCGTTCAGTGATCGCTTTTTCAATGAGCTCTGCCTGAATTTCAATAACATGGAAATGTGCTTTGGCAATATCAGACTGAGTGACCAGGCCTTTCAGCTTGCCGTCTTTGTCAACAATAGGCAGGTGACGCAGTTTTTCGGCGCGTGACACCACCATGGCGTCATACAGCGATTCATTATCGTAAAGTGTCACGATAGGTGACGACATGATTTCTTCAGCAGGGTGGTCCAGCATTGATGGGTCGTCAGCTGTTGACAGCAACAACTTGACCATGTCGCGCTCGGTGATAATGCCTATGGGTTTATCGTCATCGGTGACCAGTTTGCAGGATATTTTGTGCATTGACATGGATTCTACGATGCTTAGTAGCGTGGCATGCCGATCGACTCCTTTCACATCATGCGTCATGATGTCTGTCAGCTTGATTTCCTGCACTGTGCTTGCTCCCTGAAAGTACTGGTGGCTGTCGCCAAAAATTTGGTTCTCTGACCTAATTACAGACCAATTCCCATGCTGGCGCTGCCAATTGTTAAGTTATGTGCAAATATTCGGCTGTTTCGCGACGGACGGTTGCCACATCTGCCGACCAAAGCCGGTTGCCGTAGGAGGCCTGGCTTCTGTATGCTGCCGCCCTGACATTAACCGCCACGAGAGAAAACGAATGGTCTATAACGGTCAAGCCATACAAGTGTCATTGGCTGACACAGGCGTTGCTGAGCTTTGTTTTAATAACAAATCCGAATCAGTCAACAAATTTAATCAAGCTAGCGTCGCGGAGCTGGCAGAGGCGACGTCTGCGCTGCGCGATTCCGGTGCAAAAGCCGTTATTGTGACCAGCGCTAAACCGGTCTTTATTGTGGGCGCAGACATTACCGAATTTGGCGATCTCTGGGCTGGCACCGACCAGGGTGTGCTTGATCATTTGGCACAATCCAATGCTGTTTTTAACGCGTTTGAAGATCTCGACATTCCCAAGATTGCAGCCATCAATGGCTTCGCTCTCGGTGGCGGGTTTGAAATGTGTCTCGCGTGTGAATACCGTGTTATGTCGCACGCAGCAAAAGTAGGATTGCCCGAAGTATCTCTGGGATTGATCCCGGGTTTTGGCGGTACCGTGCGTTTGCCCAGGGTTATAGGTATTGATAACGCCGTGCAATGGATTGCCACGGGTAAAGAGCAGAAGCCGGCAGCGGCACTTGCGCAAGGTGGTGTTGATGCCGTGGTTGCCAATGACATGCTCAAAGAAGCCGCGCTGGATATGGCGCATCAATGTTTGAGTGGCGCACTGGACTGGCAGGCCAGACGCAGCGAAAAAATGTCGCCCATCGCGCTTGAAGGTCTTGAGTTGATCATGTCGATCACCACCTGTAAGGCCATGGTGGCACAGCAAGCCGGGCGTAACTTTCCAGCGCCAATGAAAGCTGTGAAAGTCATCGAAAAAGCCGCTGGCAGTGCACGTGACGACGCGCTAAAGCTTGAAGCTGAAGCATTCCTGGAAATGGTCCGAACACCGCAGGCCCAGGCCATGACCGGTTTATTCCTCAGCGACCAGTACATTGGCAAAGTTGCCAAGCACTGGGGTAAGCAAGCCCCTGCGGTAGAGCTGGCAGCTGTGCTAGGCGCAGGCATTATGGGTGGTGGCATCGCGTATCAATCGGCGTACAAAGGCACACCGATCGTGATGAAAGATATCAACGATGCAGGTATTGAACTTGGCTTGAACGAAGCCAATAAGTTGTTAGCCAAGCGAGTCAGTCGTGGTCGCATGACACCAGCACAAATGGGTGAAACTCTAAACCGCATCAATCCGACGCTAAGCTACGAAGACTTACGCGGTGCCGACATGGTGGTAGAAGCCGTGGTCGAAAACCCAAAAGTCAAAAACATTGTGCTTGCAGAAGTAGAAGAAGTACTGGAAGACACCGCAGTGTTGGCGTCGAATACCTCAACTATCTCAATCACGTATTTGGCCAAGTCCTTAAAGCGACCAGAGAACTTCTGCGGGATGCACTTCTTCAACCCAGTGCATGCCATGCCATTAGTCGAAGTGATTCGCGGCGAGAAAAGCAGCGACGCGGCCATTGCAAAAACCACAGCATACGCATTGGCGCTGGGCAAAAAGCCCATCATCGTTAACGACTGCCCAGGGTTTTTAGTCAACCGTGTTCTCTTCCCTTACTTCGCCGGTTTTGTTGGGCTGCTTAAACTGGGTGCTGATTTCCAAAACGTGGACCGAGTGATGGAAAAATGGGGTTGGCCCATGGGTCCTGCTTATTTGCAGGATGTGGTTGGAATAGACACAGGTGTGCACGCCTCTGATGTACTGGCCGAGGGCTTTCCTGATCGCATGAGCAAGACTTTTAAAGACGCGACCACGGTATTGTATGAAGCAGATCGCCTTGGCCAGAAAAATGGCAAAGGATTCTACCTGTATGAAACCGATAAACGCGGTAAGCCCAAGAAAACAGTGGATGAAGAAACCTACGCTTTATTAAAACCCCATGTAGATGATGCGCGTGAATTCAGCGACGAGGAAATTCTGGAACGCATGATGATACCAATGTGTACTGAAATGGCGCGCTGTCTTGAAGAAGGCGTGGTAGCTTCGGTCGCAGAAGCCGATATGGCGCTAATTTACGGTGTAGGCTTTCCCGTATTCCGTGGCGGCATCTTCCGTTGGATGGACACAATAGGTCTTAAAGAAATAGTCAGTAAGGCTGACAAGTACGCTGATGAAGCGCCTATTTATCAGGTTACAGACACAATGCGCAGCATGGCTGAAAACGGCCAGCGTTATTACAACTCAGCGTCGCAGGCATAGGAGCAAAACATGAGCTTACAAGATACCGATGTAGTCATTGTAGATTTCGTTCGCAGCCCCATGGGCCGCTCCAAGAACGGTTGCTTCCGTGAGTTGAGGGCTGACAGTATGTCTGCCGATCTGCTACGCGGATTGTTGGAGCGCAACCCTTCACTGGATACAAGCCGAATCGAAGACATACTCTGGGGGTGTGTAACGCAAACCCAGGAGCAATCCGGCAACATTGCCCGCATGGTTCAGCTGTTAGCGGATATTCCCAAGGAAGCCGGTGCGCAAACCATTAACCGATTGTGTGGTTCGTCAATGGCGGCCTTGCACACCGCGGCGCAAGGCATGATGACGGGTTACAGCGACGTCTGCTTAGTGGGTGGTGTTGAGCACATGGGTCACGTACCCATGGGCGCAGACCTTGACCCCAACCCTGAACTGGCCAAACACATAGCCAGCGCTTCTGGCAGCATGGGTATGACCGCAGAGTTTCTGGCGCGCATGCATGGTATTAGCCGCGAACAACAAGATGAGTTTGCCGTACGCTCGCACCAACGCGCTGCCGCGGCAACCGAAGCTGGCCGGTTTAAGAACGAAATTGTGCCGATGCAGGGTGTGGATGAAAACGGTTTCCTGAAAATAATTTCAGAAGACGAAACCATTCGCGCTGACACAACAATGGAAGGCTTGGCTAAGCTGCGACCCGCGTTTGACCCTGCCAGCGGCACCGTAACAGCCGGCAGCTCTTCGCAAATTACTGACGGTGCATCCGCCATGCTGGTTTGTACAGCGGCCGCGGCCAAAGACATGGGGCTAACCCCACGCGCCAAAATAGTGTCTATGGCGGTGGCAGGTGTGGACGCTGCAATCATGGGTTACGGCCCGGTTCCGGCAAGCCAGAAGGCGTTGAAGCGCGCTGGTATGGACATTGCGGATATTGAGTACGCTGAGCTGAATGAAGCATTTGCGGCGCAGAGCTTACCGGTTCTGAAAGATCTTGGTTTGCTGGATCGGCTGGAAGACAATGTGAACGTGAATGGCGGAGCGATTGCGCTGGGTCATCCCTTGGGTTGTTCTGGTACGCGTATCACTGGCACCCTTTTGAATGTGTTAGAGCAAAACGATGCGAGTGTTGGTCTGGCGACTATGTGCGTTGGATTGGGGCAGGGGATTAGTACTATTATTGAGCGCGTTTAGTGCGGGTTTAATAAGCAAGACCGGAATCGACTTGAGCAGCGGTGTGCGGGACACGCCG
>CAYGSL010000062.1:21934-25960 GCA_964352475.1 uncultured Pseudomonadales bacterium | reverse complement strand
AGGTTATCATTTGCTGAAATCCCCTCTATACCCTCATCATATAAGAGAAGACCTTATTGCCTTTTTTGTAGATCATTTTCGTAGGTGACTGGTTTCAATAAGAATAGTGACCTGTGCTATTGCATAGCACTTGGCATATTTCATGCTAAACATTTGGTACTAAAAATAACTCTGAGATACCAACAATGGTCGATACAAATCCAGAAATAGGTCAGACAGTTGATGCGCAAGGTATACAGACCAATTACCATGATTCAGGAGGCGATGGCTTGCCAGTACTGCTTCTGCACGGCTCGGGCCCCGGTGTCAGCGCGTGGGCCAACTGGAGAATGAACATTCCGGCACTGGCAACAGATCATCGCGTTGTTGCGCCCGATATAGTGGGTTTTGGCTATACAGAACGACCAACTGACTTCAACTATACGATGGACAACTGGATTGAGCACGTTATTGCGCTCATGGATACGCTGTCTATAGACAGGTTTTCACTGATCGGTAACTCGTTTGGCGGTGCGCTTGCGCTTGGCATAGCCATTCGCTATCCACATCGAGTGGAAAAGCTGGTCCTAATGGGCAGCGTAGGCGTGTCGTTCGAATTAACGGAAGGTCTGGACAAAGTGTGGGGGTATACGCCAACTGTCGAGAACATGAAGGAGATAATGGCCTACTTTGCTTACAATCAAGCTCTGGTGAGCGATGATCTTGCCGAGCTGCGATACCGTGCCAGCATCCAGGAAGGTTTTCAAGAATCGTTTGCATGTATGTTTCCAAAACCCCGGCAACGTTGGATCAACGCAATGACATTTTCCGACGCCGAAATTCAATCCATAAAGTGTCCTACGTTAATACTTCATGGCCGTGAAGATCTGGTGATCCCCCCGGCAAACTCACAGCGCTTGTTCTCCCTAATCGAGAACGCGCAATTACATTTATTCGGTTGTTGCGGCCATTGGACTCAAATAGAACATGCAGGAACTTTTAATTATCAGGTCAACCATTTTTTGGACTAACATAGAATTCATCCAAACGCTTGGTCAGTACAAGTCTCTCGCTAAGCGTGCTTTCCCACGTGCCAACCCTTGTCACCGATCAACTTGTCAGCGAGCGCCAATGGTTCTGCCTCTAAGGGTGTTGCCATAGAATCATTCCAGCGGTTTAAAAAGCCGAACATTCCAACAACACCGAGTATTTCTACAATTTCTTCATCAGCCCACAGATCACTTAATCGCTGATATAGTTCGTCAGTCACATCGTTAGGTACCGACGCTGCGGCCAGTGCAAATTCTAATGCGACACGTTCTTTGTCAGAAAACAATGGGCTGGTGGCGTATTCGTAAATGGCTTGCAGCTTTTCTTCGTCAATGCCCATTCTCGTGGCACTTACCGATGTGTGTGCTTTGCAGTACTGACAACCCGAAGCGAAGCTGGCCATGTGTCCGACTAAACGCTTGAACCCTAAATCTACCGCACCATCGGGTGCGAATACCGCCTTATTCATTTGGATAACGGACAGTGCAATCACCGGCACACGCTGCATGCTCAGCAGGCTATTAGGCACGAAACCCAGTGTTTGCTCAAAATGCTTGAACGCTTCTTTTAGATCAGCGTCTGTGCAGCTGTCGATACTCAGGGGATTCATCCTAGACATTATTTCACCTTTCTAGCTCTTTAGCTTTCTAGCCAACCGGACAACAACCGATAGACCTGCGGCATGATCAGGTAGGTCATCATGACGACCTGTAATAAAACGGTTATAAGCAATTGGAATGTAGCGCCGCTTTCGGGGAGCGCCGACGATACGATGGGCCGCAATATCAACAGCATCGTAAACACCACCACGCTTAGCACGATGGCCATTTTATACTTGGGCACCTCCGGACCTTTAACGTCGAATAGATATTCCAGACCGCTGTACTCATCAACCCGCGTTCCGCCTTCAACAATGCCATCAAGTTTGGCAATCCATTCGGCGCGCTGCTCTGAGCGCTCCCAGGCTCTCAAGTTTTCGACCTCATCAAAGCGAAAGATCAGGTGAAATTCTTGGCCTGCCGCGCGTTCTCTCAAGGTCGCGCCCAGGTGACCCTTAAAGCGTGCAGAAGCCTTGCTCACTGCGTCCACCCAATCGCGATAGTCCTGTTCTCGGCCGGCGACGACTCGGCGTGAAACAACAACGGTAACTGATTTATCATCCATCGTTGATTACCTAAAACCGTACGGATAGGTTGATGTGTAGCTCTCGCGTGTGCTCGTCTCGCGATACCAATTAGTCAATGCAGTAAAACTTGATGGGATTGGCGAATCATAGTATTCGGCAATTCCAAATCGTGGCAGCAGTGCGCAATGTGCAGCACCGAACGATGAGGGAAATGCACCCTCAGATATCCAATCGTTGAGTTGTGCCTGGCATGCCTGCCACGCAGTCTCGCTGTTGTGGATAATTTCCCAATCCCATTCGGCACTGGGCTTTGCTCGCTTCTCAAACACCAGACCTCGCAACGCAGGCCCGATGACCGAATCGGAGTAACTCTGTAGTAGACGTACGCGGCTACGCTCGGCGGCTGTGTCTGGAAGTAATTGTGATATCCCAGATTGGTCGTGCAGGTACTCTACAATAACGGAGGATTCCCAAATGACGGTCGTGCTATCCACCAATACGGGAACCGAGCCCTTTGGACTGAGCCGGGCTACGCTAGAGTGTTTTTCGCCAAGTACGGTTTCTGTACCCTTGTATGAAATATTGAGTTCAGCAAGCGCAATCCGAACCTTCCAACAAAAAGGGCAATCAGCTCGGTAATACAGCGTAGGCAGCCCAGTGGTCACAGCTTTGCTAAACCCAACTCTTGCAAATGATCACGCACGTAATCTATGCGATCACTGCCCCAAAATATTTCATCTCCAATCACAAACGTTGGCACGCCAAACACGCCTAGCGCCTGGGCCTCTTGCCAATTCTCTTCCATGCGCGCAAGGTAATGTTGAGACTCTAGTGCATTGAGCAACTCCTGCTTATCAAGGCCAATGTCTTGGCCAACCGTTAGAATAATTTCTGGGTCACCAATGTCCAACCCAACGGCCCACTCCTTATCCATCATTGCCACAACGTACTCACGCAACAGGCCACGCTCCTCAGCAAGCAAGGACCCAGCGCCTGCTTTGGTGGGCTCTGTGGTAATGGGCGGAGGGTTCATCGCAATGCCCATCTTCTTGGTGATGCGGCAAATGTCTTGACGAACCAGCGGAATTTTTACTTTCGCACGGTCGGGCGCAGAACGCCCAGTCCAACCGGCGAGAGGCTTCCATTCGAATTTGGCGTGATAGTCGTCAACCAACGAGAAGAGTGTTTTAGAAGCAATATAACAATATGGGCTCCTAAAATTGAAGAACAGTTTTACCTTTGTGGCTTCGGTCATAGGATTATTCCTTGATGGATCCTTTGTTGTGCGATCAGCGCCCTACAGCGCGAAGTTGTTGTGGCGTGAATTGATTTGGTCGCAGAGGTTTCGAGGGCAATACAGGCAGTAACTGTATGGTGGTGCAATGCTCAGCCTGCACATCAATCATGGATACGGCGTCAGTAATGCCACCTTGCCATGGCTTATTATCTGGATGGTGATACGCCGAATCAGAAACAGCCGCCAAACCTATCTTCCATAACTTGCCTGCGCGATCATATATTTTAGTCACAGCCGGGCCGTAACCTTGAGCATCAACATAGAAGACGCGCTTAGATAAAGGATGCTCAGTCGACGTAGGAATCGCCTCAATGACGTAGGCTTTACGCAGTTGCCACGTTACATTTGGGAAACACGATCCCTTGCCGTGGAAATCAACCAATTGAAACCCAGTTTCTTTGTCGCTCGATTTAGTGTCGAGAGTTTCAGTTGGCAACTCACTGTGTCGGTAGAGTGGCATCAGAATCCAGCGGCTATCTAGGTACTTCCACTTCTGGTCCATGATGCGACCGTTGTAACCGAGGAAATCCTCAATCATGATGTCGCTGCCCAGAAAAGCATCCGTCGTTTGACC
>CAYGSL010000062.1:19473-21834 GCA_964352475.1 uncultured Pseudomonadales bacterium | reverse complement strand
TGGCCGCCAACTGTGCCACGCCTACCCAGTTCTACTAGAATGTCGCGGGCCGAAACGCCGTACTTCTTTTCTGCCCGCTGCGCGAATAAAAGAAAAGACGAGTAAACACCAGCGTAGCCAAGGGTCAGTGCGTCCCGGTCAAGTCGAATAGGCTGGTCCATCATCGGAACAACAATGTCCTCGGCAACATCCATGATGCTGTATAAATCTATTCCAGTGATCGCCTTCATTCTATGCAATACCGCAACCAAGACTTCAAGCGGTGTGTTACCCGCACCCGCGCCCAAGCCGGCTACTGACCCGTCGATGCGTGAAGCGCCGGCCTCTATGGCCGCCAAAGAATTGGCAATGCCCATCCCGAGGTTGTGATGGCCATGAAAACCCACCTCCGTTTCCGGTTTAAGTTCTGCGCGCAGTAAACCTATTTTTTCGGTCACTTCGTCTGGCAACATATATCCAGCCGAGTCGGTGCAATACAAACAGTTGGCTCCGTAAGACTCCATCAAACGCGCCTGCTCAAGAATTTTTTCAGCGGGCACCATGTGGGCCATCATCAGAAAGCCGACAGTGTCCATCTTCATTTCAGCAGCCAGACCAATGTGCTGTTGCGACACGTCTGCTTCCGTACAGTGGGTGGCCACTCGAATAGTAGTAACGCCACAGTCCCTGGCCATTTTGAGGTGATCGACCGTTCCAATCCCAGGAAGTAGCAGCGCAGAAATTTTTGCTTGTTTCATTTTAGGCACAACAGCGCGCAGATATTCTTCATCGCTATGCGCCGGGAACCCGTAATTGACAGATCGGCCACCCAGGCCGTCGCCATGACTTACTTCGATCAATGGCATACCTGCCGCATCTAAGCCGGTGGCAACGTCAATCATTTCCTGAAGAGAAATTTGATGTTGCTTCGCGTGCATCCCGTCGCGCAGGCTCATATCGTGCAAGGTTACTTTTTTGCCTTCAAGGTTCATGTGGTCTCTACCCGGTTGTTCTGTTTGTTCTCGCTGTTCTGATAGAACGTCTTATGCCCGTTGCGGCAATTGCAGACGACCACAAGCCGATTCCTCAGCAAAAAGTTCGGCAGTACGCAGTCCGGCAGCCGTCATAATGTCCAAGTTGCCTGCATAGGTTGGCAAGAAATCTCCCAAGCCTTCTACTTCTAGATAAACCGTTACGCGGTTGTCCTCAAACACGGGGCCGTTCACCAATCGATAGCCTGGTACGTAACGCTGTACTTCCTTTATCATCTGGTGAATGGATTCAGTAATGGCCTCTCGGTCTGGCGTGTCTGTTGTTAGGCAATGCACGGTATCGCGCATCATCAATGGTGGCTCAGCCGGGTTAATCACTATGATCGCTTTACCTTCTTTCGCGCCACCTACTTGCTCAACACCTGCTGCGGTAGTGCGCGTGAACTCATCTATGTTAACGCGCGTGCCTGGGCCTACAGATTTCGACGACACTGTTGCGACGATCTCTCCGTAACTAACCTCCTGCACGCGGGATACTGCAGCAACCATTGGAATTGTTGCCTGGCCACCGCAGGTCACCATATTGACGTTCATCTCAAAACGCTCGGCATGTTGTTTAAGATTAACCGGGGGTATGCAAAATGGACCAATAGCCGCTGGCGTAAGGTCAATCATGACAACACCTAACTCATTTAGCTTTCGACTGTTCTCGGCGTGCACATAGGCAGAAGTAGCGTCAAAGGCGATCCTAATGTCGTCCTCCAGAACGTGAGGCACTAGCCCGTCTACACCCTCCGTTGACACTTTCATTCCAAAATCACGCGCGCGTTTAATACCTTCGGATTCTTCTATACCTACCATCCAAACAGGCTCGATCCAATCGCTGCGCATGGCTTTCATCAACAGGTCAGTGCCAATGTTTCCTGGGCCGATAATCGCGGCCTTTAGTTTTTTCATAGTTGTTCTCTTTACAAACTATACAAATTCAAAAAAGCTATACGAAACGCATGCTGACGGTGCCTAGATCCTGGTAGCGAACAACAATGGAATCGCCCCGCTCTACCAACACGGCCGCTGTAATACCACCAGTCATGATGAACGTTCCCGCTGGAATGAATTCACCGCGTTCATCTAACATGCTGGCCAACATGGCGACACTGGCAGCCGGATGATCCAGTACCGCAGCGCCAGCGCCCAATTCCACAACCTCGCCATTCTTGTGCATCACGACGCCCACCGTTGACCAGTCGAAGTCTTCCGGTTTGGCCGCGTGACTGCCGACGACAAATCGAGTAGAGGAGGAGTTATCCGCCTGCACACTGATCAGATCAAATTTGAAGTCTTTGTAACGTGAGTCAATAATTTCGACCGCTGGAACCACTAATTCGGT
>CAYGSL010000062.1:0-19373 GCA_964352475.1 uncultured Pseudomonadales bacterium | reverse complement strand
TGAAGTCTTTGTAACGTGAGTCAATAATTTCGACCGCTGGAACCACTAATTCGGTCGCATCCAGCACCTGCTCTACGCTCAGGTCGGTTCCACGCAAGTCTTTATTCGTGACGAACGCCAATTCAGCCTCCACCTTCGGATGAATCAACTCGTCAAACGGTACGTCGGCGTTGTCGGGCAGGCTGAAGTAATCAGCCAGAAAACCATAACAGGGCTTTTCTACGCCCATTTGCTTCATCTTGGCCCACGACGTGAGGCCCATCTTCATACCGACCATTTTATGCCCGCGCGATTCTTTGCGTCGCCGGATTTCCCATTGAACATCCGATGCATCGTTCATCGTCATATCCGGGTAGTCATCGGTTACCTTAGTAACCTCATAGGCCTCTAGTTCAGCGTTTTCCAAATGCTCGGCAAGTTGTGCAACAGTCTCTTTGCTTAAGGTTCTGCTCATATTGGTTCTCAGCTAAAATGTAAATCGCAGCGGCCCATGCCACCAATACGGACACTCATGGTGTCCCCAGCGACGACCGGTTCCAGGGGAACCAGAGATCCCGAAAGGATGACCTCGCCGGCCTTCAAGCCAATATTAAATCGCCCCAAAGTATTCGCTAACCAGGCGACACAATTAACGGGACTACCCAAGGCGGCTGCACCCGCGCCGGTACTGATGGTATTTCCGTTCTTGCTCACGACCATGCCGCAAGTAGCGAGATCAATTTTTCTGGGGTCCACAGCCGCGGCCTCTGCAAGAGCGAACAATCCACAGGACGCATTGTCCGCAACAGTGTCTTGTATTTTGATGTTCCAATTTTCAATACGAGAGTCAACAACCTCAAAACAAGGCATCACAACTTCGGTAGCCGCTAAAACATCAGCATTAGTGATACCGGGCCCTATCAAATCCTTCTTTAACACAAACGCTATCTCGCCTTCGGCGCGCGGCTGAATGAGCAACGTGCTGATCGGCATTTCATCAGTGAAAACCATGGTGTTGGTTAGATAGCCAAAATCAGGCTGGTGCACGTTGAGCATGTTTTGCACGGCCTTGCTGGTAACACCGATTTTCTTTCCTATGATGTTTTCGCCAGCGTCCAGGCGCCTTTGAAGCATTTGAAGTGAAATATGGTAGGCGTCGTCAATAGTAATATCATCGTGCCTATCTGTTAAAGGTGCGACCGTCTGACGCTCCTGCATAGCGGCGTAGAGTTCATTGCCGCAGTGTTCAATTTGTTCACTGTCCATTACTGTGTTATTTCCTTGTTTCGTTTCTCGTGTTTTCTCTTAGTTCAAGCTAGAGCTTGATACATATATTCTTCATTTCCGTATAAAACTCGAGAGAGTGTACGCCGCCTTCACGGCCTATTCCCGATTGCTTAGAGCCACCAAACGAGGTACGAAGATCTCTTAGAAACCAACTATTAACCCATGCAATACCAACCTCTATTTGCTCAGCTACGCGAATGGCGCGCGCACTGTTTTCGGTCCATATTGCCGTGGCTAAGCCGTACACATTGTCGTTAGCAAGCGCAATGACTTCGTCTTCGCTGTCGAATGGTCGAATGTGGCAGCAGGGCCCAAATATTTCCTCCTTAATCACTCGGGTATTGTCATCCAGGTCTGTCCATATGGTTGGCTGCACCCAAGCTCCGTTCGCTAGCTCGCCGTTCATTTCAGGCTCACCGCCACCAAGAACGACGGTCGCGCCCTCTTCCACTGCAAGACGGTAGTACGACAGCACTTTTTCTTTGTGCTCCTGACTAATCAACGGGCCCATATTCGTTGTGGAGTCATCTGGCATACCCAGAGTGAGCTCGCTCGCTTCACTTGCAAGGCGTTTTACGAACGTGTCGAAAATTGGTCGTTCTACATAAACGCGTTCCGTGCCGAGGCACACCTGCCCGCAGTTCGCGAATACCGACCGCATCGTGCCTTCAATGGCTTTATCTATGTCGCAGTCAGCGAATACGATCGCTGCGTTTTTGCCGCCGCATTCCATCGATACGTCACGCAAGCCTTTTGCCGCAGCGCTGGTAATTACTTCGCCTGTTCTTGTTTCGCCGGTGAAAGTAATCGCATCTACACCAGGGTGCTCGGCGAGAAACGCGCCGGCGGAATCGGGGCCAAAACCGTGCACCACGTTGTACACACCCGCTGGCACACCACAGCTGTTCATTACTTCGGCTAGCAAAGTGGTTGTTAATGGCGTTTCCTCAGATGGCTTCACAACAACCGTATTACCACAGGCCAGTGCAGGACCCACTTTCCAGGTCATTAGCAATAAGGGTAAGTTCCATGGGCTAATCACGCCGATAACCCCTTTCGGCGCTCGGTGCGAAACATTCAGCGCGCCTGCGCCATCAGGCGTTTCCATACGGAAACTTTCTGAGGGTACATGTTTGATCATGTCGGCAAATACTTTGAAGTTAGCCGCGCCTCTTGGAATGTCTATGTGACGCGCCAGTGAATACGGTTTACCCGTATCAAGGCATTCTGCTTCAAGAAATTCATCGAAGCGTTGGTTCACGCCATCAGCAATGGCATGAAGCATGTCGACTCGATCGTCTATCTTCATTTGCCCCCAAGGGCCAGACAGTGCCGCACGCGCAGACTCTACTGCCCGTGCAACATCTTCGTTACCGGCCTCATGAGCAACGGCAATAACGCGATTATCAACGGGCGTGCGAACCTCAAAGGTTTTACCGCTGCTGCCTTTAGTGAACTCGCCAGCGATGAAATTCTCAACCATTACCTTAGCCATGACTACGTCACCACACCGAGGAAATTCTCGTTCAAAACCCGGTCATGATAAAAAATGGCCTTACCCAGCTGTTCCGCATCCCAGGTAATTACCGGTGAATCAGGGTAGTAGTAATTACCACCCACGCCGTCACAGAAAACTTCATTGCGGTTACCTGATGGATCGAAAAAATAGATCGTTTGGCCGTGCGTTAAGCCATGCCGAGTCGGACCAATGTCTAAGGAGACATCGTGCATAGAAATCAGATCTGCTGCACGTAGCACTTCCTCCCATGTATTGAGGAAGAAAGACGCGTGGTGAAACTTGCCTTTCTCTTCGTGTCGCACCCAGGCGATGTCATGTGCTTTCATTGAACAGCAAAGAAACTGCGCTATGCGAACATCGCCGTCCATAACTTCTTCGGATAAGTCAAAACCCAAGACCTTTGTAAAGAGCTCCAAAGAGCCATCCAAATCATCGCCATACAGTAAACAATGGTCAAAGCGCGTCGCTTTCATGCCTTTTAAATCTTCAGGCCAAGCGTCAGGATTACGCGCGGTAACGCCCCATTTCCCGGTTTGCTCTTTCTCTGCGTAAATCTCGAAAAAATGACCAGTCGGTGAATCGAAGCGTACCCGTTCGCCGCACCCGTCCAATTCGCCGGCTGGAATATCTTCAACTTTGCAGCCAAATTCCTTAAGCTCTTCTCGCAATGAGTTCAATACATCAGTGCTTACAACTTTGAATCCCATAAAGTCCATGCCAGATTCATCAGCTTCACGCAGCACAACAGAAAACTTATCAACCTCTGTCCAACCCTTTAAGTAAACTCGGCCCGCATCGTCTTTATGCACTTCGATCAAGCCCAGTCGATCGCGGTAGTGGATCAATGCCTCTTCTATGTCCAGCACACGAATCTGCACGTGACCCGGTCGCATTACGCCTTTTTTCATATTAGTCACCTTATCGGTTAGTTATAGTTACTTTAAAAACCGGCGCAGCCAGCGCCGTATTATTACTAAATGCGCGGGGTGCAGACTTCAAATACCACATCGCTACGCGGAAAGGTTCTACACGCTAAAGTGAGGTTCTCCTTCAGCTCCGCCTCACCAACGAATTTTTTACTCATTTTTTTGGCCTCGATCTCGCCACTTATTATGCGAATACGACAACGACCACATCCGCCTCCTCGGCAACCCACTGGAATGAGGTCCTTGGCTTGTCTTTCCATCGCAATCAACAATGGCTTATCAGCGCTGCACAGAAACTCCTGTTCTGAACCGGCACATTTGACAACATAGTCCGGCATTGGAAGCTCTTAGCCCAATCCTTTGAACAACGGGCTCTTGGGTTTCACATCTTTACTTTCGTTGGTATAGAAATTTTCCATGTACATATGCTTTTCAAACAATCTTCCGCGCATCAGGGTAGTGATACAAGAATCGATCATAATGGGCGGGCCGCACATGTAAGCCTTATTCCCTTCGAATTTTCCATCGTAGTGCTGCTGGGCTACATCATGAACAAAGCCTCTAGCCCCCGTCCAATCCGAGTCACTTGGCTCATCAGACAGCGCAGGTACGTAATGAAAGTTGTTGTGGTCGCGTGCCATCTGCTCAAACAAGTCTCTATAGTAAAGTTCCTGCTGATTGCGTGCGCCGTAGATCAGCGTTACATCGCTAGCGTCGCCTTTTTCCAATAGGTCCAGCACCATGCATTTCGGGCTCGACAAGCCAGAGCCGCCGGCAAGAAAGATTTTTGGCTCGGGCGCTGACGTTCGAACAAAAAAGTGACCGTAAGGTCCGCTGAAAGACAGCTCATCTCCAACCTTGAGCTCATTGTGCAGGTAGCCTGTGCCTTCACCATCGGGAATCAGAGCAACATTAAGTTCGATCAGATTATTTGAAGAGGGCGGGCTCGCAATCGAAAATGCTCTGGGAGCGCCATCTAACCCAGGTATATTAATGTTTAAGTACTGCCCTGCTTGGAATTTCAGGCCCTCGCCTTCTAACGCTAAGAAGACGCCCTTAATTCTCGGCGTAAACTGCTCGATTTTAGTCACCACCGCAACGTAGTCCCTAACGGTGTGCGATTCGGCGTCTGGCTCTTCTTCGACATCGGCCTCAATGACAAGATCGGACAGGGGTACTGAGCAACAGGTTAAACACTTGCCTTCGGCGCGTTCTATATCCATTAACGCAAATGGTGAAGCCTCGCCATAGTCAACTTCGCCCTCAAGCACATCAACTTTGCAGGTAGAACACAAACCATGGCCACAAGCATGCGGCAAGTACAAACCCGCGCGCAACGCGGCGTCCAGGATCGTTTGCCCCTCTTCCACTTCAATGGTTTCGCCCAAGGGCTCTATTTCAACGCGATACGACATTATTCTAGCTTCCTTTCACGGCAATCACTATTAGCTGCCCGTGCCCGCAATTCCATCATCTCCGGGAGTAATAAACCGCAGCAACGATTTATGCCCAATGCCGTTGTCGGCAAGACTGGCGGAGTGGTCTGGGGAAAATGCTTCGTCATCAAGAATCCACTCAACACACGTCCAGTCAATAGTCCTAAATAGAGGGTGTGATCCCCATACACTAGGGATCAGTTCCTCAACAAGTGCAGCAAATGGCATAGCTGGAGGCAGAGGAAAAGCCAATGCCGCACAAAACAATCGGTGTTTGTCCCAATCGATGTAGACAACTTGGTTGCCATGAAAGTTTTCAACCGCGTCCCGGTCGTTGTCTACGTAGTCTTCGCGAGCATTTATGGCCATGAAATAACTCCTTAGCTTGCGTGCGCTTGTGTTTTATCATCAGAAGTTCTATCAGCGGTACCTTTCCAATGCTCCCAGCGTTTATGGTCAGCAGAGCCAACGTATTCACCGGTGTCTGCAGCTGTGAAGTTATACCAATCCAGCACATCCGACACCTCAGACCCGCCGCAGTTGCCCTGATATATTTGATGCACTGGCAACCAGGCTTGAATGTACTTTTCAGGTTCAAACTCAAAAATGTCGCGGCATCCATCACCGCAGGTGTGGTATTTCGAATTGTTATGAAGTGACACGCGACGACTAACCATCGTAGGGTCATCTAGAACGTTGGTGAACACCATCGGAATCTGACACACCTGGCAGAGCTGAGGCAAGCCATTGATATAATGGCGCTCTCCCGCAGCCTCCATTTCTCTAAACGTTTCAAAGCGCGGCCGATAATACTTGTCGAACGTATTCGGGTATTTTTCCGACAACCAATCCATTTTTCGATCGTCCGGCATCCACGTATGAAACGCAGCGGCATGGCCAAAGTTATAAAAAGTGGACCATATTTGATGGCTAAGGTGCTCAGATTCTGCCGTTGCCACTTCATGATATTTGGGCATCCGCAAACCATAACGTGCCAAGTCATCAAACAATGCACCGCAATTTTCCGTGAAGTAAATGTCCCATGCTTCTTTCCAGGACATGGGGCTGTTCGGCAACATGTAATCTTGCATCATGGCAACCAAACCCAACACTCGATATGCCCGCCAAAAATGTTTGTCGATATACCGCTGCACGATGGGTAAGTTATCTTCGTGTTGCTCTACCATGAACTTGATAATTTCCAATCCCAGCGTCATGTGGCGAGATTCATCCGATTGCGCAGAGAATCCAAAAGTTACTGTCGCTTGATCGCCATTGAACGCTGCACCCGACATGAATGGCACAAACAATAAGTTGGTTAACACATATTCGAATGCAAACGATACAGACGTTATGAATTCGAAGGGGCCACCGGTCATCGCATCTTCAAAATACGATTTTGGTACCGACAAATACCACACTCGATCCGACATGTGCCAAGGATCGTGCATGCCATCAAAATGCTTGTTGTAGTGGCTAAGTGTGTGAACCTGGGTTTGCGCGTGCCGCAACTCATCAATCGATTGCATCTGGCAGGCAACTCGAGCGCCCTCGCCCCTAAAGTGGCGACCTAGATGCGCGTAATGACGATGAGCGCCGTATTCCAACGGCGTCACACCTTGAATAAAAAGTTTCATCGCGTTCATATAACGAGCATCGCTCAAGTTGAGCTGCCCGTTATTTTGCGCAAAGCTGTCCATTATCGCGTACAGTTTTTTGTCTTTTTCGGCTTGGTACTTCCAATAAGAGTCAACGGCTAAGCGAAATGGGTCTTCCCACTTATCCCAATCCTTGATCTTAATGCCTTCATAAGTGTCGTAAGGAAACACTTTGTCCATTGGCTGGTGAGTTGTTTCCCACCCCATACCTCGAGTCAGCGCTTCATAGCGCTTTCGCATATTCAGACGTTTAGCTGCCATTCTATATTCCTGTTAGTTATTATTGCGAAAACTAGTAGTGCGCTAGTTAGGATCGCGTTAACTGAAAGTACTCATCTTCTTCATCAACATTGCCGCTGAGAGAAACCATGTTCAGGTGCAACTCTTGCACGTCCCAGTCACGCCCCACCAGCTCAGATACTGTGTCGCGGTTTACTGTCAGCTTTCCTTCTGACTCTATGCGCACCATTCCAGGCTGATAATCGATAGTTGCGTCCGCGTTATCTTGCTCAATCGCTTCGACAATTGGTCGTGCATCTTCGTTGTCTTGTAAGATCAAAAATACTTTGCTCACAATGCTAACCCCTCAATACTCATCATCAATTGCATAAGACTCATATCCCTTGTTTTTGAAGTCGAGCTATTAGCGCCTGCGAAACCTGTTCAACTCGTTCTTTGCCATTTTGTTCGAAGGCGTCGTCGGCGATGCCCACCAGTGCACCTGATACCCGTCCATTCCAATGACCAGCCCACTTCGAGAGCAAGGCTTTGTTGGCATCTGACTCGGCCGCCGTTACCTTTATCAGCGCGTTAGTCCAGCGCTCAGTTTCGGCAAACCATTCAGTCATAAACTGGGTCAGCAATGCCATTACTGTTGCGCCACTTGTTAGCAGTTCGTCGACTAGGTGCTGATAGATTAGGGGATACACTAGTCCGTCCATCACAATATTCTGCGCCACCATCGTCTCGAACCAATCTTCGAGCACAAACGTGTCCTCAACAACGTGACGCAGGTCTTGCCATATATCCCTTTCTAACCAATCTTGTTTCGCGGCATCCAAACCAGTGGTTTCGTTTTGTTCCAAGATCAGACTAACTCGCGTTAGATACTGGGCTATGCCCAAACGGTCTAGCGAATTGAACGTTGACGCTTGCGTAATCGCGGTGCCATAACCACAATCGGTAATGGCGCAATTGTTCATGTTAGCGCCCCACTCAACGTGTCGTAGCGGAATGAATATTTGACGAATGATGCGCTGCGTTGCAGCGGGTAAGGTCAGTAGTAACTCGCGCTGTTCAACGAATGCGTAGTTCTTTTCGGCAATCTCTTGCTGCTTTGCACGTACCGCTGTATAGGCGCTGTAATAGTATTGGCGCGGGTCTCTAAATGCGTACCAGTCTTTCATTACGATGGCGGTCCGCTCTACGTCATAAATGTCGTAACGCTTGTCCCACAAGGGGCGGTAGTGGAAGTTTGTAGTGGCCTGCAAGTCGTAGGTCGCTTCCTGATATCGAGAAGCGGGCTTGCCTTCGCCTATCCTTCGCGACACATGCCCGTAGGTCTGGCGAATCGGTGGGATTGCTTTGGCGGAAATATCAATACTCATATTATTATTTGTCCTGTTAACAAGCGGTGACTATTTTTGAGGCCGTACTTGAAACACATCACTGTGATAGCCCAGGCTCGCCAAACCGCCACTTCAGTCGATCAAAGTCAACCGCTGCGACCTGCTCTGGCGTTAGGCGCTCCGTTTCATAGCGACGGCAGAACTGCTCAAACTCCGGAAATGGCAACACCAACTCAACGCAGAGGGTGGGATCACCGATAGAATATTCAAACTCGACAAAGCGATTACGCAACACTTTAGTGATACGAACATAATGCTGCTGCTCCAGTGCTCTGTTGGTACCGCTCTCTTCTATTTTTTCCGGCATGCCCGATTAGTGCAAAGCTAATGCCAAGACCAAAATACGATTGCTTTTCAGTTATTTAGCGTATCGGGGGCATTCCAGAGACGATATCGCACTGCCATAAATTGATGATTTCATCACAAGTCACCGACCAACTAATGATTTGGTAAATTCAGCGTCGCTTTTAGATCGAGGTCGCAGAGCGAGAGAATGGGACGAAGCTCGAGAGACTGAAGATTAAAGGTGACCTTGAAAAATATTGACCGGCCAATCAGCCATTTTTATCATTTGCTAGTACTTTTTTTATGATATGGTAAAAAAAGCAAAGCGATTGAGCCAACAATAAATAGCCTCTTGCCGCTACTCTAATGGAATGCATCATGGCCTCAGAAACACCACTGGTTCCTTTTCCAGACAACAGCGACCTCGCCCAGCAAGTTCACTTCCTTCAGAAGGAAGGAAGAATTTGGCTAGACGAACAACGCGTGGTGCTAGACACACTGCCTGCACTTGCTGGCTTGTGGCGTGAAATGACAGAAACTCTAGGCCAAGAGCGCGCCAAAGGATTTTTCATGCGGATGGGTCACAAAAATGGCGTGGAAGATGCGGGCTTGGCTCGCCGGCTAAGACCCGACGCCCCTCCCACCGATATGTTTCTCGCAGGACCGCAGTTACATATGTTGCGCGGCATGGTGAAAGTCGAGCCGCAGGTCGTTGATATTGATCTGGATAATAGCCATTTTTACATGGAGCATATTTGGATAGACTCCTACGAAGTGGAAATATGTCAGGCCGAAAGCGGCCTGTTAAGCGAGCCAGTGTGCTGGAATTTGATCGGGTACGCCTGCGGTTATTCATCTGCAGCACTTAATATGGATATTTTGTTCAAAGAAGTAGAGTGCAGAGGCTGTGGCGACAAACGTTGTTTCGCGGTGGGCAAGCCTGCAAAAGAGTGGCCGGATCACGAAGAGTACAAAAAATACTTCGAGAACGATTCAATCATCGATCAGTTGTATGAACTGCAGTCGCAAGTCACGGAATTGCGCGGCGCCAAGAACGCAGACAGGCTACCGGATAAGCCAGTCGGTGCGTCGCAGATCTTTCAGAACGTCAACAATATGGCAAGCAAAGCTGCAGTCTCGAAGGTGTCGGTACTACTCACCGGTGAAACCGGTGTTGGCAAAGAAATAATGGCCCGCAGTATTCACGCGCAAAGCGATCGCTCGGAGCAACCCTTCATCGCTATCAATTGTGCGGCCATCCCTCCAGACCTAATTGAGGCCGAGTTATTCGGTGTTGCTAAGGGGGCATACACTGGCGCTACGGCTTCACGGGCTGGGCGATTCGAAAGGGCCGACACCGGTACTATTTTTCTAGATGAAGTGGTCGAATTGTCTCCACGCGCGCAAGCTACACTATTGCGTGTATTGCAGGAGCGGGAGTTTGAACGGGTAGGTGATAATAAGATCCGTAAGATTGACGTGAGGGTGATTGCAGCAAGCAATGAAGATCTTTCTGCCGCTGTAAAAGGCGGTCGATTTCGAGCAGACTTGTATTACCGCCTCAATGTTTTTCCTGTGCACATACCGCCCTTGCGGGAACGTCGAGGAGATATTCCTCTGCTGGTGGAACATTTTTTAGAAAAGTTTCATACGCTTTATCACAAGAGAACGCTTGGCCTATCCAACAAAGCCATGCATTTGGTCATGGATTACAACTGGCCGGGTAACATTCGGGAACTGATTAATATTCTCGAACGCGGAATTATTATGACGGAAAGTAACGACAGCATTGGGGCTGAATCCTTATTTCCTGGTATTGATGACGGTGCCTATGAAGATGTTTCAATATCGGAATCGGGTGATCTAAAGACAACCAGAATTGAGCGGCGGCGCACGCCGCAAAACGACACATCCAGCTGGATCGACGATGTATTTAACTCTGAACTGCCATTGGACACCATAGAGCAGACGGTAATCAATCGCGCTATGGCGGTGGCAGATAACAACGTTTCCAAAGCCGCTCGCTTGCTCGGACTCACACGCGCGGCATTAGCCTATCGCTTAACAAAGCTAGACGGTGGCGCCACCACCTCGTCGTAAATTCACGATTTGATGATTTGATCAAACAAGCGTTTGCATCGACTGAATTTAATCAAATCGTGAACTAATCAATCACACTCCAATCTTTAAGAATCAGCCTTTCAAGACAGGCGCTCGCACGCTTTAGTCGCTATTTTTCAATACCTTATCGATACGATTGTGATGCCCTCCAAACATTGGCATAGCTATTGCTCTATCACTTCTTAAGACAAGCGTTGATGGGGGTTATAACAGCCAGACGCTTGCAATAAATATAACGAGGGCGTCACTGAATGCAAAAAGTGCTGCACATAATATGTTTCGGTCCACTGTTGTGCATGGGATTGATTGCTTGCGAAGCCGAGCTTCAGTTGGGCGCCGTAGACGCTGAACTAAACAAGCCAATCCGTCGTGACGATCAGTTCCAAGCGATGACCAGCCATGACACGAGCATTCTATTGTTCGGTAGCGCCGGCGTTGCCTTGAGCAGCGCCGACAACGGTGAGACCTGGAAACGCAGCATTGTTGATCCAAATGCAAACTTCATTTCGGCCGACCAGTGCAGTGATGGAACAACTGTTGCTCTTAGTTTCGACAAGCGTGTTTGGTTAAGCCAAGACGCGATTGCGTGGCAATCGCATGACGTCGACACCTCGGAATATCTACAAAAAATCGTGTGCGCGCCAGACAACAGCTTATGGCTAACCGCCAGTTTTTCAACTCTGTTGCACAGCAAAGACAAGGGAAAAACATGGCTTGAGCAGTCCATGAATGAAGATGCCTTGTTAACGCATGTGCAGTTTTTCGACCACAACGTTGGCGTTGCTGCTGGTGAGTTTGGGTTCTTTTTCACTACTGACGATGGCGGCAACACATGGAACCCCGGCGGTTCAATTGGCGAAGAGTTCTACGCCATTGACGTGTGGTTTCGTGATCGGGCGAAAGGCTGGGCCGTTGGTTTAAACGGAGTCGTCTACCACACCAGTAACGGTGGTCAGACTTGGACTAGACAAAATACACAGGGACTTTCTTCGCCTCTTTATCGTGTTGTAGGCAATGACAAACATGTTTTCGCTCTGGGTGACCAAGGTACGGTTATCTCTCTAGCAAATAATCAATGGGTACCAGTATCCGCGCCCAAGACGCCAGTACACTTTAACAACGGGATTTTTGTTAGTGATGAAAACCTGCTTGTTATTGCCGGCGGATGGGGCTCCATCGCGCGAATTGAAATACCCGCAACGTAATGAGCCGACGCATTGCATTGAGCAAAACGGAACCAAGACCAAGCCATAACTGAATTATGACGAAAGCACTGCATTTTATCCGCAATCTAGACGACAGCGTATTTCGTCACCCAAAGAGTTTTCTCGCGGCTATAGTTTGCGCCACCGTTTTCTTTGCAGCACAAATTCCAGCACTAAAAATGTACTCGGACTTCGCCGACCTACTCCCTCAATCGCACCCGTACATTCAGTTGCACAATGAGATTAAGGATAATTTTGGTGGCGCCAACGTCATTATTGTCGGTGTTGAAATCACTGATGGCGACGTGTTCAGTAACGAAGCCCTAGCCACCATCCACAGAACCACTCAGGCGGTTGATAGCTTACCTGGTGTGAACCACAACCTTGTGACTAGTCTCACTCATCGAAATTCACGCAATGTTTGGCTAACTGAGTTTGGCAACATCAACTCTGAGCCCTACTACAAACCGCTTGATGGCGAGCTTAGCAATGAACAATTAGATGCCTTACGTGAAGATGTAGTAGCTAACCCTAGAATTTATGGCCCACTCGTGTCGCCCGACATGAAGGTTGCTCTTATAAAAGCGCAGCTCAATGAAGGTCAACTGGATTACGAAGCAACCTTTGCACAACTGCAAGCCCTTCGGCATTCAGAAGCGCGGGATGGAATAACCATCTATGCAACGGGCCAGCCCGTGCTTCAAGGATGGGTGTACACCTACAAGAATCAAATTATCGAAATATTCCTGTTTACAGCCTTGATCATGGTGGCCTTGCTGGTCTTCCATTTTCGCCGCCCTATGGGCGTATTGGTACCGCTGTTAGGCGTTATCATCTCGTCAATTTGGGGAATGGGCATTATTAGCCTACTTGGGTACAACCTAGACCCATTAACCCTGGTAATCCCTTTTCTAATTTCGGCGCGTGCAATGTCGCATGGCATTCAGCTGGTAGAACGTTATTACAGCGAACTCGCTCTTTGTGATGATGCGCGCAAGGCCGCCCAACATACCTTCGACAGTCTGTTTCGCCCTGGCACTCTTGGTGTCGTTTCGGATGCGATTGGACTGCTGTTAATCGCCATTGGCTCCATTCCTTTAAACACAAAGCTCGCTCATTACGCCTCATTGTGGGCGCTTTCCATCACAATCACCGTTCTGCTCGCGGTGCCATTGTTACTCTCTATTCTTCCCAAACCTAGCAATACAGAACTGAAAACCAATGTGTTGCGCAGCATTGGCGATGCCTGCGCGCGGTTGCTGGCCAAAAGGTCTGCGCCGCAATGGATCTTAGCCACAGGTGGTGCTTTCTTGGTAGCGGGAATACTTGCATCGTCACAAGTCACCATTGGTGAAGCCGAGCCCGGTTCGCCAATACTGTATCAAGATCACGATTACAACGTGTCTTCCAAATTGGTTAACGATCGCTTCCCCGGTTCAGAAGAGCTTTACATCGTTGCCGAGCATACTGACATTGGCGGGCTCAAGAAACCTGAAGTGCTGCATGCACTTGAAGATCTGGAGAGTCACATGCTGCTGGACCCTGGTGTGGGTGGCGCGAAAGGCATTCCGGACCTCATCAAGCAAGTCAATCGCTTGATGCATAACAACGACCCGCGGTGGTATCAAATACCAGCCGATGCGAACTATACCGGCGGGCTGATGTTTACGTATATGGCCTCCAGTCCCATTCCCGGCGCATTAAACGAGTTCGTTGACACTGACGAACGTATTGCCAACTTGGTGTTCTTCTACAAGGATCATCAAGGCGAAACAATTCGTCGTGCCATTCACATGGCCAAAGAATGGATTTCAAAGAACGAAGGCACGGTTGAAGGGCTAACTATTCGCCTCGCCGGCGGAACAATTGGCGTCACAGCGGCAATGGACGAAGCGGCATTCGATACCAATAAAACGGTACTGCCACTCGTTTTCTTGTTCATCGTATTGATCGTTACGCTGTTCTATCGCTCGCTGTACGCAGGCCTATTGATGCTGCTGGCTATGTTGTTTGCAACAACGATGACGTACGCCTATATGGGCATTCAGAAGGTCGGTATCAACATCAATACGGTGCCAATCATCGCGGTTGGCGTGGGCGTGGGCATCGACTACTCCATCTACATGATGGACAGAATTCGCGAAGAGATGGTCCGTTTGAACGACCTTGGTGCTGCCGTTAGCCGCGCTATTAGCACAACCGGACTGGCTATCAGCTTTACTGCACTCACGCTTATTGCTGGCATCGTTATGTGGGTTGCGCTGTCTGACCTACGCTTTCAGGCCGACGCCGCCTTGTTACTCAGCGTAATGATTGTACTCAATGCCCTGGCAGCATTATTGCTGGTGCCAAGTGCGATTCTTGTGTTCAAACCTAACTTTATTACTGGTGTTGATGCTAACACCAACAAAGAGCCCTCTATGCTAGCAGTAGGCGGTGATAACACTGTGGATTCCGCGTGATTCGCGGCTAACCATGCTTGCTAGCAAAAAATACTAATTGATAACTAAATCAGAGGAGACTGATATGTTCTCGAAAACTAGAAAGCGATGTTCGCTGCCAACAAATCTGTTCGCGATATTGCTCTGTGCCACTGGCGTTCAAAGCGCGGCAGACGACACGCAGTGGAGCGGGTTTTCTGAGGCGGTAACTCACTATCGTGATGGCCCAGGACTTTCCAAAGCGCGTGTAGGGTTTCAGCTAGAAGGCCTTAAGTTCATTGGCGATGCCGGTATATTTAGCAACTTCTCTATCAACGGCACCTTGCGCCTTAGCTACGATGGTGTATACGACCTTAACGACGGTGAGTTCGGCGATTCCGCTGGCGGACCTATTATTCTAGAAGGCGGCTTGGTAAACACGCCTCATGGTCAAGGCTTCGTTAATGGGCCAGTTGTTGCAGGAGCATTAGGCCTTGTAAATAACGCCTTTTCTGATCCTGCAACATTGGCAATGACCAACCCTAACCAGGGTTTAAGGGTACTCGGCGACCATCTACATCCCCAAGCAGGAGGTGTAGGTTTTGGTGTTCCTGTAAGGCCATGTGACACAGACTCCCGTGGCTGCTTGCGCGACTATATGGACGCCGACAAAGACGAACTGGCGGCACCGGAAATATTCGGCGATAGGCTCGATTTTATTCGAGAGCTTTACATTGATGGCACCATTCCTCTCAAGGGCGGCCAACAGATAGACGTTCGGCTGGGCAAGCAGCAAGTTGTATGGGGACGCACCGATTTGTTTCGTGTGTTGGATGTAATCAACCCAGTTGATTTCTCTCGAAACAATATTTACGACGAGCTCGAAGACATACGAATTCCGATGTGGATACTTCACACAGAATATCGCATGGGCTCAACCGAGCTATTTGACGATATCAACTTATCCATGGTCTGGAACTTCGATAAGTTTAGACCTAGCAATCTGGGTCAATGTGGAACACCGAATGCCATTCTGGACGCAGGCTGTTTTTTTCGCGGCATGAAAAACTTGTGGGAGAACGGCGGCACGGTGTCGAACTTCGCAGCGGTGCCTGATGGCGCAGGTGGCACGCTACCGGGCCTTCAAACAACTGACTTTGGTCCAAACCAGATTGGTATTCGCAACGTTGACCTGCCTGACTGGTCTTTAAGCAACACACAGCTGGGTTTTAAGTTGGAAGGCGTGATTCAAGATTTCACTTTTTCGTTGAACGCTTTGATGTTTCGTTCTCATCTACCTTCCTTGCGAGGCAGTGATTTTGAATCTATCAATGGCTTCACTGGTGAGTCTGCTGTATTCGACCATTTGATTGCCTTCGATATAGCGTTTCCAAGAGTTAAGCTTTTGGGTGGCTCGCTGGATTACTACTCGCAATCTATTGATACCGTATTCCGCATGGAAGCCGCGTACACCAGTGGTGAAGAGTTTGCTAATACCATACAACCAAGACTGTTTTCCGAATCAGATGTTGTGCGTTACGTTATTGGAGCGGATAAGAACTTCTTTATGCGCTCGATTAACAAGAACCGCGCCTTTTTGCTCTCGATGCAAGTATTTGGGCAACACTTGTTAGACCACGAAACTCAATCAGCGGCCTTCGGCACAATTGGTATGCCGGATTGGGAAGAAAACTGGATAGCAACCGCCTTACTTAAAGGTTGGTGGATGAACGACCGATTAAGTCCACAATTGATTCTTGCACATGATTTCCGCGGTGAAGCAACGACGGTTGAGGCATCAGTGGATTGGTTGATATCAGACAATTGGCAGTTCATCGTTAAGGCCAATGTGAAATTAGGTGACAAGCAATTCGAGTTTGATGACTGTCGTACCTGTAACCCTTGGGGACCGTTTACTTCGACACCTGCACATGCAGATCCTTTTCAGTCAGGCTCTGTAGGCCTGCAAGGTTTTGAACCCCTTGGGCGATTCCGGTCTGGCCCTATAGGCATGGCACAAGAAGAAGACGAGATCCAGATTACGGTTCGCTATCGCTTCTAAGATGAAATTTAAACCACAATTGAACAGTTACCGAGGAACGTAACATGAAATTATCAATTTATTGGGCCGCTATTGCGGCGGTAAGCAGTATCCTAGCTGTCACGCCTAGCCTCGCCGAGACTGGTGATGCTGTTGACAAATCTTTCTATCCCTACCGCGACTCAGTACCCACAGCTGAGGGATTGTCTGTGGGAATGGTAGTGGACCAAAGCAATATTGACAGCGTTAAGGACTCGGTTGATCCAGCATTTGCAGAGTATATTGGCAAAGGATGGACAACCATTAAGGTAGGCGAGACTACGTCGTTCGACTTGCACCCAAACTACGTTGAGGCTTCACGTACTCACATGAACAACGTGAAGCTGGGCGAAAAGGTTGGCGAAATCACTGGTTCAGAGGCAGGTCGCCCCTTCCCCCAAGAGCCAGACACAAGTGACCCTCGAGCAGGTGAAAAACTGGCGTGGAACTACAAGTACGGTTATAACTGGGGAGATAATGCGGCAATCTATCCATTCTATTGGACCTACCGAAATGTAGAGACTGGCAAGGCAGAACGCCAGATTAAGTTTAGCTTCCACTTCTTGAATTACACGCATCGTGTAAATCAAGCACCTACACCAGCAATAACCCCTAACCCTTCGAATTTGTTTCGAGCTATCTACGTTCAAGTACTTGAACCCTTTGATGTGAAGAATACACAGCTACTCATCCATCGAGCGGAAGATGATCTACAGCGCGATAATTCGTACTTATATCTTGGCTTTCAACGCCGGGTTCGTCGCCTGGCAACCGGTCAGGTTACCGACTCTTTTCTCGGTTCTGATTTGATGATAGAAGATTTCGAAGGTTATAACGGCCGAACGTCGGACATGGATTGGAAATATCTTGGAACACGTAATGTGTTGCTGCCATTCTACAATCACAATGAGATGACGCTTGACGAGAAGACGCATTCAGATAAAGACGGGTATCAAGTGATAGCGTTTGGTGGCAAGGGTGGCTGTTTTCCAGACATTACCTGGCAACTTAGAAAAGTGTACGAAGTTGAAGCCGTTCCTGTCGACAAGAACCATCCTGTGGGCAAGCGCGTTTTCTTTATGGACGCACAAACGTTTACTATTCCACGCACCAACGTTTACGACCGTGCCGGCAAGCTTTGGAAAAGTTTCCTGATCGGTCAAGCTCATCCGGATCATCATTTGCCAAAGAACAAGGGCACAGGCGTTTCTATCGACGATTCGTTCATGATGCTTGATGTGCAAGCTGGCCACTGTACGACAGGTCAATTTAAAGGACAGGTGGATCCTTCTCTGAATCCGGTAAACTTGTTCACAGTGCAAAACATGCGCGCAACTGGTAAGTAACACACCGTCGCATGCGACACTTTGGCCTCCTTCGGGAGGCCTTTTTAATTATGCTTGGTTAACCTAACAAAGGGATCGGCCAATCCATGTGCCCATATCATCGATCATTACCGCCTGAGGGATCGCTTCGAAAAATAGACGAAAAGGAGTCTCGGATTATCACCTAAATGGGTTTGCTGCGCCCGAGCGATATAGGTGCGAGTCAATATCAGCAAGTAATCTAAATCCACTTTTGGCATCTACTAATTTCTACGATAGAAACTATTAAGCAGCCATTTGGAGTTGGATCACCTCTAACTAACGCTTGCCGAAAAGTTAGTGAGAGCGGGGTTTCGCAGTTCAACCCGGCAAGGATTTCCATACACTGGTTTTCGGAAAGCGAACCGATATAGAGTTTCTAGATATGAATGGCGCTACCGATTGGAATAGGTACCACGTAACGCTATCCCTTTTGCTAGGTATCAACCGTTTGCCTGCCAAGCAGAATAATTAATGATACCGCTGATATTAGCCATAACCCGGACAACGGAAACACGACAACTCCGACTATTGAACTAATTATTAACATCCAGCCAAGGGCCTTTGGTATTGTTGCACCCTGCCTTTCAATGGAGCGTACGGCAATACCCAGGGCGATCATTAGTAACCCGGCGAACGTAAACCAGAACGCCCACCCTCTAACTTCACCGGACCCAGTTGAAACAAGCCCCTCAAAAAACATGGTACCAAACACATCGAGAAAACGGAGTAATCCAATTGAGGTATGCCCAATCCCTATTATGATTATTGCAATGCCAATTTTATTTCTCATAAGAATGCCTGAGGCACCTGACCGAATTGTAAATAGCGGTTCATCCGTAGGTGGAACCTTCCAGCAAAGGCGCGCAACGTTGGTACGTGGTTGTGGCCACCATCAAGCGTATGATTCTACAGGGTTCTCAGGGTTGAAAGGGCCGCCCATTGTTTGAATGGCCGGTTTTGAACGCAAACGATGAGAGAAGCAATGAACACATTCGAGATAAATGACATACGACTGATGACCTTAGGAATTCATGGCGAAGGACTGCATGATTGTCGCCGCAGCCTATCAAGTGGTTTTATGGGCCTGGTCGTAGAACGATTGGCGCACTTAGACTCTCAGGTGACGACCCATCCCGGCGTTGTGGTCTCCTAGATAGATCAACGTCCTTGGCTGACTGCTAATTATCCACGCTCCTAGTACTTGGGATAGTTTCAAACTTACTCCTCCCAATCTGGGGTGGCGACTTAGAATTGATCGACGTAGCGCTATCCATTCCTCGACAGCAATCACGAAGTCTTCATGTTGTGGGTAAATCGGTCTCGCTTAATAGCGCAACATAACGATGTATGCTGGTAGCGCCAATCGTAAACAATGGCTTAGCTTCCAAACGTTCATCCGACCGTACTCTGTAATCCCCCCATTTTCCACTGAAGCCACAAGTAGAAATTGTTATGCCGCTTT
>CAYGSL010000061.1:24078-26102 GCA_964352475.1 uncultured Pseudomonadales bacterium | reverse complement strand
CTGTGCTGCCATTCATGATCGTGCCCATTAAACCAATAGGTTTCGCCATTGGCGCCCCATATAGTGCGGTCATCAAATTGCTCGAACTGATCCCCTGTCAGCGGGTTATCCAGTTGGTAGGTAAAGTTGGACCATAACTGCAGTTTATAATCGATCACATAGGCGTTCAGTTCATAGGCGCTACCGTCGCTGCGCATGCGTTGAGTATTCGCGGACAAACTCAGACGGCGGGAATTACCGCCTAGAGTGTCATCAAGAGAACCCAATTCGCTGATTACGCCTTGCCTGACCGCTCGCTCTGGTATTTGATCGGCTGAATCCCATTCATTGTCATAGGCCATTGCCGTTACTGACCAGCGCTGAGCAGCTTTGTCGGAACCGAGTGAGACCAGGCCGTTTATCTTTCGTACGTCTTCGTCAATATCTTGCCATGGCCCATCGTAGGTTTGGGCTTCCAACGCGCCAGATAGATGACCGATACTTGTGTCTGCGCCGGCCATGGTTAGCAAACGCTGAAATCCGTTTTCGCCCAAGCCCAGTTTGATTTGATTTTCCTTCACCCGCTTAAAGGTACGCAGATGCGTGCCGCCCGCTGAAGAAAAGTCGCCTAATTCCGCATGATAAGGACCTTTAACAAAACTCAGCGACTGGATTGTTTCCGGAATAAGGAAATTGATGTCAGTGTAACCCTGGCCATGCCCGTGGGTGCGCATGTTTACCGGCATGCCATTAATCCATGTGGCAAAATCGGTACCGTGATCGAGATTAAAACCCCGCAAAAACATTTGATTGGATTTGCCTGAGCCGCTGTGCTGAGTAACAATCATGCCTGGAACCGCTTCAAGCACGTCACCAGGCCGCAGCAGCGGTCGCAATGCCAAATCAGATTGGCCAACTACACCTTCGGATGCCGAACGCGCTACGCCAACCAGGGATATGTGCCGACCTTCAACGTTGACCTCTTCCAATACCGGGTCTTCATGGGCATTTGCCAACCCGTTCCAGAGTATTGCTGCACAAATTAACGTGGCGCTGCGGCACATCCGTGCGCGTCTAAAAACTTCATTCAAATCCATAATAACTACAGCAGCAACAAACCTCTAAATTCGACTCTGTATTTTACCATTTTGGGAATATTGTTTTAAGAGTTGGGCGGTTTTCTGGCTGCCACTTGTCTGATTCACAAGCAATTTGGTGCTTTAGTTTTTTTACTTGGCCGACATAGACTTATGTCGCCTCTGGTACTGGCCCAAAAAACCCGATCACACAAACCACTAAACCATTTTCATCGGTTTGGGTCACATCAAAACCTGGCACAAGCAACTCGCCATTCTGGTGAATAGCCCAGTGGTATCGATGAAATCCATGTTGTGAATCGACACCACTGACCCGGGAGTACACGGCACCGGGAATCTGGCTTTGTACTTCATGCACGTTCGCTTCGAAGCCATCAATGCCGGTTACGTCAATCGACGGATCAACAAAGCGAATACCAGGGGCCAATGCCCGCTCTAAATGACTACGCACTTTGGACGAATCCGGTTCATTCCAGGCAGCCAACATGTGGTTAAGAGATTCTGGATGACTAGACATAGCACGTTCCTCGTATTGCGCTGGGTAAATTGCGGACTTTACAACTCACTGTTTTCTTGCAGTAATCGTCGCAATACCTCTACTCTTTTTCTATTCACGCCCATATCACTAATACCAAGGCGTGAAGACGATCTCACGTGTACAATTTCTAGCTGAGGTAAATACAGTAACTGAAGATCATCACGAAACCTCATTACAGGACTGACCACTTTAGCCTGCACAAAATTCTCATGCCTAGATTCAACAAACCAGTCTTTTTCCTGCTCAATAAACTGGATTAGATCCCGCCATTGAAGAAGATTGGCCGTCAGCGGCTCAATGGCCTGACCACCCTGCCCTGACATGCTATTAACACAGTTGGGGAAACCACCACACTGTTGCAAAACCGCACTCCCACCCTCGTATTTTGGCGGGTTTGCACACGCTGTAAC
>CAYGSL010000061.1:20801-23978 GCA_964352475.1 uncultured Pseudomonadales bacterium | reverse complement strand
GCAATTCACTACTTTCTCGCTCTACTGACTCACTTAGTTTGCTCAGTATCACTATCTTCTTGCGCTGAGGATTCTTCCTCGCTGTCTTCAATGATTGACTCAAGTGACTCTCCGTCTTCATCTTCTTCATTGAGCATTCCGCTGAGAACAGGAAGCGGATCTATCAATCGCCACGCAGGAAGCGATGATAATACCGTGCTCAATAATACGCTGCCGCGAATCAGCCACAGCACGTAGCCAATCGAAACACCGGTTGTCACACTGACAGTAGACCCAACAACAATTTTATTCTGCAGATCGGCGTCCAACACCTGACGACGCATATCATCCAAGCCACTCTGAAACGTACCGTTGTCCAGTAGGGAGAAACCTTCCATTGGGTCAATAGTCACCAGCTCACCCAGCAGACTGAGTGGATCAATCGCCACTTCGGGCGTATCAAGATTAAGCAGCAATTCCAGGTCGACTGTCTGAATAGAGGTTTGCGCTGTGCCAGGCTGAATTCCTTGCAGGGAATGTTGTGCTATTTCGTCAACGCCGTTAACCACAACACCGAAATCTGGTTGATCGCTCACCGCGTCAGTATCAAATTCCCGGGTGGCTCCCGGCAATAGACCGCGCTCTAGGTCATTGCTGATAGAGCTTGCGATTGATAAGGCGTCAACCTCAACGCTCTCCACATTTAGTTCCGGGTCGGTATCGTTCGCAGAAGCTGCACTGTCTGCAGCATTAGCGGCAGATAGGGTTTGATCGGCAAAAAATGCGGCCTCATCAACGTCTTTTACTAAAATCTCAAATTCTGCAGTGTCGTCCGACGTACCTGCGACCTCAAGGTCATCTACCTCAACAAATACTTCCAGTTTGCTAGCCGTTTCATAGTCTAGCGGCGCGTTTGCCTTTAGATACAGCACCCCGTCCTGTATTTCAAACAGCGCCGCATCTGGTCCTCCTAGCGTTACTTCATTTTCGCCAATGCCATCGTCTGTAATCATGATATCCGCCAGGCGAATACGTTCGGTGGACATAGGGTACTCCGCAAGGCTGATGCTGGATTGGCTCAGGCTTATTGTGGCTGGCAGATTTTTTTGAACGACACGCTCAGTGGCGTCGCTGACTACGGATTCGAATGTACCGTCATTGTCTGTGTAACTTGCAACAACGGCCAGCTGACTTCCAATGTCTTGCGCTGTTACCGTATAGCGGGAACCGACAGCGCCATCAATAACTTGTCCGTTTCGCAGCCATTGATAACTTATTGTTTCTGACAGACCATCAGCGTCGGCTAATGTGTTTGCAGCAATCAACAGGTCATCCTCTACCGGGTTTGAGTTGCTAATGGTCACTTCGCCATCGGGCGCATCGTTTACAGCAGTAGCGAACACAGATTTCAAACCATTAAGTGTTGTAGCAACTCCATCAACAACTTGCGTTGCGATTTCAAAATCAACGTTAACGTTCGGCGAGGGAGTAAACACTATATTGGCCAGCAGCGTATTAAGTTCGCCTATGTCACCACTAGCACTCCAGACCCCGGTGTTTTCGTCATAGGTAGAAGTCACAGAGCCGGAGGTGGCTGTGCTTAACACACCGGCTTCTGGTGCTGACACTGTCAACGTTACACTGAGACTGGAGCTGTCGATATCACTGATAACGATGTTGGACAGGTCCAGAGGGGTGTCTTCCTGATAAAACTCAGATGTATTAAGTCCGTTTGCCACTGGTGCATCGTTTACCGGACTCACGGCAATATTCAGGGTGTGTTGTTCTGCTCCGGGAAGCTGATCTATCGCCCATGCAAACACATTGGCGATTAATAGGTCGTTGGGTGTGGAGACAACTCCACCGCCGCTTGTGTTCGCACGAAAAACACCCTCATCACCTGAGAATATTATGGAACCCGCGCCATGCTGGCGCACAACAAGCGTGGGTTCGCCCGTGTTTGAATCCACTGCCACAATCCTATCTCCCGGGATTAGACTGGCTGAGGTGAAATAGCTATGTTGCACCCCTCCCGTAGAAAACGGTGCACCGTTAACACCAACACTGCCAAAAGGGCCGTTCATAATACTTGAGTTTGCGTCGGCCACTAGCCAAGTGGTGCTGGAGGATCCGCCAATGCTTAGACCAAAATACTCGGAAACGCTGTTTGAGCTACTGGCATCGTTGGTTGAAATCAACACACCACCATTTGTTACCCAATTGTCCAGCGCGGTCAGCTCATCGTTCGACCACTGACTGTCTCGGGGGTCGCCATTGAAAAAGATATCGCCTTGCGCAAGGTAATTCGCATCAACTGTTGAGCTACTTGATACCACTGAGATGCTGGTAGGAGACACACCGCCGACGCCGAAATTACCAGCATTTGACAAAATAGCATCGGTGTTGGCAAATAAGCTCTCACCCAAGGTGTAATTGTTAGGCTGTCCGGCCAGCACATTAGCTGACAGTATTCCGTTGTTGATCTGAATAACCATACTGGTCACCGTTGGACCATTCGCGTTCGGCTCTGGCAGGTACATCAGGTTACCCGCGTCTATGTCAGCGCGCTCTATTCGCTGCCCGTCTGATACTGGGCTTCCGGACAGAGTTAGCGAGCCGTTGGCAGGTACAGTCACTACCTCAATGAACTGCAAGGCTAAGCCGGACACACCAGTGAATTCGAAATCGCTGGCCTGAAAGATGTACTCCGTATCTTCACTGCCAGGTACTAAGCCCGTGTCTGCAGACCGCAGGTACACAAATGCAGTTGTAAGGTCGCTTGTGTCGTTGCCTCCGTTTGCAGTTCCTCCACCATCATTGAATTCAATCGTAATGGATCGCGCGCTGAAATCATCAGACGTTGAGGCAAACGTAACGCTATTGAGCAGGCGCTCAACGTGAGCCTCCGTGGAATCTGTATTGAAGACGATACCAAACGCTCCGGACCCGCTAGTGTTGATATTGCCGATGGGCGTACCGGAAATAGAAACCGTGGACCCGGAATCTAATCCAGACGAAAGCGCGATTGTTCCCGTGGTATCCAGACCTAAGACATCATCTGGCATAAAGCCAGTGGTCGCGATCTGTAGCTGCGCGCCGGCGTAGTTGGAAGGCATGTCAGGATCTTCCAGTGATGCCAACGCCCCGGCGCCTACCATGGCCGCCACTCCATCATTGCTTACTACAGTAGCGCTGCCA
>CAYGSL010000061.1:15371-20701 GCA_964352475.1 uncultured Pseudomonadales bacterium | reverse complement strand
TATCAATGTCTGTGACAATAATATCGCTTAGGTCCAGTGTCGTGTCTTCAATGTAGTTTTGAGCGGCGCTGAGATTTGTGGCAGACGGCGCATCGTTGACTGGCGCAACCCCTATTTCCATTGTATAGCTATCGGTTGGTGGCAATAAATCTGCAGCCCAAGCAAATATATTTGCAACCAATATGTCATTCGGCGTGCTTACCACACCACCGCCAGTCATATTGCCGCGAAAAATGCCCTCATCGCCGGTAAACAAAATCCAACCGTTACCTTGTTGGCGAAGCACGATTGTCGGCTGGCTACTGCCGGCTGCTCCTGTGGCGATAACTTGGTCGCTCGGGGTCAGGCTGGCTGTATCAAAAAAGGCGTAATTGCTCCCTGCCGTGGATATGGAATCGCCAAGGTTTCCGACCGATCCAAACGGGCCATTGATTATGGGGTTGGACGTATCAGTGACTTGCCAGGTGGGCGCCGACTGCCCACCCACAGATAAGCCGAATTTGTTAACCACGGCATCGTGATCGCCAGTGTCCGCGGAAGCGATTAGCACACCGCCATTATTTACCCAGGTACTTAAGGCGTCTAGCTCCGCATTAGACCACTCTGAGTTGCGCACTCCCCCATTAACTATTATTTGCCCCTGAGCCAGGTAAGCCTCGTCAATCGTTGAGCTGTTGGCGATTAGGGAAAATCTGGTTGGGTAAATTCCACCCAATCCGAAGTTACTTGTTGCCGCCAGTAGCGAATTCGCCTCCGTCCAATCCGAGCCAAACAAAGCATTATTGTTAGGGTGAGCACTCAGAATGGATACATTGGGCTTGCCATTGTTAACCTGGAAATTAAACGATGCATAAGGTGTTCCGTTGTCATCTAAATCCGACAGAAACTCCAGCTCACCACTTAAAAGATCAGCTCTGGAGACTACCTGGCCGATGGTAGCGGGCGCACCACCATACAATAACGTTCCCTTAGTGGTACCACTGTCAGCAGGCAGGCTCAAAATAGTAATTGATTCGAGGTTAGAGCCTGTGATACCGGTAAAATCAAAATCAGTGGCGCTAAATTCATACAGCGTGTCTTCCAAGCTGTTAATCTGTTGGCCGCCCGCCTGGGCAACGTAGACTGTCACCGTTTGGGTAGCACTGGTGTCAGCGCCACCATTGCTTGTACCGCCTCCGTCATTAAAGACGACGTCAACACTTCGCGCACCGAGCGTAGCTGAGGCAGTGCCAAATGTGACGCCTCGAAGCAGGGTTTCTATGTGCGCAGCTGTAGTAGACGCATTGAAGTTAACTCTGAATGCGCTGGCGCTTGTGCCACTTAATGACCCGACGTCAACACCGCTGACTGTGACTATCGAGCCATTGGATATTCCCGCGGATAGTGAAATACCTGAATCTACGTCAATACCCAGTGCATCATTGCTAGCGAAATCCTTTCCTAACACATCTATAAAGGCACCTGGGTAATTGCCCGGCGAGTCTACGTCGTTTAATGCCGCCAAGGCATTGGTGTCCAGCAAATACTCCGTCGCGTCATTTTGCGCTATCAGCACATCTCCACCGAGTGCCGCGATTACCGGAGCATCATTAACCGCAGTTACACTCAGCGTTTTGCTGCCGATTATCACCGGAGAATTGCCATCGGTAATCAGGGTTGCGATGGATACGGGTTTATCAAAATCTGGCTCTGGATTAAACGTAAGTCCGGCCAGCAATGCGTTGACATCTGCTATCGCACCATTGGCCTTCCACTCACCCGTCACTGGATCATAGGTTGAGGTGACGGCACCAGAGCTTGACGTACTCAATGAACCGGCCGCCGCATTGGAGAGCGTTAATGTCGCTGATGTAGTACTGTCATCTACATCGGCAATCACAATATTCGCCAGATCAAGCGGAGAGTCTTCGGTATAGGTCTCCGCTGCATTCAGGTTGCTTGCTGTTGGCGCATCATTCACAGCTGTGGCCAGAAAACTCTTGCTACCCGTTATGGGAGGCGCGGTTCCATCACTGACGCTGCTTGCGATAGAAAAATCGCTGTTATAGTTAAGCGCTGGTATAAACGATGCACCGGCCAACAGGGCATTTACATCATTGATATTTCCGCTAACTTCCCAAGTACCGGACGCAGGATTATATGTAGATGTGACAGAACCAGAGGTAGCAGTTGAGAGGCTACCTGCGTTAATGTCTGACAATACCAACTGAGCTGTAGTCGTTGTGTTATCAACGTCTGTGACGACTATATTCTTAAGGTCCAGAGGCGTATCTTCCGTGTAAGACTCTATTGCACTTAAACTTAGCGCCGTTGGCGCATCATTGACGGGAATAGCGATAATGTTCTTACTGCCAGTTATTGATGGTGCGATACCGTCACTCACTTCCGTGGCAATAGTGAAATCGCTATCGTAATCGGCGCTTGGCGTAAAAAGGACTGATGCCAATAGATTATTAACATCATTGATTGAACCGCTTGCCTGCCACACACCTGTGATGCCGTTATACGTTGACGTTACTGAGCCCGATGTGGCTGTACTCAAGGTTCCTGCCGCTGGGTTCGACAGCGTCAATGTCGCCGTTGTCGTTAAATCATCGGCGTCGCTAACGACAATATCGCTGAGGTTCAGCGTTTGATCTTCGGTAAATGTTTCACTGGTGTTCAGGCGAGTGGCGATCGGGGGACTGTTCGGTACGGTATAGGTGACCTCCAGTCGTGGACCTGTAGTTGAAGATGCCTCTGCGCTGTCATAAGAGAAGGTATCACTGCCAGGCTGTGGGCTGCCGATAATAACGCCTCTATTCTGCGCAGCACCGCTGGCCCAATCTTGGACGGTGCTTGTTAAATCCCAACTGTGCACGCCAGTGCCGCTGACATCTGCGCTGGCTATGGCGCCCGCGTTGTAGTCGCCACCAGAACTTCCCCAGTCCACGCCTGTTTGGCGCCTATCCCAATTCACTTCGCCGCTGCCACTGGTTTGCGACCCCTCATCCCAGACTTGGGTAAGAGCATGTACGTTTACCGTCACCGTATTGCCACCAATATGGTTGCTGGCGTTCATGCGCAGTTCTGCGCTGGTGATCGTTGCGTTTACCGGAATGCTACTTAAGTCAAATTGCAGCAATATTCGCTCTTTACCTAAGTCCGCCCCACCCGATATATCAATTTGAATTTGCCCGGCTTCACCGTAATTCGCAGCTTTGTTATGTTCGGTGATATAGGTGTCTTTGCTTGCTAGCAAGGTTGTAGCGAGATTTTGGTCTACGCGTTGCTTGGCTGGCTGATCGGCAGCGGCGCTTACACTATCTGATTGAAGCTGATGGTTTGATAACCCAAGGCCTGACAGATCTTCATTGCTTAACGTCAGGTGTTTTTCCGTAGCAAGGCCCGCAGTTGTCGAAAAACCAGCCGCTGCCAAGGGGTCTGCAGAAAACAGAATGCGCGGCTCAAGTTCCTCGAAAACTAGTTTTTTGGGGCGTTTTTTTGCAGACATTCCAGCTTGTCTTTGACTAAGCACTTACAAGGTAACGGCGCCAATTCCATGCAGGTGGTCACGCCCTTTAAAGTTTGATTTTCCTATTAATTGAGTATAGGTATTGCGCTTGATTAGCTTGCCGTATGTTGACGATTTTTTGTCAAATCAGACGTAGGGTAAGCTCCTATCTGGAAAACGTGTTTTCGGCAGAGTTTAACCCTATATTCGGTCAATAACCGAGCAACTCTTCGACAAGTTCACGGTTTAATACGGCCAAATGCAGGATTGGTTAATTTTTGACTATCACATAGAATTGCATACTCACAAAAAGACGCCCGATACTTGATTGACTGGACCTTAAAATGATTAAGACCCCTGAGCTTACCGCTGCATTGCCACATCATTTTGGCGCACTGCTGGCGCTGAATGAACAGGCGGTGCCTCACGTAAACAGCATAGGTATTACCGAATTGAGCAATTTGGCCGACCAGGCGTACTACTTCAAGGTTGCACTGCAAGGCGATCAGGTTGTTGGTTTTCTACTTACATTATGCGAAGGCGCTAATTACGAAAGTCTCAATTACCTCTGGTTCTCAGAGCGCTACTCCAACTTCGTTTATGTAGATCGCATTGTTGTATCGCAAGAGCATGCAGGGCTGGGCATTGGCAAGCTGCTATACAATGATTTAGGCAGTGGCGCTGCAAAGCATGCCCCCATTATTGCCTGTGAGGTGAATTTAAAACCACCAAACCCAAACTCTCTGGCTTTTCACAACAAACAAGGCTTTCAGGAAGTTGGCCAGCAAGAAACCGAAGGTGGTCAAAAAGTAGTATGCTTGATGACCAAGTCTATAAGTACTTAGTAGGCCCTCGGTGTTCAGGAAGTGATTTGTGGTTACGTTGTCTAAAGAGAATTACGGGTTTCAGGACAATTCCTATAAAGCAGCAGGCGAGTTGGATGGTATTCGCAAGCTCGTGGATCACTTTTACGACCTAATGAACGAATTGCCCGAGGCTAAAAATATTCGTGACATGCACCCTGAAGACCTTGCTGTATCCAGAGACAAGTTAACGCATTTTTTAAGCGGCTGGCTCGGAGGACCACGAACCTATCCTGAAAAATACGGCCGCATTAGCATTCCCGAAGTGCATCAACACCTGACCATTAATGAGCGAGAACGCGACGCTTGGCTACTGTGCATGAAGCGGGCCGCTGACCAACAGCCCTACGCGCCCTCCTTTAGAAAATACTTGCTAGAACAACTGTCAATTCCCGCTGAGCGCGTACGAGAAACAAGTAGAAACGAGGATTAAAGAGCGGTGAACCAAACACCTGACACCATTTATTCTGGCAGCTGTCAGTGCGGCGATATTCGCTACACCGTAAGTGGTGAACCTTTGATGACCTACGCATGCCACTGCACAGACTGCCAAAAACGAACAGGCAGCGCGTTTTCAATGGGTTGTATTTTCGCGATATCGTCGCTGTCACTAACTGGCGAACTCACAGAGTGGACACGCGCTTCCAACGATGGAAACGTTAATACACGTTATAGTTGTGCCACTTGTGGAAACATTGTTTATGGCGTGAGCTCTTATGCACCCGAGCTCATCAAACTGCAACCAGGTACAATGGATTCAACTCAATCCATTGGCGTTGATGCACACATCTGGTTACGCAGCGCTTATAGTTGGCTGGCTATCCCCGAAGAGTCTTTAAAGTATGAAACGCAGCCGGATAGTTTGATGGAAATTTATCAGGCAGTAATAGAAAGAAAACATCCATAAGGTATAAGCAGGCATAACAATGACGACTGATTGGAAACAGCGCCGAGACGAGACACAACTCAATATA
>CAYGSL010000061.1:0-15271 GCA_964352475.1 uncultured Pseudomonadales bacterium | reverse complement strand
CATAACAATGACGACTGATTGGAAACAGCGCCGAGACGAGACACAACTCAATATATTACGCCGTTACGCGAAATTGTTAGGACCGAACGCCCGCTCTGACACCACGGAAATGGCCGACAGCGCAATGGAGAGGCCAGCGTCAATCTATACAGATACAGATCGACTTGATCAGGAAATGGAACATATTTTTCAAGGCCTGCCGATTGTAGCTGGATTGTCAGTTGACGTTCCAAACGCTGGTGATCATATAGTGTTTGAAGAATGCGGCCCTTCCATTCTCGTAGTACGCAATTCCGAAGGCGAGGTAAATGCATTTCTGAACATGTGCACACACCGCGGTGCGAAACTGAAAGAGAGTTGTGGCGCGTCCAAAAGCCTTTGTTGTCCGTTTCATGCATGGACCTTCGATTTAAACGGCAACCTCAAATCTGTACCTGGCGAGGCTGGCTTTGAAGGTATGGACAAGTCCAGCAAAGGCCTGGTGAAAGTGCCTTGCGTTGAATGGGGCGGACTGATTTTTGTGAAAGCCCGCGCTGGCGCTGAAGACATCGACATTGAGAGCTATTTAGGTGAGTTTGCACCTGAACTTCTGCAGATAGAAATTGATAAAGTGGTTCCCGTTAAGTCCACTGAAATGCTGGCCGATTGCAACTGGAAGTACGCTTTGGACACTTATGGTGAGGGTTATCACTTTGCCAGACTGCATGCAGAAACAGTGCATCAACTGAGCATTTCCAATGTAGCGGTATTCGACCCATTCGAATGTCATCATCGCATCACTTTCCCTACACAGAGTTCCAGGGAGTGGATAGGTAAACCCGAATCTGAGTGGCCTAAGCAGTCTTTTGGTGCGGTGCACTTCCTGTTTCCAAACACCGTTCTGTTCTATGGGTCTTTGTCTGAAGGCATGGTGTTGCTGCAAGTCTTCCGGCTGTTTCCTGACGGCGAGGTTGGCAAACTGCGCACCAAGTTTGCCGTGTATGCGCCTTCGTTCATGCTCAAAGAAGATGGCAAGCTGGACGACGAAACGTTCAACATGGTCGGTGAGATGGGGCTTGATGCAACGGCGCACGTTGTTCAAACCGAAGACTATTGGGTGGCTGCAAATGGCTGGTCGTGCCTGAAAGACGCACCGGCCAATTTCAATATTACCTACGGCGCTAATGAGCCTGCGCTGCAGGCTATGCATAAGAATATAGAAAAAGTACTGCAGATTTAGCAAGGAAAATCAGATGAATAATGACAGCAGTACGGAGCAAACTTGTTCGTGCCCTTGTGGGCAAACCAGCTTTGGTGTGACGGCGGCACCTAGCATGCGCTTTTTTTGCCATTGCACAATTTGCCAGAAGCTTTATAAAAAAGCGTTTGCGGATGTAACGCTGCTGCAATGGGAGCACGTAAATCTAAGCGACGAAAACGCGATCAGTTTCGATAAGTATCGATCGTTCCCGGCTATTAATCGCGGCACTTGCCGTGAATGTAATGCACCTGTGATGGCTTATGCGGGATCCGGTAATAAGCGATTAGCCTTTATTGCAGCGGACAATTATGAAAACCGAGATGTGCTACCTGAACCACAGCTGCATATTTTTTACGATACCCGTGCGGCGGCGGTTGATGATGACTTACCCAAACACAAGGGCTATATTCGAAGCCAGCTCGCTGTGATGAAATTGATGCGTAGGTGATCGGCCTAGAGCTCTGCCAGTTTGTTAGATAACGGCTTTTTCTAGAAACGGTTTTTTGCTAGCAATCCGCTGGTAACTGAATGGCGATAAATCAAGAGATCGATACTCTCCGTAAATAATTAATTCTGAGATGCCTCGCCCAACGGCCGGTGATTGCTGAAACCCGTGCCCGGAAAATCCGTTTGCAAGTAGAAAATTTCCAACTTCAGGGTGTGAGCCAAGTATTGCGTTTTGATCAAAGGTATTAAACGCATAGTGTCCAGCCCAGGAATGAACCAGCTTAATCGCTTCAAATTGCGGAATGCGGTGCGCTATGGTCGGCCATACCTTGTTTTCCCAAAGCGTATGATCTTGTTCAAAATCATCATAAGCAACTGCTTCATCTACCTCGGGTGCACAACCTGCGAGATAGTAGCGACCATCAGAACGAAAATGAACCCCACTCGGGTCAATGGTTAGCGGCAAGCTTCTGTCCAGCGGCTGCTCGGCGTCGAATATGAATGTGTATCGTTTTCTCGGCTCTACAGGAAGTTCGATACCAGCCATTTGTGCGATCAATGAAGCACGCGGGCCTGACGCGTTCACAACAACACCGCAGTCTATAGATTCGCCAGTACTGAGCTTGACGCTACTCACGGCAGAGCCTGACTTGCTTAGATTGATTCCAACGACCTCGTTGCAAAGGTACTCAACACCTCGCTCTTTGGCCGAACGCTTCCACCAATCAAACACGGTGCCGCCGTCAAAATAACCCTCATCTACCGTGTTGTGGCTTCCGGCTACTATGTCATCTACGCGATAGAATGGATATTCCCGCTTTATGTCATCAGCCGACATTATCCGCGTTCCGGTACCACAAGCTGCCTGAATACGTTGGTTTTCACGCAACACCTTCACAAACGCTTCATTACTGGCCATGTACATATAGCCGTAGCTCTGCAACGCTATGGGCGGCACTCTCGAATCGTCGCCCATATAGCGTTGAAAGTTCTTCACGAAATCCGCCGCGAACTGCGATATTCTAACGTTAATTTCCTGGGAGAACTGTTGGCGCATACAGCTATTGGTGTGCGCAGTGGAGCTAAATTCATAGCTGGGATCTTTCTCCACCACCAATACAGAGCCATCGAAATCTGCATTGTCAGCTAAAAACCAGGCCACCGATGAACCCAGCATGGCGCCACCAACTATTACAACATCGTACTGCCTTCGTTTCGGCTCTCCGAATAGCTCTGCATTAGTCACGGCGATTCATGCGCTAAGAAGGCTGAAGTTGAATGGCGAAGTGTACTAGCAGGCAAAGCCCAAACCAAGACTATCCAATAACTTAAGCCACAGCCCCCGTTTGCCGCCATTGCGGTCGGCGCGCTCCAACTCAAGCTGGGTAATGCGCACGCCCAGCCAGCGTATAGGTTCTGGCGCCCAGGGAATGGCTTTGCGGGTAATGAACTTCAGACGAATGATGTCTGATGGTTGATAGCCAAGCAGCTCCAACGCCACGCGCGCGCCAAACCGTGACGCACTCACGCCATGCCCGGTATAACCCACCGACCAGGCTAGCCGACCGTTATACGCTACACCTGGCACCATACAAAAACGCGTGGAGGTGGCGATTATGCCGCCCCACTTATGGCTGAACTTAATCTCGCCTTCCAACTGCGGAAACATGTCGAAAAACTCCCGGGCGAGTTGCTCATGTCGCGCTGGCGCGTCCATATACTTGGGGTCAATTCCACGGTTAAAGTAATAGCGTACAGCACCACCCCCGCCCCAGGTAATTCGCTTGTCTTGAGTGAGGCGAAAATAATGGAACATATTGTTGTAGTCGGCCAGCGCATGGCGTGATTCAGGCAAGCCCCAACCAATCTTTTCAATCTGCTCATCGCTCAAGGGTTCGGTAGCGAGTTGGTAGTCCCAAATTGGGATCACACAGCGATTCACTTTACCTAACGGTGATGTGTAGGCGTTAGTTGCAACCAACACCTTGTTACTTTTAATCTCGCCGCCGGGGCACACCGTGAGCATTTTGCCTTTACCCAGCGGATTCACGCTGATCATTTCAGTGCCCTCGTAAATTCGCACACCGAATTGATTCAACAATACCTCTCTTAATCCCCAGCAGATGCGGGCGGGATCTACCACGCCATCTTGCCCGCCTCTATGCCAGCACGCGGCAAAGAATGTATCCGTTTTTACGTTATTGCGAATGGCTTGCTTGTCGAACCAGACAACATCCTCACCGTCCTCTTTCAACTCAAGATACTCGTCATGTAATCGGCTTGCAGCCTCGTCGTCCAAGGCCACTTCGGTCTCACCGACTTGTTCGTACCTCGCATCAATATTGTAGCGCTCTAGCGTTTCAAGCAGTTCGCGAATATTTTGCTCACCGGCCGCTTCCAGCTGCTCGGTTTCATTCGCAAAACGTGCCGCCACGTTTGATTCGCCGTGCGCGATACTGGTACTCAGAAAACCGCCATTGCGACCAGACGCGCCATCAGCAATAAAGGTTTTCTCTATCAACACAATATCGGCATCAGGCTGACGCTCTTTCAATTGAATAGCCGCCCATAAGCCTGTGAAACCGCCGCCAACAATAAGCAGGTCGCAGGACTCGTTACTTGCAAGTGCAGGTAACACTTCCGGGCGCAAATCAGAGTCATGCCAGAGCGGCATCAATTTGGCGTCTTTTAACGCATCAAGATGTTTGTTCATAATCGTTATGGTGTCACTGCACAGAATTGGATGAGCGTCTCTTGTTCGACGTTCAGTTCCAATTGTGTATTGGATGGAATGAAACAGGATTGCCCTGCGCTAACAGTCTGCGCCTCACAGCCAACAGTGGCTAGTTCTATGGCGCCACTGCGCACGCACAACAGGCAGTAGTACTCTAGCGTTACAGCTTGTGTACGCAATGCGGCACTTTGCCACACACCTGAAAAAAAACGGCCCAGTGAATCGGTATAGCTCAGCGTTTCCGTATAACTGCACGAATCAAGAGTGGGGAACAGCACACTGTTGTTCCCCGCCTCATGGCCAGCACCCAGAGGAACGATGATTGTCTGCTGTTTAGCCGCCTGCTCTGGCACTGACTCATCGGGATGCTCGGAAATCACATAGAACTTGCGCAAATACCCATGCTGGTGCCACTGACAATCGTAACCCTTGGGTAGAACAAATGCGTCGCCTGCTGAGACAGTAGTGAACTCACCGGTCTGATTATCTTTAACGCGTACTTCACCCTCTAGCAGCAACATGAATTCATCACAAGCGTACGGGCCAGGTGCCTCAATCATGTCATCCGTGTCCCAAAGGCCTATGTACAACCCCAGGGAATCGTCCTCGAAAAATGCATGGCTGTGCTGGGTTGGCAATTCAGATACAAACATTTCGGGATCCAGCTCATCCGGTTTATCGCCAAAACCAGCTGGACTAGTATCCAGCCTGATAATTGGGCTGGTTTGGTTTGCGCTTGACATAGGAATCACTGTAAAAAAAGGTCGTATTACGCGAGGTGGATTGCACCGCTTTGCGGTATTGTGGATACTCCTGCGAGTAATAGCAAACGTCTTGCCACACTGAGTTATCGCAAAAGGAGATCACACTTGTCTGTTGAAGCCATCAAATTGTCTGGCCCCTGGTCACAAACAACTACTGACGCATTTTTAGACCAGTGCACGCTGCCTTTGCGGCTATCTTGCATTGCCAGTGACGGCTTCCCGCGTGTTGCGTCTATGTGGTTTCGATACGAAGCAGGGCAATTGCTTTGCGTTACTCATAAGAATTCCAAGGTGGCCAAAATACTGAAGCAAAACAACCGCGTTGGCTTTGAAGTGTCGCCCAATGAGCCGCCGTATTATGGAGTTCGGGGGCAGGGACTTGTGTCTATTGAACAACTTGGTGAGAGCTCTTTGCTTGAAGACCTGTTGGCCAAGTACGTTGGCGATACCACGTCTTCGTTTGCACAATGGCTTTTGGGCCGCAAAGACGAAGAATTAATTCTCAGCATCTCACCTCAACGTCTGTACACCTGGGATTACCGCGAACGTATGCCGTAAGTGCCAGCCTTTCATATCCTATAGGAACGGAGAAAAAACAATGACGGTAGCTCACGTAGAAATGGATCAGGCTGAGATTGACGCACTGGTGAATGAACCCCGGTTTGGCATGTTTGCCACCAACAGGCGAGACGGTCCTCCACAAATGTCACCCGTGTGGTATCTGTACCAGGATGGCTGCATTTATGTCAGCGTTTTTGAAAGAAGCGCCAAATGCAGGAACTTGGTACGCGACCCCCGCGCGACTCTGTGCGTCAGTGGCGACAGCCCTGACGCGCGTGCCGTGATATTCAGCGGCCCGGTTGAACTGCACTCAGACAGCGACGCTGAGCCGTGGATTAAAGACATAGCGTGGAAAATTGTGCGCCGCTATTACGATACTGACGCAGAAACGCAAGAATATTTAGACTCGGAAGGTGATACGGGTAGCAGCACAATGGTTGTATTGAAACCTGACCGCGTGTTGGCGCATAACTACAACTAATCCTGCTACTTTGGAGTGAGACTTATGCAAAATCAAACAGGTGGTTGCATGTGCGGTGCGGTACGCTATGAATTACTCAGAGATGATCCCTGGATTGTGTATTGTCATTGTGATGCTTGCAGAAAACACACCGGTGCGCCGGTCACAGTGCTGGTCACCGTAACTCCGGATGATGTTCGCTGGACAGCTGGCCAGCGCGCACGATACGAATCATCCCCAGAGCGTTTTCGAGGGTACTGCCGTGATTGCGGTGCATCACTTACCTGGGAAGCAAGTTCAAACGGCTCCTGGATGGCTATTCATATCAGCAGTTTTGATCAACCTGAATTGCTGCCGCCCACAGAGCATGTATTCTTGAAAGATGCCCTGCCCTGGCACAATCACGATGATGGACTAACCAAGTACCATAGCTCAAAACACATTTTAAATTCGTAGCTGTGTCAGACTGGAGAAAACCGCCACTTATGGAATTCCAGCCCAATCACAAAGGATCTTGCCACTGTGGCGCCGTACAATTTCAGCTGCACATTCCCAATGGCATAGAGGATATATGGCGTTGTAGTTGCAGCATGTGCCGAATGCGTGGAGCGGTATCCGGTGCCGTACCACTGAGTGACTTGACCATTACAGATGGCGAACAAAGCCTCAGCGTTTACCAGTTCAAAACGCAAACTGCCAAGCACTACTTTTGCTCAATCTGTGGCATCTATACTCATCATCAAATGCGCTCTGAGCCAGATCACTTTGGCGTAAACCTGGCCTGCCTTGAAGGCATCAACCCGCTGGAAATTGATTCTGTACCAGTGTTCGACGGCATCAATCATCCTAAAGATGCGCATGTTGGCTTGGAACGACCACAACTTGATGCCGTGAAGCGTTTACTGATAAGCAATGACCTGCCAGACAGCGACCTCACCGAAGCAAGCATGGCGCATTTCTTATGCCATGGCAGTGTCGAGTCTCCAGACGGAGTTATAGGACTGGAATTGTATGGCGACGACGCTCTGTTGCGCTCTTTAGTGGTTAGTGAAGACGCCAGACAATCAGGTTGCGGCACGATTTTGGTCAATGCGATCGAAAGCCTTGCTATGGAATTGGGCGTGCGCAATCTATACCTCCTAACCACTACCGCCGAACACTACTTTGCTCGCAGAGGTTACAACCACATTGATCGATCGGAGGTATCAGACAGCATTCGCGCCAGTAGCGAATTTTCCAGCCTGTGCCCGGACAGTGCGGCGGTAATGCGCAAATCACTAGGCTAGACACTGCATGAAATTAATTGCTGCTCTCTTGATTGTTTTAACATCGGCGTGCGTCACAACAGACACTCAACAAGGTAAGCTGCAAATCAAGCCGCTTACTGACGATGTATACCTGCACACTTCTTACAAATGGTTGGAAGGTGTTGGTTATTACCCCTCTAACGGACTGATAGTGGTTGATAATGACCAGGCCTTCATCATCGACACGCCGTGGCTTAAAGAAGATACTGTGCGCCTTGTAGAATGGCTTGAAGATTCAGGTTTGACACTACAAGGGAGTATTTCTACACATTTTCATGACGACAGAAGTTCAGGGATTTCCTATCTTAATGAATTGGGCGTAGAAACCTATGCTTCTACGCAAACTAATGAATTGCTGGCGTCGATAGGGTCGGCAACAGCGACTATAGAATTCTCCGCCACGCCTTACCTTCTGGGTGACGACCAGCTTGAGGCGTATTACCCAGGTGCAGGTCACAGTAAAGACAATATTGTGGTGTGGTTACCACAATCACGTGTTCTATTCGGCGGATGTCTGGTAAGAAGCCTAAACACGCAAAGCATGGGCAACACAGCAGACGGTTCTATTCCTGACTGGGCGCAGTCGGTACTGCGCGCAAAAGAAAGGTATTCAGGCGCGCAGTACGTTGTACCTGGCCATGGCGAAGTGGGTGACCAAGAACTTCTTGACCACACCATTCGACTGGCAAAAGCGCGAGCGCTTACTGATCAGCAAGCCGCTAGATCAGGGAAGTAACTACTCCCCACAACGCACCCAGCACAACAACTATACTGGCCAGAAAGCCGATGCCCATGCCAATGCCGCGCGACCCCGGGTCTGCGACATACTTCGCCGAATAGACAAAGCGGCCAATAATAAAGACCAAACCAGCGACTGCGGCCACCATAGGGTTCGTGTACATTCCACATAGCCACATACCAGGCAGAAAGATCATCAATTGTTCAAGCGTGTTCTGATGAACACGATAGGTGCGCTCAAATATTTCGTTACCAGTAACGGCGGGCGCATCAATTTCATACTTAACCCGTGCCGCACCTACGCGACCCATTAAGTAAAACAACTGCAGCAAAATGAGAATACTAACCAGTGCTACGTATTCCATGAGAGTTCCTGTTCGTGTTGATTGGTCGGTGATGGTAATGGATTACAGTCGCTTTTTGAACGTTGTTGCGACAAAAAATAAAATTAAGCAGTCTCTGAAGCTTTACCAGTAGTACCCCATTGAAAGAGCTGATTCAAACGCCTGGTTTTTGCGAAGCTTGAGGCGAATATCAATATTCTTCGCTATCGCGCGTCTGGATTCAAATTCTACAGCGATTCTATCTGAGGTGTCGCTGTCAAGGAAAAACCTGTTTGATAAAGACCACCGAAAACTCCACCAATCGTTTATGTAGTGATTGGAAAAAAGCCTCAAATAGGCACTGGCATTGCCATAGCCATACCGATTGTCGGCAACCGCGGCGCCAAGCTCCACGCCTATTATGCCGTCGTCTGCAATAGGCCAGGATCTGCCCTTGCCCGCCTCCACTCTAAATCTTGAACAGCCATGACATGCCAACGACGTCGCTTCATACCCCGCTTTCAAAGACCATGTTGCCCCGTCATCCCCGGGCAGCCCGGAAACTGACGGGGCTATGCTTTCAACAGAAAACAATTCCAGCCCACGCATGGAGAGATCATCATTGAGATAGACGCCTTTGAAATCCAATACGCTCAAGGTTGAGTGCGCACTCTGCTCTGGGCCACTATCAAGTGTGTCGTAGTAGGCAGGTCGAAGATTCAACTCTATTCCAGCGTTTAGGTCGCTGTTATAGATAAAATTAAGCTCAGAGCGGCCGGGCTTGCTTCCTTCGGTAAAAATCGACGGCACCTTTCCACCGCCTTGTTCTATTCCCGGGAGGTCAAATCTTGTTTCTAAGACGCGCTTATAGAGCGCCGTTGTCGGGGTCTCATCATTGTATTCATGCTCGTTTTGGTAGTAGAGATATCGTAGCAGTGCATCAAGAACTTTTGCCTGTCGTGATACCGGAAGGCTTATAAAAGCATTTGAATTCAATTCTTCATCGTTGATAGTTATGCGTTTTAAGATCCGCTGCTCAGCAGGCACTAATTGCTGGTAAAGATGGTGGAACTCGGATAACAGTGAAGGATGATAGCGAATATTTGAGACCAGCCGATCGCCATTTCTGCGCGTTGAATATAGTTTTCTGACCACACTCTGTGGGATAGTCCAGCCACGATTTTTCGGGATAAGGTCAACGCCTTCTACCAGGTTCAGTACTTCTGCCATTCGATAAGCGCAGTTCTTGCGAAAGAAAAAATAGGTGTATTCCTGTCCAATGAGCTCCCATGCGTGCGCAACTATCAGCTGCAGTTCTTCTTTGGAAAGGTCCAGCTCGAACTCCCAAAGATCTCTGGATTCTAGAGCGGTATAATTGTGATCGTGGTAGTAATATTGTCGGTGAGTGAAATTGGAGCTGTAGCCTCCAAACACTCCCTTGGCAAGGTAAACAGCTGGGTTTTCACCTTGAGGTACAAGTGCTCCAAAATTGACGCTACTATCTAGCAGCTCAGAGCGAGTGTGATTGCGTTCGGAATTGAACTTTAACAGGGTATGCCCAAAATATGATGCTGGATTTGCTAGAAAGCCAGTTGCGAGCACAACACTAATGGAGACAATATCCCCCTGTTGCGTCCACTCATCATAAGCCTTACATTTGGGGGGCTGTCGCGGGCTTAAAGAAACATTTGCTTGTTGCGCCAGCTGTTGTTTGAGCCAAATATTTCTGGCTGGAAACCGGCACTGGGCATGCATATCTTGATCTTGACCAGCGTCAAGCGACAAGGCATTTACTGTCGCCAGGAGCTCCTGATAGGGGTCACTGTTGCCATCTGGCGCCAAGAAGAACGAAGCACTGTTTACGGCGCTAAGATTCTTCCCTGCATATATCGAACTGCGCTCATAACGCAATAATTTTAGCCACATCGGCGATTGACTGAGTCGTAGTAGATTCGCTTCTAGAGTACCTTCAGATGCCTTCAGTAACCCGATAGATGCCAAGTTGATAGCGCAGAAGATCAACGCTACGCTTGTTGTGCGCTGAAGACGAATCGCCCAAAAGCGCATCTTGTTCCTTAATAGTGAAGCTTAGTAAGAATAAGGCTCAGCGAGCGAGAAAAATCATTCACTGAGCCTGTCATTGCGTGACCAGCTTGCTAGGAAAGATCACAACTTGATGCGTACTGATGTGCAACGGCATTGTGAATAACGTTGTAGTAATGTGCCGCCTTTTGCACCTCAGTTTGCGCAGCATATTCTGAAGATTCAACTAGGTCACCTACAGTTGGGCGAACAAACTGGATAATGGCGTCATGCTGAGCTTCTGAGCAGCCAAAGATTTCCAGCATCGCTGACAGGTGTTCTCCACCGCCCTGCGCTGTTTGCTCAACGACACTTGGGTAAGTTTCGTTAATAAATTTTGCGGCTTCAACTGACTTGGCCTGACATGTTTCGGGACTTGCTGTTGCAGAGATAACCGCAGTAACACCTATATCCCAGATTACATTAGAGGACACAGCCGCCCAGCCAGTGTTTGGGAACAGCGCTGCACCAATACCGCAGTCAGTGAAAGGGTTAGGTCCACTTCCAGGCTTTTTATCATCACCTTCTTCTGATACAGCAGAAACAGCGATCATCATTGATAGTGCGCCAACAGTGACTAAATTGCGAAACTTACTCATACGGATCTCCCATCCTTCAATTTAGGATAAGACTAGACCAAAAAAGCATTCTTAGCTAAGTTGATTCGTTTTTCACGAACCCGCGCACTGTCGTTCTTTTACTCAAAAAAAATGAAACTGGTTAGCCAGCCGCACTGATCGAGGCCGTGGGTTTCTTTGAGCAGCATTCAAGGGGCCCGTTCAAGGGGCCAGGTCGGGCATTTCACACTTGGGCCAAGATGCTAGCGAAGAGCAATTTTTTGACTTAGCACGCTGGGCCAACCCACCCAAGAGTAAGAGATGAGTAACGCTCAAACGAGAGCCACCATGTGAAATGCCCGACCTGACCCTCTCTTACAGAGTATCGATCAGAAGCATCAAAGCGCTAACACTATCGCTCCATGCCGCTCTTCGCTCTCAACCAGATGATGCGCTTCGGCAATTTGTTCCATTGGCACAACCCTATCAACAATAGAGAACAGCTCTTTTCGCTCAATCAGGTCTAGTAGTTCTTGCAACTCAGCCCTGGTTTCTCTCGCAAACGCGAATGTAGCGCTCTTGTCAGTGAAGCGATTAGTAAGCATGCACTGCAGCATTGTAGAGAGGGTGGGGTTGCCAGTGAGATAACGGCCGCCCGGGTTGAGCAGTTTGATGCAGCCTCTATAAGAGCTACTTGGCACCATGTCGAAAACCACGCTATAGCGCTGATCTGATTCAATAAAGTCGTCTTTCTGGTAATCAACAAAGTGATCCGCGCCCATTCGCGTAAGGAACTCTTTCTTGATCGCTTTATCTACAACGGTCACTTCAGCGCCGCGTGCCTTGGCGATCTGTACAGCGTGAGCCCCTATGCTGCCACCTGCACCATTGATCAACACTTTTTCTCCAGCCTTGATGTTGGCGGCATTTAGGAAGTGAATTGCATTCAAACCACCGAGCAGTACAGCTGCTGCATCGCTGAAACGCAATGCTGCGGGTTTGGGCAAGAGTGTGTAGTCAGCGGGAAGAACAAGATATTCCGCGTAGGCTCCAAGGCGAATCTGAGTCGTCCCCAAGATCGCCTGACCAATCTCAAAGCCCGATACATCATTGCCCATCGCCACGATTTCGCCGGCGAAATAGCTGCCCAATATTTGCCGCCTCGGCCGGAAGATTCCGAACGCAAGTCGCAACGGCAACCAAAACCATTTGACCGAGTAGCGAAAACTACGCATCTCGCAATCCGATTTGGTCACCTCAACGGCTTTCACTTTGATTAGAAGCTCGTTGTCTTTGGGAGCGGGCTTGGTAACCCTGCTGATGCCTAACACATCAGGCGGGCCATATTTGGAATAGGTCACCGCGCGCATTATTTGCTCGTTATCCGTATTCATCACATAGACAGTACTACTTATCGATAATCGAATCCAACTAACGGCAATCTCTGCCGCTATTTTTATATTCTCCATGATCAGAGCGAAATTTTGGGTCATCGAGCATTCAACCCCGAATTCACATTTTTGCATCCTCAATCGCATAACAGGAACAGCGCCATCATTCCTATTAGGCGCGACGCCGGCGCTCTAATTTCTCTCCAGACCTCAGCATAATCATATATATTTCAATAACCTATACTTTATAACTGGTTATATATACAGTATAATGAATAACCACTCCCAACCACAATTTACGCATCAAAAAAGGACCTAGCCATGCACATCAACAACATCATCAGCAAACGCACAATCGATCAACTCGAAGACGATATCGTTACCTTCGCAGGCCGTATGAACCAAGCCGAATATGAATTCCTCGTTCTCATCCGTGAGTTCGATCTACGCCACGGCTGGAAGGCCTACCACTTCAACAATTGCGCCGAATGGATAGATATGAAATGCGGCATCAACTACGACACTGCAAGAGAGAAAGTACGCGTAGCCCATGCGCTGATGGACCTGCCGGAAACCTCCAGCGCATTCAGCAATGGAAAACTCTCCTATTCCAAAGCGCGCGCTCTAACCCGCCTGGCCACCCCGCAGAATGAAGCCGATCTTCTCGAGTATGCGTTACCCGCCACCGCACGCCAGGTAGAAAACCACTGCCGTGAACTACGCAACGCCCAACGCAAAGAATCCACAGAGGATGTAAATCGCATTCACAAGCGCCGTTACCTGAGCCGCACGTATCATCACGACGGCAGCATGACGATCAATGTTGAAGTCACTCGCGAAGTGGGTGATCTGATCATGAAAGCCCTTGAGAAGGCGATGGAGGAACATTCCGCTTCTGACGATCTGACCGTAGAACAGTTTGACGCGCCAGCTCAAGAACAAGAAACCCCAGAACAAAATGAACCCAACATTCTCGCGCGCCAAGCCGACGCGCTAGCTCACATTGCTCAAACGTATTTAAGTGGCGGCGAAAATAACAAACCCACTACCAGCGCCAACCACTACCAGGTAATGGTTCATGTAGACGAGGCCGCCTTGCGCGAACAAGGCAACAGCGTAAAGCCCAGCAAAGCAAAAAGCGACCTACCCATTGAAACCGTTCGCCGCCTATGCTGCGACGGCGGCCTGGTACCCATCACCAAAGACGCCAAAGGCAACCCGCTCAACGTAGGCCGCAAACACCGCGTGGTACAACCAGCTCTTAAACGCGCCTTACTCGCGCGCGACAAATGCTGCCGCTTTCCCGGCTGCACCCATGGCAAATGGCTAGACGCGCACCACGTGATGCACTGGGCAGACGGCGGCGAAACCAGCTTGTCTAACACCATTTTGTTGTGTTCTACCCATCATCGACTATTGCACGAAGGCAGATTTACCATTCAGAAGGATTATTCTGGAGAATGGTTTTTTCGAAATGAGAAAGGGCGTGCGTTGATTGATGTGCCGGTGTTTAGGCCGAAGATGGTTGAAGGATTTGAAGTCTGTGAGCCGCCGGTGGAGTACTTTGCATCACGTGGTGCGGGATTCCACTAACTTACCAGCTTTTTTTGACATGCTGCTGTGTACCAAAAGCGGCCCTTCCTAGGAGTTCACGTCGATAATAACTAGCTAATGCAGTCTTTCAATGACTAGAATAATATTACGGGGGCGCCGATTTAGTGGCGGAGCTTCGCCAATTAAAGCCATATACAGGTAAAAGTTATGAAAAATATTTGGCAACTACCGCTTATTGGTCGGTTCAAGCTTCAAATATTGATCATTGCCACTGTATTCGCCGTTAGCGCTTGCTCAACTGTTTATTACAAGCCTCTTGAACCAGGGGAGGCATTGAATTTGGAACCAGGAAGCCAAGGATTGCTTGTCGGATCTCTGTCTTTTTCCGGAAACTACCCCGAAGGTAAAAGGAAACCGCTAGATGCTGGCGCTAACTTTCGCTATTGGCGATACAATTTTATGCTTCGAGGACGTAACGAAGCTAATAAGGACTTTGTGGGAAATGTTTCGTCAGTACCGCCTGCGTCATCTTTGACATTTGACATAAGCGCAGCCGATTACAGTGTTGAAGATGGTGCGGGTTACATATTTGTGTTGCCAATCCCATCTGGAGACTACGAGTTCCACTCCTATGGATACAATACGGCCGCATGGTCATATTCTCCAAAAAAAGAATACAGCATTCCATTTAGAATTGAACCTGGCGTCATCCACTATGTCGGCGAAATAAGATTTGAGCACGTTTTTGGTGAGAATATATTTGGTATGGCGGTGCCCAGTGGTGCAGATATTTCGATCATCGATTCAGCAAACAGAGACTTAGATATTCTGCTTAAGAAGTATCCAAGCGCTCACATATATAAGAACGATATGCTGGAGATTGAGTGGAGCGGTGATCACTAATAGATTCGCCAGAATTCTGAAAGCACAATCTTTATTGCCAATGAAAATTGGCACACGCATTCTCCTGGCAGTTAATGAGCTAAATAGAGTTATGAGCGCATCTCTATTTTGAATAGTGGTTCCTGCGTAGATACCTTTTGTCGAAGGGCAGCAATTAGGCAAGAGGCGCTGGTCGAACTGAAACTAATCACGCTGCCAGAGATCGTGAGT
>CAYGSL010000060.1:0-26331 GCA_964352475.1 uncultured Pseudomonadales bacterium | reverse complement strand
GCGGCGCTAGCGCCGCGAGCTGCGGTGGTGCAGATTCATGTGACTTTTCAACAATGGCTGCAGCAGACCTCGATGAATGGTCAGATTGGGTTGAGAATGCCCTGCCGTCGGGAGACGCTACTGTTACTGAATTGGCGCAAAATTTTTGGGCTATCCAAGTAATGTGGGACGAGCGCCGCAACGGAGCGACAGGCACCGGCTGTGATCCAAGTGACGAAACTGATTTAGCCTGTTTGATTGTGAATGTACAAGTCAGGGAGGCCGATCCGAACCGCTCTTTTTAAGCGGTTTGGTGTAAATGTTGATGACGAGAGCTATTAAACACCAGTATAGAGCCCAGACGGGCGTAACGTTGGTTGAACTACTGATTGCAATGGGACTTTCGGTTTTTCTGATGGCTGCGGTCGTGCAGTCTTTCCTGGGCAGCAAGCAGTCCACTGATGTAGTTCAGGCGCAGGCGAGAATGCAAGAAAACGCGCGGTTCGCCATTATGTTTATCACTAGAAGTGTTCGCATGGCGGGTTTCCCCAGCCAGTTAATCCCGCCGGACGGATTACCAGATATCAGCATCATAGATGCGAACTGGCGCGGTGCTTTAATGCCAGCAAATGCAACATTTGCCAGCTTTGCCGAACAAGCAGTTGTGTGGGGGGAGAATGGCAGCAGTTCAACCGTTGCCAACCTGAAATCCAACACAGATGTAGTACACATTCGCCTGCAGGGCATGGGTGATGGCTCAGTGACCGACTGTCAGGGGAGAGATATACCCTTGGATACCTGGGCGATATTGTCTTTCTACGTGGACGACAGTGATAATTTCCGTTGTCGCAGCGACGATGGTGCAGGTGTTGCTGGCAGCGTTCAAGATGTTGCCTTGGTGCAAGGTATAGAAGAATTGCAGGTGCAATACGGGTTGAACGCCGGCGTGGCCGGAGCTACTGACTTCGACTCCAGCCAGGTTATACGCTATGCAACAGCAGACCAGGTTGCGGCAAGCGAGTGGCAATTTGTAAGCAATGTAAAAGTTGCCTTATTGTCCGCATCGGATACCGAACCGTTATCCGGGGGGGCACCTGCGCGAACCTACACGTTGCTTGATCAGACATCCGCCAGTTACCAGGATGGTAAGGCGCGACAGCAGTTTGCACAGACCATGCGACTTCGTAACCTGAATTGGAATTCACGATGAATTTTATTGGCTCTAAACCATTGCCAGTGCGCTCTCACGAACACGGTGCGACATTAATCATTGCACTGCTGATTCTATTGGCAATGACAGTGTTGGGCACCTCAAGCATGGGGACGCTAACCATGCAGGAACGAATGATCAGCAATATGCGCGACGAGAATGTGGCTTTCCAGGCCGCCGAGTCCGGGTTAGCAGCGTGCGAGCTTAATCTTCGCGACAATAATCCAGCCGTTAGCCAGGCAGACTATCAGCAGCAGGGCAACGCTGCGGCAAATGCCGGCGGTGCCTTCACCTATTGGTGGGACGACCCCAATATATGGTCTACGTTTGGCATAGATATGGCTGCATCAGTGGATACCAGTACGGGGAGCCTGGGAAGAGGTGGCGTGTCCCAGGTTCCAGTGTGTGTACGCGAGCACATTGGTTTGGCACCCGATGATTTAAGTTTTGAATCTCGAAGCAAACGCATAGGTGCAGAGATGTATACCGTCACCTCCAAAGGTTTTGGTGCTGAAGCTACGACGGAGAGTGTGGTACAGAGCGTTGTATTCGCCCGTTACAAATAGTTGGGAGTGGTAGAAATGGCTGCAGTTCGTCTCATCAATACTCATGCAATACGGAGTACTTTAGCTCGCTTTCTCTTAGGCGCTGCGGTTTTTTTGTCATCCAATGCTCAGTTGCATGCTCAATCATCAGAGCTGGCATTAAGTGATGTGCCCCTGTTTCTCCTCGAAAGCGTGGCCCCAAACCTGGCAATTACCTTTGATGATTCAGGCAGCATGCTTTGGGGTTACCTTCCGGACTCTATTCAATGGACAGATCGCGCAGCTGACAACGCGAATCGTGCAGCCACGAAATCCAATTTCTACAACAAGATGTATTATGATCCCAGCGTAGATTACAGGCCCGGCCTTAACTCCGCCGGCGTATCTTTGGGTGAAGCGAATTTCAATGCGGCGCTGACAAACATTTACAATTTTGGTGCTGATGGTGGTAACTGGCGGCCAGCATCTGTGAATCTACAGACCAATTTCCGACCTGTTTGGAATACGACTACAATCGGTGGATGGGGTCCACAGTATTCCGGCCCGAACTTCGAGCAGGCATACTATTTTAATCGTGATGACAGTCGCCCTGGTTGTGATGGTACCAACTTTGACAATGACTGTTACGTTCGAGTGAATGTCAGCGCAACCAGCGGTCCGGCCAGAGCTCGACCTGAGTTCGGATTTGCCGTATCCACTGACGAGCGAACCAATTTCGCCAATTGGTATCAGTACTATTCCTATCGTTTTATTGCAGGCAAGACCGTACTAAGCAGGGCTTTTGCACCGGAAAATTTGTCCTCCGCAATTCGCGTGGGGCGTCAGACTATCAATCAGCGTACGATTCGATCCGGCAACCCTGGCGCAACAAACGCAGGCGGAAACGCGCATGTCGCGGCATTTGATACCACACAGCGTGCGAATTTCTACCAGTGGCTGAGCAATGTTAGGAACAATGGCGGAACGCCATTGCGCGAGGCGATTCGAACTGCCGGCAACTATTTTTCTACGACAGGTACCAACAGTCCTTACTCGGTTAGTCCTGGCACTGGTGGTGCTGACCAGGTTTCTTGTCGCCTGAATGCGCACATCATGTTGTCCGATGGCTATTGGAACGGCGGTGGTGGCAGCGCTACAGGTATCACGCGCGATCAATCCAATGTCAATTTACCGGACGGCACAAACTACGATCCGAATTCGGCCAACCATAATATTTTCAGTGACAGCCAAGGTACGGTTACCTTAGCCGACCTTGCATTTCACTACTGGGCCACAGATTTGAGTCCGTTAACCAATAACGTTGCAAGCTACTATCCTCAATCAAGCGGTGATCCGATTGCCGACTACTGGAATCCGCTGAATGACCCTGCTACCTGGCAGCATATGGTGACGTATCCTATCGCCTTCGGTATTGCTGGTTTAATTCCATTCAACAATACATCTTATAACGCGCTTATAGACGGTACTTCATTCAACAATGAGCTCGGCGCTGCGCAAACGGGTTGGACCAACGTTGGTGTAAATGAAGGCAGGGCCGATGATATGTGGCATACAGCTATCAATAGCCGTGGGCAATTCTTTAGCGCGAGTAACCCTGATGAGTTGGTAAATTCACTGGTGTCAGTTATGAATGCGATCGCAGACCGTGAATCATCTGCGGCCTCAGTGGATTTGAACAGTAGTTCGATTGCTGCCGGTGTCGGTGTGTACCAAGCCCGCTTTTTTACTGACAACTGGACCGGGGATGTGCAGGCCAGGCCCATTTCTGATGGTACTAACAGTAATTCATGCAATTCAAATCCTATTGCAAGTGTTTGCTCTCCAGTATGGAGTGCGGCCAGTCAAAACACGGTTGATGACCTTTTTCCTGGAGGTGTCGATCAACGCATAGTATTCACAGTGGATGCATCGGCGGGTCTTGGTTCTCGCGGTGAGCGTTTCCGCTGGGCGAATCTATCGGCCGCACAGCGCGCACTGATTCAAAACGGAGACTCTACGCTCGTAGGCCAGCAGCGATTGGATTATATTAGAGGATCAGCGGCCAACGAGGAGAGTAGTGGGGGTGGGTTCAGAACTCGTGATGAATCACGTTTGGGTGCGGTAGTTCATTCGTCGCCAGAATACGTTGGCAACGGTTTTGATGCCAGTGGTGAGTTTGACGTCCTCTATCCAGATGACCTGGAAAGCAGTGGCCAAAAACACCGAGATTTCCTATGCAGTAACGCAACCGACACTAACTCAGATGGCATCATTGATACCTGCAGTTCGGGTATTCGCAACAACCGTAATCCAGTTGTTTACGTAGGCTCAAACGATGGCATGCTGCACGCCTACGATGGGCGATTGGATAACGCAGCGGGTGGAACCGAACTGTTCTCTTTTATTCCCAACACTGTTATTGAGAACTTGCATGAACTGTCCAGTGTCACATTTACGACGGGTGCCTATGTTGATGGTGAACTTGCATCATCAGATGTGTTTTATAACAATGCATGGCACACAGTGCTTGTGGGTGGCTTACGCACCGGTGGACAAGCCTATTACGCTCTGGACGTAACCAATCCCGGCGCCATCAGTGCTGAGACAAGCGGAGCTGCTGATCAGCTGGTGCGATGGGAATTTACGGATACTAACACGAGTGGATTGCCGGACGGTACGATAGGAGCGAATGGCGATCGTGATCTTGGTTTTACCTTTGGCGCACCACAAATTGTTAAAGTGACCTACAAGGCCGGCCAGTCAAATACCGGTCGTTGGGTAGCCATCTTTGGGAACGGATACAACTCAACTTTCTCGGATGGTTCCGCCTCCAACTCCGGTCACGCAGTGGTTTATGTTGTTGACATTGAATCCGGCGCACTCATCAAAAAAATCGATACTGAGGCCGGCACTCTGGCAAACCCAAATGGCATTAGTGGCATTGCGCCAATTCTTAACGACAGCGACTTAACTGTAGACTATGTATATGCGGGAGACCTGCTGGGTAATCTATGGAAGATAGACATCAGTTCTGATGATCCGGCCGATTGGGGATCTGCTTACACTTCCGGTAGTGCACCGGTACCGTTGTTTACAGCAACAGACGGTTCGAATGCTCAACCCATTCAGTCCACACCAAGAGTAAGCCGGCATTTTCAAGGTGGCAACCTGGTGTATTTTGGAACTGGTCGTTACTTGGAAGACAGCGACAACGCAAACAATTCGCAACAGTCATTCTATGGTGTGTGGGATAAAGATATTTGTTCAGTGGGCGGCGCAGAGCAAAGTTGTGCAACTACCACTGCGGGTGATGCCAAAACACATGTTAACAATGTAGTCAGTCGCGGTGACCTTGTAGGGCAAGCCGTAACGGTGGATTCAACAGGTATTCGTGAGACCAGCAACAATCCGATAAACTGGTCTAATCATCTTGGCTGGTACATTAACTTCCCGACCAGCGAAGGAGAGCGCGCCATTGGTACACCTGTGCTGCGCGGAGAGATCGTTATTTTCACTACTTTGGAACCCGATGATTCGGCTTGTGATTCTGGCGGTAGCAGCTGGATTTATGCGCTGGATCGAATCGACGGTGGGCCACCACCGGTGCAAGTATTTGATCACAATGGTGATGGGAACATCGATTCTAGCGACTATAGCGGAATATCATCGGCGACAAAAATTGACGCCGTGATTTCTGACCCTACGTATGCAGAAGGTGCTGATGGGAAAGACTACGTTATCTATGGTTCCTCGGATTTGGGTGGTGCTGGAGGCGGTGTAGGTACAGCCGCTACGCCGGATACCACGATCGAAGGGCGAGTGCGCTGGCGCCAACTGAATTAAACGATTTGAGGTTGGAACTATGAAACAGAGATTTTATCTACTAATACTTGTAGCGGGACTGTTATTTACCGCTCATATCAGGGCACAGGAAACAAAATCCGCATACGCTGATTGGCCCACGGCTGCGGTTTACGCCATAAACTTCAAAGAAAGAAAGCTGGTACTCGATGATCAGATTTTCCGCGTGGCCTTGAAGGCGACAATTTCCGATGTGGACAATAGTAAGATGTCTTTTAGCGAATTGGAGCCACAATACTACGTCGCTTATCGGCTTGAGCCAGCAACCGGGGACATAATCGATATAGTAACTGTGGCTAAACCATGAATACTCAGTCCAATAGCGAGAGCAGTATGAATATCAAAGCTGGCAATCAGCGCGAAACCAAGCGCCAAAGTGGTTTTACTTTAGTTGAGCTAATGATTGTTGTTGTTATCGTAGGTATTCTGGCAGCAGTCGCAATACCCAGCTACCAAAGTAGTATTCAGAAATCTCGCCGAGCAGATGCGCAGGGTGCTCTGCAACAATTCCGGCAAGCAATGGAGCGTTTCTATAGTCAGCGCTATACCTACCAGGGCGCTGCGACGGGTGGCGCAAATACCGGCGTACCGACCATTTTTGCAACGCATTCACCCATCGATGGTGCTGCACTAGCGGCAGGAGGCGTTAAATATTATGACCTGGCGATAGATGCTGCTGATGCTGTTTCTTTCACAGTAAGTGCAACACCAAGAGCATCAGGCGGTCAGAATCAAGACCCCTGCGGCACGCTCACCTTGACCAATGCAGGCGTGAGAGGCTCTGCCGCACCCGCTGGTGGCAAGTGCTGGGATCAGTAGATCGGCGCCAAGACTCCGCTAGCAGTTCAAGTTTTTATTGAGCTGGGCGCCTTTTTCAAGCCTTGCCCTTCCCGCACGGTTGAGTATCAGTGAGCGTGAGTAATAGCTTGTATTGTCTTTCAAACAATAGGTAAAGGTTCCAAACTCCTTGGCCATGCCATGCCTGGAAAAGCGAATATACTGGTTCCTTCCACCTGAAGCCCGCCATGTCAATGTGCCTTTGCCGCGTGTTCTCTGACCTCTTTCAATCAACTCGTCCTCGGCATCAATCTGTCGGTTGTCGTTTCTATCGTGAAACAGAAGTGTTCCGTTTTCCCATGAGCCACCGCAGCGCACTCCGTCAGTGCTTGCACAATAGGTGGTTACAATTCCGCTGGTGACCGCCGTAGTGCGTGCTAGATTGAGTGAGGCAATCAAGGTCATCACATCTCCTTTTGCGCGGCTTCGATCAACAAGCGGTTTCAGTGGTGGGGCCCCAATAGCAAGAATCAAAGAGACTATCAATAATATCGTTAGGCCTTCCAGCATGGAATAGCCGCGCGCGCGCAGCGCAGCGCGAGAATGAGCGAACATTTGACTCTCCTTGTCGTGATCGCATTGTGTCCGCAGGTCCTTTGCGGATGCTATGCACAGTCAAACTGTGACTGTGCATAGAATATCCAAATGAGAGCCGGGTGCGTGTGGGCTAACGCCTACAAGTAATGGCAGATATTAGCCAATAGTACCAGATACCTAGAGAAGCTACTTTATATCGAGTTTCTTGAGCTTGTAACGTAATGCTCGAAAAGAGATTCCAAGTTGTTCTGCTGCGGCCGTTTTATTCCATCGGCATTGTTCCAGCGCGCGGGCAATTATGCCGCGCTCAACTTCTTGTAAGTAGCTGTCCAGCGAGTCGAATGTAGGATCACTTTCTATGGCAGGAAACAAACTGGTATCTGCCTTTGCAGAGGTCTCTGACTCAATGTTGGCATTAGTCGCATTGTTTTCGGCAACTTCGAAATTCCTGGCTTTCAGGCCAAGGTCTGATGCCTCTATTGTTTTGCTTTCGCACATCGCACAGGCGCGCTCGAGTACATTTTGCAGCTCGCGGACATTTCCAGGAAAATGATATTCGGTCAGGGCTTTCCAGGCGGCATCACTTAAAACGTGCGGATTGTTTGGGTCAATCTTTTGCAGAACAAGATCGCCAATAATGCGAATATCGTCAACACGCTGTCTCAAAGCTGGTACTGCCAACTCAATAACATTAATCCGGTAGAACAAATCCTGGCGGAAACGGTTGTTACTGACCTCCGAATGCAAGTTCTTATGCGTAGCGCTGAGTATACGAACATCAATACTTGCTTCGTGATTATCGCCAACTGCTCTAACAGATTTTTCCTGGATGGCTCTTAGCAGCTTAACTTGCATATCCAGAGGTAAATCGGCGACTTCGTCGAGAAACAAAGTACCGCCGTCAGCCGCCTGAAAAAGACCTTGCTTGTCGCCAACGGCGCCAGTAAAGCTTCCTTTCCTGTGGCCGAAGAACTCACTTTCCATTAATTCGGCAGGGATTGCACCACAGTTTACAGCTACAAATGCTTGATCTGCCCGAGGGCCACTGTTGTGTATGAGACGTGCAACGAGCTCCTTGCCACTGCCAGATTCGCCGCTTATGTAAACGGGTGCCTGACTGCGCGATAGTTTGGATATTTGTCTTCTAAGCTCAACTGCCTTGTCAGACTTGCCAAGTAGCTCAAGCTCCGGTTCAAGATTTTTGCCGAAGTCGCCCGAGAGTTTAAGCGCGGTATGAATCAAGTCTCGCAAACGTTCTAATTCAATGGGCTTGCTAACAAAATCAAAAGCGCCGGATTTGAGCGCGGAAATAGCAGTGTCTACGTTTCCATAGGCTGTGATCACTGCTACAGGAAGTTTGGGTGCTACGTCTTGAATATGTTTGACCAGATCCAGACCATTCCCGTCTGGTAGATTCATATCGGTCAAACAGAGTTCAAAGGAATGTTGCTTAAGGGCGGCAATCGCTTCGGCCAGTGTTGCAACACTTCTGGTTTCCAGCCCCATTCGCGCCAAGGTGATTTCCAGAAGCTCACGAATATCCGGCTCGTCATCAACGACTAGAATGTGTGTGCTGGTCATTCTTCAGTTGCCAGTTTTTTCATAGGGTGGGCAAATGTGATTCTAAAACAACTTCTGTTCTCAGGCGTAGGTAAATAATCCAACCGTGATTGATTTGCCTCACAAAGTTCCCTGGCAATAAACAGTCCCAGCCCGGTGCCGCTGGTTTCGCTGGTGTGAAACGGCTCAAACAGCTGGTCCACGTGCTCGGCAGAGACACCATCGCCATCATCTTCAATATCAATTATTGGCAGCGCATCTGTGGCGTTTACACCTGCAACGACATACAGGCGCTGCATACCTGTTTTCTTTTCGCTGTAGCGCAGTCCGTTAGAGCATACGTTGCTGAGAACCTGATCCAGCTGACTGGGGTCAAAAGCAACCTGAATCTTGTCTACGGTTCTACTCAGCAGAATTTCACTGTCTGGGTTGCTTTGTTGCATTTGCGAAACAAAGCCCTCCAGCCAGGCATTTAGCTCAAACCGCTCTGGCTTTGACGCTGTTCGGCGTGAAAGCTGAAGTACATTTTCGACAATGCGGTTCATGCGAGCAGAGTGACTGGTTACGATGTCACAAAGCCGGCGATCTTCATTCTCAATATTCTCGGACTCATTCAGTAGCTGTGCTGCATGACTGATCGCGCCTAAAGGATTTCTGATTTCATGGGCAATACTCGCTGTCAATCTACCTAATGAAGCGAGTTTTATTTGCTGTGCCTGTTGGCGGGTTCTGCTAGTGTCTTCAAGAAAAATAAGTACTTGACCCTCATCCTCCTCGGCCAGTGGCATGAATTCAGATTGTAAAAGTGCGCCAGCTTTACGTATACGAAAAGGTCTTGTGCGAACGTCGGGTCTTTGCCGCCATTGAGCCATACTTTCAAGCAAGGGTGCTGGAAGTTGTTTGTCATCGCTATGTAGATCCAGCATAGACATGGCAGAGTCATTCGCTGAATGCAGCTCGTGACCTTGGTCAACGACCAAAACACCCGTCTGCATTCTTCTGACAATAAGCTGGTTGAGGTATTCAGAATGTGCCAGCTCTCTTGCGCGTTCTGCGGCAAGTCGTTGGCTAACCTCAATACGTTTTACCAGCAACTGTACGAGAAGTACGGTTGCAAAGAAGATTGCACCTTGCACACCAGCATTGATGAGCAAATTGTTTTCAACAACGCCCAAATTGACCAGATAACTAACATTAAGAAGTGTCGCTAGACTTGCCAATGCCGCAACTAACAGTGCTAGTCTATCTTTAAAAAAAATTCCACCGCAGGCAACGGTCAGCGTCATGATCAGACTTAGGCCAGTACTCAAGCCGCCGCTGGCATACGCAATGAGTGTGAGTGCGCCGATATCAATCAGAAAGAAGTAGCAGAAAAGTTCGAGCTTGCTAAGAGATTGCGCCTTAAGGCCTGCGTAAAAATGCGCGATTACGCTCAGCAGAAAATAGGTACCAATAGTAAAGAGAAATAAACTTGGTTTATAGGCGCTTTCTACAGTGGTTGTCATCTGCACCAGGAAGACACCGAGTATCAAGGCGGCCAGTATTATGCGATAGAGACCAAAAATGCGCAGGGTTTGTTCTGCTTCATGCAATTGTGAATTGTCGATGCTCAATGCGTTCACGGGTCGAAAGTTCTCAATGCTGGTCAGAGGCTCCCTTGATCCCGGTGCGCAACGCTGCAATACCAGTGACCGTTTTCGTTAATCGCGTTGTCTTCTGGTACATGGGTGCCGCAGACTTCGCAGGCCACCATGCTGCCGTTACGGGATTGCGCAGTAGATTGCCTCGCGGTGGTTTTTTTTCTTACGAAACGCCAAATCATCCAAATACAGAACAGAACCGCAAGCAAGCGCAGCAGACCGATAAATCCCATAGCAGGTATCCTCTCGTGAGATAAGAATAATGGTCGTGTGGCTGACTAAAATCCAGCAGAAAAGGTGTAAATCAGACCGTTTGTTGCCGGTGGTGTGACTTGGGTTGCCAGTATGCGCAAGCCGCCTACAGAAAATTTCGGCAGCGGCTACTCAAGAAAAGACAGCAAGTAACTAGGGGCGGTAATCAAACGTCAGGGGTTCATTACGATCAAACAAACCAAAAGTTAGCATATTGACCATCGAACGTTGCTGATTCTCAGGGTTGAAGTTGGTTTTGAACGAACCGTCTTTGTTCAGGGCTGGATGCTCTGGATAGTTTGAGGCTAACACTCTTAAGCTGTCGTTAGCCAGATCTTGCAAGCTCAGCAATTGATAGGCTTGCACCATAACGGCCAGTGCATCAGGCACGGCTGTGGTTTGCTGATAATTTTCTAATACGTACCGTCCTCGATTAGCGGCTGCCTGGTACGCTCTTCGTTTGAAATAGTAGTTCGCAACATGAATCTCATAGCGCGCCAACAAGTTGCGAAGATGCACCATTCTGGCTTTTGCATCGGGCACGTACTCGCTGTCAGGGAAGCGCGCAAGAAGTTGCGCAAAATCATTGAACGAATCTCTGGCGGGTCCTGGGTCTCTCTGCGTTAAATCAGTGGGTAGAAAGCGGTCTAAAAAACCCTGACCTTCGGCGTAACGAGCCAAACCTTTTAAGTAGTAGGCATAGTCGACGCTGGGGTGGTGTGGGTGCAAACGAATAAATCGATCAGCCGCGGCAATAGCCGACTCCAGTTCAAAGCCACGGTAATAGGCGTAGATAATTTCCAGCTGAGCCTGTTCAGCGAACGGTCCAAACGGATAGCGGGATTCCAGCAATTGCAGGTTTTGTATAGCAGAACTGTAGTTTTGGCTTTCAAGCTGACGTTGCGCTATGTCATAAAGTTGTTTCTCACTGGCATCAGAATTCACTACATCTTCATTAGATGAACATGCAGCCAGCAGCAAAGAAAGACAGAGCAATGCCGCAAAGCGTTGGTAATATCTGCAATACATCATCAAAAGCTCGAAATTCGTTGTATATTCAGTGTGTTGCTGCACAAATTGAGTGAAGCGACCTTATTCAGCGCAGTATTGTAGCGACTCTGGCGGCCATGCCAAGCAGTTTAAATGCGCATAGTTGAACGAATAGGGTTTGCACGGATCTTTCTCTGATAGCGACGGATACTATAGTTGGACAAATGCAGTGACTGAACCACTACCCGCTATTCTGCTTGAGGCTGATGTTGAGCCTCATCAGGACGCTATGCGTTTAGACCTCGCAGCCGCGGAACTGTTCCCTGCCTATTCTCGTTCGAGGATTCAAACCTGGATAAAAACCGGCGAGTTACAGCTAAACGGTACTCAAGCGGCAGTCAGACACAAGGTGGCGCCAGGTGACCGTATTGTGCTGCACGCAGTTCCTGAGCCTGATCTGGCCTGGCGTGCGGAAGAATTAGCAGTTGAATTCGTCTATAGGGATGATTCCATAGCCGTGATCAATAAACCGGCAGGACTAGTGACCCACCCTGGTGCTGGCAACTGGTCTGGCACACTCGCCAATGGCTTGCTGTACCACATTCCTTCTCTCGCTGCCGTTCCCAGAGCGGGTATTGTGCACCGACTGGATAAGGACACCAGTGGCTTGTTGGTTATTGGCCTTGATTTGGCGGCGCACCAGTCACTGGTGCAGCAGTTGCAGGCGCGTACAGTCAGCCGCCAATACACGGCTTTTACCATTGGTCATCCAGGCTCCAAGGGAACAATCAACAAGCCTCTAGGTCGGCATCCTCGCCAGCGCCAGAAAATGGCGGTGCGCAGAGAAGGGGGTAAACAGGCCATAACGCACTTCGAAACCCGGGAATACCTGGACGGCGTCGCAAGGGTCACATTGAAATTGGAAACAGGGCGAACCCATCAAATTCGAGTTCATATGGCCGAGCTTGGTTTCCCTTTGCTCGGTGACCCTTTGTACGGGGCACGTCTGCGCAAAAACTTGAGCGTTCACCTGGAAGCCATTGGCAAATTCAGCCGCCAGGCTTTGCACGCCGAGGCCTTGTCTCTGCAGCACCCGGCTACTGGCGAGACCCTTGAGTGGCAAATTCCATTGCCTGAAGATATGCGCAATTTGCTTGAGCAATTACGTCAGTGAGCCCTCTGCATGAACGCATTTTGCTGCCCGATTGGCCCGCGCCGGACAATATTATCGCCTTTACCAGTCTGAGAGCGGGTGGTGTCAGCTTAGCGCCCTATCATAGTTGGAACCTTGCCGATCATGTGGGTGATGAACAAACTGCGGTGAGCAAGAACCGTAAGCGGTTGGCTGAAATATTGCCCTCATCTGCAAGCTTGCACTGGATGCAGCAGGTGCACGGCGACGATATTCAAAGCCCGGAAACCAGTGATCATCAGGAAGTTCCAGTAGGCGATGCCTGGTTTTGCGAACAACCGGAAAAAGCCTGCTGCATACTCACCGCAGACTGTTTACCTGTTCTAATCTGCGACCGCCAGGGCCAACAGGTGGCCGCAGTTCACGCAGGTTGGCGTGGTGTCGCCAACGGCGTGCTTTCCAAGGTGATGCAACGATTCAACAGCCCCGCTGATCAATTGCTGGTCTGGATTGGGCCGGGTATTTCTTTGGCCCATTTTCGGGTGGGAAATGAAGTAAGAGATACCTTGCTGAGCACCTTACGTGAACCCTCGGCTGACGCATACCACGCTGGCCTGGAGGAGGGTTTTAGTTATGTTGATCTGGTGAATATTGCCCGCGCTCAGTGCCTGGAGTTTGGCGTGGCAAAGGTCTACGGCGGCGAGTACTGCAGCTTCTCTGATGGCCAGCGCTTCTACTCTTATCGCAGGGATGGAGTGACCGGGCGAAACGTGAGTCTGATTTTGCGCAGGCAATAACCTTGAAAAACCACAAATTGTCCGCATATTAAAGCTAATGACAATACTTTGGTGATCAGCGTGAGAGCAGATAAATTTACCACACAGTTACAGTCCGCACTGGGCGATGCCCAGTCGCTGGCAATAGGTAACGACCACAGTCAACTTGAAGCGGCGCATCTGTTCATGGTTTTGCTTGAGCAGTCCGGCGGTACGATTCCACCTTTGCTGCTTAAATCTGGGGTAAACGTAAGTACCGTTTCGCAGGCTTTAAAACAAGCCATTGATAAGTTACCAACCTTAAGTAACCCAAGTGGTGAGATTCAGATTTCACAGAATTTCAATCGCCTGCTTAATCTCACTGACAAGCTGGCACAGCAGCTTGGCGATAGCTATATATCCAGCGAGCTTGTGTTGCTGGCGGCACTTAAATCGGACCTGCCAATTGGCGGCGTTTTACGAGAAGCAGGTGTGAGCGCCGATGCGGTGGAAAACGCCATTCAAGACTTACGAGGTGGAGAAGCAGTGGATAACCCGGACGCAGAAAACAGCCGTCAGGCGCTTGAAAAATACACTATTGATCTTACCGAGCGGGCCGAACTTGGAAAGCTTGATCCGGTGATTGGTCGTGATGATGAAATACGCAGAACTATCCAGGTATTGCAGCGACGTACCAAAAACAATCCGGTATTGATAGGTGAGCCGGGCGTAGGAAAAACGGCAATTGTTGAAGGTTTGGCGCAGCGAGTCATTAACGGCGAGGTGCCGGAAGGTCTGAAAGACAAGCGCATATTATCGCTGGACCTGGGAGCATTACTGGCCGGTGCGAAATTTCGCGGCGACTTTGAAGAGCGATTGAAAGCCGTGTTGAACGAGCTGGGCAAGCAAGAGGGCAGGGTTGTACTGTTCATCGATGAGTTGCATACCATGGTTGGTGCCGGTAAGGCTGAAGGTTCCATGGACGCAGGCAATATGCTCAAGCCGGCGCTGGCCAGAGGCGAGCTGCATTGCGTGGGTGCGACAACCCTTGACGAGTATCGCCAGTACATTGAAAAAGATGCGGCGCTGGAACGACGCTTCCAAAAAGTATGGGTGGGCGAGCCTAGCGAGGAAGACACCATTGCGATCTTGCGCGGATTGAAAGAGCGCTATGAAGTTCACCACGGTGTGGATATACGTGACTCGGCAATTATCGCGGCGGCTAAACTGTCGCAACGTTACATCACAGATCGTCAGCTGCCGGACAAGGCGATTGACCTGATTGACGAAGCAGCCAGTCGCATTCGCATGGAGATTGATTCCAAGCCGGAGGCATTGGATAAGCTGGAACGCCGTTTAATACAACTTAAAATTCAACGCGAAGCAATCAAGAACGACGCAGATGATGCTGCACGAAAACAATTGGCTTTGTTGGAAGAAGACATTGCGGGCGTAGAGAAAGAGTACGCGGACCTAGAGCAAATCTGGAAAGCCGAGAAAGCAGAGGTGGATGGGTCTCAGCAGATTCGCAGTGAGCTGGAGCAAGCCCGTCTGGATTTTGACGCCGCTCAGCGAAAAAGCGATCTCACTCGCATGTCTGAGCTGCAGTACGGCGTTATACCGGAGCTGGAAAAACGTTTGGAGTCAATCGGGGACGAAGACGTAAAAAATGACGGTGAGAGTGCCGCCATACGTTTGTTACGCAACCATGTGACTGACGAAGAGATTGCCGAAGTGGTATCAAAATGGACTGGTATACCGGTATCGAAGATGCTTGAGGGTGACAGGGAAAAACTGCTGCGGATGGAAGATAACTTGCATGAGCGGGTAGTGGGTCAACACGAGGCGATAGTTGCCGTATCGCATGCGGTGCGCCGGTCACGCGCTGGCTTATCCGATCCGAAGCGCCCGAATGGCTCTTTCCTTTTCCTCGGCCCTACCGGTGTTGGCAAGACCGAGTTATGTAAGGCGCTTGCCGAATTTTTGTTCGACAGCGAAGACGCCATGGTGCGAATCGATATGTCAGAGTTTATGGAAAAGCACTCTGTTGCGAGATTGATTGGAGCGCCTCCTGGCTACGTTGGTTATGAAGAGGGTGGCTACCTAACGGAAGCAGTTCGTCGTCGGCCGTATTCGCTGTTGTTACTCGATGAGGTCGAGAAAGCGCACCCGGACGTGTTTAATATTCTATTGCAGGTTTTAGAAGACGGTCGTTTGACCGATGGCCAGGGGCGAACTGTCGATTTCAGAAATACCGTGGTTGTGATGACATCGAATCTTGGCTCAGACTCCATTCAGGAAATTGGTCAGGCCGCTAATGAGGATGATGAAGACGCTACCTATGCTGCCATGAAAGACGCTGTTATGGCTGTTGTTGGTCAGCATTTTCGCCCTGAGTTTATTAACCGCATCGACGAGACTGTGGTTTTCAAACCTTTGGCGAAATCACAAATCAGAGGTATTGCAGAAATACAGCTTCAGTTGCTACAAGCCAGGTTGGCAGAACGCGAAATTGGTCTTGAACTAAGTGATGAGGTGATGGATACGTTGATTGAAGCGGGCTTTGACCCGGTGTACGGCGCACGACCACTGAAGCGCGCTATTCAGCAATTGATTGAGAACCCCCTGGCAGAAGAGCTATTGGCCGGCAAATACCATGCTGGCCAGACCATCAGGTCAACATTAAAAGACGGGGCTTTGGTGTTTGAAGCAGCCGCGGCCTGACGTGCTGGCCGCCCTGCGCTGAACACTGGTCAACTGAGATAAGCTAGCAGTAGGTTTTAATGGCCTCTCTAGCTTTTTCCTTCTGCTTGTTCTTCTCTTCGTCTGAAAGGTAGCGCTCTTCGCCATTTTCATCGGTTTGACGAATTCTGGCTCTTTCGTCCAATACTTTAAGGTTGTAGCGAGCGCGTTCGCAAACGCCTTTGTCTTTCTTGGGCTTCGCTGGTGCCGGTGCGGCCGCGGTGGTCTCACCGTCTTGATCCGCTGCAGCTTCTTTGCCGGCGTCCTCTCCCGGCTCAACACGTTCTCTTCTTGATGATTGCTTGGATGGCTTGCCAGTAGTGGTGCTCATCTGCGTGGCTTCTACGCCCTGCGGGGGATGTTCGCCGTAGTGCACTGTGCCATCGGCTGTTGTCCAGCGAAATACCTCGCCTGCCTCGGCCGAGCTGCTGAGAAGCACAGCGGCGACAAGGCATAATCCTAGCGCACTAAAAAACAGTGAGCGCTTCAAGTCGCGCTCCGTTGTTGCTGCGGTTGCTTGTGCGAGGTGTCTCTTGCTGCGTGGCATGGTATTTCTCTAACGAGCTATGTACCCCTTAATATTAGGTTAGTCGGCCCAAACATGCGAACCCCTCAATTGTTAAAAATGCTTGCCTTGAGCCGGCCTGGATGCCGCACCGGTATGAGAGTAAATATATGATTTCTATTGACTTATATGCAAAAACACTAAAAAATTGCGGGTTACCTGTTTAATTCGAAAATTTGCGTGTTTACGTCACATTTTCGTGTTGCAGATGCGATACAAATCTTTGTGAGAATGACAATGAGTGGTGATGAGGAGTTGATGTCTGGCGGTGAAATGCTTGCCAGAGCACTGCGCGATGAAGGGGTTGAGTTTATCTTTGGGTACCCCGGCGGTGCGGTGTTGCACATTTACGATGCCTTATTCAGAACCAATGACATTCCTCATATTCTGGTGCGCCACGAGCAGGCGGCAACCCACGCCGCTGATGGCTACACCCGGGCAACCGGAAAAATACCTGTGGTACTGGTTACTTCAGGACCAGGAGCAACGAATGCCATCACCGGCATTGCTACGGCGTACATGGATTCAATTCCTATGGTCGTGCTGTCTGGCCAGGTTCCGTCTAATGTTATCGGTGAAGACGCGTTTCAGGAGACTGATATGGTGGGTGTGTCCAGGCCCATCGTAAAGCACAGCTTTCAAATTACTGACCCTCAGGATATTCCGGCTACCATAAAAAAGGCTTTTTACTTGGCCGGCAGTGGTCGTCCCGGCCCCGTTGTTGTTGATATTCCAAAAAACAAAACCGCACCCGGCGAGAAATATCCATACTCGTACCCCGAATCTGTCAGCATGAGGTCTTACAACCCGACTAAACGCGGGCATGGCAAGCAGATCAAGAAAGCGGCAAAGCTGTTGGTGGCTGCCAAGCGCCCAATCATTTACAGCGGCGGCGGGGTCATTCAAGGTGAAGCTCACGAGCAGTTGATTGCGCTTGCGCAAAAGCTCAATTTCCCGGTTACCAATACCTTGATGGGCCTGGGTGCCTATCCAGCGTCTGATCGACAGTTTGTGGGCATGCTGGGTATGCACGGTTTCTATGAAGCCAACATGACCATGCATCACAGTGACCTGGTATTTGCGGTTGGTGCCCGATTTGACGATCGCGTTACTAACACCATATCCAAGTTTTGCCCGGACGCGACCATCGTGCACGTTGATGTCGATCCCACGTCTATTTCAAAAACTGTGAATGCAGACGTGCCGATTGTTGGTGCTGCCAATGTTGTGCTTGAAGAGTTGCTTGAGCTTGTGAAAGCGGAAATGAGCAGCGGCGAAAGCAGCTACGACAGCGATGCAATCGATCGCTGGTGGAAACAGATTGACGCCTGGCGCGAAGCGCACGGCTTGTGGCATGCACAGCGCTACAGCAGCGGCTCTGGGAAAATCATGCCGCAGCAGGTAATTGAAACCTTGTACAAGGTGACTAATGGCGACGCTTACGTGAGCTCGGATGTTGGTCAACACCAGATGTTTGCTGCGCAGTATTATCGCTTCAACAAGCCGCGTCGGTGGATCAATTCGGGTGGGCTGGGAACCATGGGGTTTGGCCTGCCTGCGGCGATGGGGGCAAAGCTTGCCCACCCTGACGCAGACGTAGCTTGTGTTACCGGCGAAGGCAGCATTCAGATGAATATTCAGGAATTGTCTACCTGCACGCACTACAACATTCCTGTCAAAATCATCAACATCAATAATCAGGCCCTGGGCATGGTTAAGCAGTGGCAAGATATGCAATACGGTGGCCGACATTCGGAAAGCACCTACGCAGATTCCTTACCTGACTTTGTGAAGCTCGCCGAATCATACGGCCACGTGGGCATGCGCGTGGATAAGCCTGAAGAACTGGAAGAGAAAATGCGTGAGTGTTTTGCGCTTAAAGACCGCTTAGTGTTCATGGATATCTACGTAGACCCGGAAGAACATGTGTACCCGATGTTGATTGCACCGAATGGCAGCATGCGTGATATGTACATCAGTAAAACGGAGCGAAGCTAATGAGACGTACTTTGTCTTTGCTAATGGAAAATGAACCTGGTGCTCTTTCGCGCGTTGTCGGCCTGTTTTCCCAGCGTGGCTACAATATTGAAACCCTGACGGTGGCGCCTACTGATGATGAAAGTTTGTCACGGCTGACGCTGACTACGGTTGGTGACGATCGCACTATTGAACAGATTACCAAGCAGTTGAACAAGCTGATTGATGTGATCAAAGTGACTGACTTAACTGAAGGTGCGCATATTGAGCGTGAGCTGATGTTGATTAAAGTGCGCGCCAAAGGCGAGCAGCGCAATGAGGTTAAGCGTTGTGTTGATATTTTCCGGGGCACAATTGTTGACGTGCTGCCGGATGTGTATGTGGTTCAGCTGGCAGGAACCAGTAGCAAGCTGGATGCGTTTATTGATGCGATGGGGGAGGCCGGGATTCTTGAGGTGGCTCGAACCGGGGTTGCGGGTATTGCTCGGGGTGCTAAGGCGCTTAAGATTTAGAAACTTTTGAGTTCATGCAGTTGTGTCAGGACCGGCAGCAGACCACATGTTGGCTATCAAGACACGCCGTGAACCCATCCATGGGGGCTTGTGTTCGGGGTCCCTCCCTCACACAGTCTTGATAGCCAACATGTGGTCTGCTGCCTCTGTGCCAAGTATGAGAGCTTTATAAGCTTAGAAATTATGGGTCTTTGGCACTGAGGTGTTGGGTCGAGGGTAGCCTGGCGAGACTGTGAGAGAGGGACCTCGAACACAAGTCTACAGGGATGTATTTACGACGTGTCTCGACAGGCTACCCTCGACCCAACGCCGGGCTCTAGCGTTAACGCCGGCCCACAACCCTACACAATCCTCTTCATAGCAGTCATATGCCGACGCAATTCCTTACCAACAATCTCAACGGGATGATTGCGAACAGATTCATTAATTGCAATCAATTCCATATTGTCGACACTACCGTCATCACCCAGACCGCGACCGATTACATCAGTATCAATGCGAGTCATAAACTCTTCAAGCATTGGTCTGGCCGCCTGGTCGAATAGGTAGCAACCGTATTCAGCTGTGTCGCTGATAACAATGTTCATTTCATAAAGCTTGCGTCGCGCAATGGTGTTCGCGATCAGCGGAGTTTCGTGTAGCGATTCGTAGTAAGCTGACTCGGCGATGATGCCGGCTTCGGTCATTACTTCAAACGCGAGTTCAACACCTGCTTTCACCATGGCGATCATCAGGATGCCATTGTCGAAGTATTCCTGTTCACTGATCTCGTCGTCAGTGTTAGTGGTTTTTTCAAAAGCTGTTTCAGCGGTTGCTGCACGCCACTTCAACAAGTTTACGTCATCGTTTGCCCAATCAGCCATCATGGTGCTGGAGAAATGCCCACTGATGATATCGTCAATGTGCTTTTCATAGAGCGGGCGAAGCGTGCCTCGTAATTCTTCAGCCAGTTCAAACGCGCGCACTTTGGCGGGGTTGGAAAGGCGGTCCATCATATTGGTAATGCCGCCGTGCTTCAGCGCTTCGGTAATGGTTTCCCAACCGAACTGCACCAACTTGGCCGCGTAACCCGCATCAATACCTTGCTCAACCATTTTGTCGAAACACAAAATTGAGCCTGTTTGCAGCATGCCACAGAGAATAGTTTGCTCGCCCAGCAGGTCAGACTTAACTTCAGCGATGAATGAGCTTTCCAATACGCCAGCGCGGTGGCCTCCGGTGCCTGCGGCATAGGCTTTGGCAAGTTCAAGGCCGTCTCCATTGGGGTCGTTTTCAGCGTGTACTGCGATCAGCGTTGGTACACCAAAACCTCTTTTGTATTCTTCGCGAACCTCAGTACCTGGGCACTTGGGTGCTACCATAATCACTGTCAGGTCATCACGGATTTGTTTGCCTTCCTCAACAATGTTGAAACCATGCGAGTAGGCAAGACAGGCGCTTTGCTTCATCAGTGGCATGACTGCATCGACAACGGATGAATGCTGCTTGTCAGGCGTCAGGTTAAGAACCAGGTCAGCTTGCGGGACCAGCTCTTCATAAGTGCCAACGGTGAAGCCGTTGTCAGTAGCGTTTTTCCAGCTTTGTCGCTGTTCGGTAATAGCGGCTTCTCTAAGCGCGTAGGACACGTCAAGACCACTGTCACGGAGGTTCAAACCCTGGTTCAGGCCCTGCGATCCGCAGCCAATGACGACCAACTTCTTTCCTTTCAATTTCTCCACGCCGTCAGCAAATTCGGAGGCATCCATGAAGCGGCACATACCCAATTGTTGAAGTTGTTTGCGCAATGGCAGCGAATTGAAATAGTTCATGATCCTCTCTACATGGTGACGTTTTTGCAGGCGCGCAGCATACAACATTACGCTTGACGGGTATAATACTTCTGCACTCCAGAGTAGGCTCATGACTGACTCCAACGATAAAGATAAGCCCTTGAATCCTGATTCAGACCGTAAGGATTCCGGGCTGGAAAACCTGCTGCCAATCGATGAGCATGTGGAAGAAGTCTCCGAAAATGGCAAAAAGGTGCAGCGGAGAGGTATTTACCTGTTGCCTAACCTGTTCACCACGGCGGCCTTATTTTCCGGTTTTTATGCGATTGTTGCTGCGATTAACGCCGATTTTGCCTCGGCGGGACTGGCAATTTTCTTTGGCCAGATGCTGGACGGTATGGATGGCCGAATAGCCAGGCTGACCAATTCTCAAAGTAAATTTGGTGAAGAATACGACAGCTTGTCAGACCTGGTTACGTTTGGGGTGGCACCGGCGCTGATTATGTTTAACTGGTGTTTAAGCGGTTTGGGCAAACTGGGCTGGTCTGTGGCCTTCATTTATCTATTGTGCGCAGCACTGCGGTTGGCGCGTTTTAACGCACAGGCTGAAACGGCAGACAGTCGTTTTTTCACCGGATTAGCTAGCCCTCCGGCGGCTATGCTGGTGGCTTCAACGGTATGGCTGATGACGGAATGGGGCGTTACAGGTCTGGAGTTGAACCGTGCTGCTCAGCTGGTGTTTGCCGGATTTACCGCCTTGGTAGGTCTGCTTATGGTGATCAATGTGCCATACCACAGCTTCAAGGGCATCGATTTCAAAGGGCGTGTACCCTTTCTGACCATGTTTCTGGTCACCATGTTATTCGTTGTTATCGCTATGGACCCAGCGTTAGTGTTGTTCCTGATGGCGTCAAGCTACGCCTGTTCCGGTCCAATCGCTTATCTGTGGCGGTTTATTTCCGGTAAGAATTCGGCCGCTGTACGTTAATTGAATTTTTTGCTCAGACTCGGTCTAAAGTAGTGACTGTGTTTTTGCGCCTGGAATCCAAATAATGCTGATTAAGAAACCGAATGATATTCTCACCTCTGAAATTACCTCCGAATCGGTGTATTTGAACCGTCGAAAATTCATGGGGGTTTCGGGCAGTTTGCTGGTAGGTGGCGCGCTGGCAGCGTGTGGAAAAACGGAGCAGGCGGAAGCGAAAGCTATTGAACCTCCCTCAGATTTGAAGCAGCTTGATTTTTCTGCAGTTGAAAAGAACGCAGCTAATCCCTTTTATACGTCGGAAGCGTTAACGCCATATGCCGATGTGGCTAGATACAACAATTTCTACGAATTTGGGACGGGTAAAGATGACCCATCGAAACACGCCTCAGCGCTGACCACCAGTCCGTGGCAGGTAAAGGTGGACGGCGAGGTGGCCAAACCTGGTACTTACAACCTGGAAGATATTCTAGCCAAGAACCCGCTTGAGGAACGTATTTACAGGCTTCGCTGCGTGGAAGCATGGTCGATGGTTATTCCATGGGTTGGATTTCCTCTGGGTGCGATGCTGCAACAATTTGAACCTACCAGTGACGCGAAGTACGTGAAGTTTGAGACGCTGGTTCGTAAATCAGAAATGCGTGGCCAGCGTTCATTTTCTAGCACCATTGACTGGCCGTACGAAGAAGGTTTGCGCATGGATGAGGCAATGCATCCGCTTAGCTTTATGGCAACCGGTTTGTATGGCCGTGAAATTCCCAAGCAAAATGGCGCGCCACTGCGTTTGGTTATGCCCTGGAAGTACGGCTTCAAAAGTATCAAATCCATTGTTCGCATCAGTTTTACCAAACGCCAACCGGCGACCAGCTGGCAACAAATTGCACCGCATGAATATGGTTTCTATGCCAATGTAAACCCGGAGGTCGACCACCCGCGCTGGAGTCAGGCATCTGAGCGGCGCTTGCCATCTTCCTTGTTCGAGCCCAACAGAATCGATACCCAAGCTTTTAACGGTTATGGTGAGCAAGTTGCCGGGCTGTACAAAGGGATGAATCTGGCGAAGTACTACTGAGCCAGGTTGTATGAGTACCTCGCTTCGCCGCAACAAATGGCTGTTAATGTTGTTGCTAGCGGTTCCTGCGCTGGCCTTGGTCTATGCGGCGGCCACCAACCAGCTTGGGCCAGATCCTGCGGATGTATTGGTGGCCGAAACAGGCGAGTGGACCATTCGATTGTTGTGCCTGACCCTGTTTGTCACACCACTGGCCAGTGTGCTGCGCACTCGCAGTAGGTTTAGACCTTTACCTTACCGCCGCATTCTCGGCGTGGCCACATGGGTATACGGCGTATTGCATCTGCTCTGTTATGCCGCATTCTTGCTGGCGTTTCAATGGGGAGACATTGGCGCAGAGTTGATTGAGCGGCCTTATATTACGGTGGGATTTGCTGCCGTGCTGTTAATGACGCCGTTGGCAATCACATCAACTGATGGCATGGTGCGCAAGCTGAAAAAACGCTGGAAAACGCTGCACAAACTTATTTACGCGGTTGCTCTGCTCGCGGTTGCACATATTGTCTGGCAAATAAGGAGCGATGCTGGAGAGGCGATTGTGTATTCGCTGATTATCGCCAGCCTATTGCTTTGGCGTCTTATCGAAACCAGGCGCACCAAAAACAGGGCTTAGTATTTTCAGCCTTTAAACAGTGAGCCCAGAATTCCCCGGATGAGCTTTCGTCCAACTTGGCTGCCAATAGATCTCGTCACACTCTTGAGAAACGCGTCGCTGACCGAGTCGCCTCTGCGTGAGCGACCTTTATTGCGTTTGGCAGCGGCCTCCTTCTTAGCGCGTTCTTTTGCGGCGGCTTTTTCTTTCGCGGCTTGCTCGGCTTTGATCGCGTCCTGTTCGGCGCGTTGGGTCAGCATTTCGTAAGCAGATTGTCGGTCTACCGCCTTGTCGTATTTGTGTCCGTAGGGGCTATCTCCCTGGACTGCTTTTCTCTCCGCCGGTTTGGCTGGGCCAATTCGCGAAAACGGGGGCTTGATCAGTGTTTTCTGCACAACGCTGGGTGTGCCTTTTGATTGCAGAACAGACACCAGGGCCTCTCCAACGCCCATTTGCGTAATCGCGTCACGGGTTTCGAATTTCGGATTGGGCCTGAAAGTGTCAGCTGCTGCTCGCACATGTTTTTGATCGCGCGGCGTAAAGGCGCGCAGAGCGTGCTGTACGCGGTTGCCTAATTGAGCGAGTACTGTGTCTGGCAGGTCCGATGGGCTTTGTGTAATGAAGAAAACGCCAACACCTTTTGACCGAATCAGGCGCACGACTTGCTCGATCTTTTGCACAAGCGCTTTTGGTGCATCATTAAACAGTAGATGGGCCTCGTCGAAGAAGAACACAAACTCAGGCTTATCGGGGTCACCCACTTCAGGCAAGTTCTCGAATAGCTCAGAAAGCAACCAGAGAAGGAATGTCGAATACAGGCGCGGGCTTTGAATCAGGGTGTCGGCTGCTAACACATTGATGCGACCACGGCCCTGCGAGTTAGTGCTCATCAAGTCGGCCAGCTCCAGCATTGGCTCGCCAAAGAATTTCTTTCCGCCTTCGCGTTCTATCACCAGTAATCTGCGCTGAATAGCGCCGACAGACGCAGCGGATACATTTCCATACTCTGCTTTAAGCTCTTTGGCATGGTCGGCAATGTGTTGCAGCATAGTGCGCAGGTCTTTCATGTCCAGCAGCAACATACCCTCGTCATCGGCCAACGCAAATGCAATTGTGAGTATGCCTTCCTGGGTTTCATTCAGATCCAGCAGCCTGGCCAACAGGGTAGGACCCATGTCGGACACTGTCGCCCTGATTGGGTGGCCTTTTTTTCCATACAAATCCCAGAATACGGTGGGGTTGCCTTCCCATTCGTAGTCCTCTATCTGCATCTTCACGAAGCGTTCTTCCACCTTGGGGTGGGTTTTACCAGGTTGGCTAATGCCTGACACATCGCCTTTTACATCGGCGAGAAACACGGGCACGCCAATTCGAGAGAACGATTCAGCCATCATCTGCAGAGTCACGGTCTTGCCGGTGCCGGTAGCACCAGCAATCAGGCCGTGGCGGTTGGCGTATTTTGGGTTTAAGTAGACCTTCTCATCACCCAGGCCAAGCAGGATTTTTTCCTGATCAGACATACCTTTAATCCTCTATCTATTGGTATTCTGGGGACAGTTTACTTAATTGCTTCGCAAATAAGTAAACTGTCCCCCGAATACCCCCGAAATACCAACTATGGTAAACAACTGGCCGGGAAAATAAAAAGGCTACAAGCCTGTTTTTATTGTTGCTATGCAAGAGCTGATGCGTATAATGCGCCCCTCTTCGGCACGCCGTGCTGGGGGATTGTATGGCCAGGCGTCATGCAAGCTGTTTAACAAGACGATCAAGTAATACGTGTGGGTACTTGTTTCGTGGTGAAGCCACGGAGCAAATACTCGTCAAATTTTAACTCGTGTTACCTATATATCTGACTTAGGTTGGGTGCATTTATGGGTAATAGTGAGGCGAATATGTTGAGTGATTTCTCTGAGTAGTAAATTTGCACTGAGGTTGGTTTTGGTCTGCGGACTGGGATTGATGAGGGTGCAGCGTCGGTCATGACGTTAAAAACATGAAGATTAAACTGAAGAGTTTGATCATGGCTCAGATTGAACGCTGGCGGCAGGCCTAACACATGCAAGTCGAACGGTAACAGCAGAGCTTGCTCTGGCTGACGAGTGGCGGACGGGTGAGTAACGCGTAGGAATCTACCCAGTAGCGGGGGATAGCCCGGAGAAATCCGGATTAATACCGCATACGCCCTATGGGGGAAAGCGGGGGCTCTCTTCGGAGACCTCGCACTATTGGATGAGCCTGCGTCGGATTAGCTAGTTGGTGGGGTAAAGGCCTACCAAGGCGACGATCCGTAGCTGGTCTGAGAGGATGATCAGCCACACTGGAACTGAGACACGGTCCAGACTCCTACGGGAGGCAGCAGTGGGGAATATTGCACAATGGGCGCAAGCCTGATGCAGCCATGCCGCGTGTGTGAAGAAGGCTTTCGGGTTGTAAAGCACTTTCAGAGGGGAGGAAGGCTTGTTAGTTAATAGCTGACAAGATTGACGTTACCCTCAGAAGAAGCACCGGCTAACTCCGTGCCAGCAGCCGCGGTAATACGGAGGGTGCAAGCGTTAATCGGAATTACTGGGCGTAAAGCGCGCGTAGGCGGTTTGGTCAGTTGGATGTGAAAGCCCCGGGCTTAACCTGGGAACTGCATTCAATACTGCCAAGCTAGAGTGTGAGAGAGGAGAGTAGAATTCCTAGTGTAGCGGTGAAATGCGTAGATATTAGGAGGAATACCAGTGGCGAAGGCGGCTCTCTGGCTTAACACTGACGCTGAGGTGCGAAAGCGTGGGTAGCGAACAGGATTAGATACCCTGGTAGTCCACGCCGTAAACGATGTCAACTAGCCGTTG
>CAYGSL010000059.1:2485-26400 GCA_964352475.1 uncultured Pseudomonadales bacterium | reverse complement strand
AGTAACATCGCCATATGTGTATCGTGCCCGCAGGCATGCATCACGCTGACTGGCTTGCCGTTGTATTCGCCGCTTGCCTTCGACGCAAATGGCAAGCCTGTTTGTTCCTGAACCGGCAAGCCATCCATGTCTGCGCGCAATGCAATTACCGGTCCTGGTTTACCGCCTACCAAAGTGCCAACAACGCCAGTGTGGGCAACCTCTGTTTGGACCTTGTCAAATTTTAGCTCGTTTAGTATTCCGGCTATCTTGGCAGCCGTTTCAAATTCCCGGTTCGACAGCTCCGGATTTTCATGCAAATCCCTGCGCCAGCCAATGACTTTTTTCTCAACCTTTTTCAGCGAGCTTTCCAGCGAGGTTTTTTGATCATCAGCATAGGTCAAAGTGGAGACAAACACTAAAAACAGGCCAGATAAGAGGGTTTTCATTGCGAACTTCTCCGTTGTGAACAGCCAGGCAGATACATGTGTGTAAAGCAACAGTGTGACAAATTTCTGGCCAGCTGAACACCGTGTTTTCTACATAGAACGATGGTATGCTACCGCCGTCTTTTAACGCGAAATGGAGATCTTTATGACTCACTTCCACGATATTGAGATGCGCTCAATTACCGGGCAGGCTTTGTCTTTCAAAGAGTACAAAGGGCAAATTTGCCTGGTGGTCAACGTCGCCAGCCAATGAGGCCTTACCCCACAGTACGCAGGTCTGCGTACATTGCATGAAGAAAACGAGGGTGTGACCGTAATGGGTTTCCCCTGTAATCAATTTGGCGCACAAGAACCCGGCACAGACGCTGAAATACTTGAATTTGCCCAATCAAACTACGACGTGAACTTTCCGATGTTCTCAAAAATTGAGGTCAACGGAGATGGCGCTTGTGAACTCTACCAAATGCTGACATCCGCGAAAGCTGATGAGGAAGGCAACAACGACATAGCCTGGAACTTCACCAAGTTTCTTGTTGATGGCGAAGGTAATGTGTTACAGCGATTTTCACCCATGGTCACCCCTGAGGAAATTGGAGAGAAACTGAAAACCTTATGAAGCGTTTTTTAATTACTGTTTTTGCAATACTTGCAGCAGCAAATGCTGCTGCCGATTCTTCACTAAGCGCCGTAAGTGCAGGCGTTGAAAAACAACGCAGCACTTATATCGATATGGCTCAACAAATCTGGGATTGGGCTGAAGTGGGGTATCAGGAAACTCGTAGCAGCGAACTATTGCAGTCACAATTAAAAAACTCGGGTTTCAGCATTGAGACAGGTGTTGCCAATATCCCAACCTCGTTTGTAGCCAGTTATGGTTCCGGCGAGCCGGTGATTGCGATATTGGCTGAGTACGATGCACTACCTGGAGTCTCTCAACAGGCCATACCCGAACGCAAAGCGGTTGAGGGCGGAGACGCAGGCCACGCCTGCGGTCACCACCTGTTTGGTGTGGGCTCAGTCGCAGCCGCTATCGCTGCGCGCGACTGGTTGGCCGAATCTGGCGCCAAAGGAACGGTAAGGCTGTACGGCACGCCCGCTGAAGAAGGTGGGTCTGGCAAGGTGTACATGGTACGAGAAGGTTTGTTTGACGATGTAGACGTTGTTATTCATTGGCATGCCGACGACGAAAACCGTGCGCTGCCCGCCACCACGCTGGCCAATCGCTCGGCCAAGTTTCGCTTTACCGGCATTGCCTCACACGCAGCGGCCGCTCCAGAGCGTGGTCGTTCGGGTTTGGACGGCGTTGAGGCCATGAACCATATGGTGAATATGTTGCGCGAACATGTGCCAACCACTACGAGATTGCATTATGTGATCACAAAGGGTGGCCTGGCACCCAACGTAGTCCCCGAATTCGCTGAATCGTTCTACTACGTGCGCGCACCCAGCCCGCAGGAACTCTTGCCCATATGGGAACGTGTGGAAAACGCCGCCCGCGGTGCTGCATTGGGAACAGGCACTAAAGTTGAGTGGGAAGTGATTCATGGCAATTACAATATCTTGCCCAATGTAACCCTGGCCAGAGTGATGGATGAAAGTCTGCGCTCAATTGGTGGCATTGAGTACAGTAAGAAAGAGCAGCGTTTCGCAGAACAAATTGTTAAAACCTTCACCGGCAAGCCCAAGCTCGAATTGGGTTCTGAAAAAGAAATCGAAGCATTCACCGAAGAGATTCATAAGGGCACCGGCTCCTCAGACGTAGGCGATGTGAGTTGGATGGCACCCACTGTTGGTTTGAAAACAGCTACCTGGGTTCCTGGTACATCTGCCCATACCTGGCAAGCGGTCGCCGCTGGTGGCATGAGCATTGGCCACAAAGGCATGATGTTAGCGGCAAACAGCATGGCCTTAACAGCCGTTAAACTGCTGCAAAGCCCAGATATTATCAAGCAGGCAAAAGAAGAATGGCTGGAACGTCGTGGGGATGACTTTGACTATCAGCCGTTGCTGGGCGATAGGCCGCCACCGCTTGATTACCGTCGCTGAGATAGCACTCAAGCAACCGGGTCGATTGGTGTTGCGGTTCCTAATGCCGCTTCAATAAGTGCCGCAGCATCCAGGCAGAAGTAATCGCTAAAACGGGCACCCGTCAGCATTACGCCCACTGGTAACCCATCTACCATACCTGCGGGCACACAAGCCGAAGGCAAGCCCAGCGCGTTACCAGGCAATACGCAGCGCGCTTGCGTCATAGTTTCTATTGCGCGCCCTGCTTGCTCAATATCCCAGCCCACTGGATACGGTAGTTGGGTCCAGGTTGGTGACAGCAACACATCGTATTCAGTGTAAAAATTGGCCCAACTGCGCGCGAAGAACATTCGTCGGGTAAGTGTTGATGCGTAGTCTTCAGTCGACGGTGTACTGCGTCCTGTTCGAAAATCCTGCAGAAACTTCTTCGGGTCATCCGACATTAAATTTGAAACCAGGGGAAACACCAGGGAGAAATCGTTGTCCAGCAAATCGAACCACAGTTCTATTGTCTCGCTAAACTGAGGTGGTTCCGCGTCAGACACAATGCAGCCAGCAGCCTCCAGCGCGCCCGCCGCATCACGGGTCAAAGCCTCTATACGTTTATCCACACTACCACCCGGAGGTTGGGCCATCACCGCAATGCGAAGAGGGCCTTGAGCAATATTTTGTTCGGCATTCACGCTGTTTGGGTCGCGCGGATGGTAGCCCCGCATCACGTCCAACCCCAGTCGAACATCGGCCACTGTGCGCGCCATTGGGCCATCTGTGAGCATTTGCTGGTAGCTTATTGGCTCATCTTCGAAAGGTATTGTCACCGCGTGCGGCACAACGCCCTGGGTAGGTTTGATCGACGCGATACCACAGCAGGTAGCCGGGTTCCTAAGCGAGCCACCGATATCATTGCCCAAACCAAGGGCCGACATGCCGGTTGATAGGGCTACACCCTCGCCCCCCGATGACCCACCTGTGGTATGCCCTGCATTCCAAGGGTTGATTGTTGGACCATGCAAGGCATTGTCAGTGTGCAGTCGCAAACCCATTTCGGGAAGGTTGGTTCGGCCTACAGGCACAGCACCAGCTGCCAATACTCGATCGACAATGGGTGAGTTTGAATTTGGCAAAGCGTCTGCCAGCGCGGCCACTCCCTGTGTGGTGGGCGAGCCAACAACATCAATATTTTCTTTTATCGTTATTGGAACGCCCGCAAGTGGGCCCAACGGTTCGCCTGCCGCAACTGCCCTATCCACCTCCGTTGCCGCGCTATACGCCATGTCTTCCAGAACACGTACCACAGCATTCAGACCGGGGTTAACCTCAGCAATGCGTTGCAAATGCGCATCAGCTACTTCCCTGGCGGAGAACGTTTTATTCGCAATACCGCTGGCCAACTCAATCGCACTTTTTTTTATTAGTTCATTCATTTTCTTATTAACTCTCTATCTTAACCGGCCATATCCCGCAGTTCTGTCTTCAGTATTTTGCCGATGTGGCTACGAGGCAACTCATCGATCAAGCGAACCTCTGAAAGCCGTTGCGTTTTACCAAGCTCACTGTTTGCGCCATCAAGCACTGCTTGCACATCTAGCTCAACACCTTTTTCAGCAACCACAAACCCCAGTGGCGTTTCACCCCACTGGCGCGAGCCCACACCAATCACAGCGGCGTCAACCACACCGGCTTGTTTGAGTAGCACTTCTTCCAAGTCTCGTGGGTAAATATTAAAACCGCCTGAAATAATCATGTCTTTGGCACGGCCCATAATGGTGACAAAACCATCTTCGTCTACACGTCCAATGTCGCCCATGCGTTGCCAAGGATCACCGTTTTCGTCGTACCAGGTGGCTTCCTTGGTTTTCTCGGGCTGATTCTGATAGCCCGACATCATCGTGCCAGACCGACCTACCAACTCTCCCATTTCGCCAATGGGCAGACGCTTAAGGTCTTCATCAATGGTGATTACCTCACTGCCGCCGTGCGGAACACCCACAGTGTGCAGTTTGTCGGGGTGAGCATGCGCAAGCAAAACACAGACCACACCGCCCTCAGTCATTCCATAGGCTTCAACCAAGGCGCCCGGCATACGTTTAAGTACTTCCGCTTTTAGCTCGGCGGAAAAAGGCGCACTGGTGCAGTTCTTAACGCGCAAACTACTCAGATCGTAGTCATCAAACTGCTCATAATCCATTAGCCGCTGGTATTGCACAGGCACCAGCATGGTGTGGGTTACTTTGTGGCTCTGCGCGCGTGTCAACCAACCCGCGCAATCGAATTTTCGCATTAGCAAGGCGGTGCCACCGTAAGCGACTGTTGCCAGGAATGGAGCCAGTGTTGTATTGGAATATAGAGGTGTGGACAACAAAGTTGCCTGCCGCGGCTTACCATAGCCGGTAGCCTCACCAACGCCCATTTGCCGCCATCGCATCAGGTGACTGTGCACAATGCCTTTGGGTGTGCCAGTGGTTCCACTGGAATAAATAATATTGAACGGGTCTTCCGGCTTGGCTTCGGGCGTGTCAGGCACCGCACCTTCCTCAGCCATCCAATCATGCAGGTAAGGTGCGTCCGCCTCCGCAGTATCCATCATCACGTGCTGCAAACCAGGTAACTCAACACCGCTTGCAGCAAGTTCAGCGCGTTTCGCTGAGTCTATAAACAAGTGGCTGGCACCACTGTCGGCCATCATGGCGGCCAGTTGCTTAGGGGTAGCTGAGGTTGTTAGCGGAGCAGCGCAGCCACCGGCCAGAATGGCGCCCAGATACACGCTCGCGTAGTGCACTGAGTTAACACCCAGAATGGAAACGGCCTGGCCTGCCTGCAGGCCTTCTGCTCGTAATTGCACCGCAATTCTATTCGCTAACGCGGTAGCTTCTGCCCATGTGAGAGTGTCGCCTTCTTCCTGAAGTGCTACTCGATCCGGTTGATTCTCTGCATGTGCATTAATCAGATCTGCGAATTGGCCAAAAGGATTTTCCAGGTAACGTGCAGGTTCAGGTATAGCGTTCATGTTTTATTTCTTTACGGCAAATCACTATCATACTGCCTGGTACCGCTGCCGTCTTGTTTACCTCAGGGATTGCGCCCGCTATACGCCAAAAATATGGAATAAAATGAAGGCCATCGAATTTTTAAATACGCACAATATTCACTACCAGCGCTTTGATCACGAGGCCGTGTTTACCTGCGACGAAGCCAATGAAGTAATTCCTGATTTAGGCGGCGCCAGAACCAAAAACCTGTTCTTGCGCAATAAAAAAGGTAAACGCCATTTCCTGTTGGTTATTTGTGAAGACAAAGCCATAGACCTTACGGAATTATCAAAACAACTGGATTCAAGCCGTTTCTCGTTTGGCTCGGCCGATCAGCTGAATGAGTATCTGGGCGTTGAACCCGGGTCTGTGTCACTGTTGTCCGTAATAAACGACCCTGACAAAAAAGTAGAGTTGATTGTTGACGCCGATGTGTGGAATGCATCCGCCGTGCTGTGCCACCCGCTTGTGAATACCTCTACGCTGGTGCTAGAGATGGATCAGCTAAAATCTGTGATGGCCTTATTGGACAGAGACGTTAAGGTCATGGAAATGCCCCTGAAGTAAGCGCTAATACCCGTTGTGCTGTGATAGGCTGCAGTACATTGATTTTTGCTGGAGGTGAGAATGAACGTTACTGTTGCCGCAACGCAAATGGCGTGCAGTTGGAACCTGGAGTCCAATGTTGACAAGGCCTGTGAGCTGATCCACAAAGCAGCCGATGCAGGTGCTCAAATCATTCTTATTCAAGAGTTGTTCGAAACGCCCTACTTCTGTATTGACGAACAAGACAAACATTTTGATCTCGCGCACAGTGTTGAAGAACAAGCGACCATCAAGCGAATGCAGGTGGTAGCACGAGAGCGCGAGGTGGTGTTGCCTGTCTCCTATTTCGAACGTGCCGGTCAGGCATTTTTTAATTCGATTGCAGTTATCGACGCCGACGGCAGCATTGTCGGGCACTACCGTAAAAGCCATATTCCCGATAGCCCCGCCTACGAAGAGAAATTTTACTTCAGTCCGGGTGACACCGGCTTTAAGGCCATCAAAACACGCTATGCCACCATAGGCGTGGCCGTGTGTTGGGACCAGTGGTTTCCAGAAGCGGCGCGAGCCATGGTATTACAAGGCGCACAGATGCTGTTTTACCCGACCGCGATTGGCTCAGAGATTGCCACACCTGAACTTGACAGCAAAGACCATTGGCAAACCACCATGCGTGGTCACTCGGCCGCCAATATGGTGCCAGTGATCGCATCAAACCGCATTGGCACAGAAGAAAGCCGGGGCGTTGAGATGACCTTCTACGGCTCTTCGTTCATCACTGATCATCTGGGTGCATTTGCAGAAACTGCGGATAAAACCACCGAGACCGTGCTCACCGCCAGCTTCGACCTCGATTACCAACGCGAGTATCGGCGATCCTGGGGCGTATTCAGAGACAGACGCCCCGACCTTTACGGCACTCTGCTAACGCTGGATGGCAACAACACCGCATGAGGTCCACACATGAACTGGCTAAACACCTGAGCCTGGCCATACTTGGCACTGTATCCTTAATGCAGCTGCTGGTGTTACCCGCCATGGTAGGTGTGCTGGTTGATGGTTCAGCTATTACCGAGCAACAGGCGGGCATTGCCGCGTCGGCCAATTTTTTTGGTGCTGCATTAATTGCGTTGGTAATGGCGTTTCAAATGCAGCGCTTGCCATTGCGAGCTATATCTTTCGCAGCGCTGCTGTTTGCGGCAGCGGCAGATGCTGTCTCGGCGTTTTCAGCCCACAGTTTTGAGCTGTTTCTGGTAGCACGTTTCTCAGCCGGAGTTGGCGCCGGCACAGTATACGTTTCTACCTTAGCGGCCTATGCTCGTTCGCAAGATCCGGACAGAGGTTTCGGCTTATTTGTCACGCTGCAATTCATTGTTAGCGGTCTTGCTCTGTACGTACTGCCCGTGTACTCCAGCGATCTAGGCGTTAAAGGTATGTTCCTGATTATTGCCGCGCTTGATCTGGTGGCATTGATGTTCTGCGCTTCACTGCCCGCTTTATCTGCGACAAAAGAACAGAACACAGATCACCTGCACGGCATCGTTGTATCCGGCTCCTCATTAAAAACCCTTGGTTCTGCGGCCGCGATATTTGGAGCACTGGCATTTGGAATATTTGAAGCCGCCAATACCGCTCAGTTCACTTACGTAGAACGCCTTGGCGTTTCAATGGCGCTTGGCGAGCATGAGATTGGGCAGGCCTTGTTGATAGCGTCGTTTGTAGGCATACCCGGTGCATTTTCAGTCATTATCTTGGGAAATCGATTCGGCCACGTAGTACCTATTATTCTCGGCGTTGGTCTGGCCATCATTGGCCTGCTTCTGCTAATTAGCGCTGAGGCCTATCTGGATTATTTTCTTGGTTCATTGTTGCTGGGGTTTAGCTGGGCGTTTTGCCTGCCATTCATTCAGGGTTTGTTGGCTGGATTGGATAGATCCGGTGGTGTACTTGCTGCAGGCTCATTCTGCACCACGCTCGGTAGCACCCTGGGTCCCTATGCAGCCGCTACATTGATACTCAACAAAGACTACGACCGCGTTTTTATACTCGCTATTGGTTTGTTTGTTATTGCGGCGTTGATGTTCTACCTGGCCAGACCGAAACACTCAGACGAGGACACTCAGTATGCGTGAAACAAAAGACCCTGCAGACTTCGGTTTTTATATGCCGGCCGAATGGGCACCACACAGTTGTACCTGGATGGCCTGGCCGTGCAGAGATGGCTTATGGCCAGACTACAACGCAGCCCAACAAGGGTATGCAGATGTCGCCAATGCAATAGCCGCCTTTGAGCCGGTAAAAATTCTAGTACCCGCAGAGAAGCGACAAGCAGCGCGCAAGTTTTTAGCGGACAACGTTGAACTAGTTGAGATGCCAATCGACGATTCCTGGGCGCGAGATTCCGGCCCCAACTTTTTAGTAAACGACAAAGGCGAACTGGCCGGCAGCGTTTGGCAATTCAATGCCTGGGGTGGCAAATACTCTCCTTACGATCAAGACGCACTAATGGGTGAGCGCATTCTGGAATTGGCTGGTGCGCGTCAGTTCGATTCGAAAATGTTTGCAGAAGGTGGTGGCATCAGCGTGGATGGAGAAGGTACTGTATTGACCACAGATTCCTGTTTCCCAAATTTGAACCGCAACCCGGATTGGTCCAGGGAAGAAATTGACGCTGAGCTTTGCCGCACTTTGGGTGCCGAGAAAGTCATTTGGTTACCCGGTGATGTTGATGAAACCGAAACCGATGGTCACGTAGATGGAGTGGCCGCTTTTGTGAAGCCTGGCGTGGTACTGGTTGAAGTGAACCCTGATAGCACCGACCCGCACTACGAGGTTGCGCAACAAAACCTCGCAGCCATGCGCGAGCAAGTCGATGCGAAAGGCCGGCCTATAGAAATCGAATTGATCAACGAGGCCAGCTACAAGCCAGGCGAATGGAATGGTGGTTGCGCAAGTTACGTAAACTCTTACTTATGCAATGGGGCTGTTATCGTACCGGGTTACGATTTCCAACGCGATGAAGAAGCGGTTGCTACCTATCAGCGTCTGTATCCCGACAGAGAGGTTGTGCAGGTTCAGATAAACTCAATAGCCGTGGGTGGTGGCGGTGTACATTGTATTACTCAGCAGCAACCAAAAGTGTAAAGACCATTATCTGCTGCTCTTCTAAGCGCCTTTGTAACTCGCCTTTTCCTTGTTTAGCATAGCGTTAACTGCTGTTGCATGGTCTTCCGTTCCATGCAGAATGGCCTGCATACCGCAGGCTACTTCAAGAATACTATCAAGCGTTGACCCGTCGGCCTGGCGCATCATTTGCTTGGTCATTCGCACAGGCAGCGGCGGTTGCGCCATGATTTTTTCAGCGATCTGCAGTGAGCGCTCCATTACCTGATCAGCCGCGCACACTTCTGAGACCAAACCCCAATCCAACGCGGTTTGCGCGTCTATCAGTTCACCTGTGAAAAATAGCTGTGAGGCGCGCGAACGGCCTATGGCACGCGGCAGCAACCACGCTCCACCGTCGCCAGGTATCAAACCAATGCTGAGAAACGTTGCACCAAATTTGGCATCTTGCGACGCAATACGAATATCGGCTGTAGTCGCGATGTCATTACCCAAACCAATCGCATGACCATTCACCGCACCGACCATAGGCACTTCAATGTTCCAAAGCGACTTGATAATTTGGTGTATGCCGTGCTTGTAGCCCGCGCGTATCTCGGCCGCACCACCGGCAAAAGCCGCCGATTTGTCCCGCATTGCTTTTAAATCGCCCCCGGCTGAAAACGCTCTTCCCGACCCAGTCAGTACTGCGCAACGAATATTGCTGTCACCGTTTATTTCTGAGCAGGCAGCCACAAAATCATCGCCATCGGTCAAAACACCCAAGGCGTTCATATTGTCAGGACGATTTAATGTCAGGGTAGCGAGATGGCCTTTTTTCTCTAAAACAACGCAGCTCAACGGAAGCTCCTTATAGTGTGCCGCGAATCGCATTCAAGCAGATATCGCGATAGTCAGCAGTGGAAAATTGAATGGGGTTCGTAGACGCTGTTGGATCTTCCAGCGCCATACGGGCAATAGTATCGACATGTGCATCATCAATATCAATATCCGCCAGCGTATTCGGGATATGCAATTGCGCTCGCAGCTCCAACACCCAATCGAAAAAAGATTGAAAACCCGGGTTTGCCAGATTGAGGTATCGAGAGGCATCCGTTAGGTCTTGCGCAATCACACTTTGGTTGGCCTTAAGTACGTAGGGCATCAATATCGCATTGAGCAAGCCATGATGCGCGTCGAATACCGCACCGAGCGGGTGGGCCAGAGCGTGCATAGCACCAAGGCCTTTTTGAAACGCGGTGGCACCCATACATGACGCAATCTGCATATGAGTACGCGCCTCAAGGTTATTACCATTGGCAACCGCCGCAGGTAAATTGTCCTTGATAAGCCGCATACCTTCCAAAGCAATACCGCGCGCCATTGGGTGATAGACCGGGGAGCAGAGCGCTTCAAGGTTGTGCGAGAGCGCGTCCATGCCAGTCGCAGCGGTTAGGTGCGCTGGCAGACCACAGGTTAATTCCGCGTCAAGTATCACAACAGCCGGCATCATATTCGCATGGAAAATGATCTTCTTAACTTTTCGCTCTGAATCGGTGATTATTGATGCGCGGCCCACTTCGGAACCAGTGCCGGATGTTGTGGGTACGGCAACAACCGGCAGCATGCCCGCTACGTTAACGCGTAAATGATTGTCACCCAGGTCTTCGAAGTCCCAAATTGGCCCGCTTTGGCCAACCATCAATGCTATAGCTTTACCGGCATCAAGAGCCGAGCCGCCACCAAAGGCGATAACGCCGTCATGCCCGCCTTCGCGGCAGGCTGTCACACCGTGCTCAACATTTTTTTCGTTGGGATTGGCTTTGATATCGAAAAACAGACCGCAACCGGCCAGTTCATTGCCGCATAATTCGTGCGCCGCTTTCAGCATTGGCAAATCGTGCAGGCCAGGATCAGTCACAATCAGTGGGTTCTTTATTCCCAACAATTCGCACACTTCAGGCAGGTCGTTCACCCGGCCAATACCGGTTCGTACGGCCGTGGGATAATTCCAATTTCCGGATAGCTGATCTAACATTCTTTCTTCCGCTAAATAATTTCGAAGTAGCGATCCATCTCCCAGTCCGTCACATGTTTGCGGTATTCGCGCTCTTCCCATTCTCTTGACGCTGCGAAATGTTCTACGAACTCATCACCAAACAATTGCCGAGTCACATCGGATTGCTTAAACCGCTGTGCCGCTTCCCACAAGGTACTTGGCAGTGCACGATCAGGTGAGTGGACTTCCTCATAGGCGTTACCCTGCATAGGCGCATCAAGCTCTAACGCCGTCTCGATACCTTGCAAGCCGGTTGCAATGGCGGCCGCCAGCGACAGATAGGGATTGGCGTCTGCCGCGCCCAACCGGTATTCAACGCGTTGCGATGATGCTGATCCGGGAATGACTCTAAGAGCGGTGGTGCGGTTTTCAACGCCCCAACTGGCGGCTGTTGGCGCCCAGAATCCGGGCACCAATCGCGTATAGCTATTAACCGTTGGAGCAATCATAGCCAGTACCTCAGGCATCCATTGCTGCTGACCCGCTACAAACTGACGCTGTATATCGCTCATGTTGTGTTCTTTCTCAGCATCAAAGAACGCGGAATTACCATTGGCTTTATCGATTAAGGAAACATGAATATGACCACTCTGCCCAGGGTAATCGGGCGACCACTTGGCCATAAACGTGGCCATCAGATCATTATTCTGCGCCAGCACTTTCATGAAGGTTTTAAACAAGGCGGCCTTGTCGGCAGCGTTTTCAGCAGTATCAACCGACAATGCCGCTTCCAACACACCTGGGCCAGTTTCAGTGTGCAAGCCTTCAATTGGGAAGTCCATGGTCTCGCCCATGGCCAGAATCTGATGATACAAACCCGAATGCACGGAATTTCTAATCACCGAATAGCCAAACCAGTCTGGTGTCATTGGCTGCAAATTTCTAAAGCCTTTTTCTCTAGCCGAATCTGGCGTTTCGCAGAACATGAAGAACTCATACTCGAGAGCTGCTTGAACACTAAAGTCCATATCCTCTGCTTTGTTAAGTACACGCCGTAGCAAACCTCTGGGGCAAAGTGCCTCTGCACGCTCAGCGAACTCAGCAATGAACAACAGCATACCGTCTTCAAATGGAATCTCTCTGCAACTTTGCGGTAGCACTCGAACCGGTGCGTCTGGGTAACCCGTGTGCCAGCCGGTAAACTTTGCATTGTCGTACAGTTGATCTTTACTGTCCCAACCCAGCACAACATCGCAAAAGGCAAAACCCTTGTCCAAAGCCGAGAAAAATTTGGCCTTGCTCATGTACTTGCCGAGCATAATGCCGTCCATGTCGAACAGGCCCACCTTTACATGGCTTAGGCCGCGCTGCTCAACAATCTGTTTAGCGTCTTCTATGGTTTTTACATCACGCGGATTTATCATCGTAATAGACTTACTCAGTTTTTAAGACTCGCCTCGGCAAGCGCAATTGCTTCAAACTCTTCTTCAGGGGCTTGCGCAACCAAATGGTGGCGGCTGTAAAACCCAAAGTAGGCAATCATTACTGCGTAGAACACAGCGGCCCATAGCGCTGCACCGACGTTTACTACAAAGGTCGAGACCAGAGCGATAATCGCAAGGGTGAACGCAAGACCCGAAGTGAAAACACCGCCCGGTGTTCGATAAGGACGCTCAAGCGTAGGCTCCTTCGCACGCAATAGGATATGAGCCAGCATCATCAAGGCGTAGGAAATGGTGGCACCGAATACAGCCATGGTAATCATCAGATCGCCTTCGCCACTTAACGACAGAAGAAAGCCAATAAACCCGGGGATAATAAGTGCATACACTGGAACTTTCCGCTGACTGGTTCTGGACAAGAACCTGGGCAGATACCCCGCGCGTGACAGGGCAAACACCTGGCGCGAATACGCGTAGATAATTGAAAAGAATGACGCAATCAAACCCGCCAGCCCGACCAGATTCACAAACGTCGCTATTCCTGACTCTTCGCCGTACACGTGTTGCAGTGCACCGACTAATGGTGCACCGTGATCTTTCATTGCATTCGCTCCTGCACCACCTGGCGCAAGAACCAATATCAGGCCAGCGAATAACAACAGAATCATCATCGCCGTGATTATTCCTTTGGGCAGATCACGCTTGGGGTCACCCGCTTCTTCGGCGGCCAGTGGCACCCCTTCAACTGCCAGGAAGAACCACATCGCGAACGGTATGGCGGCCCAAATACCCACGTAGCCTTGTGGAAAAAATTCAGACGCGCCAACAGCCTCTGTGTTTACTGCAATATCAAACAAATTGTCTGCGTCAAATGCTGGGATCATACCTAGCACAAAAACCACTATCGCCAAACTGGCAACCGCGGTGATCAGCATCATAAGCTTCAGGGCTTCACCGGTTCCCCACACATGAAAACCGACAAACACGATGTAAAAAGAGGCATAAACCACAGCTCCGTCGATACCAAATAACTCGTTCACGTAGGCGCCGATAAACACGGCGATAGCAGCAGGTGCAATGGCGTACTCAAGCAGAATGGCCGTACCGGTCAGATAACCACCCCACGGCCCCATTGCCCTTCTCGCGTAGGAATAGCCTCCGCCCGCGGTAGGCAATGATGACGACATCTCAGCCAATGAAAACACCATGCAGGTATACATCAGCGCCATTGCCAGCGTTGCAATCAACAAGCCGCCAAAGCCACCCTGCTCCAGGCCAAAATTCCAGCCGGCGAAATCACCGGATATCACGTATGAAACACCCAGACCGGCCAGCATCAGCCAACCGACCGCCCCTTTCTTTAGCTGGCGCTGATTGAAATAATCATCTGATACTTGTTCATAGCCTACTGAAGCAAGCTTATCGGATTTGTTTTGCTTCATGGCCACCAGCGATCCTGTGGTAAGGCTGCACCCGGGTCTACAAATTGTCCAAGTTTTGGCGTAAGAAGACGCACCCCTGCTGTATCGGCGGCTTTGTTAACCCGCTGGATAGGGTCGTACCAGGAATGCGTAGACAGGTTAAACATGCCCCAATGAATTGGCACCATAGTGTTACCTTTCAAGTCGCGATGCGCCTGTACTGCTTGCTCAGGGAATTGATGGATCAAGGCCCAGCCTTCATTGTACGCGCCATTTTCCAGGAATGTGAGATCAAACGGCCCTAGCCGCTCACCGATTGCTTTGTAATGCGGACCATAGCCGGAATCACCACTAAAAAACACGCGTTCATCATTGTGGTTAACAGACCAGGAAGCCCATAGCGTTTTGTTCCTGTCAAACACTCCACGACCAGAGAAATGCTGCGCTGGCGTGGCGGTAAATTCAGTGCCATCAATGCTTACTGATTGCCACCAGTCCAGTTCAGTAATGCGGCTTTTATCGATACCCCATGATTCCAGATGCGCGCCCACGCCTAAAGGCACCAGGAACTTAACCGCACGGTTTCCCAACTGTTTTATCGTGGGTTTATCAAGATGATCGTAATGATTGTGTGAAATCAGAATCAGATCAATGTCGCCAATCGCGTCAAGATCAACCGCAGGCGGCTGGAACCTGGCTACCGTAAATGGCAGTGGTGAGGCATAACGCGAAAATATTGGGTCAAACAGTACCCGTTTCCCGCCAATATCTAACATTATTGTTGAATGGCCAAACCATATAAAACGTAAATCATTCCCTGGTGATTTAAGTTCTTCACTGGTGGGCAGCAATTCGGGTAGTTTCCGCTCAGGGCGCCGATCATTTTTCAGAAAGAAAAAGTCCCACATGGATGTCATCGGCGAACCTTCCGCTGTGCTGGTAGGTGTGGCCGGTGAGTTTTCAAAACGCAGCGTTGCTGAACTCCACTGTTTCGAGTTTTGACTGCTCTGGTGTGGAGTCGGTGCACAACTGACCAGCAGCCAAAGTGCGAGAAATACAGCACCCACACGGCGCCTAGAAAGCCGGTGTAAACAGATTTTTTCCACCTCCAGATTCTACTGTTCCTGACACACCGATCATTTCTCTTTGCATCATTGCCAGCAAAGTCTCGCTGTCACTAGGTGTTTCTGCAATAAAGCGCGTGCCGTCTTCCAGCAAACCAATAACCAGACCTCGCTCCACACCTTGTCGACCATGCAAGACCGTATAGGTTTCTATAGTGGCCTTGCCATCCGGTGTCTCAGTAAACGCTGGGTGGGTTACATCCAATACAGCTTGCTGATAATTGGCCGGCGTTTCTCGTTGCCATTGCCCTTCAACCGGTGTGGTCGAATAGATTCCCAGGGAGTGCTTGGTGATAAACCAGCCATTGGCGTTCAGCAAGCCATACGTGCCCGGCTTTGCGCGCAAGGTATCCATCATCGCAGCTATGGAATGAGTCACGTAGTTGTTCCCTGGGCCGCCAAAATAAGGCAGGCCCCCTGTCTGGGTTAAGCCTCTCGGATCATCATGCGCCAGGCCGAGTTCATCGCAGGCAATCTGTACGGCGGAAGGAAAACAACTGTAGATATCAAAATAATCCATGTCAGCGATCGTTTTCCCCGACATGGCAAACGCTTGCTTACCCATCGCCCGAATCGCAGGCGAGGAGTGATAGTTGGCTCTTTCACTGACATTCCAAATATCGTTGGCATCCGCGCAACCATGCAAATACACCATTCTGTCTTCAGCCACGCCCAGTTCCCTGGCTTTGCCAACCGACGTCATGATCAATGCCGCCCCCATATTGACCTGGATGACCGAGTTGAGATATTTGGTATAGGGGAACCCTACGTAGCGATTGCTTTCACTAACGGTGGATATTTCTTCCGCGGTTCTCAGTGTTGGAAACCAAGACAACGGGTTTTCAGCCGCGACTGCATTAAAACGCTGATACAACTCACCAAGCTTTTTCTGATGCGCCTCCAGGCTCCATCCGTATTTGGCGCGCAAGGCGTTTTCAAACAGCGGGTAGCTAACTGATGGAGTCTGTATCGAATACTGCATTTCGTGATCGCTGGCCGCAGCGCGCTCATCGCCCAGCATATCCGGCTCATCACCGCTCTTATCTATCCAGGCGTCAAGATCCATGCCCTGCTTAAGTCGCGACAGCATGGTGTTTAATGCCTCAGCGCCTACAATCAGAACCGCCGAACTTTCACCATTAGTTATCTGCTCTGCATAGCGATTGACTAGCATCTGCGGGGTGTTGCCACCTGTGCGTGTATAGCGTTGCTCTTTAGGGTTAATGCCAAGTGCAGAACTCACAGCAAAAGGAACATTACGTATCATACCGCTGGCGCCACTTGCCGCTTCCGGTGCGTCTACCGTTAAACCAAGTGCTATCAAGGCATCGATGCTGTTTAGCAAAGCATCTGCAGGACCCGCATCGGCGGCGGCCTTCCGTGCTACTTCAACCATTAATTCAAGAACGGTGCTGGCTTCCTCCGGTGGGCGTTTGTCGGTGGTCTGACCACAACCTATTAATACGGGTGTGTTTTCGTAAATCATAAACTCTTACGTCTCACTAATGATTTTTGCTAATTCGAAGAGTCGGGAATAACGTCGACATCTTATGGTTAACATCCCTGGCAAATGAATAAAGCACTGGCACTACGAAAAGCGTTACAAATGTTGAGAAAACCAAGCCCCAACCTATTGCCATAGACATTGGACTGATCATTGGGTCGTAGCCGCCAAGACCATAGGCCGTGGGTAACACACCGCCAAGGGTGGTCAGAGTGGTCACTAAAATTGGCCGAAGGCGTTCAACCACAGTTTCAATAATGATGGCGTCTTCCTCATCGTCACCACGCTTGATATTACGAGCATTCAGACGCCTGTGAACGGCATCAATCATAACGATCGCACCGTTGACCACTACCCCCGCCAGACCAATGCCGCCTAAGATGGCAAACATCGACAGATTCATACCGTGAAGAAAAAAGGTAAAGATTACGCCCGCAATCGCAAAAGGTATCACGATCAAAATAAACAGCGCTTCGATGATGGAACCCAGCATCAACCACACCACCAACGCTATGCCACTGACGGCGATGAGTGCGGCCCTACCCATACCTCCGGTAGTCTCTTGCGTACTGACTGCCTCGCCATCTATCTCCAGAATCAAACCCGGAGTATTTTCGTAACGTGCAAGTACCTCTTCCTGCATACGCTGTGCAAATAGTACGGCGGTAAGCCCACTCTCAGGTGTAAAACTGGCTCGCACTGTAGAGGATCGATACCCATTTCGATGATAAATACGAGTCAGCGCCGGACGCTCCACAGCCGTCACTACGTCTCGCAAGGGTATATTGCGACCGTCAGCAGCACGAATAGGGACATCAAGAACACCAGAGATATCTGCCCTGCCTGCGGCATCAAACTGCACCCGCAACTTGGTCACATCGTCTAGAGTGCGGTGTTCGCTAGCTTCTACCCCATAAAATGCAATACTCAACGCACGGCCAACCGTGGCTGCATCAAGACCACGCAGCGCCAATTTTTCATAATCCAGTTCCAGATCAATCTGCGGCGTACCTGGTCGTTCATCAATATCGATTTCGATGACGCCAGGAATATCTCGCAAGTAATTAGCAACTTCCATAGCCACGCTTCGCCGCAATGAATCCTCATTGGATAACACGTGTAGCGTAACTGGTTGGTCCGTGGGTGGACCAAAATAATCCGATAGATACACGGCGCGAATCGACTCAGGTAACACCAGGTTCTTGTGAATTACCTGAATCCATTCCGCGTTGGTAAAACGACGATCTGACTGTTCGAACTGCAGGATCATCAAGGCCTCATGACTGGCCTCACCCCTGTTCTTGTCGGCTTGCTTATTGTTCTGATGGCCTATGCGTGAACTGACGAGTTCAAGATCGTCTTTTGTGATCGACATTATCTGGCGCTCGATACCGGCTACCATCGCCTCGGTTTGCTCCAAAGGCGTACCCATAGGTGCACTCAACTTGATGTACAAGCGGTCGGCATCATCTTGCGGAAAAAGTATAAACGGCAGCAAAGGCCGGATGACAATCATGATCACCAGGAACAAGGAAACACTGGTTAAAATGATGATCAACCTGTGCTGCAAAGCCCACCCAAGAACTACTGCATAGCGGCGTTCCAACGCAACTAACAGTTTGCGTTTCTCTAACTGCTTACCTGGTTTTACCGTAGACATATGAGCTGGTAGAACGAAAAGTGACTCAAAGACCGAGACCAATAGCACCAGAACAACAACTGCGGGCAACTGCCAGACAATCTTGCCAGGAATGCCGCCAATAGACAGCATGGGTGAAAAGGCAAGGATGGTGGTCAATGATGCCGCAACAACAGCGGGCGTCATTTCAAGTGTTCCTTCAATGGCCGCATCCTTTGAATTGAACCCTTGCGCTTGCTTGAACGCGATACGCTCAGAAACAACAACAGCGTCATCTACTACCATCCCTAACACAATGACAAACCCACCAAGAGACATCATATTCAGTGACATACCCGTTTGCCCGAATAGAGCCATGGCGCCGAGAAATACAATAGGAATGCCTATCATTACCCAGATGGCAGGCTGAATTCGCACAAAATAAATCAACACAAGAGTCACCAGTACAAAACCCATAAGGCCATTATTAGCCATCAGGTTTAAACGATTGCTGATGATGTAAGATTCATCTTTAACCAGTTTGTACTGCACTCCGTCCAGTAGGCTGGTGTTGTCGACTAACTTTTTGACGTCGTCAGTGGCGTCAATAATGTCTGCCTGAACTCGTTTTCGTACGGCCAAGGTCAAACCGCGCTCGCCATTGTTCCGAACTATCAGATTACCGTCCTCGCGAGTTGCTTCCACTCTGGCAATATCACGAATTCGTAGCACCCCGCCGGTGGCGCTGGTTTTCAATATGGTATCTGCCACCTCCTCAGGCCGATCAAAGCGACTCCACATGACCACCTGGCGTTGCTCTTCGGCATTCTCAATAAAGCCACCTGTGCTTGATACATTGCGCTTGTCAATGGCCGCGACAATACTCTCAAGACTGACGTCATGCGCGATGGCCTTAACCGGGTCCACTTGAATGCGAACCTCTGGGTCCTGCAGGCCGACAATATCCACTCGAGATATTGTGCTTAGCGCTTCTATTCTCTCTTCCAGAGTTTCAGCAATATCCACCAGCTCTTTGATTGACCCCTGCAACGAAAGCTCTATGACAACATCGCGCCCGGGATTGAGCCGTTCAATGTGAGGCTCTTCGTCCATCTCGGACGGAAAGTCGGTAATTGCGTCAACCGCGTCTCGAATTTCTTTTTCCGCCTCAATCAGTTGCGGCGCTTCGAAATCCTCGTACAGCTCAACCGTTGTAAACGATGTGTTATCCGAAATGACCGTGTAGTAGTCGTCAATACCCTCAACTTCTTCCAGCGCCTCCTGAATAGGAATCGCCACCTTGGTTTCTATGTCTTGCGCAGAAGCGCCAGGCAGTCTTGCGGTAAGCCAGATGATGGGTGTTTCAAAAAGGGGTAAAAATTCGCGCTTAAGGTTTGTGGAGGCTAATAAACCCATGCCAACCATAGCAAAGGCAATAATATTGACCAGCAAATGCCGCTCGATAAAGAAGGCAACAATTTTACGCATCAAAAGGTAACGCTGGCGCCGTCACGGAGCGCGAACTGGCCGTCCACTACAACCTGGTCGCCCGGGTTTAAGCCCGACACCACTTGCGTAAATTGCTGGGTTCGTCGACCGGCCCGGATGGATCGTAGCTGAGCTTGCGCGCCATTATCGGTTTCAACCACGACAAATACCCGGTGAGCTCCATCGCGCCTGAACACGGCCGCAGACGGGACCATCAGCACTTCCTGCTCTGACGTTTCCTCGACGGTTATGCTGGCAACCATTCCATCGCGTAGAGTGCTCACCTGCTCTCCATCCAACCAGATTTCCATTGGGTAAGCACCGGTTGCCGAATCCGCTATGCGACCAACACTGTGCACTGTACCAAGATACTCCTCACCATAGGCGTCTTCGATGGCTAGACGCGACTCGGAACCAATCACAAATTGCTGGGCTTGCGCAGCGGTCACGCCGGCTCGCACTCGCATGCGCGAAAAATCAGCGACCGTGGCGATCGGGTTACCCGGATTTATGTAATCACCTTGTTGAACATCAATGCCATCAACCAAACCATCAAATGGTGCAGACACTTTTGCATCTTTAAGAGATTCGCTGGCCGACGCCAACGCTGCCTGAGCTGCCTGCAACTGCGCTTGCGCATTTTGTACAGCAAACTCAAGATTCTCTAACTCATCTTTACTGATAAATGCTTTCTCGACCAGGTCTTTACCGCGCTTCAGCTCATTTCTGGCCGATGCAAGAGCCACTTTTCGTGATGCGACATTAGCCTGCATTTCTCGTGTACGTTGCCGTAACAAAGTAGGGTCAATAGTCACCAGGGGATCACCCTTGCTAACGCTGTCACCCGCTTCCACATGTCGTTGAATAATCTGGCCTGCCACTTCCGCTGCCACTGTTGCCTTCTTAAACGCCTCCAGCACTCCGGTAACCGTGATCGGTTCATTCAGCACACGGCTTTGTGCTTGTGCAATCGTTACTGAAATGGCCTGGGTCGCATTGCTCTGAGCGTCAGGATTTTCTACCGCATCATCCGCTTGTTGGCATGCCAGTAATGGAGTCACCAACAGAAAAATCGCGAGCTTTTTGTGAAGACTGAGCGAAGAAATATTGAAACTGCGAAAACCGTTCAAAACTCGTTCCAGAATAAGGTGTTGCTACTGCGAAAAAAAAGCTTGGCACCTGCAAGGTTAGCGCTCAGCGCTGGCCGCGCCATCTCACATGATACCAGAATGACCTGTCTTAATCCGCCTGCAAGTAAGCCCAGTCTATGTGCAAGCCTGCACGGCGGTTAATACTTCGCCAGCGATTGCGTGCTTAGCTTGGCATCGAAAGCACCGCTCGTTCGTGAGATAGCTCCTTAAACCCATGAATACTGTGGTAGCGCCCCATACCACTGTTGTTCACTCCACCAAATGGCAGATTGGGTTCTGCGCAGTGCATGATGCAGCCGTTAACGGTGACACCGCCTGAGCTGGTATTTGCGAGCACATCATCAACGAAGCCTTCATCGTTTGAAAACACGTAGAGGGCGAGTGGCTTGGGTTGCTTATGCAAGGCTTCATAGACCTCGCTTATGTCTTTGTACGTAAAGACGGAAAGAATGGGCCCAAACACTTCTTCAGACAGAATTTTGGCGTTTTCCGGCACACCCGTCAGAATGGTCGGGTGTACTGACAAAGTCGTTTGGTCAGTTTCGCCGCCACACACCACATTCGCGCCTTTTTCTTTGGCATCATCAAGATAGCCTTTGATTCGGGCCAGATTGCGCTCATCAATAATCTTACCCTGTACATCGTTATTCAACACACCGTCTTCGTAGAACATTGCTTGATAGGTGCCTTGGGCAACGGCGATGAATTCGTCTTTACTGTCCTCATGCACATAAATATTCTCAGGGCATAAACACACTTGACCACTGTTCATGTTCCTGAAGAATGCGACATTTCCGGCAGCCGCCTGAATGTCCGCGTTTTTGTCCACCACAACCGGGTTTTTACCGCCCAACTCTAAAGTAACCGAGGTCAGGTTTTTAGCGGCTGCCGACATAACGATTTTCCCAACGGCGGGACTGCCGGTGAAGAAGATGTGGTCTACAGGCAATTCAAGCATTTCATTGGCCAAATCCACACCTCCTTCAAACACAGCTACCTCGGTAGGATCAAAGGTGTCACGAATAATATTGGCGCTGACCACGCTAATATTCGCCGCCATTTCATTCGGTTTTAGAATCGCGCAGTTGCCCGCCGCAATTGCAGAGACCAAGGGCTGCATCAACAGGCTGAACGGGAAATTCCATGGGCCAAAGATTAAGATGATGCCGCGCGCTTCGTAGACCATTTTGGCAGTGGCGGCTTCGAAAGCCGGTGAAGTTTCCACTTCAACCGGCTTGGTCCACTCGGCAAGATTGGCGACCGCGTCATCTATTTCGTGATAACAAGCATCTAACTCTGTCTGCGCTCCCGCGGCGTCTTTTCGCAAATCGGCATACAAGGCATCGCGCACAGCTTGCTCTTGCGACTGTATGGCTGATTTGAGGCTTTGTAACTTAATGATGCGCTGCTCTACCGTACTTTTACGCAGTTCCCACTGTTTGCTTGATTGCATTTCAAACACACTTTGTACGTCTGCATTGCTTGATATGGGGGCTGTTGCGTTCATTGTTTCATCCTCATTAACCGGGTTGATTGTTCAAATATCTTTACGGGTTCATCCAGTGGTCTAACCAGTCGTGAAAGTGCTGCACGCGCACTTCATCTTCATTGAGTACAGCGCAGTCGAATCCGCGTGAATGCAAACCTGCCTGCATATCAGGTAAATACTCAATATCCTGATCGATTGTTATCGTCAGTGTTTTACTGCCGTTAACAACGTCGGCGCTGGTAAACACGTCGTGCTCTGGCCGTTCATCATCACGACTGACTGACAACGTTGGCGCAAGACTCACGCCTTGTTTGTTGCAACCCGCTTCAACGGGTAACTGCAAGGTAAATTTATCGAAGTAACAGCGGTTTGGGTCATTGGCATGCGGTCTTGGCCCAAAAATCCATAGCTCTTCGGCTTGTATTGTCATAAACGTATTGGGGAAAAGATCGAATTGCCAAACATCGCTCAGCTGGTCGTCCGTCAAATCACTGAAATCAACCTCTAACTCCTCACTCAATTCACGCTTTCGTTGCTGGACTGCGCTGCGTATTTCACTAATACGGCCATCGAACGCGGTTGGATCAAGACCCAGACCTTGCAGAGCGGGCACCAGGTGAGCTGGTGTTGCCTCTGGCGTTGGATACCTGGAGTTGGTAACAAAACCCTCTACCTTGCTAGCCGAATGGCCTAAGGGCCACAAAAAGTTGGTTGAATTGCAGCAGTCAACGAAACTGGCATGTTGCGGGTGAATAAAATCAACGTGGTATTGCTCAAGAAAATTATCGCGAACGGTTTTCCAGTTAGCGTTAATTGTTACTGTTTGATGTTCGGTAAGAACCATCTGCTCAAAATGATACGGTTCCAGCTGCGCCATAATAGGCCCAAGATAATCACTCAAGGCGGCCGCCTGCGGATCAAGGCTCAGCCAGATCATGCCAGCCCATTGCTCTAACAAAACCGGTTTTAATGAGCGGTTGTCTGGATCAATCGCCGGGCAAAATCGCTCGGCATCAGGTACTTGTTTCAAGTCACCGTTCAGTTCATAGCTCCAGCCGTGGTATGGGCAGGTAAACTGTTGCAGCGAACCACTTTCGTTGGTAAGCAAGCGATTACCCCGATGCTGACAGACGTTGTAGAACGCGCGAAGCTGATCGTTGCCGTCACGCAATACCACTATGGATTCGCGCCCTACTTCATAAACGAAATAATCACCGGGTTCGGTCAGGTCACTAAGCAGTCCTGCAAATAACCAGCTTTTGCTCCATACCAAATTCCATTCCTGTTCAAGGAATTGAGAGCAGGTATAACGAGTTTTACTAAGCTCGGCGCGCTGCGCTGTCCGCGCCGGAATGTCAGAACCGGTTTCATCGACAAACGCTTCTTCAATGGTTGTTTGCGGCATTAATATCAACCACGCCCTGTGCGTTTGAGAGTTTTACACATCGATAAACACCAACACATCGTCACCTTCAACCATTGTTTCAAATGTTTGTATCGGTTTCGATGCTGGTCGCGATAAAGCGCTGCCATCTCGCACATCGAA
>CAYGSL010000059.1:0-2385 GCA_964352475.1 uncultured Pseudomonadales bacterium | reverse complement strand
TCGCTAAGCGCGTCCACCCCCCATTTCTCGGAATCGTAATCGGCAAGCGATTCAATGCTGTACGTACCAATATTGTGAATGAAACGACTGAGATACTTGCCAAAAACATCGTACTGAGTATTTGCGCCATTCGGCGCATCATGCGTTTCTATATTGTGATAAGCCTCTAGAAACGCCTCTTGCGCCGCCTTCCAATTGGCCGGCAAGGTCTTTTCCACGTGGACCTTGATGCGGCGTCTATCAAGAGGAAAATGCGAAAAGTGTTCTTTCAGACAATCAGCGTGTTCATCGAATGGCGGTGCGTCCGGATCCATATTGATGAATACGAAACCTCCCCAACGCTCGCATTGCACCGATTGCAAACTGTGGTTCTCTTCACACACATGCGGAAAGTCCCAACGCCCAGGAATGTTGTCTATCTGGCCGTCGAGTTTCCAAGACCAACCATGAAACGGACAACGGAAACCCGCGCTGTAACCGCTACCTTCAGCCGCCAGTATTCGCGTTCCTCTGTGCGTGCAGCTGTTTAGAAATGCCTGAATGGTTTCCTCTGAGGAGCGCACAACAATGACGGAGTACACGCCCACGTCATACACATAGGTATCACCCACATCTGGAACGTGCTCTTCCCTACAGGCCCACTGCCAGGCCCTGGGCCACAGCTTCTGCATTTCAAGATCAAAATACTCAGGTGAGAAATATCGCGAGACAGGTATGTCTTCATCACCAAGAAATTCGTATTGAGACTTCAGCAAAGGCGCTGGTACCGTATGGCGGTCGGTGGCCAATACATCAGCAACCGTAGGGCCGGGAGCTCTTGCTAAACCGCGTTGCTCATTGTTCTCTGCCACAATCGTTCAACTAATACAGTCAGACCTGATTGTTTTTTAGTATGTACTGCAATACCCTGTGAATGCAAGCAAGCACTGATCAAAACAATAACTGAGGATCCGATTATGTTGGCCAACATTGGAAAGCTGCCAGACGCTCAGCAAATGGCTGATCGCATCGCTATTGGTCAAGTGCTTGCATTGCACAGTCGTGGCCTGGACCGTGTGGAGGCAGACACGCTTAAGCACTGCTACTGGCCAGACGCCGAGGTAGACTACGGTACCTTTGTAGGCTCTGCCCATCAGTTTGCCGATTTGGTAATGCAGGCGCTGGCTGGCACTTACGAATTAACAAGGCATTGCATTGGCAACACCCTTATTGACTTTTCTGACGACAACATCGCGAAGACAGAATCTACTGTTAACGCCGCCCACTTGTTTATAGGCGCACAACAGGAAATGCAATTTGGGGGTAGGTATCTGGATTCTTTGGAAAAACGTGATGACACCTGGAAAATGATGCACAGGCGAGTCGTGATTGACTGGAGCCGAACAGTAGACGTGGTGGACGAACGCGAGACTGACGCTTTCGCTGCGATGGCCAAAGGCGCACACTCACAGGCCGACCCATCACACACCCATTTTTCAAATAACTAATCGAGAAACACCATGAGCAATACCATTGAATCATTAATTGCGAAACAGGATATTTATGAATTGGTCGCCAAGTATATGCGCGGCCTGGATAGACTGGATGCCGACTTGCTACGCTCGGTTTTTCATGAAGATGGCTGGTGCGAATATGGCATATGCGATGCTACACCGTATGAATTTGTAGACTTTGCGATGGGTGCTCTTAAGGACCATGAAGCAAACCAGCATATGATTGGCAATGTGTTAATCGACGTTGACGGTGACCAGGCGTTCGGCGAAGTGTATTTCAATGCGTTTCACAAAGTGAAAAGTGAATCTGGTTTTGATGATGTCATCATTGCTGGTCGTTACCTTGATCGATACGAGAAGCGAGATGGGGATTGGAAAATTGCATATCGCAGTGAACGTGCGGACTGGTGTAGAACCGAGCCTACAAGGGAAACGTTTTTTGAAGAGACACCTGCGACTTTGCGGGGTGGGCGGCTGGATGATGCGGTTTATCGGACGGATAATAGACAGCGGCCATAAATCGACTCTGTTTTACTTGAACTAAATCTACGCTGGCTTGAAGACCGGCGTTGAACCGAGTGTCGGTAACCAAGACACGCCGGACCCAAAGCACTCGCTTCGCTCGCGGGGCCAGCTTTAAACCCATCCCTGGGGGCTTGATTTTCGACATCCTGTCTCAAACAGTCTTGGTTACCGACACTCGGTTCAACACCTCTGTGCCACAATTGACTCCGGTGACCGCGAACTGGCACTGAGGCTTTGGGTCGATGTTAGCCTTGCGAGACTGTGTGAGAGAGGGACCTCGAACACAAGCCCCCATGGATGGGTTCACGGCGTGTCTCGCAAGGCTAACATCGACCCAAAGCCGGACTAGCTTATGAACTCTTTATCC
>CAYGSL010000058.1:0-26501 GCA_964352475.1 uncultured Pseudomonadales bacterium | reverse complement strand
CGTGAAGGCGGTCGCACAGTGGGTGCTGGGGTTGTGGCCAAGATTATTGAGTGATCTAGCGCTTTTCGTGCTCGGTTTCCTATAGGAAGACCGGCACAGATGCAGCTATTCATTCACTGGACACGCCGGACCCAAAGCACTCGCTCTGCTCGCGGGGCCAGCTTTAAACCCATCCGTGGGGGCTCTTCTAAAAGGTCCCTATTTTAGAAGGTCCAGTGAATGAATAGCCGCATCTATGCCTCAGTGCCAGCTGAATTATAAATGTGGCACTGAGGCTTTGGCACCACTATCGGCTTTCAGGACTGTTTGAGACAGGATGTCGAAAATCAAGCCCCCATGGATGGGTTTACGGCGTGTCCTGAAAGCCGATAGTGGTGCCAAAGCCGGTATCCGCAATCACCAAAATTTCCGTAACAGTTTTGCTTGACACCCCAAGGGGCCGTAAGTAGAATTCGCACTCCTTTTTACGGGGCCATTTTCGGGCCCCGTTGTGTATTTTAGAACAGTAGGATTTGGACTCGCTCACATGCAGAACCAACGCATACGTATCCGTTTGAAAGCCTTTGATCATCGATTGATCGACTCTTCAACGCTAGAAATTGTTGAAACGGCAAGAAGAACAGGTGCCCAAGTGCGCGGACCGATTCCGCTGCCTACACGAAAGGAACGTTTTACTGTATTGATTTCTCCACACGTCAATAAAGACGCGCGGGATCAGTATGAAATTCGTACACATAAGCGCATGCTCGACATTGTTGAGCCAACGGAGAAAACCGTTGATGCGTTGATGAAACTGGATTTGGCGGCTGGCGTAGAAGTACAGATCAGCCTGGGTTAGTAACCCAATATAGCGCCTGGGCTAGCAAAGCTTCAGGCATGTGTAACGCTCTGAAATGGGCGGCCATAGCGGGTCAGAGCCCCGTACACTGAGAGAGAAGAGATGACCATCGGAATCGTTGGCCGCAAAAGCGGCATGACTCGTGTTTTCACTGAAGACGGAGTCTCTGTGCCCGTAACCGTGATTGAAGCGCAGCCTAATCGAATTACCCAAGTTAAAAGCACTGAGTCGGATGGCTATAACGCCATTCAGGTTACCACCGGCGAGCGTCGTGCTTCACGTTTAAGCAAGTCAGAGACTGGCCATTTTGCGAAAGCAGAAGTGGAAGCCGGTCGTGGCCTATGGGAATTCACCGTTGACGCTGAGCAGCTTCAGGACGACGCCTTGGCACTGGGTTCTGAAATCAATGTTGAGCGCTTTCAAGCTGGCCAGAAAGTGGATGTCACTGGCCAATCAAAAGGTAAAGGTTTCCAGGGCGGTATCAAGCGCTGGAATTTCCACACTCAGGATATGTCGCACGGTAACTCATTGTCGCATCGATCAAATGGATCGATCGGTCAGTGTCAGACACCGGGCCGGGTTTGGAAAGGCAAGAAAATGTCAGGCCATATGGGTGCCGAACAAGTAACGGTACAAACGCTTGAAGTAGTACGTGTAGATGCAGAACGTAATCTGTTGTTGGTAAAAGGCGCGGTGCCTGGTGCACCTGGCGGTGATGTAATTATCCGCCCTGCTATCAAGTTGGCTAACAAGTAATTCTGGGGGAGAGACGCAGTGGAATTGGCAATTGCGAACTCTGGTAGCAAGAAAGCAGGAACGATAGACGTTTCTGATGCTGCATTCGCAAAAGAATACAACGAAGACCTGATTCATCAGGTGGTAACGGCTCACCTCTCTGGTGCTCGTCAGGGTACTAGAGCGCAGAAGAATCGCGCAGCAGTGCGTGGTGGCGGTCGTAAGCCATTTCGGCAAAAGGGCACGGGTCGTGCTCGAGCCGGCACCATCCGCAGCCCGATTTGGCGCAGTGGTGGTGTGACCTTTGCGGCCAAGCCGCAGGATCACAGTCAGAAAGTGAACCGCAAAATGTACCGTGCGGCGCTACGTTCTATTTTTTCTGAGCTTGCGCGGCAAGAGCGACTGGTGGTTGTTGAAGATTTTGATGTTGATCAGCCCAAGACCAAATTGTTGGTTGGCAAGCTGACTGAGATGCAGCTCGACAATGTGTTGATCATTGGTGAAGAGCTAAGCGATGCGTTGCAGCTGTCATCACGTAATCTTCATAAAGTGGGCGTGTGTGAGGCTGATGGCCTTGACCCCGTTAGCTTGGTTGCTCACGACAAGGTGTTGGTGACAGTGCCTGCTTTGCGCAAAATTGAGGAGTATCTGGCATGAACCCGGAACGCGTTTACACGGTTCTGCGTGAGCCGCATATTTCAGAAAAGTCGACCTTGTGCGCTGAATACAACAATCAGTATGTATTTAAAGTGTCAGTTGATGCGACCAAGTCAGAAGTTAAGCAAGCCGTTGAAAAGCTTTTCAGTGTGAAAGTGAACGGTGTGCAGACTATTCGCGTGAAAGGCAAGATGAAGCGCAACCGCTTTGGCTATAACCGTAAGCCAAACTGGAAGAAAGCGTATGTGTCTCTGGAGCAGGGGCACAGTATTGATATTACCTCGCCTGAATAAGGCCAGGGTAAGAGTGGAATTGGATTAGAGTCATGGCAATTGTAAAAGCTAAGCCAACATCGCCGGGAAGACGCTTTGTCGTAAAAGTAGTTAACCCTGATCTGCACAAGGGTGCGCCTTATGCGCCTTTGTTGGAGAAGAAGTCCAAGAGCGGTGGGCGTAACAATAATGGTCGAATCACCACTCGGCATCGTGGTGGCGGCCATAAGCAGCACTACCGAATCATTGATTTTCGTCGAGACAAGAATGGCATTCCAGCCACTGTAGAGCGTCTGGAGTACGATCCTAACCGAACTGCGTTTATTGCGCTGCTTGTGTATGCCGACGGTGAGCGTCGCTACATCATCGCACCAAAAGGTGTGAAAGCGGGTGACCAGTTAATAGCGGGTGACAATGCGCCCATCAAGGCAGGTAACACCTTGCCGCTGCGCAACATCCCTTTGGGTAGTGTTATTCATTGCGTAGAAATGAAGCCTGGCAAAGGGGCTCAAATAGCGCGCAGTGCAGGAACCTCCGCACAGTTGGTCGCGAAAGAAGGTCGTTATGCCACGCTGCGTTTGCGCTCTGGCGAGACTCGAAAGATTTTGTCTGATTGCCGCGCCACTTTAGGCGAGGTATGTAACTCTGAGCACAATTTGCGCTCATTGGGTAAAGCCGGTGCAGCGCGTTGGCGTGGTATCCGCCCAACGGTTCGTGGTGTTGCGATGAACCCTGTTGATCACCCGCACGGTGGTGGTGAAGGTCGTACTTCAGGCGGTCGTCATCCCGTATCACCTTGGGGTACACCTACCAAGGGTTACAAGACTCGTAAGAACAAGCGTACTAACGATTTAATCGTTAGACGTCGTAAGCGGAAATAAACTCGCCTAAGGCGATAGAACTTTAAAGAGAGAATGGGATAGTGCCAAGATCACTGAAAAAAGGGCCGTTTATTGACCTTCACCTGTTGAAGAAGGTGGAAGAGGCTGCTGAGAAAAATGACAAGCGTCCGATCAAAACCTGGTCGCGTCGCTCTATGGTTAGCCCGACTATGGTCGGTCTGACGCTAGCGATTCACAACGGTCGCCAGCACGTACCAGTATTTGTGACCGAAGATATGGTGGGTCACAAGTTGGGTGAGTTTGCGGCAACCCGCACTTACCGCGGTCACGTTGCTGACAAAAAGGCGAAGCGCTAAGCGCCGCCGTTGACAGAGGATATTGGTATGGAAGTAAGCGCAAAATTAACCGGAGCGACCATCTCGGCGCAGAAGGCGCGTTTGGTTGCCGATCAGATTCGTGGTCAGTCGGTGGAGCGAGCTTTGGATATTCTGGCGTTTAGCCCGAAGAAAGCCGCTCACATCGTGCGTAAGGTATTGAACAGTGCCATCGCAAACGCCGAGCACAATGAAGGTGCAGACGTAGACGAGTTGAAAGTGTCGACAATTTTTGTCAACGAAGGCATGACGCTGAAGCGCATCAAGCCACGTGCCAAGGGTAGAGCGGACAGAATTATGAAGCGAACTTGCCACATCACAATTAAGGTAGCTGACAGCTAGGGCTGTCCCCTACGCGAATCAGGAGCCAGGAGCGACCAGATGGGTCAAAAAGTACATCCAACAGGCATTCGACTTGGTATTACCAAGCAGCACAAATCGGTTTGGTATGCAGAGCATAAAAGCTATGCGGAACAACTGATCACTGATATCGCGGTGCGTGAGCACCTCGAATCAAAGCTGGCCAATGCTTCAGTCAGTCGAATTGATATTGAGCGCCCGGCGCAAACCGCACGCATCACTATCCATACGGCCAGACCGGGCATCATTATTGGTAAAAAGGGTGAGGATGTAGAACGTCTGCGTAAAGATTTGGCGACTCGTATGGGCGTACCCGTTACGGTAAACATTGAAGAAATTCGCAAGCCCGATGTGGATGCGAAGCTGGTTGCGCAGAACGTAGCGCAGCAATTGGAGCGCCGGGTTATGTTCCGTCGCGCAATGAAGCGAGTGGTACAGAACGCAATGCGTCAAGGCGCACAAGGCGTGAAAGTTCAGGTTAGTGGTCGTTTGGGCGGTGCAGAGATTGCGCGAACTGAATGGTACCGCGAAGGTCGAGTGCCGCTGCACACTTTGCGTGCCGACATCGATTACGCAACGCATGAAGCTTTGACAACTTACGGAATCGTTGGCGTCAAAGTATGGATATTCAAAGGCGAAGTGTTGGATACGGATCAAGAATCTGCCAGCCAAGCCCGCACTGGAAAGTAGTGGAGTAAACGATGCTACAACCTAAGCGAACCAAGTTTCGCAAACAACAAAAGGGCCGCAACAGAGGCCTGGCTATTCGGGGCAGCTCAGTCAGCTTTGGCGATTTTGGCCTGAAAGCAACTGGCCGTGGCCGTATTACTGCGAGACAGATTGAAGCAGCAAGACGAGCAATGACGCGTCACATCAAGCGTGGCGGAAAAATTTGGATTCGGGTTTTCCCGGATAAGCCAATTACCCAGAAGCCACTGGAAGTTCGCCAGGGTAAGGGTAAGGGTAATGTGGAGTACTGGGTGGCACAGATTCAGCCAGGCAAAATGTTGTATGAAGTGGAAGGTGTTCCAGAAGAGCTGGCCAGAGAAGCGTTCGCGCTAGCGGCCGCAAAGCTTTCTGTACCAACCGCGTTCGTTAAACGATCGGTGATGTGATGAAAGCGGCAGAATTGCGCGACAAAAGCGTTGATGAATTGAATACAGAGCTATTGAAGCTTAGGGAAGAGCAGTTTCGTTTGCGTCTTCAGAAAGCCACTGGGCAGCTGGGACAATCACATTTGATGCGCATAATGCAGCGAGACATCGCTCGCGTTAAGACTGTGCTTACCGAGAAGGCTGAGGGTTGATATGAGCGCCAGTGAAAACAAAATCGTTCGTACGGTAACCGGTAAGGTTGTCAGCGACAAAATGAACAAATCGATTGTTGTATTGCATGAGCGTCGGGTAAGACACCCGGTGTATGGCAAGTTCATCACTCGATCATCAAAGCTGCATGCGCATGATGAAAACAATGAGTGCACTGCTGGCGATACAGTGACGATTGCAGAGTCAAGACCCATGTCCAAGACCAAGAACTGGACCTTGGTGCGGATTGACCAGAAAGCAGAACAGATTTAGAGCCTTTACAGTAAAGGCCGTTTGAGAACGAGATAGCGACATGATTCAAACACAATCCTACCTGCAAATTGCAGACAACAGCGGTGCACGCAAGGTGATGTGCATCAAAGTGTTGGGAGGCTCACACCGTCGCTATGCACGTGTTGGTGACCTGATCAAGGTCAGCGTTAAGGAAGCCATTCCTCGCGGAAAGGTAAAAAAAGGCCAGGTGATGACGGCGGTAGTTGTTAGAACCAAGAAGGGTGTTCGTCGTGGTGATGGTTCCCTGATTAAGTTTGATGACAATGCAGCAGTACTGCTGAATGCGCAGAACGCGCCGATAGGCACGCGGATTTTCGGGCCGGTTACTCGTGAGCTGCGTACTGAAAAATTCATGAAGATTATTTCGCTCGCACCGGAAGTGTTGTAGCGATTGCGGCAAGCTGAGCCCGGTACTTGAAGGCAAGACGAAGATGAACAAATTAAAGCGAGATGACGAAGTCATCGTAATCACAGGCCGCGATAAAGGTAAGCGTGGCAAGATTATCACCATGCGTGACGATGGTCGTGCGTTGGTAGCTGGTGTCAACATGGTTAAGCGACATACGCGCCCAAACCCTAATGTTGGCGAGCAGGGCGGTATCAAGGAAAAAGAAGCGCCTATTCAGGTGTCCAACCTGGCGATATTCAACACATCTACCGACAAGGCAGATCGGGTTGGTTTCAAGGTTCAGGAAGACGGTAAAAAAGTACGGATTTATAAATCCACTCAAGAAGTGATTGATGCGTAATGGCTAGACTAGAAGAGCTTTACAAGAGCGAGTTGCGTGCCAAGTTACAGCAAGAGCTGGGCTTGAAGAACGTAATGGAAGTTCCACAAGTGACCAAAATTACCCTGAATATGGGTTTGGGCGAAGCCGTGGGAGACAAGAAGGTGCTGGAGCATGCTTTGGGCGATTTGGAAAAAATTGCCGGTCAGAAAGCAGTTGTAACAAAAGCGCGTAAGTCGATTGCAGGATTCAAGATTCGTGACGGTTGGCCGATTGGCGCCAAAGTGACTTTGCGCAGTGCGCGTATGTACGAATTCCTCGATCGTCTGATCAATATTTCGATCCCACGAATTCGAGACTTTCGCGGCTTGAGCCCCAAGTCGTTTGATGGGCGCGGCAACTTTGCAATGGGTGTTACCGAGCAAATCATGTTCCCTGAGATCGAATACGACAAAATCGATAAGTTACGCGGTCTTGACATTGTTGTGACTACGTCAGCACGCACGGATGAAGAAGGCCGTGCGTTATTGAAAGCATTTAATTTTCCGTTCCGAGGTTAATACCCAATGGCAAAGGCATCAATGGTTGCGCGAGAGAAGAAGCGCCAGAAAACAGTTGAAAAGTACGCTGCAAAGCGCGCTGCACTGAAGGCGATTCTGAAGAACCCACAGTCTACTGATGAAGAGATGTGGGAAGCGCAAATTGGCTTGCAGAAACTGCCGCGCAACGCCAGCCCATGCAGGGGTGTGCGTCGCTGTCAGATTACAGGTCGACCGCACGGCGTTTACCGTAAGTTCGGATTGTGTCGAAACAAATTACGCGAGCACGCCATGCAAGGGGACATCCCCGGACTGGTTAAGGCCAGTTGGTAAACGGCTAGAGAGCCAAGCGGAGAACAGTTATGAGTATGCAAGACCCGATAGCCGATATGCTGACGCGAATACGCAACGCGCAGATGGCTGCAAAAGTGTCTGTGGCGATGCCGTCGTCAAAGATCAAAGCAGCTGTGGCGAAAGTATTGGAAGAAGAAGGGTATATCAATGATTTTGCTGTTGCAGAATCAGAAGGTAACAAAGCGGAATTAACCATTGGTTTGAAATATCACCAGGGTAAAGCAGTTATCTCCGAGATTGATCGTGCCAGTCGTCCTGGATTGCGTGTGTATTCAGGTAAAGATTCTATTCCGTCAATTCGTGGTGGTTTGGGTGTGGCGATAGTGTCTACCAGCAAAGGTGTGATGACTGATCGCGCGGCACGCAATGCCGGTATTGGTGGTGAGGTACTGTGCACCGTTTTCTAAAACGGCCACAGTAATGTTGAAAGCGAGAGAACAATGTCCAGAGTAGCAAATAATCCAGTAACGCTGCCGAAAGGTGTAGAAGTGAGCCTGGATGACACACAGATCTCTGTGAAAGGTAGTAAAGGCAGTCTGCAACTGAACATCAATCCGTTGGTTAAGATTGAGCAGGAAGACGGAAGTCTGACATTTGCAGCAAAGAATGATGCGCGTGCGTCCAAGGCAATGGCGGGTACTTTCCGTTCGCTGGTCAACAACATGGTTGTTGGTGTCGCAGAAGGGTTTCAGAAGAAGCTGCAGTTGAACGGCGTTGGTTACCGTGCCAATGCGCAAGGTAAGAAGTTGAATCTTGTGTTGGGTTTTTCGCATCCAATCGACTACGAACTGCCGGAAGGTGTTAGTGCGGAAACGCCCAGCCAAACCGAGATTGTGCTGAGTTCAATTGATAAGCAATTATTAGGTCAGGCGGCTGCCGAAATTCGCGCATTCCGCCCACCAGAGCCTTATAAAGGCAAAGGTGTTCGATACGCTGATGAATACGTACGGCGTAAAGAAGCCAAGAAAAAGTAACCGGTAAATAGATAGGCCAATGCAGAGCCCGGTGCAGGGCAGCAGGTAAACGAGTAAGACAATGAGTGTAAAGAACGATTCCAGACTTCGCCGCGCTAAGCGTGGTCGAGCTCATATCCGAAAACTGGATGTTAGCCGTCTCAGCGTACATCGCACACCTCGGCATATGTACGCCCAGGTGTTCACTGCGAAAGGTGACAAGGTCTTGGCCAGCGCATCAACGCTCGATAAAGATCTCAAGCTGGATAAAACCGGCAATGTAAGCGCGGCAGAAGCTGTAGGCAAATTGATTGCTGAGCGCGCCAAGAGCGCCGGTATCGAAAAAGTTGCATTTGATCGCGCCGGGTACAAATACCACGGTCGTGTTAAGGCGTTGGCGGATTCAGCGCGCGAAAACGGACTGGAATTCTAAGGGCGCCCAGGCGTTCTGACTAAAGGGTTAAGTAATGGCATTTTTAGACGCGAAAGACAATAACGGCGAAGGCATGCAGGAAAAGCTGGTTCAGGTGAACCGGGTTGCCAAAGTCGTAAAAGGTGGTCGAATATTCGGTTTCACCGCGTTAACTGTTGTTGGCGATGGCAATGGCCGAGTGGGTTATGGTCGTGGTAAGGCGCGTGAAGTGCCAGTAGCGATTCAAAAAGCCATGGAAGCGGCACGTCGCAATATGATTGACGTTGATTTGAATGGCAGCACTATTCAATATCCGATCAAAGCACGTCATGGTGCATCAAAAGTTTATATGCAGCCAGCATCTGAAGGTACTGGTGTTATTGCCGGTGGTGCGATGCGTGCTGTTCTGGAATTAGCTGGCGTGCACAACGTATTGGCCAAGTGTTATGGCTCAACAAATCCGGTAAACGTTGTACGTGCAACCTTTGAAGGTTTGAAGTCTATGCGCTCGCCCGATGAAGTGGCGGCCAAGCGCGGCAAATCCGTTGAAGATATTCTGAATTAAGCCGGGAAAGCGAGATGGCAGATTCAAACATGATTAAAGTAACGCTGGTGAAAAGCACCAATGGACGTCTAAAGTCGCACAAAGCCTGTGTGGCGGGACTTGGCCTGCGACGTATCGGACACAGTGTTGAAGTTCAAGACACTGCGGCCAATCGCGGCATGATTAATAAAGCAATCTATTTGTTAAAAGTGGAAGAGAGCGCGTAATGGCTGAAGCAGACGACAGAATGCGATTAAATTCGCTGAGCGCAGCACCTGGCCATAAAAAAGCGGCCAAGCGTGTTGGGCGTGGAATCGGCAGTGGTTCCGGCAAAACATGCGGGCGCGGTCACAAGGGGCAGAAATCTCGTTCCGGTGGTCGTGTACGGCCAGGTTTTGAGGGTGGCCAGATGCCACTGCAAAAACGCTTACCTAAATACGGTTTTACGTCTCGCATGGCGCGAACTACTGCAGAGGTTCGCCTGTCAGAGTTAAATGCGGTGACTGCAGATGTAGTTACTTTGCAAGCGCTTAAAGACGCTGATCTGATCAATGACAACATGCTGAGAGCAAAAGTGTTTTTGTCAGGCGAGCTTAACAAGGCGGTTAAACTTCAAGGCATCGCTGTCACCAAAGGTGCACGCGAAGCCATTGAGAAAGCAGGCGGGTCAATAGAGAGCTAAGGCTCGAGACTATTATGGCGAAGAAAGGGCCACAACAGCAAAACGCGACCAATCAGGCTGGCACTGGTGAGCTGTGGGCGCGTATTCGCTTTTTGTTTATGGCCATTATCGTCTACCGGATTGGCACACATATTCCTGTACCCGGTATCAACCCCGACCAATTGGAAGCCTTATTCAACCAGAACCAGGGCACGATTATTGGCTTAGCCAATATGTTCTCAGGTGGCGCATTGGAGCGAATGAGTATCCTGGCACTGGGCATCATGCCGTACATTTCTGCGTCGATTATCATGCAGCTAATGACGGCGGTAACGCCTTCACTGGAAGCATTGAAGAAAGAAGGCGAAGCGGGTCGGCGCAAAATCACGCAGTACACGCGTTACGGTACCGTTATATTGGCCTTGATTCAGGGCACCGGCATGTCAGTAGGTATGGCTGGCCAAGGCTTGGCATTTGCGCCAGGTTTTACGTTCTATTTTGTGTCGATCACGTCGCTGGTAACGGGTGCGGTGTTCATGATGTGGCTGGGTGAGCAGATTACTGAGCGCGGTATTGGCAACGGCATTTCAATGCTGATTTTCGCTGGTATTGTCGCGGGCTTGCCAAGTGCTATTGGGCAATCACTGGAGCAGGCGCGCCAGGGCGAACTCAGCATTCTCGTGTTACTTGCCATACTTGTTATTGCGATTGGTGTTATCTACCTGATTGTTCGCATCGAGCGCGGACAAAGGCGTATTACGATCAACTACGCCAAACGTCAGCAAGGCCGGCGCATGATGCAGGCACAGAGCAGCCATTTGCCGCTCAAGGTGAACATGTCTGGTGTGATACCTGCCATTTTCGCTTCCAGTATTTTGCTGTTTCCGGCGTCTTTGGCCCAGTGGTTCGGTCAATCGGCCAGTGACATGGACTGGCTGCAGGAATTTGCATTGGTGATTGGCCCAGGCCAGCCTTTGAACATTATTCTGTTCACGGCGCTGATTATCTTTTTCTGTTTCTTCTACACGGCGTTGATGTTTAACCCGACTGATGTAGCAGACAACCTGAAGCGATCCGGCGCGTTTTTGCCGGGTATTCGTCCAGGCGCACAAACGGCCACGTACATAGACAACGTGCTGACCCGCCTGACTTTGTTTGGTTCGATTTACATGGCCATGGTGTGTTTGCTACCGCAGTTTTTGGTGGTGTTTTGGAATGTACCGTTTTATCTGGGCGGCACGTCTTTGTTGATTGTGGTAGTTGTGTTGATGGATTTTATGTCCCAGGTCCAGTCTCACTTAATGTCAACGCAATACGAGTCGTTGATGAAGAAGAGCAATATGAAGACGTTTGGCCGGTAACGGCGGAACTTGATAGGTAAGTGAAATGAAAGTTAGAGCATCAGTTAAGAAGATTTGCAGAAATTGCAAAGTAGTCCGCCGCAAAGGTGTTGTGCGGGTGATCTGCAAGGCGGAACCGCGCCATAAGCAAAGGCAGGGCTGAGTAATAGTTATTGATAATTCAATAGTTTAGAGATACTATATCGCGCCTTTTTTTCGCTGGATAAGCCAGCAGTGGGCGCATAACAAGAGCATTGGAGCAAAAGTATGGCACGTATTGGCGGTGTCAACATTCCGGATCATAAGCACGCAGTGATTTCACTGACGTACATCTTTGGTATTGGTCGTACAACGGCCAAACAGCTGTGCGCATCCGCCGGAATTGAACAGCAAACCAAGATCGGGGACCTGACTGAAGGCGATATGGACAATTTGCGCCAGGCCATTTCTGCACTCACGGTTGAAGGTGATCTGCGTCGTGAGGTGTCAATGAACATCAAACGCCTGCTGGATTTGGGTTGCTATCGTGGCTTGCGGCATCGTAAGAGCCTGCCGCTTCGTGGTCAGCGCACCAAGACGAACGCGCGAACGCGCAAAGGCCCACGTAAGCCTATCCGTAAATAGCGCCGGCATCCGCAGCGTACAGACGAGTTAATCAAGAAGGTAAATCATGGCGAAGCCATCAGCAAAAGGTACGAAGAAGAAGGTCAAAAAGTCAGTGGCCGACGGAATTGCGCATATTCACGCGTCATTCAACAACACCATTGTTACGATCACTGACCGTCAGGGCAATGCCTTAAGCTGGGCGACCTCTGGTGGTTCAGGCTTTCGTGGCTCACGGAAAAGCACACCGTTTGCAGCGCAGGTTGCCGCAGAACGTGCTGGTACAGCTGCACAAGAATACGGTTTACAGAATCTTGATGTACGAGTGAAAGGTCCAGGACCAGGTCGTGAATCGGCTATTCGTGCACTGAATAATTGCGGTTACACCATCAGCAACATAGAAGATGTAACGCCAATTCCACACAACGGCTGCCGTCCGCCGAAAAAGCGACGCGTTTAGGGAGTATTTAAAGAATGGCCAGATATTTAGGACCTACCTGCAAGCTCTCACGTCGTGAAGGAACTGATCTGTTTCTGAAGAGTGGTGTGCGCCCGATTGATGCCAAGTGCAAGATTGAGACTGCACCTGGTCAGCACGGTATTCGCCGTGGTCGATTATCAGACTACGGTGTGCAGTTACGAGAGAAGCAGAAAGTTCGTCGTTTATACGGCGTATTGGAAAAGCAATTTCGCAACTACTACAAAAAAGCTGCACGTCAGAAAGGTGCAACTGGCGAGAACTTGCTGCAGTTGTTGGAAACTCGTTTAGACAATGTTGTGTATCGAATGGGTTACGGCTCAACGCGTTCAGAAGCGCGCCAATTGGTTGCTCATAAATCCATTATGGTGAATGGCCAGGCGGTTAATATCGCGTCTTACACTGTGGCGGCTGGCGATGTAGTGTCAGTACGTGAAAAGTCTCAGAAGCAGCTGCGAGTGCAGTCGGCTTTAGCCTTGGCTGCACAACGTGGTGAGCCAGATTGGATTGAAATGGATGCAAGCAAAATGTCTGGCACGTTCAAGCGTGTGCCAGAGCGTGACGATCTGCCGCCGGAAATTAACGAAAACCTTATTGTCGAGCTGTACTCGAAGTAAGTAGCGATTACGCAATACAAGCCCTCATTGGAATTAGTGCAACAGGTGTTCATATGCAAAGTGCCGTAACGGAATTTTTAACCCCACGCGTCATTGATGTGCAGGACGTTGGCGAAACACAGGCAAAAGTTGTACTTGAGCCTTTGGAGCGCGGTTTTGGTCACACTTTGGGCAGCGCATTGCGACGCATTTTGTTGTCGTCTATGCCAGGCTGCGCCATCACCGAGGTAGACATCGACGGTGTGCTGCATGAGTACAGCACCATGGAAGGTGTGCAGGAAGACGTTATCGATATCCTGCTAAACATTAAAGGTGTCGCCATCCAAATGGAAGGCAAAGAATCAGCGACGCTGACATTAAACAAAGTTGGACCATGCGTGGTGACTGCAGGCGACTTACAGTTGGAAGCCGACGTTGAGGTGAAAAACCCTGAACATGTTATTGCCCAGTTGAATGACAACGGTACTCTGAACATGCGCCTTACCGTTGAAAGTGGCCGTGGTTACGTGCCTGCCGATTCACGCAACCAAGGCGAAGATGACACTCGTTCTATTGGTCGTTTGCTGCTGGACGCCTCATTCAGCCCGGTTCTGCAAGTATCTTACGTTGTTGAAAGCGCTCGAGTAGAGCAGCGAACTGACCTTGATAAGCTGGTTCTTGATCTTCGCACTGATGGAACAATTGATCCTGAAGAAGCGATTCGTCGTGCAGCCACTATTCTTCAGCAGCAGCTTGCGGTATTCGTTGACCTTGAAAGTGATACATCTGATGAGCCGCGGGAAGTTGAAGACTCGATCGATCCGATTCTGTTGCGCCCGGTTGATGATCTTGAGCTGACTGTTCGTTCTGCGAACTGCCTGAAGGCGGAAAGTATTTATTACATCGGTGATCTGGTTCAGCGTACTGAAGTTGAATTGCTGAAAACACCGAACCTTGGTAAGAAGTCATTGACTGAAATTAAGGATGTATTGGCATCTCGTGGTCTGCAGTTGGGTCTGCGCCTTGAGAGCTGGCCACCAGCAAGCCTGAAGAACGACGAACGCGTTCTGGCTTCTTAAGCATTAAAGCGAAAAGATATTATTAGGTAGAATCCCATGCGTCATCGTCAAAGCGGTCGTCAGTTAAACCGCAACAGTTCTCACCGCAAAGCGATGTTCCGTAACATGACGGCGTCTTTGGTTGAGCATGAGTTGATTAAAACGACTTTGCCCAAGGCTAAAGAGTTGCGTCGTGTTGCTGAGCCTCTGATTACTCTTGCTAAAGAGGATTCTGTTGCGAATCGTCGTTTGGCATTTGATCGTTTGCGTGACAAGAAGGCGGTGGGCAAACTGTTCACTGAGTTGGGTCCGCGGTACGAGTCTCGTCCTGGTGGCTATCTGCGTATTCTGAAGTGCGGTCTTCGTGCTGGGGATGCGGCACCTATGGCGTACGTTGAGTTGGTTGATCGTCCTATTCCGGAAGAGCCGGATTTTGATGATGACGATGATGCGGTGGAAGACGAGGACTAAGCGCCTTCTTCCAACGCTCTGAGAAGCCCGCCTTGTGTGGGCTTTTTTGTTTCTGATTCGGGGGCAGTGGTAGCTGTTCTGATAGTTTGAATTTCTAAATGCGTGACGCGGCGAATAGTCTACTTCGCTACGCTCGCTGGCCGGTCCCCTACTCCGAATGGCTGCGCCATACCCTCACTCTCAAAAATGCCTTTCTACGAAAGTCATTTTTTGGGAGAGAGGGAACCGCGGAGCGGCCGTTGACACGAAGTAGAAGACCCTGGCCGCAGCTTTGCGTCGCACCGCACAAGCCCTAGTTGGTCAGCGCCCCTCGGGGCTATCTTTTTGGCCCTATGCAGCCAGAGTACTTTTCAAAAATTGCCCAGTAAACGACTTCTTATTAGCCGCCACATCTTCCGGCGTACCAGTCGCAATAATCTGCCCACCACCAGAACCACCTTCAGGCCCCAGATCAATAATCCAGTCCGCAGTCTTGATAACGTCAAGGTTATGCTCGATGACTACTACGGTATTCCCCTGGTCTCTTAACCTGTGCAGCACTTGCAGAAGTTGCTTGATATCATGGAAATGCAGACCGGTAGTGGGTTCGTCGAGTATGTAGAGGGTCTGCCCCGTGCCTCGTTTAGAGAGCTCTCTGGACAGCTTTACGCGCTGCGCTTCACCACCAGACAGCGTGGTGGCCGCCTGGCCCAGGCGGATGTAAGACAGGCCTACGTCGATCAGCGTTTGCAGTTTTCGGGAAATGGCGGGAATGTTTGTGAAGAACTCACCGGCTTCCTCGATGGTCATGTTCAGAACATCGTCGATGCTCTTGCCCTTGTACTTAATCTCCAGTGTTTCGCGGTTATAGCGTTTGCTTTTGCAGACATCGCAGGGTACATAGATGTCGGGAAGGAAGTGCATTTCCACTTTGGTTACGCCGTCGCCCTGGCACGCTTCACAGCGACCGCCTTTTACATTGAAACTGAAGCGACCCGGTTTGTAACCTCGCGATCGAGCTTCCTGCGTGCCGGCAAATAACTCTCGCACTGGTGTGAATATACCGGTGTAAGTTGCGGGATTGGAGCGCGGTGTACGCCCAATTGGGCTTTGGTCTATGTCTATGCACTTGTCGATCTTGTCGAGGCCACTGACCGATTCATGCGGTGCTGGTGTCAACGTAGTCGCACCATTCAGCTCTGTCGCTGCTAATGGATACAAGGTTTGGTTGATCAGTGTGGATTTGCCTGAGCCTGAAACGCCGGTAACACAGGTCAGTAATCCCAATGGAACGTCAAGGTCTATGTTTTGCAGGTTGTGGCCTGAGGCCCCTTGCAGAAGTATTTTGTAACCATCTTTAGGTGGCGTTCGCAGGTTTGGGATAGCGATTTTTTCTTTCCCTGAGAGATATTTCCCTGTGAGCGAATTCTTGGAACCAAGAATGTCCTTCAATTTCCCCTGGGCAACTATTTCGCCTCCGTGCACACCCGCCCCTGGTCCGATATCAACGATATGATCCGCTGCCCGAATAGCATCTTCATCGTGCTCAACAACAATAACGGTATTGCCGAGATCGCGTAGGTGGATCAAGGTATCCAGCAATCGTTGGTTGTCTCTCTGATGTAGGCCAATGGACGGCTCGTCCAGAATGTACATTACGCCAACCAGCCCGGCACCAATCTGGCTGGCCAGACGTATGCGCTGTGCTTCACCGCCGGATAAGGTGTCTGCGCTTCGATCCAGGGTCAGGTAGTTCAAACCAACGTTAACCAGAAACTGCAGGCGAGCACGCAGCTCTTTAAGAATTTTCTCTGAAATTTCGCCACGGCGCCCTTCCAGCTTCATATTGCTGAAGTAGTCGTGAGCGTCTCCTACCGGCATAGCCGATACCGTGGGCAGGCTTACCTCATCAACAAACACATTGCGAGAGGCTGTGGAGAGTCTGGTACCTGAACACGCAGGGCAAGACTGGCTGCTGATGTACTTGGCCAGGTCTTCTCTAACCATTTGCGAGTCTGTGTCGCGATAGCGCCGTTCCAGGTTAGGAATGACACCTTCGAATCTGTGGTTGCGCTTGAAGACATCACCACGGTCATTCACATAGCTGAAACTGATGGTCTCGTCGCCACTGCCTTGCAGTATCGCTTTTTGGTGTTTCTTGCTGAGCTTCTCAAACGGTTTATCAATGTCAAAGTCGTAGTGTTCAGCCAATGACTTCAACATATGAAAATAATAAACACTGCGCCTATCCCAGCCTCTGATTGCGCCCTCGGCCAGGCTGGATTCCGGGTGTTGGACTATGCGATCGTGGTCAAAAAACTGTTTTACGCCCAGACCGTCGCACTCGCTACAAGCACCCGCAGGATTGTTAAATGAAAACATCCGCGGTTCGAGTTCACTGATGCTGTAGCCGCAAACGGGGCAAGCAAAGCGAGCAGAAAATGAGATTTCTTCAGTGCCGTCTTCGCCATCTATGGGTGCGATGATGGCGAGTCCGTCTGAGAGCTGTAAAGCAGTTTCAAATGAATCTGCCAGTCGCTGCTGCAAATCATCTCTGACCTTAAAACGATCTACTACCACCTCGATGCTGTGTTTCTTCTTCTTGTCTAGCTTGGGCACTTCATCCAGCTCTATAACGATGCCATCTACGCGAGCGCGGACAAAGCCTCCGGAACGAAGCTCGTTAAACACATGCAGGTGCTCGCCTTTGCGGTCGCGCACGAGCGGCGATAACAGCATCAGGCGGCAGCCCTCGTCCATATCAAGAACGGTATCTACCATCTGGCTGACTGTTTGTGCTTCCAGTGCTTCACCGTGATCCGGGCAACGTGGAATGCCTACTCGGGCATAGAGAAGCCTGAGGTAATCATAAATTTCGGTGATGGTGCCTACGGTTGATCTGGGGTTATGCGATGTGGACTTCTGCTCTATAGAGATCGCCGGTGATAAGCCTTCTATGTGTTCAACATCAGGCTTTTCCATCATGGACAGAAACTGCCGAGCATAGGCAGACAGCGATTCCACATAACGGCGCTGGCCTTCTGCATACAAGGTATCAAACGCCAGCGATGATTTGCCTGAACCTGAAAGGCCGGTAATCACGACTAGTTTGTCGCGCGGCAGTTCAAGGTCAAAGTTTTTCAGGTTATGGGTTCGCGCACCGCGAACGAGGATTTTGTCCATTCAATAATGTCTGCGTTGGTAAGAAAATGCCGGCGAACCGCGAAGTATACTGTGGCGGTAGCAGGCATTGCAAAATCGGATTGCAGCGCCTGTGATTTACTTGCGCGATGGTGTTACGTTGCCAAATCGTGGAAAGATCTGTGCCAAGCTTAAAAATAGAGGTCGACAGGAGCGAATTGATGCTTTCACAGCTAGCGTAGTTTGGTATAGTCCGACCACGAAGTAATCAGTGGAGAGCGGCAATGGCGCGCGGCGTAAACAAAGTAATTCTGGTCGGCAACTGTGGGCAAGACCCCGAAAGCAAGTACATGCCCAGTGGTAATGCGGTAACCAATGTGTCGATTGCCACTTCCGAATCGTGGAAAGACAAACAAACTGGCCAGCCTCAGGAGCGCACTGAGTGGCACCGGGTTGTATTCTTCAATCGTTTGGGCGAAATTGCTGGAGAATACCTTCGCAAGGGCTCCAAGGTCTATGTGGAAGGAAGCTTGCGTACGCGTAAATGGCAGGACAAATCCGGGCAAGATCGATATACCACTGAAATAGTCGCCAGTGAGATGCAAATGCTGGACAGCCGTGGAAGCGCAGGCGGCTATGAGCAGGGCGATGCTCCTTATCAACAGGCGGCGCCACAACAACAAGCGCCATCTCATCAGCAAGCCGCGCCGCAAGCCGCGCCAGCAGGCGATAACTTCAATGACTTTGATGACGACATTCCGTTTTGAATGTTCTCCTTCTGGGAGCTGAGCATCAGGTCGCTCAGGAGCTTTCTGGTCTGCTAGACCAGTCCAGAATCAGCTACCAGCACATTGCTCTGCCCAGCCTTGAGGAAACGCTTAGCGACGAGTTAATCAACGAAGTTGAAACAGCACAGAGTGACTGCGTTGTGTTCACTCCACAGATTCCACTCAGTAGATTGTCTTTCAGGCGCCGCTTGCACCTGGTTGATATGGTTAAAACCCTGTGTGCAGCTGTCTCCAGGAACAATATTCCTTTTCTGCATTTAAGCAGTTCCAGTGTATACGATGGTCGTGCCAAGCAAGCCTATTCAGAGCTTGATAAACCCAGCCCGGCATCTGACATGGCGAAAGTGTGGCATCGGTGGGAATCTATTGTAAGGAGGCAGTTTCAAAAGCACATCATCTTACGCCCTGGTTGGCTGTTAGGTCGCGAACGAGCCTATCTATCATCCGAGGTAAAACAGGCGCTGGGTGATCATGCCGCACCTGATTTGGTGGCACAGGCCACTGGCACGCCGGTGGCACCGGAGGAGGTTGCCAGAGTAATGTATGCGATTCTCCAGCAATTGGAGACTGGCGCGCGCAACTATGGTGTTTTCCATATAGCCAGTAAAGACGTACTAAGTTCTGCGAGAATGCTAGAACGGATAGCCCCCGACTCTTATTTGAATATAGACTTGCAGAGTAAAGTATTGAACTACGAACTGGATTGCCAGAAAATACTCCGTAATTTCGGTATTCAACAACGGTCCTGGTAGAGCTATGCAAGACAATACTCAGACAAGCATGGACATTGCGGTGATCACCGTATCCGACACACGTACCCGAAGTAACGATACTTCTGGCGACTACCTGGACGACGCCTGTGTGGCGGCCGGTCATCGTGTGCCTTATCGAGAAATTGTCAAAGACGATATTTATCAATTGCGAGCGAGCGTTTCAAAGCTAATCGCCGACCCTGATATAAAAGTAGTGCTGATGACTGGCGGAACCGGATTTTCGGGAAGAGACTCCACACCCGAAGCAATGGCGCCGCTGTTTGATAAAAGCATTGAGGGTTTTGGTGAGGTCTTTCGCTATTTATCCTATATGGAAATTGGTTCATCCACCGTGCAGTCACGCGCTCTTGGCGGTATTGCTAACGATACGGCTATTTTCTGCATACCCGGTTCAACCGGTGCGTGCAAAACGGCATGGGAAGGAATTTTGCGTGAGCAGTTAGATGCGCAGCATAAGCCCTGTAATTTTGTCGGTGTGTTAAAAACACGTGAGCAGCGCGTTTACTAGAGCCCCATTATGTCGCCCAAGTTAACGCCGGTTTCACAGGCGAGAGAGTTTCTGCTGTCTGATGTGCAAGCCACGTCAATTATTGAACAGCGTAGTTTGCTCTCTAGCTCAAACTGCGTATTGGCAGAAGATCTGGTAGCGGAGATAAACGTGCCGCCCAGCGACAATTCAGCGATGGACGGTTATGCGCTGCGCGCGATTGATGTAAGCGCCTCTTCAGTATTGCCGGTTGCTCAGACTATCTATGCGGGTCATGCAGCACATCCTCTGCAGGCGGGTGAAGCTGCGCGAATATTCACCGGTGCGAGTATTCCTGAGAATGCCGATGCAGTGGTGATGCAAGAGAACTGCGACGAGCAAAATGGCCAGCTGCGAGTAAATCACGCTGTTGCAGAAGGCGACAATATTCGCGCGCGTGGCCAGGACATTGTGGCTGGAAGTGTAGTGATTCAGCACGGTACACGAATGAGTGCCCGGCATATTGGCCTGGCAGCTTCTTTAGGCAAAGACGCTCTTCCCGTGTTCAAGCCGCTGACGGCGGCAGTGCTATCGACTGGTGATGAGTTATTGGAGCCTGGTCAAGCGGTCAGTGGCGATCAAATCTACAATTCGAACCGATACCTTTTGAGTAGCTTGCTGGAGCGGCTTGGTATAAACGTTATTGATGCCGGTATTGTGCCCGATAATCTACAGGCAACCGAGCAATGCCTGTCTGATGCCAGCCAAAATGCCGACATCGTGATTTCCAGTGGCGGCGTTTCAGTAGGCGACGCGGATTTTGTTAAAACCGTGATTGAATCGCTTGGCACACTCGATTTCTGGAAGCTGGCGATGAAGCCTGGCAAGCCTCTGGCCTACGGGCGAATAGGAAGCACACCGTTTTTCGGTTTGCCAGGCAATCCGGTGTCGGTATTTGCAACATTTGCCGTGGTTGTAAGGCCTTATCTGCTGCGTATGCAGGGTGTTGTAGGGGATGTAAACCCTGGAGCAATCCCGGTTCGTGCTGATTTCAACTGGTCGAAGGCTGGCAGTCGGGAAGAATATTTGAGAGCAAAGTTAGTGCGCGACGAGGATGGCACTGCCGTTACAATATTTCCGAACCAGAGTTCCGGTGTTCTCAGCAGCGTTGTATGGGCAGACGGTTTTGCCGTGATTCCCGCAGGCGCCACCCTACAAGCGGGTGATATGATCGACTTCATGCCATTTGACGGCATATTGTAAATCAGGCTTGGTAGCGCTGCATTACCAGGCTTGCATTGGTTCCACCGAAACCAAAACTGTTAGACATAACTCGCTGCAGGCCTGCGTTTTCCTGTGTTTCAAGTGCAATAGGCAAGCCTTCAGCATTGGCGTCTAGTTGATTGATATTTGCTGATGCCGCAATAAAATCACCCTTAAGCATCAATAAGCTATAAATAACTTCTTGTACGCCAGCTGCACCCAGTGAATGTCCGGAAAGTGATTTGGTTGAACTGATGGTTGGAATGTCACCGGTAAACGTATTTTTTATCGCGCCCAGTTCGGCAAGATCACCTACCGGCGTGCTGGTGCCGTGGGCATTTATGTATTGTACTGGACCATCGAGTGTTGCAAGAGCTTGCTGCATACAGCGTTGCGCGCCTTCGCCGCTAGGTGCAACCATATCGTAGCCGTCAGACGTTGCACCATAGCCTGTAACCTCGGCAACAATGTTGGCACCTCGTGCCAACGCGTGCTCAAGCTCCTCAAGCACAACCATGCCACCGCCTCCGGCAATGACAAACCCGTCGCGATCGGCGTCATAGGCCCGACTTGCTTCGTCGGGTTTATCATTATATTTGGTCGACAAGGCACCCATTGCATCAAACAGGCAGCTCAAGGTCCAATGTTCTTCTTCGCCGCCACCGGCAAATACAATATCTTGCTTGCCTAATTGAATTTGCTCATAAGCGTTGCCAATGCAGTGAGCACTGGTTGAGCAGGCGGATGAAATCGAGTAATTAACGCCTTTGATCTTGAATGGAGTTGCAAGACACGCAGATACCGTACTGCCCATGGTTTGCGTAACACGATAGGGACCAACCCGCTTCACCCCTTTATTACGCATTATGTCCGCTGCTTCGACCTGGCTTGCCGATGAGGCGCCGCCCGAGCCCGCGATAATCCCGGTACGCTCATGGGAGACCATCTCCTCCGGCAATTGCGCATCAGCAATAGCTTCTTGCATGCTGACGTAGGCATAGGCTGCGGCAGAACCCATAAAGCGCAGCTTTTTTCGATCTATTTTCTCGGTCAGATCAATATCCGGGCGACCCGATACGTGACTTCTGAAACCCATTTCCGCATAGTCTTCGCGATAGCTGATTCCAGATTTGGAATGTCGAAGTGCGTCGGTAACGGTTGCCTGATCATTTCCTAGACAACTCACAATGCCCATTCCAGTAATGACTACACGCTTCATGAAAACCTACTCCACCTACTGCTGTTTATGCCTCTGAAAAACTCAACCCGCTGCATTGTTTGGGTTGGTGAACAAGCCAACTCGTAAATCTTTGGCGGCGTAAATTGCTTCACCGTCCACACTCATCACACCATCAGCTATGCCCATGATTAATTTGCGCTCAATAACCCGCTTTAAATCCAGGCGATAACTTACTTTTGCTGCACTTGGCAATACTTGACCGGTAAATTTGATCTCGCCAGCACCTAGCGCCCGGCCCTTACCAGGATTGCCTCTCCAGCCAAGGTAAAATCCGACCAGCTGCCACATCGCATCCAGACCCAGGCAGCCTGGCATCACCGGGTCGCCAGGAAAATGGCATTGGAAAAACCAAAGGTCGGCGCTTATATCCAGCTCTGCCTCGACAAAACCTTTGCCATATTCGCCGCCTTCTGAGGTGATCAAGGTGATACGATCCATCATCAGCATGTTGTCTATGGGTAGTTGAGCATTGCCTTCGCCAAACATGCGGCCCATACCGCAATCTACGAGTTCTTGTTTACTGAATTGTGATTGCTGCAAAGCCATAAGACGAGATTTCTGGATAAAGTTTCGGCTGGAATTGTACAGTAAATTAGCAACTACTTCGCCTGCTGCACCAGCCTTTAATAATTACCTAAATTGTCTTACAGAATTGCGTCACCGAGTCTATTATTTAAGGAGAAACTCGATTCACAAGGCTAGATTTTGATCATTCCCGTTCTTCTTAGTGGTGGTGTTGGTAGCCGACTCTGGCCCATTTCGAGGCAACTCTATCCGAAGCAGTTCTTGCCGCTGGTTGATGAGGGTGTATCGCTTTTGCAGGCGACTCATGAGCGTACAAAGCCATTTGGCGATCACAGTCCAATTGTGGTGTGCAACGAGGCGCACCGCTTTTTGGTTGCAGAGCAGCTGAAAACGTCTGGCGTCTGCGGTATGGATATCATTCTGGAGCCCTGTGGCAGAAATACAGCGCCCGCGGCCGCATTAGCGGCGATGTGTGCAGTAGAGCGTGATGAAAACGCCCTGATCCTGCTGCTACCCGCGGATCATGCCATCGCCATGCCGGAAGCGTTTGTCGAAGCTGTGAGATCTGGAGAGAGCAGAGCTCTCAAGGGAGACTTGGTGACTTTTGGTATCAGCCCTGAGGCGCCGGAAACAGGCTATGGCTATATCCATGCGAGCAACGCTGATGAGAATGGTTGTTGCGCTATTAAGCAGTTTGTTGAAAAACCGGATCTGCAAACCGCGGAGCAATACCTCGCCAATGGCGACTATTACTGGAACAGCGGCATGTTTTTGTTTTCCGCAGCCAAATACCTGGAAGAGTTGAAAAAGTACGGTCCAGATCTGCTGAAACAAAGCAAAGCCGCTTATGATGCCAGTGTCCGTGACCTGGACTTTATTCGCGTTAATGAGGAAGAGTTTGCGTTGTGCCCCAGCGATTCAATCGACTATGCCGTCATGGAGCGTACCGAAAATGGTGTAATGATTCCTCTGGATTGCGGATGGAGTGACGTTGGTTCCTGGACCAGCTTGTGGGATATTGGTAAGCGTGACGCAGACAATAATGTGTGTCGCGGTGACGTCATTCTGGAAGGTGTCAGCAATAGCTATATACACTCTGAGTCACGACTAACAGCCGCATTGGGTGTGAGTGATGTTGTGATTGTCGAAACTCCAGACGCCATTCTGGTTGCCGAGAAGTCCAAGGTTCAAGACATTAAGCTGTTGGTGAATCAGCTGAAAGATAGTGAGCGCGAGGAAGCCGAAGCGCACACCAGAGTCTACCGACCCTGGGGCTCGTACGAATCTTTAGTCAGCGCAGACCGCTTTCAGGTTAAACGAATTATTGTTAACCCCGGACACACCTTATCTTTGCAGATGCATCATCACCGCGCAGAACACTGGATTGTTGTCAAAGGTAGCGCAACGGTGACCTGCGGAGACGATGAATTCATTCTCGGCGAAGATCAATCGACGTATATACCCCTGGGTAACAAACACCGCCTAGCCAATCCCGGCGTCATCCCACTGGAATTAATAGAAGTGCAGACTGGAAGCTATCTTGGAGAAGACGACATCGTTCGTTTTGAAGATGTTTACGGTCGTTAAACGATTTATCTAAATATTGGAACAATACTATGTTGAGAAAATGTCTTTTTCCTGTAGCAGGCTATGGCACACGTTTCCTTCCGGCTACTAAATCAATGCCCAAGGAAATGCTGCCCGTGGTTAACAAGCCGCTGGTGCAGTACGGTGTAGAGGAAGCGATAGACGCAGGTTTGACAGAAATTGGCTTTGTTACCGGTAGAGGTAAACGCGCCATCGCAGATCATTTTGATACAAGCTATGAGCTTGAGCACCAGATTAGTGGCACGTCGAAAGAAAAATATCTGACAAGTATACGAAAAGTGTTGGATGTAGGTACGTTCTCTTCTACTCGCCAGCGCGAAATGCGCGGTCTGGGGCACGCAATTCTCACTGGCGAGACGCTGGTTGGTAATGAAGCCTTTGGCGTAATTCTCTCGGACGATTTGTGTTTCAATCCGGACCATGGAGTTATGGCTCAAATGGTCGATCTCTACCGGCAGTTTCGTTGCAGTATTGTTGCCATTGAAGAAGTGCCAGAAAACGAAACCGACAAATACGGGGTGATCGCGGGCGATATCATCAAAGAAGATTTGTACACAGTGACGGATATGGTTGAAAAGCCGTCACCCGATAAAGCGCCCAGCAACCTGGCGATCATAGGTCGCTATATTCTTACTCCTGATATATTCGATATTCTCCGCGATATGCCGCCAGGAAAAAACAACGAGGTTCAAATAACTGACGCCTTGTTGGTTCAGGCCAAAAGAGGCTGTGTGATGGCGTATAAGTTCAAAGGCAAGCGTTTTGATTGCGGCAGTGTCCCTGGCTTCGTTGATGCCACCAATTACTATTATGAAAATGTGTACGAGGAATAAGTAGACGATGCAAGAACTTACCTGCTTTAAGGCTTATGACGTTCGTGGCCAAGTGCCATCTGAATTGAATGAAGACGTAGCGTATCGTATCGGGCGTGCTTACGCCGATGTTGTAAAGCCAAAGAAAGTGGTTGTGGGATATGATATTCGACTGACAAGCCCGGCGATGAGAACCGCTTTAGCGAACGGGCTGTTAGACTCTGGGGTCGATGTTGATGACATCGGACTGTGTGGAACCGAACAGGTCTATCATGCGACGTTCGCCGGTGGCTACGATGGAGGTATTGCGGTCACGGCAAGCCACAACCCCAAAGACTACAACGGAATGAAGTTTGTCCGCGAGGGCTCCCGCCCGATCAGCGGAGATACTGGCTTATTTGATATAAAAGCACTGGCGGAGTCGCAGAAGTTTTCGCCTATCGCCGAAACACGTGGAAAACTTTCAAGTGTTGATTTTACTTCCAAATACACCGAGCATCTGCTCTCTTATATAAATGTTTCCAAGCTGAAGCCTCTGCGTTTAGTGGTTAACGCCGGGAATGGGGGCGCGGGCCTAGCACTTGATCTGCTAGAAAAACATCTGCCTGTTGAGTTTATAAAAGTTCACCATGAAGCCAACGGGGAATTTCCCAACGGTGTTCCAAATCCCATACTGGAAGAAAATCGACAGCCTACTATCGACGCCATTAAATCGCACAATGCTGATTTGGGATTAGCCTGGGACGGAGATTTCGATAGATGCTTTTTCTTTGATGAAAATGCAAGATTTATTGAGGGCTACTACATAGTGGGTATGTTGGCTGATGCGTTTCTTAGTGACGGAAGCAAATCCAAAGTTGTACATGACCCAAGACTAACCTGGAATACGATTGAGCTTGCCGAGCAGCGCGGTGGTACGGCAGTGCAAAGCAAGACAGGGCATGCTTTTATCAAAGAGCGTATGCGAGAAGAAGATGCTGTGTACGGCGGTGAAATGAGTGCCCATCATTATTTTCGCGATTTCGCCTACTGTGACAGCGGCATGATTCCCTGGTTGCTGGTCATTGAGCAACTGTCTGTGAATGGAAAAAAGTTAAGTGAAATGGTTGATGAACGGATGAAAGCGTACCCTGTTAGCGGCGAAATTAATCGTACGATTGAAGACCCTGCTTCGCTGCTAGCCGTAGTAGAAGAACAATACGGGGCGCACGCAATCTCAGTTGAACACGTGGACGGCTTAAGCGTAGAATTTGCCCAGTGGCGTTTCAATCTGAGAATGTCAAATACCGAGCCGGTTGTTCGCTTAAACGTTGAAACGCGTGGCGATCAACAGCTAATGGAAGAGAAGCGCGACGAACTGCTTGCGCTTATGAATTAAGGTTCCTGCGCGGTCAGGCTATATCAGACTGATATGGCCTAACTGGTTTTGTAAAAATCTTTATACCATTCAACAAAATTTGCCACACCAGTTTCAATGGTTGTAGTGGGGCGAT
>CAYGSL010000057.1:0-27426 GCA_964352475.1 uncultured Pseudomonadales bacterium | reverse complement strand
CATGAGAACTGAATGCGCTTATGTATCGACGGATGACACATAACGTCGCGGTAAGGGGCGCCGTTTAGCGCAGCTGTACGGCGTCCCAGCGAACGTAGTGAGCGACTTCACCGCCTTGTTATGTGTGGGCATTTGCTACGCCCCGAATGCGAGAAACATCATAATTGTAAGCACCATAGCAGCGGTTAGCATCCACTTGCCCAGCTCTGCATTAGCATGCCCCTCCTTTATTTTGGAGATTTTGAGCCTTCGCAAACCTTTCTTGCAAAGATTACCACAATGATGACAAGTTTCTTCGTTGATGGGATTATGGAGACCACATCTTCCACATGCCCGCGTCTTCTTTCTGTTAAATCCAAAGAAAATCATGCGGACCCCGCATAGATAAATCCTGACGCTTACACATAACGTCGCGGTAAGGGGTGCCGGGAAGCGCAGCTTAACGGCATCCCAGTGAGCGGAGCGAACGACTTGACCGCCTTGTTATGCGTAATGCGATAGTTCATTGTTTGAATTGCCACGGATTTCCATTTGCGCTCGCTCGGTGCTTTCTTCAGTGCCCTGAACCTGATGCTACTCCTTTCTATACCAAGTTTCAAAAGTGGGCTGTGGGTTGAATTTGCTGCGACCTAGCGCGGAGTTGTTCTAGAATCCGTGGCTAATTTCGAGAAGAAAGTGATTCGGACTAAACCACTATGGCGTTCTATCAGCCGGCACCGATATTTGGGAGCGTGACGCATAACGTCGCGGTAAGCGGCGGATTAAGCGCAGCTTAAACCGTCCGGTGGAAGCGCGCAGCGCTGTAACGTACTTGACCGCCTTGTTAGCTGTGTTCACACAAGACCTCTGCTGAGCCACCATCGGAGCCTACGGCAGCCTGCATTTTATTTCCTCGCGAATCGATGACTTTGACACAGCAACCTACTGGCCACCTAGATTGCACAAACTCAAATTCGGCATAAGCCTCTTCCACGTCACTCTGGCTAATATTCTCTGACTCCAATATTGCACTAAATTTTTCACGGAGAGCATCGGTTGAAAGAGTTAGTTCTTTAGGAATAGCTCCTAGCTCCGGAAAGAACCTTGGCTCAAGTAAATCAATACAAACTGAATTTATGCCTAGAGTTCTGCAAACTTGGCCAAGATGAGGATGAACATAACAAAGACCGCTCAAAGCATGATGCGCAGTACTCTGGATAACGCTTCTCAATCTCTTGGTGCTCATCTGGATCTAGTACAGCTAACAGTTAAGTATACGTCAGAGTGACGTGTTTCAATGCATCGGGCTGACATATATCCGCGATGAGTTTTTTCTGGGTTCTTTTCATAACTCTTTAATTTTACTCATGATGTTGCATCTCAAACTATTGGAGCCCGTAGACAATTACGTTAATACGCCACTCTATCTTGCTTCCAATTTATTTTCAAAAATCCACCACTAACTTGCCAACTTGTTTCCACCCATGTTACCTTAAATTCGTCAGCATAAGGAACGTGCTATGTCATCCAATTTTGTCCGCAGTTTGCAGGCGCATCTTCGTGCGCGTCATTATTCTAAGCGTACTGAGCAGGTCTATGTGTACTGGGCTCTGCAGTTCGTGAGGTTTCACGGTCTGGAGCATCCGGAAACGCTGGGCTCGCGTGAGGTGGCTCTGTTTCTTGAGCATCTTGCTGTTAAACGCAATGTTAGTCCTTCCACTCAGAAAACAGTTTTGAACGCGCTCAGTTATTTGTATGTGCGTTTTTATGGGCGTGAGCTTTCTGATCTTGGTGAATACACGCGGGCGTCTGCGCCAACCAAGCTGCCAGTGGTTCTTACGGTGGCAGAAATACGCATGCTAATGGCGAATTTGGAAGGTGAGCACTTGTTGTGTGCTCAGCTTATGTATGGGTCGGGCTTGCGCGTTATGGAGGCTTGTCGGCTTCGTGTTAAAGACATTGATATTGAACGGCTCTCTTTGTACGTGCGCGACGGCAAGGGTCGTAAGCAGCGCATCACTACGCTATCTGAAGCCTGTGTTGCTCCATTGCAACTGCAGTTTGAAAAAGTCAGGCTGTATTGGCTGGAGGACAAAATGGCGGATGTTTGGGATGGGGTTTATCTGCCGTATGCGCTGGCCAGGAAGTATCCCTCTGCGCCATTTGAGCTTGGCTGGCAATATCTGTTTCCTGCGCGGCGTAGAAGTATGGACCAGCGTACAGACCAGCATGGTCGGCCACTGGTTCGTCGGCATCACATTGGTGAGCAATCGGTGCAGCGGGCTGTTCGAACTTCGGTTCGCAAGTCCGGTATTCGCAAGCCGGCATCCTGCCATACCTTGCGGCACAGTTTTGCCACTCACCTGCTAGAGCGCGGCGCGGATATTCGCACGGTGCAAGAGCAGCTGGGGCACTCGGATATTCGCACCACTGAAATTTATACGCACGTGCTTAATCGAGGAGGGCGTGGCGTATTGAGCCCTTTGAATGACGTTTAGGTCTGTGCCGGGAGTGTTAGGTGATCTTGCGAACGCTGAAACTGTTCTGATACGCCTCCGTTCGTAGGTGCTTTTGCGCCAGCAAACGTTTTTTGAAATCGCGCCGGGTGGTTTGTTGACGGCTGCTGGCCACAATCACATTGTCGTAATTCGGGTTTTCAAAGCGATAACTGCTTTTGAACCCACTGGATTTTCGCGCTCGTTTACTCACATACGCATCGCGCGCCTCGCGCCGGCCTACAAAGTTGGTCACTAGCAAGCCATCGTCGGCCAACAATCGGCTGGTTTGTCGCACCCAATCGGCATTGGCTTCAATTGCGCGCATTGGCTCGCCGTTTTCTTCGCCGTATAAATCATCAATAATCAGGTCAAATTGTGCTGGCCGTTTTCGTGCCGCCTGTATTTTTACCCATTGAATGGCGTCGGCGTGCAGAAGTTCGGTATTACGGTAATCCACGTTGAAAAATCGTTTTGCGATTTTCAGGTGTATGTCATCCAGTTCAATGGCGGTAATGTGCAGCGGCTTTACAAAATGCTGTAGAAGATGAATAGCCGCACCCCCACCAACACCCAGCATCAACACCTTGCGAATACTTCCGGTCGGATGAAGTAAAGCGGGCAATACCAGCAAGTCCCAAACGCCACGAGTTACGATCAGGTTTGGGTTGTAATGGCTGTGGAATACGCCGTCTTTATACAGGCGCACGGTACGCCCGGCGGTTCTTACTTCGTAGTAACCATTAGAGTTCGTTTTTTGCCAGAGCAGAGCCACCGAAAACGTTTACGTTCGCTCGCCAGCGCTGATCTTTGCGTTTGCCTTGGCAATCGCATTATCAAAATGGGTCAGTACGGTCGGTTGTGTTTTCTCGCTCATGTGTTGCCTATGTTGCGTGATGTGCGAGCTGTTTTATACCACAGGCATGCAACAAACGGCCATGCCAGGGAAACTGTAAGAAATCTCCCTTTAATCTAAGCCAGGCATAAGCGTGAGCTGCGGCCGCACCCTGTTGCTAGGCAACTTCATCCACGTCTGGTGAGCGGCGCTTAAAACGTTCTTCGGCCATGCGGTCTGCTATGCGCTCGGGGCGAACAGCAGAGTATTTGCTGCGCTGCAGCAGTTCCATCACGGTGTCGCCAATATTTGCCACGTGCTCATCGCTTTCAGCCATTGTGCTGCCTATTCTGGCGTGGTGAATGCAAATGATTCCGCCGGCGTTTAACACATAATCGGGCACATAAAGTATGTCGCTGGCGGCAAGGTGCCGACCATGATCAGCGCGCACTAACTGATTGTTGGCCGCACCGGCAATCAGTTGGCAGTTGAGTTGCAAAATAGTACTGTCGTTAATCACTCCACCCAGGGCGCAGGGTGCAAATACATCTACTTTGTGCCGGTAGATCTGATCACCTACCAGCTCGGTGGCACCCAGCTCACTGACCGCGCGGCGCACGTGCTTGGCATTGATGTCTTGTACAAACAGTTCAGCCCCTGCCTCATTCAGATAACGCGCCAGGCCAAAACCCACATTACCAAGGCCTTGAATCGCCACGCTCATACCACTCAGGTTTTTCCCGCCAAATCGGAACTTAACGGCCGCTTCCAATCCCTTGAATACACCCAACGCAGTGGCCGGTGACGGGTCCAGCGAATTTCCGGCGTTGTCGGCATGACTCAACAGGTCACCACCAGCAATATGCTCGGTGTGTTTTGCCATTAGCTGCATGTCAGCAACACTGGTGCCTGAGTCCTGGGCAATGATGTATCGGCCGCCCAGCTCATTCACAGCATCTGCCATGGCTTCAAACAAGGCGTCGGTTTTGTCGCTCTTGGGGTCACCTAGAATAACTGATTTACCACCACCCAATGGCAGGTCGGCCATGGCCGCTTTGTAGCTCATGCCGCGCGACAAACGCAGCGCATCAGTGCACGCCGCTTCTTCGTTAACGTAAGGGTACATTCGGCAACCGCCCAGGCCAGGGCCCAGATTGGTGTTATGCAAAGCAATGATCGCGTGCAGGCCGCTGGCCGCGTCTGTTACTCGTACTACTTTTTCATGCCCATCAAAATCAGCTTTGCTGACTACATCTAATGTTTGCAAACTCATGCCTACCTCTACAACCTTTCTCTTATGCCCTATTGCTTTTCGCTGTTGTCACGCAGCGTCTTGTACGTTAATGCGAACTACTTTGTTATCGCGTCCATAGAAGCGATCAAACAAACTCAAACGGGTTTGTTCCGCGAGCGCGATGCTGGTTTCCTTAACATGGCCAAACCCACGTATGTGTGATGGCAAGCGCGCAATTTCTATGGCGGCCTGATAGTCGCCGTTATCCAGATCGGCGAGCAGCTTAGACACATCAGCTGCAAATAACCTTATGGCTTCTCGCTCCTGTTTTCGCTCAGCTGTGCGACCAAACGGATCAAACGCTGTGCCGCGCAAGCCTTTGCACTTCGCCAGCAGTTTGAATATTTGCAGTGTCCATTGTGGAAACGCGCGCTTTCTCAGATGACCAGTCTCCGGGTCACGCTTTGACAACATGGGCGGCGCCAGATGAAAATTCAGTGTGTAGTCGCCTTCAAACTGTTCTTCAATACGGCGTTTGAAATCGCCATTGGTGTACAGGCGCGCCACTTCGTACTCGTCTTTATAAGCCATCAGCTTAAACAGGTTCCTGGCCACGGCATCGGTCAGTGGTAACGAGGTGTCATGACCTTCAAACGCAGTTTCAGCTGCGCGCACTTGTGCTACCTGCTGCCGGTAGTGGTCACTGTAGGCATCGTTTTGATATTGCCGTAATTGCTCAGCGCGCCAGTCAATCACTTCATCCAGATCGGTCAAAAATTCAGGCGTTTGTTTGGGTTGCGCAATGGCAGTTACCGCTTCGAGGTCGTGCGCCGCGCGGCGTCCCCACAAAAACGCTTGCATGTTGAAGTCAATCGCAACCGCATTTAACTCTATCGCCTGCTTGATGGATTCGGCGCTTACGGGTATCAAGCCCTGTTGATAGGCATAACCCAATAAAAACAAGTTGCTGGCAATCGAATCACCCAACAATCCGGTGGCAATTGCTGAAGCATCAATGAAATGCGTTTTTTCTTCACCCACTTCCTGGCGCAGCAGGGCTTTCATGGCCTCACCGGGAAATGCCATATCACGGTCGTTGATAAAGCCGGCGGTAGGCGCTTCAAAATCATTCACCACCGCGTGCGAGCGGTCTCTATGCAATTTGGCAATCGCGTCATCCGCGTTGGCAACCACCAGGTCACAACCCAGCAATAAATCAGCATCACCTGCTGCAATGCGCACCGCGTGTATGTCTTCCTGGCGGTGACCAATGCGCACGTGGCTTACCACCGCGCCAAATTTCTGCGCCAGACCGGTTTGGTTCATGGTGGCCACACCTTTGCCTTCAATGTGCGCAGCCATCGCCAGTATGGCGCTGATGGTCAACACACCTGTACCACCCACTCCGGTAACCAACACATTCCAGGGCTTATCAAATTCTACGGCAGCCGGTTCGGGCAAGTTGGCAAATTCAGCTGATTCACCCACGGCTTTTTTCTTTTTCAGCTGCCCACCGTGTACGGTAACAAAACTTGGGCAAAAACCTTTCACGCAAGAAAAGTCTTTGTTACACGCGCTTTGATCAATCTGGCGCTTTCTGCCCAGCTCGGTTTCCTTGGGCAGCACCGACAGGCAGTTAGACTTTACGCTGCAATCACCGCAACCCTCGCATACGTCTTCATTGATAAACACGCGTTTGGCGGGGTCGTCCATTATCCCTTTCTTGCGGCGGCGTCTTTTTTCAGCGGCACAGGTTTGATCGTAAATAATCACCGAGGTACCCGGCACGTCGCGCATGCGCCTCTGCACCTGGTCCAGGTCGTCTCTGTGGTCTGTGGTCAAGCCATCAAAAGTACTCAGCTTGCCGTGATACTTTTCAATGTCGTCGCTGACCAGTGCAATTTTTTGCACGCCTTCCGCACGTACCTGATCAATAATCATTGGCACCGTTAAAGGCCCGTCGTGCGGTTGGCCACCGGTCATTGCTACAGCGTCGTTGTACAAAATTTTGTAGGTGATGTTCACACCGGAAGAAATGGCCGCGCGAATTGCCAGCAAGCCGGAATGAAAATACGTACCGTCACCCAGGTTCTGGAATATGTGTTGCTCTTCTGTGAAGGGCGCCTGCCCTATCCATTGCGCGCCTTCACCGCCCATTTGGGTAAACGAATGCGTTTCACGGTTCATCCAGGTCACCATGTAATGGCAGCCAATGCCACCACCAGCGCGGCTGCCTTCCGGCACCACCGTTGAGGTGTTGTGCGGGCAGCCGGAGCAGTAATGCGGTACGCGGTCTAACTTGTCACGTTGTGATTCCAACGTGAGCTCTTTGGCTTCAAGAAACGCCAGGCGATCGCGAATGTGCTTGCTGTCGTAATAGCGTGCAATGCGCGCCGACACTACGCGAGCAATCATTGCCGGGGTGAGCTCGCCAAAGTTAACCAGCAAGTCATTGCCATATTCATCAAACTCACCAATCACACGCGGTCGCTCGGCAACCGGCCAGTTATACAACTGCCCGGTTAGCTGGTCTTCAATCACGCTACGCTTTTCTTCCACCACCAGAATCTCTTCAAGCCCATTGGCAAATTCGTGCGTGCTCACTGGCTCCAGCGGCCAACTCATACCTACTTTCAACACACGCAAACCAATATCACTGGCCAGCTGCTGGTCTATACCCAGGTCCTCAAGCGCTTGCATCACATCAAGATACGACTTACCCGAAGTAATAATGCCAAGCCGCGGCTTGGCACTATCAATCATGATTTTATTCAGCCGGTTCACCAGAGCAAAATGACGCGCCGCATAAATGCGGTACTTGTTCATGATGTATTCCTGCTCCAGCGGCGTGCTACCAAGCCGCCCGTGCACGCCCTCAGGCGGTAACTGGAAGTCTTCCGGAACCACAATAGACACGCGGTTTGGATCAATCTCTGCCGAAATCGCCGAGTCCATGTTTTCAGTAATCGCTTTCATTGCCACCCAGGAGCCACAGTAACGCGACAGCTCCCAACCAAACACGCCCAGATCTAACACTTCCTGTACATTGGCCGGACTGAGTACCGGAATAGAGGCGCCCATAAACATATGCTCGGTCTGATGCGGCAAGGTAGAAGACTTAGCCGCATGATCATCCCCCGCAATCGCCAACACACCACCGTGTTTAGCCGTGCCAAACGCATTCGCATGACGAATCACGTCCATGCTGCGGTCAACACCTGGGCCTTTGCCATACCACATGCTAAACACACCATCGTATTTAGCTTTCGGATACAAATTAACTTGCTGACTACCCCACACCGCGGTTGCGGCCAGGTCTTCGTTAACACCCGCCTGAAACGTAATGTTGTGCTTTTCAAGATGCGCTTGTGCCTTCCACAACGCCTGGTCAATACTGCCCAGTGGCGAACCACGGTAACCGGAAATAAACCCCGCCGTATTCAACCCCGCCTGCATATCACGCTGATGCTGCAACATAGGCAAACGCACCAGAGCATCAATACCCGTCATATACGCGCGCGTAGCGTCATGGGCGAATTTATCGTCTAGAGAAATCTTCCGAGCAGAAGCTTTATGTGCAGCCATTAAGAACCTCTTATGCACTCAGGGGGGTCAGTTCGTGGGCATTCTTAAAGCTTACGCACAAAAAAGCGGTTTTTCATGCCTATATCGCCCGCTTTTGTCGCTTTATTGACTTATAATTCCTATTATCAACTATTTATTAGATATTTTATTCATGCAACTGGACGCAACCGATGTCCGCATCCTTGAGCTGCTGCAAACCGACGCCAGCCTCAGCACCGCCGACATAGCCGCCAAGGTCAACCTTTCCCAGTCACCTTGCTGGCGGCGCATCAATCAATACGAGAAAGCCGGGCTGATCAACCGCAAGGTGCACGTGCTGGACCGGGAAAAACTGGGCATGGAAATAGTGGTGTTCACCTCCATCGTACTCAGTAACAGCAGCGGCGACGCCTTGGATACCTTCGAAGCAGCGGTAACAAAATTTCCGGAAATAGTTGAGTGCTACACAATGACGGGGGTGATGGACTACATGCTAAAAATAGTGGCCAAAGACATTCGCCACTACGAGCAATTCGTTAGGCAACAACTTGCACAGCTGCCCAATATTCGGGAATTTCATTCTCATGTTTCTGTTACTAAGATTAAGGACACTACCGCTTTGCCGCTTCGTACTCAGTTGTGACTGTCTGGGATTGTGGTAATCTTAATTCAGCGTTTGGATGAATACTTTAATTCACTACGCAACTGGGCCGCTCCGCGGCTCCCTCTTAGACGCTTGTTTTTATTTCTTGAAAGACTGCTCACACTGAAAATTCATGTTTCTAAACCGGCATTCACATCAATAGCTCTATTCACTACGCAACTGGCCCCCTCCGGGGTTCCCTCTCTCCCAAAAATGCCCGCGCCTTCGGCTAGTCATTTTTACTCACTCGGTCTGCGTTTTTTACCTTCGTGAACAGAGCTATTGATGCGAATGCCTTAATATGTACCGAGAGCGTATATATATCTCAATGAGGCTCATTGAGAACAACAAGCTAGTTTCTTTAGCAAAAACTATGACCACCACCTAAGCGAAGGAGCGCGATCAATAGGCCCTTTCGCGAAGGTAAAAAACGCAGGCCGAGAGAGCAAAAATGACTTTCGCAGAAAGGCATTTTTGTGAAAGAGGGTAGCCCGGAGGGCCCCAGTTGCGGAGTGAAAGGGGCTATTGATCGCGATCCTGGGATAGAACCACGGGATTGCAGCGCGAACCCAACTACCTTAACCAGTAACCCCAGTAAACAAAATAACCGCCACCGCCACCGGCACCACAAACCGAATCATAAAATGCCAAGCAGAAAACAACCCCCCACTATCCATATTCAACTCATCCGCTGATGCCCCCCGCGACACAACCCACCCCGCAAACACCGCAATCAACAAACCACCCAACGGCAACATAATCGAGTCAGAAAGATAACTCATCGAATCATTCAAGCCCTTACCAAACACCTGAACATCCGCCAGCGTGTTGTAACCTAACACACTGAATAAGCTTAACGACCCAATACCCCCAACAATCAGCATTGACGCTTTATGGCGGTTTACGCCACGTGTTTCCTGCATCCAGGCAACCAGAGGTTCGATCAAACCCACCATGGAAGTGATGGCGGCCACTGACAATAATACGAAGAACAGCAAGCCTACAAAATAGCCGCCGGGCATTTGTGCAAAAGCAACCGGCAGAATCTGGAAGATCAAACCAGGACCACCCGCCGGGTCCAAACCGTTGGCAAATACAGCCGGGAAGATAACCAGCCCAGCCAGAATGGCCACCAAGGTGTCAGCAAACATGATGATAACCGCCGAACGGGCGATGGATATTTCTTTGGGCAAATACGAACCGAAAGTCATCATGCCGGCCATGGCCACACCCATGGAGAAGAACGCCTGGCTGACCGCGGCCAACCACACACTGCCGTTGATTTTGCTGAAATCAACGGTGAATAAATAATCCGTCGCTTCTTTAAAACCACCGGCGAATATATTGTAAATCACCAGAATCACCAGCAGCGCAAACAGCGTTGGCATCAATATGCGCACTGCTCGCTCAATGCCGTTATTAACACCGGAATACACTATGAAGCCGGTAATCGCCAAGCCAACAGCCGTCCAAAACAACATGGTGCCAGTAGAGCCCAGCAGGCCATTGAACTTCTGCTCGGCCAGTACATTATCCATTCCGGTAAACCCGCCGATGGCGGCTTGAAAGAGGTAGTAAAGAACCCAGCCGGCAATAACGCAGTAAACTATTTCAATCAGAAACGCGGCACCCAGGTTCAGGTTACCCGCCCAGCGCCATCGGCTGCTGCGGCCTTCCTGTTCGGCTACGTTTTGCATAGACCCGGGCGGGCTTTGTTTGCCGCGCCGGCCAATCATGATTTCGGCCATTAGAATGGGCACGCCAATACCAACAGCACAAATCAGGTACACCATAACAAAGGCGCCACCGCCGTTTTCGCCGGTGACATACGGAAAACGCCATATATTGCCTAACCCAACGGCAAAGCCCACTGAGGCCATAAGAAACGCGAAACGACTGGTCCAGGCGCTGCTACCGCCGGATTGGGGTATGGATGCCATAGCTACTACCTTTTTGTTATCGATCTGTTTGCGATATTAACGGCAGCAGGGCAGTTTTTAAAGTGATGAATGGCTGGGCGCGTGTTTACACGCCGAATGTAATACCAAGCAGTTGTTCAGACATCGACCACAGTCGCGCTTCGCCTTCTTCATTAAACGCGTGCGGCGCATACTGAATGTGCGCCGCCGAGTTTTCATTAACCACCTGGCAGTCGGCCAAATACAAACCTCCTTTGCCTTCAAGCTCAGGAGCTGTTGCCGCAAAAACACTGGTTGCAGCACCTTGTGGAATTGTTTTTGTCGGCTCACCGCGCTCTTTGAGGCGCTCCATAACCGGTGCCAGTGTCTCCTCGGTCAGATGCCGGCTAAGATCAGTCATAATCACCCCTGGGTGTAACGCGGTCGCGTTAATACCTTGTTCTGCGTAACGGCGATTCAATTCGTTGGCAAACCAGATATTCGCTGTTTTCGCTTGCCCGTAAGCCAACCACGGGTCGTAATCTGTCTGCTCGAAGTTTGGGTCGTCCAGCAATACAGGCGACACACCATGACCGGCCGAACTCAGCGACACAACACGTGCTGGTGCGCTCTGTAACAACACCGGCATCAACTTGGATGCCAAGGCAAAATGTCCGAGATGATTGGTCGCAAACTGCATTTCCCAACCCTTGGCATTGCGCATCAAAGGGCAGGCCATAAGACCGGCATTTAAAATCAGCATATCTAATTGCGAATGCTCGCTCAGCCAGGTATCTGCGAACGCATTCACGCTGTCCGGATCAGACAAGTCCATCAAGCCAACGTCAAGCTGCGCATCAGAGTGAGCATCTCGAATGCTGGCCGCAACACCTTCTGTTTTCTCTTTATCGCGCGCAACCAACGTCACGTGAACTCCGCGCGCTGCCAGTGAGCGAGCCGCTTCCGCGCCCAGGCCACCGGAAGCACCGGTTACCAGTGCATGCTTGCCAGCTACATCAACACCTTCTAACACCTCATCACAGGTGCTTTCTGCACCGAAGTTTCTGCTCATTGTTCTTCTCCTAATTTACTTTTCACGTTCGCGATCAGCGCACGCATATAGTCTTTTTCGTAGTTATTTTCTACCACATAGGTGGCATGGTGCAGTAGCTTTTCATACACAGCCATCTGTGCTCGCAGCGCGCGTTCGTTGTCGGGCTCTGCCGCTAGCGCCACTTCCAGAAAATGAAGGGCCTTAATCAGGTCGCCGCTATCCACTGCTTTGTTCGCTTTGTCTATCAATGCACCCGTGCCGGCCAATTCAGCCAGTTCGGCGTATACATCCCTGATGGGTACCGGATATAAATCGGTTGGCGTATCAAAATGAAACCAGGTGGCGTAATACTCCCAGATGCTGCGCACTGCCCAGGAAACCTTGCCGTGAACTTGCGTGAGTTGCAGCTGTTCCGGCAGTTTTATTTCGCCCATTAGCTCGTACACGTTTTTGCCTGCATTCATACCTTCTACAACGGCATCGTGCACGTATTGAGTGGCATCGCGAATGGTCGTTAAGCCAGCCACTATTTGCTCTTTGCCACTGTAGTGGTCGTGGTGGCTCATCACCAGCATGTCTGGTTCAAGCGCGATCATTCTGTTTAGCGACTTAATATACTCCATAGGCTTTCGAATTTTTTCGCCGCGCATGGTAAACACGTTTGGAAACTGCGGGAAATTTGGTCCTAGCGTATCGCCAGTGAAAAGAATTTTTTTCTCTGGCAACCACAGGCTTATGTTGTCGGCACCTTCTGCACCCGGTGTAGAGAGTACCTGAAATGTCACACCACCCAGCACAAATTCGTAATCGCTTTCATCTACCAAAATACTGGGCTCAACACCACCGTATTTAATCATCGGAATATTCGGCAGGGTTTCCGGCAGCCATGGAAACACCATACGGTTACGCCGGTGTAGATATGGCTCCAGCTCGGTCAGGTAACGTTGCTCTTCGGCGTATTCGCGGTGCGCAATGATTTCCGTGCCATCCTCTTTCCAGAATCGTACCCCGCCAATATGGTCGGCGTGCGAATGACTCACAATAATGTAGCTGATGGGGCCGGTGACATAAGGCTTGAGTTTCGAAATTTGCTCGGCTGCCTGAATGGCGATACCAGTATCAAACAACACACTGCCTTCGGTGGTATTGATCAGATGAGTATTGCCAATGCCTTGAACCTGGTAAACATCCTCGGCAAGCTCTTTCACTGCGATAGGAATTTTATGGAAACCGCCGGCAACGTCATCGGGCATGCGGTCAGTGGCGGCGTTGCCAATAATTTCAACGGCCTTCAGTTCGGCTTTCTTGCGTATGTCTGAGCCTTCCCCGCAGGCGCTCAGCAAAAATGCACAGCCAAGCCAGATTATAATTTTTGATGAATAAACAGTCTTCACGTGTCGGGCGCCTGTTACCATGCAGTTATTATGCGCCAAGCATAGAGCTCTGACTATGACGGCTTGCCCACAAACCCGCCCGCTTACGCCGCTGCTGATCTTTGCAATACTGCTTGGCGCTTCGCTGAGCTCAAGCATGGTGCCGGCGCAGCCGAATTTTCTGTTTAGTGGCGTCTACGCGGTTTGTTTGGCGCTGATTAAATTCCTCAAGCGGTCACGCAAAGACTCACCCGCCAGGTACAAAGCGGGTGTAAACAGTAAAGTAACAAACGTGGCGAACAATACACCAAAAGCAAGTGATGCAACCATGGGAATTAAAAACTGTGCTTGTACGCTGCGCTCCAACATGATTGGCAACAAACCAACAAAAGTAGTTAGAGAGGTAAGAATAATGGCTCTAAAGCGATCAGTAGCTCCGCTAACAATGGCGTCCCACAATTGCAATCCCTCCTCGCGATAGCGGTTCACACGGTCAACCAACACCAGATTGTCGTTCACCACCACGCCTGCACAGGCCAGAATTCCCAGCAGTGAAAACATACTGATTTCACGCCCAATAACAATATGACCCACTATCGCGCCAACCAGTCCGAATGGAATCGCGGTGACAATCAGAAAGGGCTGCCAATACGAATGAAACACCACCGCCATAATGCCAAACACAATAATCATGGTAGCGATAATCAATGATTGTATGGCCGCTTCAAATTCGCGGGCGTCTTCCTGCTGGCCTTCCAACTTAATCAATAGTTCAGGGTGCGCTTTCTTAATGGCCTCAAAGTCATTGGCAAACAGCTCAGCAATTAACTGGAACGCTTGGGCGCCCTCAGCCATGTCGGCAGTCACCATCGCAGACCTGCGCCGGTCTATGCGCTCTATTTTTGTATAGCTGTCCTGGTATTCAAAATCAGCAACCGCCTCAAACGGCAATTCTTCCCCGGACTGCGTGCGTATTTTCATATTCAGCATGGAATCCAGTGATTCGCGCTGCTCACGTGGATATCGAACCATCACCTTCACGTCTTCCCTTAGGCGTGGAATTCTCTGCACCTCTTCGCCGTAAAACGCTCTTCGCACCTGGCTGGCCAATTCGGCCTGGGTCAGGTTTAAAGTGTCTGCTTCCGGTTTTAAAGTGAGCACAATTTCAGGTCTGGGGTTGTCCAGGGAGCTGCGAACATTGGATATATCTGAAAAGCGGCTTAATGCACTCACAATCTTGTCTGAGCCTGCACGCAAAGTATCAAGCGTTGGCGCACTTATTTCGAATTGCAGGTCTTTGCCATTGTCGATGATCACAGATTGCAGAGCGTACTCTTTTACACCCGGCAGCTTGCCTATAGCGCTTCGCCACTTTTCCACCAATTGCTCATTGGTATACGGCATGTTGTCGAAATCGGCTAGCTCTACCGCTACGTATACCTTGTTACCACCCCAGATAGCGGCCTCAATATGACCGATGTATTCGTGCTCTTCAGTATCGATTTCCTGTTTAACAGAGTAAGCCGCAAACTCTATCTGCGTCATTACTTTGTCCATTTCTTCAAACGCCGTACCTTCGTACGCTTCTACATTAGCGATCAAAAAATCAGATTCAACAATGGGCTCAAAACTGCGCAGCACCCAGCCTCCGCTGTACATCGCCCCGCAAATAAACAACACCACAACAAATACAGACAGCGTTAACCAACGCGCGGCCAGGCAGGCCTCAAGCAATGGCTTATAGCGATTTTCCGTGAACGAAACCATGCCCAAATTGAGTTTGGCGCGCCATTCATCCAGCTGTTTTAAACCAGGCAAAGTGCTAGGCACTTCAGGACGCATATGCGCCAGGTGGCTGGGAAGAATCAATAAGCATTCAACCAGGGAAAAAATAAGCGCCAGCAACACCACGGCCGCAATGTGCATGGCCTCTGTATGTTCATCCGGTAAAAAATAAAACGTGCCGAACACCACCATAGTGGTCAGTACAGCGAAGAATACCGGCTTTAGCACCAACTGCGTGCCAAGAATTGCCCCGTCTATTCCAGACTTTCCGGAACTCTGCTGACCATACACAGATTCAGCCACAATAATGGCGTCGTCCACCACAATGCCAAGAATAAGAATGAACGCAAACAACGACACGATGTTCAAACTGGTACCTGTAGCGGGCAGCCACCAGAAGGCGCCTAAAAATGCGACCCCTATTCCAATCGAAACCCACAATGCCAGCATGGGCCTCAGAAATAACAGCAACAGCGCAAACACCAACACCAAACCACCTATGCCATTGCTTAACAAGGTTCGAACTCGCCCTTCGAAACCCTCATTCATGTCTTGCCAGGCCTCTACCACCACGCCGGGCGGCAAGCGCGGGCGCAATCCTTCGATATAGGCGTGCACCGCATCACTGGTGCGTCCGATGTTGGGGTTGTTGGACATGTATACGTCTAGCGTAATCGCCCGCATGCCATTGAAACGCCGCCCAACATCACTTTCTTCAAAACCGTCTATTACAGTGGCCACTTCGCCCAAACGAACGCGCGTGCCGTCTTCGCGCTTGATCACGCTGATCTGCTCAAAGTCAGATCGTTGGTACGCCTGGCTTCGCGTTTGCAGCTGCAGGTCGCCGTCGGTAGAACGTATTTTGCCCGCCGGAAGATTTAGAGACTGCCCTCGCACCGCGCGCGCCACGTCTTCAAAGCTTAAACCGTGGCGGCGCATCTGCTGCTCAGACACTTCAATAGCAAGCTCGTCATTACGAATACCGGAAGGCTCAATAATTTGCACATCGGGTAAAACAGAAAGCTCGTCTTTAACTTGTAAGCCCAGCTCTTTAAGAGTGCGCTCACTGATGTCACCAGCAATGCTGATTCTTACCACGTATGATTTCCACAGGCGTTGTGCTACCTGCGGTTGTTCAGACTCCGCTGGAAAGGAGTTGATTGAATCAACCTGCGATTTTATTTCGTTTAACACGCCCAGCGTTTCAAAACCGCTGGCTACTTCAGCCAGTACGGTTCCAAGACCTTCAACAGACGTAGAGGTCAAGCGTTCTATGCCGTCCACACTGTCCAGCGCTTCTTCTATGCGGATAGCAATCTGCTGCTCTACTTCAGCCGGCCCGGCACCCGGGTAGGCAACCGATACAAATACCGTATCTATTTTACGTTGCGGAAAAAATTCCTTATCAGTGCCCGGCAGTGTGGTCAAACCACCAACGGCAATCAACACCATCAAAATGTTGGCCGCTATAGGGTTATGAACAAACCAGGCAATTATCCTATCCATCGCATTTGCCGTGTAACATCAGAGTGGTTGTGCAGCATCCAGCACCAGTGTTGGCTGACGCTCAGGGCCTTGCAATGGCATTGCGCTTACCGGCAGCGGAATGCTGCTGACAATGATTTCCTGCGCGCCTTCCGGCAAACCTGAAATCAAGGCGTGCGTGCTGGTATATTGCTCCACCTTCACGCTGCGAATATCCAGCGTTGAGTCAGAAGCCAGCAACCATACAGTGTCGTTTGCGCGCAAAGCGTCTCTAGGAATTTTCACCACTGACTGCAGCGCTCTGCCGCCAATTTCAGCTTGCACAAACTGCCCTACGGTAAGCGGAGGGCGCGACTCATCTACCCCATAATCATACGGCTTGATCACTTCGGCCACGGCGTACACTACCCTGCTTCGCTCATCCACCGCCGCTTCGGTTCGAATTAGACGTGCACTCCATTGCCATACCTTGCCAGCACGCTGTGCTTTTAGCACAACGGGAATTGTCTTGCCGCCAAGGTCTGTGCCTCCAAGCGATAAGTCGAGCAAGCCCAGTTGCCTGTCACTCAACGGCAATCGAATTTCAGCCGTGTCGGTTGAATACACATTCGCAATTCTCTGCGCCGGGGCCACGTATTGCCCAAGATTGGCAAATATTTCTCTAACGCGACCGTCGAATGGCACGCTTAGCTTCGTTCTTTGTACATCTTTTCTTGCCTTGCGTAGCTGCGCTTTTGCGGCGGCGAGTTGTGCTTCAGCGCGAGCCAGTTGCGGCTTTCTCAAAAACAGATCGTTTGCGGTTTTGCTGCCAAGCTCGCGCCATTCGCGCTTGGCTTGTAAGGCCTGCCCCCTAGTGGTTGCCAATTGTTCTTCGGCTTCCGCCACACGCGCCTGAGCCTGCGCAACGGCGTACTCGTAATCACTAGGCTCTATGCGCAGCAACACCTGGTCTTTGTCGAAATAACCTCCTGCAACAAACTGCGGGTCTACGCTGATCACCTTGCCAGCCACTTCAGCCACCAAATCAATTGCCTGGCGAGCTTGTACGGTGCCCTGGGTATACACCGTTGCCGAGACTTGTCCAGGCAACACCACAAGCGTGTCTACCGGCAATGCGCTAGCGGCACCCGGTTCCTGCGTTTTCGGGGGAGGCTTTCCATTTGCCAGGAAAAGTACAGTAGCAAAACCAATCAGCAATACGGCAATTGGCAGCATATACACTCGTTTACTGCTCATGTTGGTATTCTAAGCGGTAATCAACGCCATTGATACATGGCACTGGCAGTGTGCTCAAAAAGACACCCGGCACGCTGACAGAGCTTGGCCGTTATTGAGGTAATCTGATCTGAAACTGAGCGCCGCCATCCGGGGAGCGCCCCACCACACACTCACCATTATGCACAGCCGCAATTCTTGCCACGATGGCAAGGCCCAAACCGTGACCACCTGTACCCCTGTCTCTGCTTTCATCCAGTCGTTTAAACGGTTTGAACACATCGATCATGTCTGTTTCCGCAATGCCCGGCCCATCATCGACAATACTCAAACGCCACTGCCCGGCGTTGCCAGTGCAATGAATATTAATAATGGAACGTGCATAACGCATGGCGTTGCTGAATAAATTGCTGAACGCTAGCGCCAGCAAGACTTCATCGGCATACACTTCACTCGCTATGGGATCGATACTAATGTTGTAGGTGATTCCCCGATCGTCAGCTCGGGTTTTGGCACACAGAGCCTCTAGCCAGGGCTGCACTGAAATTTTCTGTGGCTGAAAATGGTTTGCCGGATCGTCAAGCCGGGCGTAATCCAGCATTCTCGCCACCAGCGCGTCGAATTCATTGATGTCTGCACCGATTTTCTGCAGCTCATCACGCACCTCTTCATCAACGCGCTGGTCCAGTACCGCCAGCGCAAACTTGGCCCGTGCCAGCGGTGTACGCAATTCATGTGACAAGGCGTTGGTCATTTCTTTCTGACCCTGCACCATGGCCCGCAAACGATCAGCCATTTGCCTGAAGGTGCCAGACAACACCTTCAACTCAGTAACGCGATCAAGCTCCGGCGCCTCTGTATGAATGTCTTTACCCAGTTTTTCAGCGGCACTATTAAGCCACTCGATATCACGCACCAAGGGGCGCAACCACCAGGCCAGCAAGCAAAATACGGCGAGGTAATACAGGTAGCTAAGCCAATGCAATGACGGCGAACCGGCGCCCTGGCCAGCAAAACTGAGCGACAGTATTAATGGAATGTGGTCCGACGATTCAATTCGCAGTTGCCGAAGATACCGGGCTTCTCCTTCAGCGCCGAATAGCGGCACGGTATTGCCTGCCAACAGCGCCTGATTAACAGTGTCAGGCATAGCAAGCTGATCGGCACCTAACAGCTTCGCGCTAATGGCTGAATCACTGGAAAGACCGTGCAGAACGCTGGGCCATTGCGACTCAGGCGTAGAGGAAAGCTGCCGTTCAAGCAGTGCGGCGTTTGCTGTTACCCAGGCGAGTTGTTCGGCGTCACTGGCTTGTTGCGCAGCGCTGAGCAATACCCTGTCCAGAATAAAACCGACCGCAACAAGCCCCAGAAACAACAGCAGTAACGACCGAAACAAAAACCGCCGCCCCACTCCGATCTGCTGCTTGCTCACTGATTGTCCCAGGCATCAGGACTTAACAGGTAGCCTTTGCCCCAGACCGTTTTTATTTTCTGTGGGTTTTGCGGGTCGTCACCCAGTTTTTTGCGTATTTTCGAAATGCGAACGTCAATGGAGCGGTCTAGCCCGTCGTATTCAATGCCGCGAATACGTTTAAACAACTCATCGCGACTGAGAATCGTTCCGGCGCTGCAGCTTAACTCCCAGAGTAAGGCAAACTCCTGCGTGCTGAACTCAACAACCTGGCCATTCAATGCCACGGTTTGATTACTCGCATCAACGTTTAAGCAACCGAGTTGTACCACTTGCGCCTGGCTGGCCTGACCTTTCTCCGCCTGATCGTGCGCCCTGCGCAGTAACGCGCGCACGCGTGCCAGCAACACCATGGGGTCAGCAGGTTTTACAACGTAATCATCGGCGCCTGTCTCCAGCCCGATAACCTGATCTATATCATTGCCCTTGGCGGTTAACATCAATACCGGGCCGGCGAAGCGCTGGCGCAATTGCTTGCACACTTCTATACCGTCAATGCCCGGCAACATTACATCCAGTATGACCATGCGCGGTTGCAGTTTTTCGAACTGCGCAATGGCAGTGTCGCCGCGATGTTCTACCGCAACACTGAGGTTGTTTTGCTCGAGATAGGTGCGGGTCAAGCTCGCCAGTCTTTCATCGTCTTCAACCAGCAAAATATCAAGCATTAAAAAACACTCCAGATGTGCTTTCTTCGTCGTGCACGACGCCGGTCTTCAGGAACAACGTGTACCACTGTCAGTGTATCTTCATCCAAAGCATACTCATTGCCATCACTTAACCAGACCAACTGATACGCAGTATCGCTTTTGGCTTTCACATGGTCCAGAAATTCTCCCACTCGCGCTGAAGGCCAGCACTGCAACACCGTGTCTTGCTGAGACTTTCGAATGCAGTAATGTTGCTGGGTATTAGCTTGCCAGGCTAATTCAACATCAATCATGCACCATTCACCTTCGGTTCGCACAATGCAAAGTTTTGGACTTGCCTGCAAAGACGCCTCTGGCTTCTCAATGGCCACCGCCTGCAATGCGAAACCCGGCGTTAGAAGGACTAGTAGCATCAACAGCCTGTTAAAATGCATAGTGAATACCTGCGAAGTACGACACTATCTCGTCATCTTTTAACAACGGGCTGTCGGCGGCAGAGTCATTTATTTTTTCGATATTGGCCGTTGCAAAGAATCGCCAGCGCTTACTCATGTAATACACCGCGGAAAGTTTGGCGGCGGTGTTGAACCCGGATTCAGCCTGGTAAACAAGCAAGCCGTTTTGAGCCTCATCGGCTCGCACTCCGTAGTAGTAATCGTTCTGCTGCCGGCTTTTCCAGTTAACACTGACACTTGGGCTAATATGCCAGCGGCCGCGAACCCAGTCTGTGCTGTAACTCAGCCAGGCCTCATAGCCATTATGAACTCCACTAACATCTGCCAGCAGCTGACCATGAATATTGCCCCACAAACCATTGCTGAGAAATTCCAGGCCGGTTTCCAATGCGTAATCTCGGTCGGGAATACTGATTTCGCTGTCGTTGCCCAGTGTAGGTGAATCGGCGCCCTGCTCTAACGCCGGAGAATTAAGTCCAAATTCGGTGCCACGAAACAGCCCTTCACTAATGCCGGAAAAAAATGCGCGCTCAGTGTTTACCCGCGCTACCCAATTCAGCGTAAACAGTGAGTGGTCTTTCAACAGATAACCGAGGTCACCGTTGTCGAAAAACCAGCGTTCACCAAACCATGCGACATCCAGAGTCCACCACAAGTCGATATCATCACCCGCAATCAGAGGGTTGCTTCGTTGACCAGCACCCAGGGCAAGACCAAGAGACCAATTTTTTTCATTAGGGGGATCACTGAATTCACCGCTGTCCGCAATGACTAGCGCCGGCATGCAAAGCATGAATAACACGAACATTAATAGTCGCGTGTGACTTTTGCTGTGCTCGATACCCTCGCTCATCACAAGCTCTTGTTTATTCAACTGCATTGCCTCCGGTGCCAGGACCGTAGCGAGCCAATTGTTAAGGATAGCCGGCGCTTACTGCTCATTTGTTAGCTGTTTGGTGCAAATTGTGTGAAAAAGTGTAACCGCTCCAGCCGTTTGTCTGCCTACATTTTTTAACACTTTTGCGCACAACTACAACAGTTCATAGTGTTACTCAGGCCTATGCTGTGGTCTCAAGTTTGCACACCTCTCAAAGTGAGAGCACATATGCGCAAACAATGATGCAGAGGAGACGTAAAAGATGAACTCAATGAGAAAAACAATCTTTACTGCCATGAGCGTTAGCACTCTGATTGCTTGCAGCGGCGGTGGCACCAGTGGCACAGACACCGTAACACCGCCGGTCAGAGCGGCAGGCATGCTCAGCGAGGCAGACTCAGCCAGTCGACTGGAAACCTCTTTAAAGCAAGGTCTGAAAAATTCCTTCGACATCAACAACACGCCGCTTGGCCTGGACAGCGCACGAGTATTTTCCCTGCAAACACCAGAAGCGGCCGTCGCTGACTCAGCGACAGGTGGTTCAGGCGGATTTACCAGCACGTACACACTTGAAGCGGGCGTTGGTGAGGCTGACATTCTCAAGTACGACGGCACTATTATGTACACCTTGCATCGTTCAAACGCGTTTTCAGACGACGCGCCATTCGGCAACGTTAGTGTGCAGCTGTCACAAACCGACCCCGACAGTGCAGACGCTGAGCTTCTTTCAACAATAACCCTGCAAGGTGACCTGGCGGTCGAAGGCATGTACCTACCAGAATCTGGCCAACTGGTGGTTTTGCAATCCAGTGGATTTTTCGGTACTTGCGGTGTGGGCTGGTTTGCTCCGTGGTATTGGCAAGAGCAACAAACACGTGTGTCGTTCTATGACACCAGTGATCCTGCTTCGCCGCAATTGCAAACCAGCATAGAACTGGACGGTGCCTACACAGCCAGTCGCCATGTTGACGGCAATCTCTATTTGGTAAGCCGTTACACGCCCGCACTACCGGATATGCCAGCGCATTTCTCTGCCAGCAATGCCGAGCTGAGCGATGCACATTCACGAATTGATGAAGTCGCACTTTTGGACCTGATGCCCAATGTTCGAACCGATGGGCAAAACGATGAGCTGCTTGCACCCACCGACTGTTACGTGCCTACAGATTCAGACGACACTCCGGATTCTGCGTCAATCACAACCATCAGCGTAATACCCGTTAACGCGCCTCAAAACATGCGCTCACGCTGCTATACCGGTGAAGCCTACGGCATGTATATGTCGACTGAAGCGCTGTATCTAACCGCTCAACGTTACGAGTACAACGAGAACAGCAGTGCCGATTTCTCGGTAATACATAAGTTCGACCTGGAAGCTGACACCGTTGCGTACCGCGGCTCTACCGAAATACCCGGCACCCTCGGGCATGGCGAACAACTGGATTTTCGCCTGAGCGAACACGATGGTTTGCTGCGAATAATCACCTCAGAATACGACTACTCCGGCGGTGGACCCATCACGCCATTCAGTGACGATTCGCCGGACGCTGGTGCAGACAGTATTGATCATCGCATCACGATCCTGCGCGAATCTGAAACCGAGATTGCACTTGAGACTGTAGCTACGCTGCCAAATACTTCTCGCCCTGCGGAAATTGGCAAACCGGATGAGCGCTTGTACGGCGTGCGTTTCTTTGGCGATCGTGCCTATATGGTCACGTTTGAACAGATTGATCCTCTGTACGTTGTGGATTTAAGTAATCCTGAAGACCCACGTATTGCCGGCGAACTTGAGGTGCCCGGTGTAGCAGATTTTTTGCACCCGGTGTCAGACCAACTGTTGCTAACACTGGGTCGTGAGGTTGAACTGGTGAATAGCGAGGGTAACGAATTCGCGCTGATGCAAGGGCTGAAGCTGGAACTGTTCAATGTGGCCGATATTGAAAACCCGCAGTCAATCTCACGCATCAGCCTGGGTGATCGAGGCACCTGGTCTGAAGCGTTGTACAGTCGCCATGCGTTTACTTTCCAAAACAACTATCTAGGCGAGAACAGTAACGCCCGCTTTGCGATTCCAGTCGACTTGTACGAGGACGGCGACGATGATGGCAGCCCGTTCATATGGAACCAGCAGTGGGTAAGCAATGGATTACATCTGTTTGAGATTAACAATCCACAGAGTACGTCCGCCACATTGCAGGCTGTTGGGCAGCTGATAACCGATACACCAGATAGCGGGCAATTCGGCAACAATGTGTTTGGTCGCCGTTCCGTGTTTCATGATGACGCAGTGTATTACTATTCAGGCAACGAACTGTGGTCCAGCTTCTGGTCCAACCCTTCTACTCCGCAAGCACTGGATTAATCACCCCAGCCGCTTGCGGCTCTGTTAAACCAGGTCAAACGCGCTTTACCCAGGGATGGGTGCTTCTATAGAATACTAATTATTTGGAGCACTGTTTATGGATTCCCGTCTCTACTTCGTGCTGGGTGACCTGGCCGCCAATATTCTCTGCGGCGCCATCATTGGCGCTGTCTGTTATCTGATCTTCGACCCGGCCTGGAATATGCTGGCCGCCATGTTTTTTGCCATGGGCGTGGGCATGGTGGTATCCATGTTGCTGTGGTTTCCCACCAGCATTGTGCTTGGGGCGATGGAAGCAATGCTGCCGATGATGCTTACTGGTATGTACAGCGGCATGGTGGTAGGTATGTGGGCCAGCATGCACCCCATCAGCTTATCCATGAGCCTGTTCGTTGGCGGAGTCGTTGGCCTGTTAACCATCACCCTGATCTGGATTGTGAACAATCAGATTCGAGGCGTACAAACCATTGAGGAGAATCAATAATGGACCTGGTGACACAAGCAAAATGGGATAAGGCCGCGCCAACGTTCGATGTGATGGCCGGAGGTGCCGCCGAAGAACGATGGTTACCCAACAAAACCGAGCTTTTCTCGCACATGCAAGGCAACATTTTGTTTCTTGCGCTGGGCACCGGCCTGGACATACCGGCCTTTCCGACCGGGCAAACTATTGAGACCATAGACATCAGCCCCGAAATGCTAAAACAGGCACAACCCCGCCTGGACGCCTACGATGGCCAAATCAATGCGCAAGTCATGGACGTGCATGAACTCGATTTCGACGACAATCAGTTCGACCAGGTTTACACCTCATGCACATTCTGTTCCGTGCCCAACCCCGTCGATGGCCTTAGAAGTTTGAAGCGTGTGCTAAAACCCGGCGGTGAACTGCGCATGTTTGAGCACACTGGCAGCCAGTACTATCCGTTTAAGTTGATGATGGACTTTATGACCCAGCTTAGCCGCCGTGTTGGCCCGGATATGAACCGCACCACGGTCGCAAACGTGCGAGCTGCTGGCTTTCAGATACAACAAGTAAACAACATTTTTCTTGACGTAGTGAAAACGATTACCGCCGTGAACCCAGCGTAACGAACGACATTCACCCCAGTAGCGATTCGGCAGTCTAAATTTTGCTCAATAAATCAATACTCAGAGTTTTTGCAACAGTCACCGCCTGTGAACATAAAATATGCAGTTTATATTTTTCAAATTGTATCAATTAGCGCTGCCTCCCAGCCTTTCACTTTGCCAATAACTGCTTTAGTATCATCGCCACCCCAACAAATAACGCGTTACTTATTCATAGGAGCAAACAATGGGATACTCAATTGACACCATCGAAGGCATAGGACCAGCAAACCGCGACAAACTGCGCGCCGCCGGTATCAAAACAACCGATGCCCTACTGAAACTCTGCTGCGACAAAAAAGGTCGTAAAGCGGCTGCCGAGAAATCAGGTTGCTCCGAAGGCCAACTGCTAAAGTGGGTCAACATGGCTGACCTGATGCGCATCAAAGGCGTAGGCGAAGAATACTCAGAGCTTCTTGAAGCCGCCGGCGTAGACACCGTTAAAGAACTACGAAACCGCAACGCCGAAAACCTAACCCAGGCCATGGCCGACACCAACGCCAAGAAAAAATTGGTCCGCTCGATCCCAAGCCTGAAGCAAGTCACCAACTGGGTAGCCCAGGCCAAGACTTTGCCGCCTACTATTACTCACTGAGTAATTTAGTAGAACCGACCCGGCGGATAGACGATATCTGCACGCTAGACACACCGTAAACCCATCCATGGGGGTTCTTCAAAAAGGTCCCTCTTTTTGAAGGTCTAGCGCGCAGATATCGTCTATCCGCCTCACTTCTATACAATGACCACTCTCTCTTATACAGATCAATCATTCTTCCTGAACGATACCCCGTCGTTTACGAGAGAATGTGATTTCTACGAAGCTCATACCAGTCTACTCTGGCGTCCCAAGCCATTGGGCTGCTAGCCCCTTTTACGTAGGTAAAAAACGCAGGCCGAGAGAGCAAAAAAGACTTTCGCAGAAAGGCTTTTTTGTGAAAGAGGGTACCCCGGAGGGGCCCGGTTGCGAAGTAAAAGGGTATAGCGCTTTAAAGGCGACTACGAAGCACATAACCTGCTGCCCCAACCCACTAAATGAACAATCAGTAGCTAGAAATATCCCCCCTCCCTAAGTAACCTACCCCCTCCACCCAATACACCAGAGACCCCACATGGCCGACCCAATGCACGACGCCCCCATAATGTCCGACTTACTAATAGAAGGCCTAAACCGCTACAACGACGAGCCCTGCATGTACCTCGGCGGCGACGTAAAAACCTACAAGCAAGTCCGCGAAATGACCAGCCAGCTTGTCCAGGCCCTGCAATCAAAAGGCATAGAAAAAGGCGAACGCGTAGCCGTAGTCTCCGGCAACCGCCCAGAAGTACTCGCCAACATCGCCGCCATGCAAATCGCCGGCTGTGTAGGAACACCCTTACACCCACTCGGTTCACTGGAAGATCACGCCTACGTACTGGAAGACGCATCCGTTACCACGCTAGTATTTGACTCAAGCCTGTTCCAGCAGCGTGCCGAAGAACTCAAAGACAAAGTGCCCGGCCTGAAAAACCTGCTTGGCTTTGGCCCAACCGACGTAGGAGACGATTACCTCGCCCTGGCCGAAAGCTTCGAGCCTAAGGCCTTGGTGCGCCCTGATATCAACCCCGACGATATCTCGTCGTTCACCTACACCGGCGGCACCACTGGCAAACCAAAAGGCGTTATGCAAAATTATCGCTGCGCCTCATACATGACCATGATCCAAATGCTGGAATGGGAATTTCCGGATGAGCTACGCATGCTGATCGCCACACCGCTGTCACACGCTGCAGCGGCTTTTTTCATTCCGGTACTGCAAAAAGGCGGCGCGTTTTACGTAATGCAGGGCTTTAGCCCTGACGGCTTTTTCGACATGGTAGAAGAACACAAGATCACCGCCACCATGTTAGTTCCGGTCATGCTCTACTACGTGTTAGATCATCCACGCGCCGAAACCGCCGATTTGTCCAGCCTGGAAACAATCTTCTACGGCGCATCACCCATTAGTCCTGCACGCTTGAAAGAAGCCATCGAAAAATGGGGGCAGATTTTCTACCAATTCTTTGGTCAGTCTGAAGCGCCCATGGTGCTAACCAATATGCGCAAAAGCGAGCACGACCTTTCCAAGCCTGAGCGCCTGGCATCCTGCGGCAGACCCACTCCGTGGATGAAACTTGCCTTGCTTGATGATGACAACAATGAAGTACCCGAAGGCGAAGCCGGCGAAATATGCGTGCGCGGGCCACTGGTGATGCAAGGCTATTTAAACAAGCCTGAACAAACAGAAGAGGCAATGGCCGGCGGCTGGTTGCACACTGGCGATGTAGGCAAACTTGATGATGACGGCTTCCTTTATATCGTCGATCGCAAGAAAGACATGATCGTGAGCGGCGGCTTCAATGTGTTCCCGCGCGAAGCCGAAGACGTGATCTCAGCAAACGAATCTGTTGCACAGGTTGCGGTTATTGGTGTGCCTGATGAAAAGTGGGGTGAAGCGGTGAAAGCCGTTGTTGTTGTAAAACCTGGTGTAGAGGCTAACGATGCGCTGGTTGAAGAAATTACCAATCAGGTAAAAGAAGCCAAGGGGTCAGTATACGCGCCTAAGTCGATCGACTTTGTTGACATGATTCCAAGTACGCCGGTTGGTAAGCCTGACAAGAAAGTGTTGCGAGCGCAGTATTGGGAGGGTCAGGGGCGGCAGGTTTAGGTCAGTAGTTAACTGAGATCGGCGTAGGTCTGGAATACCTTTCGCTGGACACGCCGTAAACCCATCCATGGGGGCTCTTCAAAAAGGTCCCTCTTTTTGAAGGTCCAGCGAAAGCTATTCCAGACCTACGCCTAGTGCCACATAGTTAGAATCTGCTTATCCGTGGATTGGCACTGAGGTGAGCATTCAATTAGCGACTATCGGGACTGTTGAAAAGAGGGACCTTTTCAACA
>CAYGSL010000056.1:14039-27796 GCA_964352475.1 uncultured Pseudomonadales bacterium | reverse complement strand
GGCGCATTCCATGTGGCATCGAGAAAGGCGACGTTTTCACACGGCCTCCGGCAAACTTTAATCAGCCGAAGCCGTTAACTGCTCCGCCAAACCGCGATTAGGAACAGGCAACCATCTCTCACAATCGCCCACGCTACTGACCTGAATGTTCAGAATCGTCTGGCCATCAGGTGAGAGCTCGGCATAGATCTGACATTCGTGGTCTGTGGCCGCTGCGTATTCATTACCGGCTGAATAAAAGTAGTCTGCGGATTCCTGGCCGCAGTCGTTTGCACTAACCTGGCCGGCCGCATTTGCCGCGCACGGGGAGCCGCTTACTTCCGATTCGAGCAGTTCAACAATGGCAATGTCGTTGCTGCTGCTCACCCAGGACACGGCTGGTGCCAGGCCAATCTCGGGCATACCTTCAAAAGCTTCCACCGGAGCGCCCAGCGCATTGATCATCGCTTCAGTTTTGGCACCGTTCCAGGCGGCCACGTCAGCGGCGTAACCTGTCGCAGAGGATTCTACCAGTGAGCTGTCTTGGTTCTGAGGGCTTTGCGAGGCGCAGCTGGCGAGTGTGAACAGTGTCACACCAAGGATGCACTTTTTCATCGTCATTCTCCGAGCAGTTACTCGAAAGATTAGTATGAAAAATGATCAGTCTATTTTTTAAACGCCGATTCTGCGACACAGAGCACAAGCAGGGGCGGGCTTTGACCCCGTTGGCTTAGGAGTACAGCTCTTCAAGCATGGCGAGCAAGCGTGACCAGGAGTCGGTGTCTGCGGTTTCGTCGTAAGCCACAGGCAGACTAAATTTGGCGTTTTTCTCGTCGGCGGCGGTATTACTGAAACCATGCCCCGCGCCGTCGTAGCCAACAAATTCATAGTGTGCATTTGCCGCGTCCATTTCTGCCTTGAAGGCCTCAACATGATCGGCGGGAATCATTGCGTCATCATTGCCATGACATACAAGAATGCGTGCCTTCACTGCATTTGCTTGTGCCGGGGTTTGAGTTTCCAGGCTGCCATGAAAGCTCGCCACACTGGCTAGATCAAGCCCGGCTCGCGCCATTGCCAATACCACGGCGCCACCAAAGCAGTAACCAATCGCGCTAATGGGTTGGTCATTGCAATGAGCATGATCTCGTAGCGTTTGCAGGGCCGCTTGAAAGCGTGCTGGACCCGCTTCTGCATCACCTAATACCGCTTGCATTAAACCGGCGGCATCATCGGGCGTGTCGGCTGTTTTGCCCTCGCCATACATGTCAATTGCCATGGCAGTGTAGCCCTGCGCCGCCAGCATCTCGGCCCGTCGTTTCGGGTAGTCATTCAGCCCCCACCATTCATGCACTACCAGTACCCCCGGGTATTGGGCGCCGTCATCGGGTCTGGCCAGGTACGCTTTTAATCGGGTATCCCCGGCTGAGTAATGAATTGTTTCAGTGTGTATGGCAACAGACATCGTAAGTTCCTCAAAACCTTGATAGGGTAGCGGCCTCATATCATAAAGAATTTGGTCGCCGTTTCAAAACGCTGTGTTGCAACGGACTTTAAATTTTAAGCCAGGATAAACACCATGCCAAACAGCTTTCCGATTAATGAAGTTCGGGCACAATTTCCCTCATTAGCAGTAGAAAATAGAATTTATTTCGACAACCCGGCGGGTACCCAGGTGCCTGCGAGTGTTGCCACGGCAGTCGCTGACTGCTTGCTGTATAGCAATGCGAATCTTGGCGGTCACTTCGCTACGTCACTGGCCGCTGACGAGGTAGTGGCCAGTGCGCACACAGCCATGGCGGATTTCTATGGCACAGACGATGCGGGTGAAATTATTATCGGCAGTAGTATGAGCACGCTCACTTTCCACTTGTCGCGCAGCATCAGTCATGACTTCAAACCAGGTGATGAAATTATTCTGACCAATTTCGATCACGAAGGAAATGTGGCGCCCTGGCTGCACATTGCGGAAGACAAAGGCCTTGTCGTGCGCTGGGCTGAAGTGAACCGTGACACCTGGCGAATAGAGCCAGAATCTGTCGCGGCTTTGATCACAGACAAAACGCGGTTGCTGGCGCTTGGCTATGCCAGCAATTTTATGGGTGCGGTTAATGATGTGAAGCCGATTATAGAGCTGGCGCGTAATGCGGGTGTTCTCACCTACCTTGATGCTGTGCAATATGCGCCGCATGGAACAGTTGACGTGAGTGATTTAGGCTGCGATTTTCTGGTGAGCTCATCCTATAAATTTTTCGGGCCACACCTGGGCGTGCTGTGGGGAAGACGTGCATTGCTGGAATCATTACCAGCCTATAAGTGCCGCTGTTCGCCGGAAGACTTGCATTGGCGGTTTGAAACCGGCACATCGGCTATTGAACAGCAAGCAGGCTTGACGGCTGCCGTGGACTATTTTGCCTGGCTGGGGGACACGCTTGGCGAACAAGGCAGTCGCCGCGCACAAATTATTAAAGCGTTTGATGCCAGCCAACAGTATGAGGCGGAGCTGATCACACCCCTGTTGGAGGGCCTGTGGGAGTTGCCTGGAGTGGAGGTATACGGGCCTATGCCAGAGACCGCTGAACTAGGTGTTGAGCGCGTGCCAACAGTATCGTTCCGACATCACTCGCTATCGCCAGATCATATTGCAAGGTCATTGGCTGGCGAGCAAGTATTCGTTTGGCAAGGTCATAACTACGCGTTTGAGATGGCCAAATCCTTAGGTATTGAGGCCGAGGGAGGTGTACGAATCGGGCTTGCTCACTACAATACGGCGGCCGAAGTGGATAGGGCTCTGGCCGTGCTGCGCAAAGTGCTGGGCGCATAACACCTGTCACGATTGAAATATTTTAAGCGCTGGTCTGGCGCGTGAAGCCGCTAAAATGCTGTATTGCGATACACAAACGATCATCGGAGTAGCACATGCAAACTGAATTCTGCAAACAACTGGGTGTTGAAGTACCCATTTTCGCATTCACACACTGCAGAGACGTGGTGGTTGAGGTGAGCAAAGCCGGTGGTATTGGCGTGTTGGGGGCGGTCGGGTTTTCCCATGCGCAACTAAAAGAAGAACTGGATTGGATTGACGAACACATTGGTGATCACATCTATGGCGTGGACACCGCTATTCCGCAGAAATACGAAGGTCAGGGCGAAATGGACCCCGACAAACTGGTTGATATGCTCAAGGCCGCTATTCCAGAACAGCACAGAGAGTTTGCGAACAAGTTGTTAGCAGATCACGGCGTTCCTGAGTGGCCTGAAGATAATGATGAGGTGACTTTGAGTTTTTCAGAGGCACAGGCGCAGGTGTTAGTAGATGAGGCTTTAACCCGGCCGAAGTGCCGCATGATTGTGAATGCTTTGGGTACGCCACCGGCAGGTATTATTGAGCAGGTGCATGAGTCAGGTCGTCTGATTGGCGCTTTGGCCGGGCGTTTGAAGCACGGTATCAATCATAAGAACGCCGGCCTGGATTTTATTGTCTGCCAGGGCTCCGAAGGTGGTGGTCATGCGGGTGAAGTCACGTCGATGATTCTGTGGCCACAAATGGTGGATGAAGTTGCACCACTGCCGGTGCTCGCAGCGGGTGGTATTGGCAACGGGCGGCAGATAATGGCGGCCATGAGCATGGGGGTGCAAGGTGTCTGGTTAGGGTCACGCTGGCTCAATTCAACCGAAGCACACGCTGAACCGGCTCAACGCGAGTCATACATGAATGCAAGCTCTGAAGACACAGTCCGGTCACGCTCGTTCACTGGTAAAACAGCACGCATGCTCAAAAATGAATGGACAGAGGCATGGGAGCGTGAAGACACACCCGACCCATTGCCAATGCCTTTACAGGGCTATCTCAGCTTTGACGCACAGCGTCGCACGCACCGCTATGCCGGTGTGGCTGATTGCCAGAAAGTAGCCTTCAACCCGGTTGGGCAGATTGTTGGGCAAATCAACGAAATTGAATCCTGCCGAGACATTATGATGCGCTTAATGACCGAGTACAGTGAAGCCTACGATCGACTCAATGCAATCAATCCCGAGTAATGCTAGGCCATGATGTGTAACGCCATAAAAAAAGGTTTCGGATTTGGTTTTATAAATGCATTGCTATTGAGCTTTGTGTTGGTGAATTCCAGTTCAGCGCTTGCGCAAGACGCCTCCGCACTAAGTGCTGATGAACAGAAAATTGTTCGTTGGGTAGATGCCAACATCGAAGGTCTTGAAGCGCTTATCGAAACCCAGGTCAATATCAATAGCGGTACCAATAACCCCGATGGGGTTAACAAAGTAGGCGACGTGCTGGAGAAGGAATTACAGTCGCTGGGGTTTGAGGCAAAGCGCCATGTACTGCCCGAATCCATGCAGCGTGGCAATCACCTGTTTGCCACGCGCGGCATTAGCAACAGCTCGGAAAAGAAAAAGCTGCTACTGATTGGCCACCTGGATACTGTGTTCGAACCGGATGACCCGTTCAATCGTTTTGAACGCCAGGGCGACTGGGCCAGTGGGCCTGGCATATCGGATATGAAAGACGGCAACGCCATTTTGATTTATGCCTTAAAAGCGCTGGCGACGGTTGGCGCTCTGGACGATGCGCAGTTTACGGTGAGCTACACCGGCGATGAAGAATCGACCGGCGACCCTCTGTCAGAATCCAGAAAGCCGCTGATAGACGCTGGCAAATGGGCGGATGTATCGCTGGGATTTGAATCCGGAATTGTCGATCAGCAAGGTGAATGGGCAACCGTCTCACGGCGCAGCTCCAGCGGCTGGTGTTTACAGGTAACGGGCAGGCAGGCGCACTCATCAGGAATATTCAGTGAACAAGCAGGCGCAGGTGCAATTTTCGAAGCCGCACGCATCTTGAATCAGTTTTATGAAGAAGTGAGAGGCGAGCAGTATCTAACGTTTAATGCCGGAACAATCATGGGCGGCACTGAAGTGCAGGCCGGTTGTGAATCACCGCGCGGTGAGGTGTACGGAAAAACAAATGTAATACCCAACCGGGCAGTGGTGCGAGGTGGCTTGCGAACCATATCCAACGAACAAAGAGATCGTGCTCGTGAAGCCATGCGGAGAGTGGTGGGCGAACCCCTGCCGCATACCTCGGCCAGTATTGATTTTTACGACGGTTACCCCGCCATGTCGCCAACAGCTGGCAATAAGGCCTTGAAGGAACTGCTCTCGGAAGTGAATGAGGCTTTGGGCCGCAAACCAATGCTGACACTTGACCCGATCAGACGCGGTGCTGCCGATATTTCGTTTGTTGCACCACACAGCGATGCACTGGCAGGGCTGGGAGGGTATGGCGAAGGTGAGCACTCGCCGAAAGAGCGCTTGGATTTGCGCTCTCTCCCTATTGTTACCAAACGCGCCGCCTTATTGATCTATAGACTCACGCGCTAGCAAGCTGCAAGTCTCAAAGAGCCTCAGCGATTTCCCTGCTCACCGTCAGTTTCGTGCTGAACTGCGGATTATTCGCGGAACTGGCTTTTTGTTGGCTGGAAAACCAGGCTATCACGGTGTTTGCGCTGCGATTTATGTAAATGACCTGGCCGTGTATGCCCACAGCTGCATACTCGCCTTTGTCTGCGTCCAGAATCCACCACATATTGTGGTAAGCCTGCCAGGGCATATTATTATATTTCGTGTTATTGCGCATATTGTTCTTGTTGGTCTCAGTAAGGTTCAGGCTGGCGTCTACCCAATCTACCGGCACAACTTGGGTGCCTTTGTATTTTCCGCGTTGCAATATCATTTGCCCAAACCGCGCAGCATCGCGCAGTGTGCTGTTCATGCCGCCTGTGGCCACGGCCATATACGCGCGGTCGGCTGCAATGAATGCATCATGCTCGGTATGCAGTTTTGACCAAATATTCTGCTCAATGAATTCGTGCAAGGGCATGCCTGAAAGGCGTGCCAACAGCCAGCCCAGTACATCGGCATTGGCCGAGTTATAGTCAAACGCCTCACCTGGGTTGAGGGAGGCATCCGGTTTGATATAGTCGCTGAGGAAGTCGTGCACGCCGTAAATCACGCCCTCTCCGGGTGCCAGGTCGCGAGCACCCGGCATGTAGCCCATGTTCAGGGCCGGTGCGTAAAAGCGCGCAAACTCGGATGCTACATCGGTGTAGTTTTCCTTGAAATCCAAAGCACTGCTGTGGTCCAGCACTTGTTGTACAGTGACGCGCTCAAACCCGCTGCCTTTCAATTCCGGAATATAGTCGGCCGGTGATTTGCTCACATCGAGCACACCTTGCTCTACCAGTATGCCCGTGGCGCTACTGACCAGCGACTTGGTCATTGAAAACCAAATGTGCTTATCGCTTGCCTGCATGCCACCAAAGTAACGCTCAAACAGTATTTTATTATTCTTCAATACCAGGAAGCCGTCGGTATCGTTTTCTGCCAGAAGGGTCTCCAGGTTTTTATCCTGCTGCTCTCTCCAGCCAAGCGAGGCGATGGTTTTATTTTCGCGCGTTTTATAGCGATAAATTTTACCCGCACGCGCTATGTCCAGGGTATTGAAAAACGCGCCGGTGTTTCTAAAGCTCCAATGATTGAATGGTTGGATCCGATAGTTCTCCAGCGTTACTTGCGAGTGCGGACTGGGTGGAACACCCTTCATTGCGGTCTCTGTTTGCGCGTGCACCTGTGTGTTGGTTGTGAAAATGATAATGACTGCGAATGCAAGTACTCTCATGATGTTGGAAATTCCGCGGCGCGAATGAAAGGAAGGCTTATATTGCTATTACAAGCTCAAACGCGCAAGACATCATGGAAAAGCGTCTAAACTTTCTGACGGACAAACTGTTTATTTCATACACGTGGTGATAGCATCGCGTTCCGCGAATCAGGGCCAGTTACATGACCAATCTTTTTACCAGGCTGCTGTCTGAAAAACCCTGGCTTTTGGCCGACGGTGCAACAGGAACCAACTTGTTTGCTATGGGGCTTATGAGTGGTGATTCCCCTGAGCTTTGGAACAGCGATTACCCTGAAAAAATCAAAGCGCACTACCAAAGCTTTATTGAAGCAGGCTCTGATATTGTTCTGACCAATACCTTCGGTGGAACCAGTTATCGTCTCAAGCTTCACAATGCCCAGGAGCGTGTTCACGAACTTAATGTAGCCGGCGCCAGACTATTAGCGGATTGCGTGCGTGATAGCGGTAGGGAGGTAGTCGTTGCTGGCTCCATGGGACCAACCGGAGAAATTCTGCAACCCGCTGGTGAATTGGATCCTGCATTGGCAGAGGCGGCGTTTGCAGAGCAAGCCATGGCGCTGAAAGAAGGTGGCGTAGACGTACTCTGGATAGAAACTATTTCCTCCACAGAGGAAACTCAGGCGGCGGTTAAAGGCGCTTCGGTAGCTGGTTTACCCATTGTTATCACGCTAAGCATTGATACCAATGGTCGAACGATGATGGGTTTGACCGGCGAAGATCTGGTGCAAGTGCAGCCGAAATTGCATTCACAACCGGTAGCATTCGGAACTAATTGCGGCTTAGGTGCGTCTGAAGTTGTGGCGGCGGTTATTAATATGAAAACGGCATGCGAGCAAGCGGGCGTGGAACCACAGATTATTGCAAAAGCAAACTGCGGTATTCCGGAATGGGTGGATGGCGAAATTCGTTACAACGGCACGCCTGAACTGATGGCAAAATTTGCTACGATGGCGGTGGATTCAGGCGCGAAGATTGTGGGAGGTTGTTGTGGCACCACGCCAGGGCATATCGCTGAAATGCGTAAAGCGCTTGACGAGCATGAGCGTGGCGAGAAGCCTGAGGTAGAGCATATAGTGTCTATATTGGGTGATATCACGGCCGGGGCCAAAGCGCAGCTGGCCGGCGACACAAGTGTTGCGGGCGGAGCCGTTGGTGGCGCGCAAAGACGCAGTTCCAGGAGACGAAAATGACCGGCATGAAAACCAGACTACTGGTTCTGTTGCTCGCGCTTGGCGCAAGTTTTGTGCAGGCAGAGACCATACAATACATTGATGTTAAGAGCGCTAAGGCGTTACACGATAACGGCGCTCAGTTCATCGACACACGCTCATACATTGAAGCCAAATTTGGCATGATCCAGGGATCGGTGCGCATACCTCATGATGAAATTCAGGATCATCAGGCCACGATAGACAAAGAAAAACCGGTGGTTTTGTATTGCGCAGTAGGCGGCCGAGCCGGTGAGGCGGCCAAAACCTTGCACTCACTGGGTTATCAGCAAGTGCATGTGATCAGCAATGGTCAGGGCTTCAGCGACTGGAAGGACGCCGGCTACCCTCTTGAGCCTTAAAAAGGCAGCCTTAATTACAGCGGTGGTCAGGCCAGCACGGTAACGCGCACAGCATTGACGGCCATTACAATCAGGCAGGTGCTGGAAATAGCAAACAACAGAACTCTTACCGGTACGGTATTGACCAGTATCTGCCAAAGGCTGTGCACTATGCGCAGGCCAACGTAAGCCCAGGCAAGCTGCAGATTTAAGCCACTGCCTGCACCCGCCAGCGCCAGTATCGCAACCACCGCATAGAACAAGGTTGGCTGTTCCATCAAATGCGTATAGTTGTGGGATTTCCAGTTCACTTTTTCGGGAAGCTGGCTTTCCACATCTTGATAGCGTGCACCAGCAGGTCCATTTGCCAGGTCAACGCCGGCGTTTTTGAACGCGGGAAAGCGCGTAACAATCATCCACATCATAACCGTCAGTGACCAAAGAATGAGAACGGCAGCGGGCGCGAGTATGGGACTGTTCATAGTAACTCCTTAAAACTTCTGTTAGTTGTTGTTGGAAAAGCGTTGGTGAAAATCAGGCAGCTCAATTCGAAAATCGTCTGCCTGGTAAAACTCCTCGTCACTCATAGTGGGTTGTTCGTGAGCGCGATACCACTTGGCGTAATTTGATTCCTGTGCAGAATATTTCTTGTAGTGGCTGGAATAGGTTTTTATTGATATATGTGGCGCTTTTGTATTCAGGTCAAACTGCATCAGGCGAAGCCAGCCGTCGCCAATGCCAACCGGTATTTGCCGCATTGGGTCCAGTGGCTGACCGGCCTCAAGCGCTACATGGCCTCGGTCTTGGTAATCAGCCAGCACCTGGTGTACCTCTTGACCAAACTTGTTTTTGTCTACCCGATAATTTTGGCCATGCTGGTGTCCACACAAGACCAGAAAAATCTGTTCGTGCTGGCTGAATAGCTTTTCCCACATCTGTTGTGGGCTGTTGTTACCTTCGGGGTCGGCCGCTGCGAGGTTTACCAATGGGTTAGCCACACGTTCGCCTTGAGTGTTCAGATAATCGTGCGTTGATATTATTGTCGGCTTGCCTTTGTGTGCGTTTAAAACAGTTTCAGCCCAGCGCAGAACATCATCTCCTGGTTGCATTTCCAATGCTATGTGAAGAAACTGGTAACCTCCTGCGTCAAAAATTTGCGCGCTGCTGGTGCCTCCTTGGTAGCTGGCCACATACCACGGTTTATCATTAAAAAAAGCGGTATCTTCGCCAAACACCGAACGAAAATTATCAAGCCCGCCAACATGCAATGTGCCAATGGCTTTCACGAAGCCTTGTTCTGCCTTCGACATTTTTGAGTAGTCCGGTTTGTAGTCGGCAACACTCCACATAGCGTCATAGTCGTGATTGCCGGGCGCTACACCAAACGGCAGGCCAGCGTCGCTGATCAGCTGATACGCTTCCCGCGCTTTGGGTAGCTCGAAACTCAAGGTGCCCTCTTTAGGGCCCAGGTAGTCATTGAAACCAGCTGGTAAATCCGTGCGCCGTTTGAACCCACGTGCGGCATGAGTGTCATCCATGGCTTTGCTCTGGTGTTGCCAAACATCGCCGACTGACGCGACAAAGACTATGTCACCGCCGTTTGCGGTGGCATTATTCGCAATGTATTGCATTTGCTCCACGAAAAGATCGCCTGCATCAATGGCGAAACCTTCGCTCTTCTGGTGTGAGTAATCGGCGTAATTTTGAGTGTCAGGTATAACAGCTATTGTGAATGGCTTCACCGATGCTGAATCGGATAATGGATTGCTTGCACAGCTGCTTATCAGCAAAGCAAATGTGGTGTAGAAGAGAATACCAATGCGCGATTTATCATGCATTTGACGGCTCATATCAACGTTCTTCCATTCCTCTTCTCGGGTCCAACAGTGTACACTTTCGCAAGCGTCGATTGGGGGATTTAGAGTAATGACAGCAACTCAGAAAGTACAGATTCTGGACGGCGGTATGGGTCGCCAGCTAAAAGCAATGGGCGCACCGTTTCGCCAGCCAGAATGGTCCGCCTTGGCGCTGATGGAAGCCCCGGAAGCGGTCAGTCTTGCGCACAGGCAGTTTATTGAAGCTGGCGCCAATATCATTACTACCAATAACTACGCCGTCGTACCTTTTCATCTAGGTGAAGAACGATTCGACGAGCAGGCAGACAAACTGACTGCGCTTGCTGGTCAGCTTGCCAGGCAAGAAGCAGATGGTGCAGTAGCAGAAACTCGCGTTGCTGGCAGTCTGCCACCGCTGTTCGGGTCGTATCGACCGGAGTTTTTCGAACCCGAAAAAGCTGAGCCTGTCTACCGACGTATCATTGCCAGCCTGGCGCCGTACGCCGATTTTTGGTTGGCTGAAACGATCAGTTGCCTTGCCGAATTTAACGCTATTCGAGAATCCTTGCGTGAGCAAGACGCTGATTTTTGGGTGTCTTTCACGCTTAGTGATGAGCTTGCAGATGGTCGCGCTCGCTTACGATCAGAAGAGTCGATTGCGGAAATGTTCGAAGCTGTCTGCGCCGGTGAAGGCAAAGAGGTGCAGGGTGTGTTGTTTAATTGCAGCCAACCAGAAATCATTACCCCCGCGCTGAAAGAATTGCATGAGTTACTTAATGCAGCGGGCAGGCAGCTTGTAACCGGCGGCTACGGCAATGCGTTCACACCCCGCGGCAAGACGGCCAAAGCGAACAGTGACAACGCTGAATTGCGCGGTGAGCTAACGCCTGAACACTATGCGGAATTTGCAGACAGTTGGCATCAGCTTGGCGCTACCGTACTAGGCGGTTGCTGCGGCATCGGGCCAGATCATATCGCGCGAATAAAGCGTAATTTGGCTTAGTAATCTTTGCTAGCGGCAATAGACGTTAAAGGGGTTATTTAGCCCCTTTAACAACCACAGTGCCGGCAAGCTTGTCGTGCCAGCCCTGCTTGCGTTGGTCGAAGGCAACCCAGATAAAACCAAGACCAAGTGGAATTCCGGATAAGTAGTAACTGAGGTAACGGCCGATAAATTGCGCAGTGGATGGTTTCTCGCCACTGTCGGCGTCGACAATGCGCATACCGAGAATCATTTTGCCGGGTGTGGCTGACTTATAGACCCAAAATAGAATAATAATCAGCGCCGGCGCTACGTAGTTAAGAATAATAGCCATAAAGCCGCCGTTACCGGCCATCAAAGCATCAGTGTCAAAAAACAGCATGATGAAAGGTGCCATTAATATCAGAACAAATAGTGAATCCAGAATAAATGCTACAAATCGAATCCAAAAACCTGCGTACTGTACGTCGTTCATCGTCTACTCCTTATTCTTGTTTCTTAGCCAGAGCCACGTTCCGTTCCATCTGTGCTGGACAACTATTGACCGGCGGCGCGTAAGTCCAGTATTGGCATATTACCCTCACCCATATAACGCGGCAATATGCCATTCCATGCCTCAATCTGTTTTAGCTGAATATAGGCCGGGCTTTGCTGAGCTGCGCGATTGATTTTATCGATTTTGTAGGCTTCTGCATCGGCCAGCAAACGGATCTTCTGTTCCTCAAGTTTGGCGGCCTCAAATTCAGCGTTGGCGGTTGCTATTTTTTGTTCCTGCTCCGTTGTGAAACGTTTTAACTCAGCTTTTTGTTTCTCAGCTTCCTGTTCTCGGCGTTTTTTGTCTTCGACAGCTTTGGCGATGAAGGGCGGCAGAATAACGTTTCGGATCAATATGCCCTGCATCTCAATACCGATAGGTTTTAACTTGGCAGTAAGTGCTGCCATCATTTCAACTTGCATTCGATTCTGCACTGACTCGGAGTAAAACTCCTCAGCATTTCTAACCGTTTTCCCTTGTTCCCTAACCAGCGACCTGAAGTAGGGAGCAACATGGATTTGAACCACATCATTGGCGGTACCAGTGTTCTTTTTTATCTCTGGCGCATGGCCGCCTATTAAACGATACTGCAAGGATACGTCAAAATGAGAAATCAGCTGGTCCTGGGAAGGTACGCCCATTTTGTCGAACTTCAGCGTCTTCTGGCGCACATCGTACTCATGCCATGCATACAGAGGGTTCACCGGAAAGTGCAAACCTTCGCTGTAGGATTCTTCAACCACCTTGCCAAATAAAGTGGCCACTTTCACATGCCCGGCGGGTACTTGTGTGACAAAGAACAGCGACAGGAATACTATAGCGGCTGGAACAATAGCCGCTTTTGCCAAGCTCTTAAACGATTCCAGGCGAGAGCCTTCTTTGGCGGCTAGTAAAACAAACAGTGAGGCGATGCCTATTGCGAGGGCGGCGGCTTGCAATGTAGAAAACAGAGTGAGGGTCTCTTGAGGCGAATAATCGAACTATCTCAGGCGCGGCTTATTCATGCACGGTAATACTCCACTACGCGGCTGGGAAATCGTATGGAATTTGTAGTTCTTGAACAGGCCTTGCGCCAATTTGGTCTGATCATAAGAGGTGGTTTTAATACTCGCACTGAAGACGAACTACCTGCATTGAACGACGGTAGGCAGGCTCAAGCATTGCTGTTGGTTGGGCATGGTGGTTCAACATTGTGGTCTGAATTTTCGCAAGCGCCCGAATACCTGGACGGCGAGAATCATGCTCTGGATCGCTGGAGTCAGCGAGTAGCGGGGCACATTGGCGAGATGTTTGCGATGCAAGCTGTATTCCCTTTTACCGGCCCGCCCTATCACCCCTTTCTTTCCTGGGCACATCGCGCTGAAGTGCAGCCCGTATCGCCTTCACGTCTTGGCATGTCAATACACCCGGATTACGGGTTGTGGCATGCGTATCGTTTTGCACTGTTGTCTCCGCTTCGCATCACTGAGTTTGAGCTTAGACGATCAGCGCCTGCCGGTAACAAACTCAGCGAGTTGTGCAATAGCTGCGAAACATCGGCTTGTCTCAGTGCCTGCCCGGTCAATGCATTCTCTGAGTGCGGCTACGATGTGCAAACATGTGTCGACTATTTGAAAGACACACCAGACGCAGCTTGCCATACTAACGGTTGCCTGGCCCGCCGCGCTTGCCCGATTGGAAGTGATTATCAATACCAAGCGGCTCACGCGGCGTTTCACATGAAGGCATTTATTAAGGCCAGGCTGGCCGATCAATAAGGAGCGCTTTGAATGCCATCTGATAATCCACGTGATTTCGAGCAATGGTTGCAGTCGATAACACCACTCAATCCAGCATTTAAATTTGAAACTGACACGGCTCAGCTTTTACGCATTACTGCCAGCCTCGCTGACTACGCTGTGCTGTTGTGCAGTGGTGTCAGTGCATTGGCTTATGTTCCCTGGCTACGAGACGGCATGACTATGAACAGTCGTCTGGTGATCCATCTTCCGCCGCAGGCCAAGCCGGCGCAAGAACTGTTGACGCAGCAAACGCAAACCGACATTAGAGTGGCTGGCCATATTCAAGACACCGCAGAGTTTCTGGAGGATATTTCTCATCATCGCATGAATTTGTTGCTGCTTGAGTTAAACGACGATTCATTGCAAAGCTTG
>CAYGSL010000056.1:0-13939 GCA_964352475.1 uncultured Pseudomonadales bacterium | reverse complement strand
TCATCGCATGAATTTGTTGCTGCTTGAGTTAAACGACGATTCATTGCAAAGCTTGCCGCAGTGGCAATCCATACTCGCCGACAACGGCTTGCTGGTGCTATTGGGCAATGAGAATGAGTTGAACACAGTGCGCGATTCGCACGCAGATCAGTTCTTTTTTGCCAGCGCGCCTACATTGTTATCCAGCGTTGGCGTTCTGCTGATGAGCCCCAAGGGTATGCAACACAAAACCAGCCGACGAGGTGGCCGGTCGCGCAGTAAAAGACGGTTATAATCACCGCAAGTTTCTTTGTATACGCTATGGACACCCACTATGAGTTACAGCTGTTTTGATCTTGAAATAAGCAATAATATCGCGCACATTACTCTTTCCAGACCAGAAAAGCGCAATAGCATGCCGCCACTGTTTTGGGACGAATTGCCCGAAGCGGTGATGGATATTGATTTAAATGCCAAAGCTCGCGTCATTGTAATTTCTTCAACTGGTCCGCATTTTACCGCGGGTCTGGATATTGGTGAGTTTCTTGGTGGAGTTGGTGATTCATCGGATGACGATCTGCTGGACAGTGGTGGCGCATCGTTTTATCGCAAGGTTAAGCGCATGCAACAGAGTTTTACAGCATTAGAGGAATGTCGTATTCCTGTGCTGGCCGCGATACAGGGTGGTTGCATTGGCGGTGGCGTAGATTTAACAACGGCTTGTGATATGCGCTACGCGACAGAAGACGCATTTTTTGTGATCCAGGAAACCAATATTGGCATGACGGCAGATGTAGGCACATACCCGCGCCTGCTAAATCTAATTCCTGAAGGTATTGTTCGTGAGCTTTCCTACACTGGCCGTCGCATGCCGGCAGCGGAGGCCAAGGATTTTGGCTTGCTCAACAATGTCTACAGCGACCAGCAAACCATGTTGGACGCCGTTATGGAGATTGCTGCTGAAATTGCCTTGAAAGCCCCTTTGGCCGTGCACGGCTGCAAACGCATGATCACTTACTCGCGTGACCACAATACGGCAGATTCACTGGACTATATTGGTATCTGGAATGCCAGCATGTTGAACAGCAACGTGATGCTGGAAGCGATCACGGCGAATAGTGAAAAACGCCCAGGCAACTTCGATGAATTGCCAAAAGTGAGTTTGTACAACGCTAAATAAGCATTACCTTATTCGCGGCGCCTTTAAAGAATTTCGCTAACGACTTCGGCACTAATCGTGGCCGCCACCAGGCTATTGCCGGAGTCCAGATTGGGTATGTCGATACGGTCTATTGACAAGTCGATGTCTGCCTCGGTGGATGATGTTTCCCACATAGCCGCCGATTGCGCCTGTACTTGTTGCCTGGCAAATTGTTCGGCAAGACTTAGAGCCTCATCACCGGTTTCGCAACGAACAGGGTCGCCGTCTGTGTGAACAAGGTAGCTTCCTTTTGCTCCGCGTGACACTTCAATTCTAACGCGCGCTTTGGTCATGCCAACGGCAGCCCCTACGGCATTGGCCACCGAGCTGTGTTCGGGAATATGTGCCTGCACACCTAAGCGGCGACCCACTTCCGGATAAACGATTCCGGCCGGACCGCCTACCGCGATTAAGTCGATGCTGGGAGTCAGGTTTACAGAAAGATCGCCCAGCACCTGCTTTCCGCTGGCCGTGCTGTCTATCAAAGCGTCATCTTTCGCAAATGCGTTCCCCGCCAGGCAGACGAGTAATATCCGCGTGCTTTTATACGCAACTGCATCAAGCACGTCTCTCGCCAGTGAGCGAATGTCTTCCAGCGTATCTTTGCCGCTAACGCGACCACAGCCACGACCCAGTAGTTCGCCCGCCAGAATTGAGGCTTGCGCGTTCCATTGCGATTGCTGCTCAAGAATATGCGCGGCGTCACTTGGGGTGAAGCCAGACATTTTCAAATAACCCTGGTCGATTAACTTTGGTACCCGAGAGCGGTCGGCTGCGTCATGAACGACATCTCGATACAAGCTGGGTCGCGCGGGGTCTATTCGAGAGAGTAGTTCGATGCTTTGTTTATCCAGCGCTGCATGGTCATTGCGTGAAGCACCATCGGGATGCATTAGATAACAGCTCGCGCCTAACATACCTTGCGATTGTCCCAGCGCGAGTTCTAACGACGTTGTGATTTCCGGATAACGGTGCGCAAGCAATGCAATGGGCACCACGCGATTGCTTAACAGCTTAACCTGTCCACCGGGGTCAAATTCCACTGCGCTGTCGCCACCCAGGCCAATCGTTTTCATATCAATCGCACGAACCATTGTACGAAAACCACCAACGTCTGACCCTTCTTCATTCAGTTTGGGCCAGCCACTTTTAACCACGGCAACATCTGTGGTGGTGCCGCCAATGTCAGAAATAATGAAATCACTGATGCCGGATAAATGCCTGGCACCAATCACACTGGCTGCCGGCCCGGATAAAATGGTTTCGATGGGGCGATTCAAAACGGTTTCCGCACGAGCGATAGAGCCGTCGCCTTTCACCATCATGATAGGCGCGTTAATTCCAAGCTCTTGCATGCTGTCGTGCACTGCGCGCTCCAATGTTGCTATCAACGACAGTATTCGCGCGTTCAAAGTTGCGGTGAGTGCACGGCGGGGCCCATCCAGAGCGTCGGCAAGGTCGCAGGAAGCGCTGACAGGTTTGCCGCTCAAACGAGTGATCAACTCAGCGGCTTGACGCTCGTGGTTCGAGTTGCGTACCGAGTAGATGGAAGCAACTGCAAACGCATCGAGCTCCGCAAATGGGCCCTCAAGAGCCGTTTCGATTGCTACGGTGTCAAGCGGGCACAATTCGCTGCCGGTGTAATGGTGGCCGCCAGAGGCAGTGGCAATAATAGTATCTGGTGCCGCCTCAGCGATACGGGTTCGCGCGATCATATCGTCGCTGAAACCGATGAGTAGGCAGCCCACCGGTGAGCCGTGACCTTCCACCAATGCGTTGGTGGCCAGTGTGGTTGAAAGCGACACCATTGACACGGCGTCAACAGAAAATTTGCTCCCGGCACTGTCTATGACCGATTGTAAGGCTTCACCAACACCAATGGCCAGGTTGCCCTTGGTGGTGAGCGCTTTGGCACCAGCGATTATTTCGTGCGAGCGCGCGTCAATAATAACCGCGTCAGTGTAGGTTCCGCCGGTATCAATACCTATGGCAAATTTTTTTTTCATCGGCTAATCGCAACCTGGGTCATTGAAAACATACGGCCTTTCGGCTGAGTGTATAAGCAGGCGCTAGGGTAGCGGCACACGACAGTACTGGCAATTACCAGTTTCGATTTCTGGGGCTGAATGCACAGTTATGGTCGCTTATGTAAATGTAGCCCCGCAGTTAGCGGCTATTAATCAGCAATTGACTTTCCAAGTGCTTTTCTCGTCCAATAAGCCAATAAAACCTCTTGCCCCGAGCGATCGATGCGAATCAAAGAACTTCATGTATTTCAAAAAGACCTTCGTATTGAGGGCCCACCCTACACCATGGCCCGCACCGAACTGCATTCACTGGATTCCACGTTGGTAAAACTTGTTGCTGATAATGGTTTGAGCGGCTGGGGAGAAACCTGCCCGATAGGTCCTGTTTATCAACCGCACCATGCGCTGGGTGCGCGAGCAGCACTTGCCGAGCTGGCGCCATCTCTTATTGGGGAGCCAGTGTCTCTGAACACGCTTCATCAGGTAATGGACGACAGTCTGAACGCGCACGGCTATGCGAAATCGGCAATTGATGTAGCTGCGCATGACCTGTTAGGCAAACACTATGGTGTGCCGGTAAGCGAGCTACTGGGCGGTGCTCGCGTTGAACGTGTGCCTTCGTACTACGCAATTGGCATAGGCACACCCGAGGAAGTGTCAAAAATTGCCGTTGAGAAAATAGGTGAGGGTTACAAACGTATTCAACTCAAATTAGGTGGCCGTGCAATTGCAGAAGACATCGCAGTGATTAGAAAAACCTGGGAAGCGATTGGTCCAGCTATCAGGCTTGTGGTAGATCCGAATCGCAGCCTGACGGCCAGTGACACCATCACACTCAGCCAGCAATGTGTAGACGTGCCAATGACGATCGAGCAGCCCTGCAACACCATGGAAGAATTGCTCAGCTTGCGGGGGCGCTTATGTCATCCGGTCGCTGTGGATGAAAGTTCAGAAGGTCTCAACCAGTTTCTGCGCGCGATTGAAACCGGCGTGTGTCAGGGCTTTGGTTTGAAAATAAGTCGCATGGGTGGCCTGCGACCTTTCTCAGTAGTACGCGATCTGTGCGCGCTTCGCTCTATGCCACACAGCTGCGAAGATTCCTGGGGCGGTGATATTGTGTCTGCCGCCTGTGTGCATATGGGGGCCACTGTACAGCCGAGATTATTAGAGGGCGTATGGTTGGCGCAACCTTATATCAGTGAGCACTATGATCCTGAGAATGGCATCAAGATAGAGAACGGTTCAATTGCTGTTCCGGATAGGCCGGGATTGGGCGTTGTACCGGATGAATCAGCGCTTGGCTCACCTGAGGCCTCCTATTAATAGGCATTAAGAACCAAGATGAAAACCTGGACCTTCACCCGGTCGCCAACGCCAGCACTCTACAATCCCATTGAATGGGGACATTTTCGCGGCCAGCGCTCCGAGGGTGACTACGCAGATTATGGTTCTGAAATTCAGATTGCGCAGTATCGTAAATAGCTGCTTACATTGTGCGTTTGCTATTGAGCTCCCTGAGCTAGCACCCAATCACGAAATGCCCTAACCACTGGCCTGTGTAAATGACTGCTGGGACAAACCACATAATACGCGTTACCACTTTCAAGCGTTTGCGGAAACGGTTTAACCAACTGACCGGTAGCCAGATAATCCTTCACAAACATTGTTGAGCACAATGCAATGCCCTGGCCGTTTAACGCGGCCTCCATTAATACATTGGTATCATCAATGATGATGCCGCGTTTCGGGTTTACATCATTAATCTCCGCTAGCTCCAACCATTCCTGCCAGTCTTTGTGGCTGGCATCGTGTAGCAAGGTTTGTTCTTTCAATGGCGCTCTTAATTTGCCCGAGCTCTTATGGACCAGCGACGGATTACAAACAGGAAAGTAATCTGAAGCGAGAAGATACTCTGTTACCACCCTCGGCCAGTCGCCGTTGCCATAGGTGATGGCGAGATCAATATCTTCTCTGTCGAAATCGACTGGGGAGTTGGAGTGGTATAGACACAAATCGATTTCCGGGTGTTCCTGCCAGAATAATCGTAGCTTGGGAGATAACCATCTGGCGGCCAGCGAGGGACCCAGTCGAACGGTCAGGCGTTCATTGATTGTGGTCTGTTTAACGCTGTCTACGGAGGACGATATTTGTTCGAATGCGTCTCGAATACCCGGTAGCAGGTTTTGACCTGCTTCGGTCAACACCAGCTTTCTGGTCAAGCGCTTAAATAGCGGTAAACCAAGGTGGTTTTCCAGTGCCTTTACCTGATGACTGATGGCCGCCTGGGTCACATTCATCTCCTTAGACGCTAAAGTAAAGCTCATGTGTCTGGCGGCGCATTCGAAGGCTCGCAAGCCATTGAGTGGTGGGAGGTTGCGGCTCATTTTTGTGACCCTGAAAAGTGCAAAATTACTTATTCTATAGATTAGATATATTAATGCATAGGCTTAATAAAACTTGCTTGTCAGGTGGTCTGATCAGGGAGCACACTTCGGCGTTTATTCATACACAATAAGGTATAAGGACAACGCTATGTCTAGACGTTCCGGCGGCAGAAAATCACGGGTGGCTTTGCGCAATGCGCCGCTGGCCGAAGACTTGAAACCCGTGCAACCAGGGGAAACTGGCGGCTGGTATAAACCATTGGCAGATCAAGATGTTCCAGAGGTTGTAGCCACGTCCTACAGAATTCTGGAAGAAGTTGGCTTCGCCCAGGCCACCCCGCATTGTATTGAAGTGTGTACAGCCTTCGGGGCTGAGTACGGTGATGATCAGCGCTTGCGTATGTCGCGCGAAGTGGTGGATAAAGCGCTGGGAATGTGCCGGCGTAACATGACTTTGCACGGCCAGGTTCCGGAATACGATCTGGATCTCAGTGGCCAACGCGTGCATTTTTCCACGGCCGGTGCCGCTGTGATGATTGCCGATACCGAAACCAATACCTATCGCGATTCGCAGCTGCAGGATTTGTACGACTTGTCGCGTATCGTGAGTAAATGCGAACACATTCATATGTTTCAACGCATGTGCGTAGCGCGAGACGTTGAAGACAATATGGAAATGGACCTGAACACGGCCTATGCCTGTGTGATGGGAACCCAAAAACACATTGGCTCCTCGTGGACGGAAGCGCATCACGTTGAGCAAACTCTGGAAATGCTGCATGTGTTCGCCGGCGGTGAAGAGGCCTGGCGAGCCAGGCCGTTTATGAGTCAGTCTAACTGTTTTGTTGTGCCACCAATGAAGTTTGCCGAGGAATCTCTGGAGTGCTTACGCGTTGCGGTTGAAGGTGGCATGCCTGTTCTATTGCTTTCTGCGGGGCAAGCCGGTGCAACGGCGCCCGCTTGTCTGGCCGGAACCGTTGCTCAGGCCTGGGCGGAGTGCCTGGGCGGTCTGGTTTATGTGAATGCTATAGAGCCGGGTGCGCCCGCTATCATTGGTACCTGGCCTTTCGTGTCCGATCTCAGAACGGGCGCTATGAGCGGCGGTTCCCCAGAGCAGGGTTTGTTATCTGCAGCCTGTGCGCAAATTGGGCATCATTTTGATCTGCCAACAGGTACTGGTTGCGGCATGGTCGATGCAAAAATGCCTGACTTTCAAGCCGGTGCTGAGCGAGCCTATACGGCCGCATCGGCGTCTCTGGGGGGCGCTAACATAATCTACGAATCGGCGGGAATGTACGCTAGCTTGCTAGGTTGTTGTCCCGAAAGCTTGTTGCTTGATAACGACTTATTGGGTGCTTGCATGCGCATGACCAAAGGCATTACGGTAAACTCGGAAACCCTTAGTTTCGATGTATTAAAAGACGTATGCTTGTCGGGCAAAGGGCATTACCTGGGTTCCGATCAAACCCTGGGAGTGATGCAGTCTGAATACATTTACCCGGAGTTTGGCAATCGGATGAGCCCGGGAGACTGGGAAGAAGCGGGCAAGCCTGAGCCGCTAAAAAATGCGGTGCTTAGGAAAAAGGAAATTTTGTCCACCTACTTCCCAACTCATATTGATGATGCGGTCGATCAGGAAATACGACAGAAATTTCCAATTCGGTTGGCCAGAGAAAATATTGGTCGCCAATAAAAATTACTCAGAAGTAAACTAATACGTAACCGAGAATATTATGAAAGAACACGCCCAAGTCGTTGTAATTGGTGGCGGATCCCTTGGTGTCAGTCTGCTATACCATTTGAGCAAAGAAGGCTGGACCGATACCTTGTTGATAGAAAAGGGCGAACTCACCAGCGGTTCAACCTGGCACGCTGCGGGCCTGGTCTCTAACTTTATCGGTAACCATACGGTTGCAAAAATTCAACAAGCATCGATAGAGCTGTATACAAAGACTCTTCCCGAAGAAACCGGCGACCCTTCACCGTTCCATCAGTGCGGCAGCCTGCGTATCGGTTATACAAAACTGGAAGAAGAGTGGTTTAAGAATCTTGCCAGCCGTGCGGCCAACGTACCTTGTGAATTCAATATTATTAGCGAGGCCGAAGCACGCGAGCTGAACCCTTTGATGAGTTTTGACGGCGCACGAATAATTGTCAGTACGCCTAACGATGGGCATGTAGATCCAACCTCAGTTGTTATGCCTATGTCGCAGCTGGCCAAGGCGAATGGCGCGACCATCAGTCGCTTTAACAGAGTGGTTGATATCAATCTGTTGCCCAGTGGTGAATGGGAAGTGGTTACCGAGAAAGGAACGGTGCGTGCCGAGCATGTTGTGAACGCAGCCGGTTGTTTCGCGCCCGAAGTTGGTGCCATGGTGGGAGTGACTGTTCCTATTATCAATCTGGAGCATCAGTATCTGGTAACGGACCCGCACCCGGAAGTGGAGAAACTGGATTTCGAATTGCCGGTATGCCGCGATTCCTATTCCAATGCTTACATTCGACAGGAAGGGAAAGGGTTTCTGGTGGGCCCTTACGAAACCTGGGGTTCCAAACCGTGGGCGCTCAATGGCATGGATTGGGCTTTCGACATGGAATTGTTTGCTGGAGATCTGGAGCGGCTGATGCCTTTTCTGGAGCGCAGCATGGAGCTAACGCCTACTTTCAGTGAGGTTGGAGTGCGTACGGTAGTCAATGGGCCAATTACCCATACACCTGATGACAATGTACTGGCTGGCCCACAGGCAGGATTGCGTAATTTCTGGAACCTGTGCGGCTCAAGTATTGGCATTGCTCAGGGAGCACTTGGTAAATACATGGCGCAATGGATGATATACGGCGAGACCGAGTTGAATATGGCCTCACTCGACAGTCGACGTTTTGGCGCCTGGGCGGACAAAAATTATTGCATCACCAAAGCGATTGAGAGCTATGAGGTGATGTACACGGCAATGGGTGTAACCGAGGCCAGACCGGTAGGCAGGGCAAAGCGCATCAGCCCTCTGTACGCCATGTTGGCCGAAAAAGGGGCGAAGTACGGTGTTGCGCAAGGTTATGAGAAGCCGCTGTGGTTTGCCACGGAGTCGGTGCGAAGCGAAGAGCCGCATTGGTCAGTAAGCCAGGCTCATGACGTAGTCGCCGAGGAATGCGCCGCGGTTCGCGATCACGCCGGCATTATTGATATTTCTGGCGCCGCCACGTTTATGGTGACAGGCAAAGACGCTACTGCATTTTTGAACAAGTTGTCGTGCAACAAGTTACCGGGCAAAGACGGACGACTCAGCTTGACGCTATTCCACGGTCCTAACGGTGGTATCATGACAGAGCAATCCATTACCCGAATCAGTGAAGAGGAATATCTGTTGGTCGGTCCTATTGCCGGAGAGCACCGGGATTTACATTGGATGCAAACCCATGCCGATGGCTTTGATGTGACCATTGACAATCAAACCGACGACATGGGTGGCGTGCTGCTAACCGGGCCTAAGTCACGCGAGATATTACAAGCGATCAGTACCTCTGATTTGTCGCATGCAGCGTTCCCGTGGTTAAGTACTCAGATTATTCAGTGCGACAGTGCTGATGTTCGTGCAATTCGGGTTAGTTACGCGGGCGAGCTGGGCTACGAGTTGCATATGCCGGTATGGCAGTTACCCAGCATCTATGAGTCCTTGTTCAGAGTGGGTGCCGAGCACGGCTTACGTGACTTCGGTGGTTATGCCTTCAACAGCATGCGCATGGAGAAAATGTACCGCGCCTGGGGCAGTGAGTTCACTGAAGAAATCACTGGCGTAGAAGCCGGCATGGACCGATTTATTGATACCAGCCGTGATTTTATTGGCGTTGAAGTAGTTCGTGAACGTGAAGCCAACGGCGGCGATATCCAATTGGCCTATCTTGCGTTTGATGATGATTTGGCTTGTGAGTGCTATGGCAATGAATCGGTGTTCCACAATGGTGAGCACGCAGGTCTGACAACGGGGGGTGCCTACGGTCACCGGGTTGGTTATAGCCTGGCGTTTGCTTACATTAAACCGGACCTGCTAAAACAGGGCGTGGAGTTAGAAGTGCAGACCACGCTTGGCATGCGTAAAGCCCATGTAGAGATGGACGCCGTGTACGATCCAAAGAATGAAAAACTGAGAAGCTAGGCGAATGGCAAATATTCCTGCGGAAACCGAGTACCTGATTATTGGTGGCGGCATCATTGGCTGCTCTATTGCGTATCACCTGACCAAACGCGGCGCAAAAGACGTAGTGGTATTGGAGCGTCAGCAGTTGACTTGTGGCACCACCTGGCACGCGGCTGGTTTGTGCACCATGTTATGGCCTACGCCCACGCTGACGAACCTTGCCAAGTACACCCATGAATTGTATGCAAGCCTTGAGGAAGAAACCGGGCAGGCCAGTGGTTATCGACGCATCGGCAGCTTAAGTCTTGCGCGTGATGAAGAGCGCCTGGAAGAGCTACGACGTACTTCCTCCATGGGCAAAGTATTTGGTGTGGAGAGTGAGTGGATTGATCACGCACGTCTTGAAGAGTTGTATCCGGGGATTAACACCGAAGGTGTAATCGGCACCATGTACATCGAGAACGACGGGCAGACTAATCCCATTGACACCACCATGGCCTTGGCGAAAGGCGCACGCATGCGTGGTGCACAAGTCATTGAGGGCGTTACTGTTGAAGACGTGCTCACAGATCAGGATAACGCGGTTGGAGCCAGCTACCGAATCACGAAAACGGGTGAAACTGGCGACATCAAAGCCCGTAAAGTGATTCTGTGCGGTGGCTTATGGTCGCGCGATATTGCCGCCAAGATTGGCGTGCAATTGCCGCTTTATGCCTGTGAGCATCAATACGTAGTCACCGAAGAAATGCCGGAACTCACCAAGCGCCCGGTACTGCGCGATTTCGCAAAGGGTCTGTATTTCAAGGAAGACGCCGGGAAAATGCTGGTCGGCTGGTTCGAAACCAATGCCATTGGCTGCCCCATGAGCAAGATCAAATCCGATTTCAGCTTTGACGAATTCCCCTGCGATATGGATCATATTGAGCCTTATCTTTTGGGTGGCATGGAAACGTTTCCCGCCTTCGGTGAAGCCGGAATACGTACTTACTTCAATGGGCCTGAGAGCTTTACCAACGACAATCTGCATTTGCTGGGCCCAACGCCGGAAGTGGAAAACTTCTGGGTGGCCTGCGGCATGAACAGCAAAGGCATTGGTGCCGGTGGTGGTGTTGGCAAGATCATGGCCGACTGGCTGATTGATGGGCACCCTTCCGGTGAGATTACTGAAACCGATGTGCAGCGCAACAATTCTGTACAGCGCAGCCAAAATTACGTGGAAGAACGTATCCCGGAAGCGCTAGGGCATACTTACTCAATGCATTGGCCTTTCTATCAGTACCACACTGCGCGTGACTTGATCCATTCCCCTATCCATGAAGTGCTTAAAGAACAGAACGCTTGTTTTGGTGAGGTAGGTGGTTTTGAACGCCCCAACTGGTTTGCCAGTGAAGGGCAAAAGGCCGAATACAAATACAGTTACAAACGCCAAAATTGGTTTGAACGCTACGCGGAAGAACATCGCGCCATGCGTGAAGCGGTAGGAATCTACGACATTTCCAGTTTTGGTAAGTTCGAAGTGAGCGGTCCAGGTGCTATGGCCACGGTTCAACACCTGAGTTGTGCAGATATGGACGTTGAGGTTGGCAAAGTCACCTACACCCAATGGCTGAACCAGCGCGGTGGTATCGAAGCAGATCTGACCATTTCCAAAACAGGCGAAAATACATATGCCGTGGTAACGGGGATAGGTAGTTTGTATCGCGACTGGTGGCGTTTGAAGAAGCATTTGGCACCCGATACCGAATTGAAAGATTTCACCACCAGTACAGCGTGTTTTTCTGTACAAGGCCCGCACGCCAGAGAAACCTTGCAGCAACTGACCAACGAAGATCTCAGCAATGAGGCTTTCCCTTTTGGTACTGGGCGCTTCGTCAATATGGGTGGCGGCAATATCTGGATGCAGCGTATCAGCTACGTTGGCGAGCTTGGCTGGGAGCTGTTCGTTCCGGAAGAATACGCAGTGAACCTGTTTAATGCGATTCATCAGGTGGGTGAGACCTTTGGTATTCGTAATGTGGGCTTGCACGCGCTTAACAGTTTGCGCCTGGAAAAAGGATTCCGGCACTGGGGGCATGATGTGGCCGCCGAAGATAATTTGGTGCAGGCAGGCTTAAGCTTCACTGCAAAACCGGATGCCGGTGACTTTATCGGTCGTGATGCATTTTTGGCGGCAAAGGCAGCTGGCCTGCCTGACAGAAGAATGGTTCAGTTCAGACTTCAAGACCCAGAGCCGCTGCTGTACCACAATGAACCCATTATTATGAATGGCGATGTTGTGGGTTATCTCACCAGTGGCATGTACGGCCATAGTGTAGGTGGGGCATTGGGTATGGGGTATGTTAATGCGCCGGAGCTAACCCGTGACGCATTAGCCGCCGCGGAATTTGAGATTGAAGTAGCCTGCGAGCGCTTCAAAGCTGATGCCTCACTGAGTGGTTTCTATGATCCCAAGAGTGAGCGTATGAAGATGTAGGTTTGTTATTCAGCATGGGGGCTATTCGGGGGACAGTTTACTCGTTTCTTAAATAAGTAAACTGTCCCCCGAATAACCCCTGCATAGCGATCGAACATCAATCGAAATAGGTACGCATTGCGTTCAGCACCACCGAGGGGTCTGAGCGGCGCTGATAGTCCTCCGAAATATCCAGCCAGAGCACCTCACCGTTTCGATCCACTAACAAGGTGGCTGGTACCGGCAATGCTTCAGTGTCATCACCCGGAGGTGCTGAGTGAACCGCGGTGTTTCGCAGGCCAAACGCATCGGTTACCGTCAGCTTTTGGTCAGAAAGCATGGTAGCTTGCAAACCATGCATATGACGCCCTTCTGCAATTTCTTTGGGCAGGTCAGTACTTACAGTAACAAGCTGCACTCCACGCCGATCGTACTCAGCGCGCAATTCTTCCAGCCGACGTAACTCGCCGACACAGTAGGGTCACCAGTGTGCGCGGAAAAATTTGATCAGCACCAGGTGGTCTTTGAGGGCATTTGAATCAAAAGTCTCGCCCGTGCCGGTAACAGCTGTGAAGTGGGGGATGGTATCGCCCACTTGTATGGCTTTGTTGCTGTCCAGCACTTGTGGGCTGATGTGCATGGTGAATGGCAAAAACAGGCCAATAAGAATGGCGATTGCGGGTGGAATCGCACCGGGCAGGCTGGTCCCCTTGAAAAACGCGACCACTCCCAAGACAGCTACGCCCAGGAACAGCAATACAAATCCTGTGCGATCGTCGGGAAGGTTGACCTGCCTGGTCAGATGAAACCAGAACATGGCAGCACTGACCGCAATGATCAGTGCAACAAGTCCAATTTTTGTTCCGGTTTTCATCCTCGCATTTTATCCTAAACTTAAGGCTTATGCTTTCCGGGCTTACTCCAGCGTTGCCAGTCGCACTTCCACTCTCCGTGCTTCCTGGTCAGTGCCGGTACCCGTTGTGCTAAAAGGTTTTTCAAGCACCAGGCGATCAATAGCAACACCCATGGCTAGCAGTTTCGCTTGCACCGATTCTGCGCGGCTTTTAGCAAGTCTTTGGTTGCTGGCAAGGTCGCCACTGGGATCATGGAAGCCGGACAGAACCGCAACGGTTTCCGGGTTTTCATTCAATTGCTCGATTACCGACTGCAATGTTTCTTCAGCGTCGTCTGGCAAGGCGTCGCTGCCAAGACCAAAATAAAGGCGCTGAGCTTCTGAATTATCGATAAACCCGTAGGCGGGTACTTCATAGTTCAGAAAATCAGTGTCAGCCGCTGCGCCACCAGCCGCACCGGCTCCTGCTGCAATGACACCCCCGTTATTGTCGGCAATTCCACATTGCTCACTATCGGCGTCTGCGGCAACTACGTTAGAACCGCAGTTTCTGCCACCCGGGCCATAGCCCAGTAGCCAAAGCAACAACACTAATATCAGCAACACGATGGCGACAATTTTCCAGGTATGGCTGAAGCCATCCCAATTCGGCACTACGTATGTTTCATTACTCATTGTATTTATCTCCTGATTCTTTTTCGCAAGTCCTGACGTTTATACGCCACCGTCCAGTTCGTCTTGCCATCGCTTAAGCTCAGCCCACTTGTTTTGCGCGGCCATACTTGCCTGCTCCGGCCATGTGCCTGGCTTGGCAAGCGCGTAGTTTTTACCAGCTCTATCAAGTATTCCCTGCAAGCGCTCAACTGAGGTGTTGCCTAATTCGAAGAAAGTATCGATCCCATCGTTATGG
>CAYGSL010000055.1:0-27889 GCA_964352475.1 uncultured Pseudomonadales bacterium | reverse complement strand
GTCATTGGTGCGGGAGGCAAATGACATGATTGATAAGCTCATCGCCAAGTTGATGAGTGCTGCAAGCTGACCACTCGATCTATCTAAGACAACTTATCCAATACAACAATCCAGGCCAATAGGAAGCAATAAAAAATGTCTGATTATTCTGTACCCCAAAAGGTAATTCACTGGCTAATGGCAATCCTCATTAGCCTAGATCTATTTGTTGCACAAAAGTTTGGCCGCGTAATGGAAGACTGGGACCGCATCGACTCACGCTCTGATCACGCGACTTTAGGCACAATTGTCGCCGTCCTGTTTGTGCTTCGTATCATCTTCAGAAAGCGACATGGTGTGGCCGATCTCCCGCCGACTATGGCCGCGTGGCAAATCCAGGCGGCAAAGCTTGGTCATTGGGCACTTTACCTTGTTATGGGTTTACTCATTGTGAGCGGCTCGATAACCGCAATGAACGCAAGCTCTCCACTGTTTCTGTTTGGTCAGATCGACATAACAATTGGTCGCACCAATGAAGACTTCTTCCAAACAGTAAGGGTTGTGCATGAGTTCGCGACCAATGCAATGATTGTCTTGATAGTGGGTCATATTCTTGCGGCCGCGCACCATCACTTCATCGCCAAGGATGACTCAACCGGCAAAATGCTGCGATTTTGGAAAACCAGCAGGTAGCAGTTTGCACTGCGTTACGAAACCTGACCGAATCTAAACTTGCGCAACAATGTTGTATATGACGTAATAACACGTGCATCAATTCAATAATTAGAATTTCTGGGGATTGTATGATCACATGCAAGTCGTTTCTTGGCGCATTCGCTCTTTTCGCAACTGTTTTCACAAACGCTGTGTTGGGCCAGAATCTTGTTTTAGAAGAGGTCATTGTTACGGCTCAAAAGCGCAGTCAGAACCTGCAAGAGGTGCCTATCGCAGTGTCTGCTGTGAGCGGCGAAAAAATCAATGACGTTGGCATAGTCAGCCTTCAGGAAGTCACGCTTTATACCCCAAACGTGAACATTAACTCAGGCGCTTCACAGCCTAACCTGTTTATTCGAGGGGTTGGCTCGGGAACTAATACAGGGTTTGAGCAATCGGCTGGCCTGTTTATTGATGGCGTTTATTCCGGCAGAGGGCAGCTTGCTGGCGTGCCGCTTACCATGGATTTACAGCGAGTAGAAATTCTAAAAGGCCCACAGGGCATACTGTTTGGAAAAAATACGATTGCAGGTGCTATTAATGTTATCTCTGCGCCTCCCAGCCGAGAGCCTCTCGCGTCAATCGACGCACTATATGAACCCTCTCACGGCGAAGAGCTTCTAACGGTGGTAGTCAATGGCCCGCTAAGCGACCGTTTAGCAGGCCGCCTTGCGGTACGCCGAATGGCATTCGATGGCTGGTGGACCAATGAGTTTAGTGGTGTGGAAGGGCCGAAGCAGGAAAACTGGTATGCGCGTGGAGCACTTCGCTGGGAGTCTAACGGCATTGATGTGACTGCAAAAGTTGAGTACGGCGACTTTGATAGACAAAACGCGCCGCAAATCGTTTATCAATCTGATCAGCCTGTAAATTTTCTCGGGGATCAGGTATTCCCGGTAATCAGTGACGGTGATCGTGGTTGGGTTGATCAGGGGGGTAATGATCAAACCGAGACCAGCGTGTTTGTATTAACCGTTAATTGGGATGTGAGCTTTGCCACCTTAACATCGCTCACGGCTTACTCGGCTTACGACACCTTTCGTACACAGGATTCGGATTACAGTGCAACAACCGCGCTAAATCGCGAGCTTGATGAAGAGTATGAACAGTTTAGCCAGGAATTCCGACTGGCCTCACCCGGTGGCGAGTCTGTCGACTGGATTGCGGGCGCGTATTATCAGAGCTCCAAACTGGATGTTAGCCGCCTGAATACCGGGCTGGACTTTGCGCTGCTGGGCCCATTATCTGTTCCTCCGTTGGTGGGCACCCAACCCGCAACGCCAAACTTTTTTAATCAAGACTCAGACAGCTGGGCGGTGTTTGCACAAGCTACCTGGCACATAAACGATCGATTGCGCAGTAGTTGGGGTATTCGCTATAACGAGGAAGAAAAAGAGCTGTTAAAAAACAGTTTCGCCGAGGGTCTGGGTGCCCGTGCCGCGGTTAGCGGGCCAGCCGCTCAGATTATTGTATTAGCTAACCCGGTCAATGGTGGCTTGATATCTGACGTGCGAAGTCATCAGTTCCCGCCTATAAGCCGTAAAGAAGATAAATTCACCTGGTCTGGCAACATACAGTGGGATTTGAGCGATGAAGCCATGTTGTATGCGTCTGTAAGTACCGGATACAAAGGCGGCGGGTTTGACGAATCATACAGCGGTGATGATGGCACCATACGCACGGGAAACCTGTTTACTGGCGAGCCAGATGGCGGTGTTATCCTCACGGGCACGACCGTGGATTCCTTGGCGTATAACGAAGAGACCGTGTTGGCTTACGAGCTTGGCTTAAAAACCACGCTCGCTGACGGCGCTGCAACCTTAAACCTGGCCTTGTTCCGTTCCGAGAACGAAGACTTACAGGTCAGCGCACTGGTGGGCGACGTATTCACCGTGGGGAATGCGGGTAAATCGATTAGCCAGGGCATAGAGCTGGACGGACGCTGGCGTCTAACAGAGAGACTCACCATTGGTACAGCCGTGGCATACCTCGATGCTAAGTATGATGAGTTTCTGGGCGCCACCTGTACGCTTCCTCAGTCGGCCGACCCGGTGAATAATCCTGGATGTTTGCGAGAAGACGGCAGCAATATTTCGCCAGGTGAGTCCGGCGGACAGAACCTGGAAGGAGAGACTTTGCTGTTTGCGCCGAAGTGGAGTGCGAATTTTAATATGGAGTTCATCCAACCACTCAGGCGAAACCTGGCTCTGAGTGCAAGTTTCGACGTTAACTATCGCGACGAGTTTTATTCCGCGCTGGATCTAGACCCCAATACAGTGCATGACTCTTCAACTAAGCTGAACGCGCGCATTGGCATTGGTAACCCTGATCGTAGTTGGTCTATAGCTGTCATTGGCAAGAATCTGACCGATGAAAAAACCATGGTTTGGCGCAATGATGTGGCCACAACCAATAGCAACAGCTATTTTGGTGTGCCCGAACGACCCAGATCGATTGGTGTACAAGCACGATACGCCTTTCAGTAAGCGTCTTTCTCGCCAAGTGATACTATCCGCTCTGTACTGGAGTCGATTTAGGCTCTGATGAGTTGGTTAACCTGGAGATCCTGATATGCGCACACTCATTGCAGCCGCGGTTTTTACCCTGGTGCTGGTAGCTATCTGGTACTCCGGCGGCAATTCGGATTTTGATGATGTGGCCTATGTAGAGAAACAAACGGGATTGAGCCTGAATTCTCAAATAGTTGATGTAGGCGAAGTCAAACTTCATGTTGTATTCGCAGGCCCCGAGAACGGTGAGCCAATCATTCTAGTCCACGGCTTTCCTCAGTTCTGGTATTTGTGGCGCCACCATATCTCAATGCTGGCTGAGGCTGGTTATCGCGTTGCAGCCCCCGATTTGCGCGGCTTTAACCGCTCGGATAAACCTGCGGGAAAGTCCGCTTACGAATTCAAAGACTTCGCACGCGATATTATTGGGCTAATGGATTCACAACAGTGGGTGAAAGCGAATGTGGTGGGTCACGATATTGGCGCGCGAGTTACCTGGCAGTTGATTTTCGACGCTCCTGAAAGAATTTCTCGCGCAGTGGTAGTGAGTGTGGGCCACCCTCTGGCGTTTGAGGTCGCTACCGGTGAGTCTGATGTAAGTTGGTACCGCACCTTTCTGCAGTTACCGCTGATTCCGGAATTCTTCTCACGCGTGGGCGGCTTGTCTTTCCTGGCGAACACTTTTCGAGGCGAGGGTATGGAGAGCAGTTTTTCTGAAGAAGACATAGAGATCTACAAGAAGGCCTGGGACCGGGACCACGCGTTCGACAGTATGATCGGCGTGTACAGCCACTTCGACGCAGTGATTGATACGATACCGGAAGACGGTGTGCCGGCTATGCCAGTCTTGTTTCTCTACGGCCTGGGCGATGTATATATTTCTAACGAGGTGGCGCACGGTACGAAACAATATCTAAGTGAACAGCAGGTTAAGATTTACCCTGAACTCAGTCACTGGCTTCTTGAAGAAGACCCTGAGATGACGGGTAGGGAAATACTTGATTTTATTTCTGCGGATTTCGCACCGTCTACGAGCTTTTGATCAGAGCTGAGATTGTCTGCAGAGCTTTATATATCGAAGCTCATGCAGCCAAATAGTATTCTGCCGTCAGGCCATTTGCTCCTGCACCACTCGCCACGCCGCATCAAAGGCGGCATTCATCAGCGCTGTCTCCTCTGAATACGAATTAGCAATCGAGATTCACCCAAACTGCGCGCGGCCAGTTTCGTGCGGTGCCTGTTCTGCCTCCCTCCCACGCTCTGCACACTACCGTTGCTTCCCACCTTACTTTCAATCACTTTACATGTCGAATGACATGTTTTAGCATGTCATTCGACACGCGAGTGGCTGCCGCCCTCGGATTAAGGGATATCAAGCAGGTGCGGCGCTTCAGATCGTCTTCAATCCAGCACCAGAGTAAATGCACTAAGAGAGGCCGAGCCAATGAAAACACCTGGAATTATCCTGTTTTTACTTACCACCATCGCGTGCATGCATGTTCAAGCGGGGTCTGGAGTATTGGGCTTAAAGGCGGAAGGATTACGCGGCTTAAAGCTCGACAGCATACCGCCCTGGCCAGCAGAGATGGTTCTTACGGGCACCAACAAGCACGCGATGAAAGTGCTGCATAAGGGCGAAGTGGTGGCAACGGTTTATGCCGCAGAGCCTGCCGTGATTAAGATTATTGAACCTTATTCGTACGACGAGTTTGTACTGGTTCTCGAAGGCGAGGTGACGCTAACACCCACGGGTGGAGAAGGGCAGACCTACCGGGTTGGTGACAGTTTTCTGGTGCCCAAAGGCTGGACAGGAACCTGGGATATGCCGTTCAAGTTTCGCGAGCTGATTATCGTGGAGACTCGAGCCTGGGAAGCCACTGAAGAGTGAGCCTGGGAGCTAAGAATGGGAGGTAAGAGTTGATTGAATCAATCGGCCGCATACCCGTTGAGGCCGCCAAACAATACGGGAATAAAATCGCGCTGGTGTTACCTGACCGCGAGATGTCATTTAATGAGCTCGATGAGCTTTCCAATCGATGCGCCAACGCACTGTTGGGTTTGGGTGTAAAACCCGGCGACCGTGTCACTTTGTATTCCGGTAACTGCTGGGAGTGGATAGTCAGCTATTACGGAGCGCTAAAAACCGGTGCGGTTATCAACCCCATTAATGTGATGCTCACACCGGGTGAAGTTGAGTTTGTCGCGAATGATTGTGGCGCGACTGTTGTTATCGCATCGCATGAAAAAGCACTGTCTATTCAAGGTGTAAAAGATAAGTCGAACGTTCGCGAAGTGATCGCTTTTGGCGACTCCCTTGGAAAGGGCGAGTTGCCGCTAGGAATGTTGTCCTTTCAGCAGCTGCTGGATCAGAGCGAGCCAGGTTTCGAGATTGCCGACATCAACCCAGAATCACTCTCCACCATCGGCTATACCTCTGGCACAACGGGTCATCCCAAAGGCGCCTGCCTGTCGCACCGCAGTATCTTATTGAACGTGGCAATGACGGCCTTAATGCATCAGCGCAGTGAGAAAGACACCGTGGTCACTGCACTGCCATGCCCGCATGTGTACGGCAACGTTGTAATGAGCGGTGCCATACAAAACGGCATGACGCTGGTGTTACACCCTGCATTCGAAGAGAAAACCATTCTGCAGAGTATTCAAGAACATAGGGCCACGCTGTTCGAAGGTGTGCCTACGATGTACATGTTCCTGCTCAATCACCCCGACATTGACCAATATGATCTGTCGTCATTGCGTTGCTGCACTGTCGGCGGGCAGACCATGCCGGTGCCTAAAATGGAAGCGGTTGAAGAACGCTTTGGTTGCCCGTTGATTGAACTGTGGGGCATGACGGAAATTGGTGGCCTGGGCACTACCTTCGCGTCCAATGGTCCTGTTAAACACGGCTCGATTGGTGTGGCACTGCCTTATACCGAAGCACGCATTGCTGATACCGAAGATGCGAGCAAAACCCTGGCCGCAGGTGAAGTGGGTGAGCTGATGATCAAAGGTGGCATTGTCATGCAGGGCTATTACGGTAACGAGCAAGCCACCAAAGACACTATCGAAGCCGATGGCTGGTTGCACACTGGAGATGTGGCCTCCATGGACGAGGACGGTTGCGTATTCATCGTTGATCGCAAGAAAGACATGATTCTAACAGCTGGCTTCAATGTTTATCCGGCCGAAATTGAGCGCGTAGTCGCTGGCCATCCTGATGTGGCCTTGGTTGCTGTTGGCAGCATTCCTGACGAAGACAAAGGGGAGTTGGCCAAGGCGTATATCGTACCCACCACAGGCGCATCGCCCAACGCCGACGACATTATCAATTACTGCAGAGAGCACCTGGCCGCCTACAAGGTGCCAAGAGCCGTACAGTTTGTTGAAGATCTGCCCAAAACCAGCACCGGCAAAGTAATGCGCCGCGAACTTAAAACACTCGATGGAGAATAGCATGAACATTGATTCCGATTTTGTAATGACCATTAATGGCGAAAGTGTGACCACTGACGCCACGCAACCGGTGTACAACCCGGCAACAAGATCCGTGTTTGCGCAGGTGCCTGATGCATCGCAAGCGCAGCTTGCTGAAACCGTGAGAACAGCGAAGCAGGCGTTTAAAAGCTGGAGCAAAACGCCGGCTGAGGAACGCCAGGCGGCGCTGGAGAAATTTGCTGACCTGATTGAAGAGCACGCCGAAGGCATTATGAGCCTGTTAACCAGTGAGCAGGGCAAGCCTCGAGCCGGAGCTGAATGGGAAGTGTTTGGTTCTGCCACCTGGTTGCGTGCAACTGCTTCGCTTCGTTTGCCAGAAGAGATGGTTGACGAGACAGATGAACGTCGCGTTGTGACACGTCACACGCCAGTTGGCGTGGTTGGCGCGATTGTGCCGTGGAACTTTCCAATACTGCTGGCCATCTGGAAAATTGCTCCGGCATTAATGGCAGGTTGCACCATCATCGTCAAGCCTTCGCCGTATACGCCCCTGTGTGACTTGAAAATTGTGGAGCTCGCTCAACAAGTGCTGCCGCCGGGCGTACTAAGCGCAATCAGTGGTGGCGATGACCTGGGTAAGTGGATGACAGTTCACCCCGACATCAACAAAATTGCGTTTACTGGCTCCACAGAGACGGGACGCCACGTGATGCGCTCTGCTGCAGATACTATCAAGCGGGTAACACTGGAACTGGGTGGCAATGACCCGGCCATTGTTCTACCAGATGTTGACGCCAAGGCGCTAGCGCCAGAATTATTCTGGGCGGCGTTCCAGAACAATGCGCAATTCTGCAATTCCACCAAGCGCTTGTACATTCATGAAGATGTATACGATGAAGTGCGTGATGCCCTGGCTGATTTCATTTCAAGCAACATCAAAGTAGGCAATGGCGCTGAGGCTGACACAGATCTGGGCCCTATCCAGAACTCCATGCAATACGGCAAGGTTCAGGACTACTTTGCGGATTGTCATGCCAATGGCTACCAGTTCGCCTTGGGGGGTGAGATAGATGACAACGCCCCGGGCTGGTTTGTGCCGGTGTCACTGGTTGATAACCCACCGGAAGATTCCAGAATTGTTCGCGAAGAACCATTCGGCCCAATACTGCCTTTGCTCAAATGGTCTGATGAGGCTGATGTAATAGCGCGCGCTAATGACACTATTTATGGTTTAGGTGCCTCAGTATGGGGCAAAGACCAGGAAGCGTTGGAGCGCATTGGCCGCCAGCTTGAAGCGGGCACCGTATGGCTTAACGAAGTGCATCAATACTCACCGTTTCAAGCCTTTGGTGGTCACAAGCAGTCTGGCCTGGGTTGTGAAAACTCGCTGCACGGCTTGATGGAATACACCAACTGGCAGACAACAACGCTTAACAAAGCACATGCGTGAGATTCGAATCAACAGCTGGAGGAATGCTGATGAAGTACCTACTACTAATAATAGTGCTCGCACACACTTTCGCACTCAGCAGCACGGCAATGGCTGCCAGTGAAATGGATACGCCCACCGTCAGCCTGCCCGCCGAATTAAGCAAAGCAGATGTTGCCGGTGGAATATTCAAGCGCAGTGATATGGAGGAAACCACGCACGCTGACGGTCATGTCACTCAATCGGTCACTTCGATGCTGTCCAGCGATAAAAAGTTTGAGACAGGCATGTACAAGTCGGGTAAAACCCGCATCGAAGTTAATCAGCCCTACGGTGTGGATGAGTTCATGTACTTTCTTGAAGGCAGTTTCACTCTCATTAATTGGAAAATGAATAGTGCTAAAGCCGCAGCAAGCGCCGCTGCAGTAGGGCCTGCATATTTCGACGGCCATCCGCAATAACCATCACTACAACCCTCTCTCCAAGAACTCGATAAATAATCCGGTAAGGTTTGAAAAAAACCTCGCGATAGTCCCGAATACCGGCGGCGGTTAGCTCCTTTGGATAAACCCCACGTTCCGGGTTTTGGGAAAGGCTAGAAAACACACGTTCTAATCGGCTGAGAACATGCGCGGCTTTTTCTAGTGAGTCATGCGACTCGATGTATTCGTACAATTCTTCCAGATCACGGGATGCGTCGCTGGTGAGTAGTACTTGCCGCTCCATCAGCCGCTATTGCCCTTGCTCCGTGTACGAAGTCGCTGAACAACCTCCGCTGCAGGCTCAACGTTACCTTCTTCCACCTGATTCATGCCCAAAGCAAGAATCTTCAACAACGCCATACTCTCCTGAGTCTGCTCGAAACTCTCTATATCTTGCATGACCGCCTTCGCCTCACCGTTCTGCGTGATAATCAAGGGCTCCCCTTGCTCAGGCAAATTGCGCACAATTTCTGCCGCATTCGCTTTCAAATAACTGATCGGCTTTATTCGGTTTGATAGCTTCATAATGGCCTCCTATATAAGACTAAATATAGTTCTTATTTAGTCTCATCGTCAATTGAAAGCACATGCTTTACTACCGAAAACAAGCTATTTCCTTATTTATCAAAACCTTACGCTTTATAACTGTATGTATATCCAGTATAATATATAGCCACTCCCACTCCAAGCCTGCATCAAAAAGGACCCGGCCATGCACGTCAACAACATCATCAGCAAACGCACAATCGATCAACTCGAAGACGACATCATTACCTTCGCAGGCCGCATAAACCAGGCCGAGCACGAATTCCTCGTACTCATCCGCGAATTCGATTTACGCCAGGGCTGGAAGGCCTACCATTTCAACAATTGCGCGGAATGGATTGATATGAAATGCGGCATCAGCTACGACACCGCCCGCGAAAAGGTACGCGTGGCGCACGCCTTAATAGACCTGCCCGAAACAAGCAACGCCTTCGCCAATGGCCAGCTCTCCTATTCAAAAGCCAGAGCGTTAACACGACTGGCCACCCCACAAAACGAAGCCGAGTTGCTGGAATACGCCTTACCCGCCACCGCACGCCAGGTTGAAAACCATTGCCGGGAATTACGCAATGCGCAAAGCAAAGAATCCACCGCCGATGTAAACCGCATTCACAAACGCCGTTTCCTGTCACGCACCTACCACAACGACGGCAGCATGACGATCAACGTAGAAGTAACACGCGAAGTGGGTGATCTGGTAATGAAAGCGCTGGAACTTGCCATGGCGCAACAAACTGATGACGATGCCAATGCGGATGATCAAGAACTTCAATCGCCAAACTTACTGGCCAAACAAGCCGACGCCCTGGCAACCGTTGCGCAGGCCTACCTAAACGGCAACGCCGAGAAAACCACCAACAGCGCCGACCACTACCAGGTAATGGTGCACGTTGATGAAGCCGCATTGCGCCAGCAGGAAGGCGAACACACAAAAGCCCACGCCAAAAGTGACCTACCCATAGAATCCGTTCGCCGCCTATGTTGCGATGGCAACCTCGTTCCCATCGCCAAAGACCAAAACGGCAACCCACTCAGCTCTTTCAACTCAGGCCGCAAACACCGCGTGGTTCAACCCGCACTAAGGCGCGCTCTACTTGCCCGAGATAAATGCTGTCGCTTCCCAGGTTGCACACACGACAAATGGTTGGATGCGCACCACGTGATGCACTGGATTGACGGCGGCGAGACGAGCCTGGCTAACACTGTGTTATTGTGTTCCAGGCATCATCGAGTGTTGCATGAAGGCGGGTTTAGCATTCAGAAGGATTATTCTGGGGAATGGTACTTTAAGAATGAGAAAGGGCGTGCGATTATTGATGCGCCGGTGTATCGACCAAAAATGGTTGAGGGGTTTGAGGTTAGTGAGCCGAGCATTGCGTATTTTGCATCACATGGTGCAGTTCGTGGTTTTGAAGCAATGGGATCAGGCATTGCAATCCTTACTAGCGAATGTCGCTTGTAAAGCCTGACCCTGCAGATTGTAGATTGAAGCCTGACGAGTAGCTGTCTAACGCCAAAGCAATGAGGTTTTACACGCTATTCGTTGCAAATCTGGTCAGCTAACAATAATCTACGAATGCCAACAATAAGCAAGGTAGCATGAAATGGCATCTTCACTGCAGTTTGAGATACCCGTTGACATCAAAGATGTGTTCACGGCATCGACTGTATACGAAAACTACACGCAGGCTGGTAGTTTTAGCTCTTACGGTGTGGACCTTGAGTTGAGCGAGTTAGGGCTCTACAAAACACTTAAGTCCAAAGAGCTGGAAGTATTGAGTTCGAAAATTCGGCAAACCGGAGTTACCTGGGCGGAAAAGTACAGAAGGCATCAAGAGGCCTTAAGGAAGGAAGCCAGAAGCTTATCGGTTGAAGAGCTGAATGAAGAGGCCGCGGAATCGATTCGTGCGATTGAAGAGATATTGTTGCATACGCTCTCGGTGGATGACGCGGTTGAATTCCAATCTTTAAAGAGTACTTCGAAGTTTTCTATTGAGCCGGGGCAGCTTTATCAGGAAGCGATACCAGGGTACATCAAACATACAAAGTCAGGCAAACCGGGAAAGCTCGAACTGGTGCCCGAGCCTCAGCAGCCGACGCTCGAAGATGCATTTAAGAGTGCAGGCTTTATCGCCCGATTGTTTAGCAAGAAGAAAGTAACCGCGCGTTTCGAAGCCGCTCTTCAAAAATGGGAGAAGGACGTAGACGAAGTTAAATCCACAAATGATCGGCATAATCGAGTCCACGCTAAAGCCACCGAAGAGTATCAGCGTATTAAGCAGGCTTGGCAGCAAGATCGAAAGGACAGCCATGCGGCAATTGATCAGCTGGAAATCGATTACCACGACAAGCAGCCGTCTGCGATTCAGGAATACTGTGAAGTTGTGCTGACGCAGTCCAGCTATCCCGATCTTTTTCCGAAAAATTGGGACCTTGAATACAGGGGGGAGAGCAAGGTTCTTGTGGTTGACTACGACTTGCCGGCACCTTCAGATATGCCCCAAATTGAAGCTTATACGTATGTTAAATCACGTGATGAAGTAAAAGAAAAGCTGCTGACTGAGGCTAAGCGAAAAAAACTCTATGAGTCTGCCATTTATCAAATTTGCATACGTACCATGCATGAGATATTTGAAGCTGATGTTATCAGCGCTGTGGATGTCGTCGCATTCAACGGTATTGTGACCGCAATAAATCCAGCGACCGGTAAGAAGGAATCGAAGGTAATTGTTTCAGCAAGTGCGAACAAAGAAGAATTCAATGAATTCGATTTATCAATGATCGATGCCAAAGCCACATTCAAGCATCTGAAGGGTGTATCCGCCGCATCACTCATTGGACTTACACCAGTGCATCCGGTAATTGCTCTGGAGAAAACTGATCGACGTTTCATTGCATCGAAGGACGTAATTCAAGGTCTAGATGCCTCTTCAAACCTAGCGGCCATGGATTGGGGGGAATTCGAACACCTGATTCGCGAAGTTTTCGAGCAGGAATTTGCGGTAAATGGCGGCGAAGTAAAAGTGACTCAGGCAAGTTCGGATGGTGGCGTTGATGCTATTGCATTTGACCCGGATCCTATTAGAGGGGGCAAGATCGTAATTCAGGCGAAGCGCTACACAAACACGGTTGGCGTAGCCGCCGTTCGAGATCTCTATGGCACAGTGATGAATGAAGGGGCCACCAAGGGCATTCTTGTCACCACGTCTGACTATGGGAGTGATTCTTATAACTTTGCTAAAGACAAACCCCTTACGTTGCTAAGCGGCGCGAACTTGCTGGCACTATTGGATAAGCATGGTCACAAAGCGACGATAAACATTGCCGAAGCCAAGCTACTTCAGATGAAGTGAGAAGTAAGTGGGCTAGGCCTTACAAACCACATTATCAAATGTCGTTTGTAAGGCCAGACACTGAAGGATTCTAAAAATCTAGCTTAGGTGGAATTGCTCCATATTCTCCAGAGATATAGTCTTTTCGAATATCTTTGTCATATCTTGGCTTATAGTCATTCGAGAGCGATTTGATTATTGAGGCACCTTTGATTTTTTCGATCATCCAAATTTCGTCCCGACGTAGCAATTCTGTATCGAGTAAAACTGTATTGTGCGTGGAGATAATTATCTGAGAGGCCTTATTTTTCGCTTTGCTTAAAAAATACTCAAGCAGAGACTTTGTTAATAATGGATGCATACTTCTATCCAGCTCGTCAATGAATGCAACTACGGTTTCATCCGATTCTATTAATTCATAAAACAATGGGGCTAACTCAATGAGTCGTCGAGTTCCGTCAGATTCTTCCTCAAGCTCAAATGTAACTTTCTCGTCGCTATCCAAACATTTGTGCTGCGTGAATATTTTTAGAATGTGCAATTCACCATCTTTGCGGGTGATAATAAATCTCGCGCCACTTTCTACATCTGCAAAGAATACTGCTCCTGAATCATCCACCTTATCTTTGACGTCGTCTAAAACCGACGCAGGGATTCCTGAAAAACTATTAGCATTTACAAATTTGGTTTCAATATGCGCGACACTTGGATCGTAAGTTTCTAGTAAGTTCTTCAGGAATCTCTTGAACTTTCGATCGCTCTGCAATCTAAATTCAACCCCATGGCTAATGCTTCTAGGAGTGAATATACGTATGGTTTTATCAAACCAGTCATAGAGTTCTTGAAATAAATCGAGGTTTCGATCTGCAGTTTCGGTTAAGTACAGCTGATTGTTGCGAGTTCCTTCAGCGACAAAATAGTATAGCTGCTTAACGTCCTTTTTCTGATTTTCAATTGTTTGGCCAAATTCGAAATCGCTACTTTTATCATTTGATCTTCTGGAAAATAGTAATTTCTTTGACTTTAGTGTTATCTCAAACAAGTGCTCACTAACTATTTCTTGAGACGTAATGGCGAACTCGTAGCAGTACATTCGCGACGTAGTTTGAATTTCAAAGTAAAAATACGTTGGCTTACTACGGCTGCTAGCATCCAGCTTAAAGGCACTGGAGCCAATTGATCGGCTGGGTCTTGTGCCTCGGGTAATCAATTTCTCGGCGAATTCAAATGCCTTGATGAAGTTACTTTTCCCAGATGCATTTGCTCCATATAAGACGGCAGCTCGCAACAAGTCCCTGTTAGAGAGGCTGCGTCCGGTTGAGAACACGTGGTCCTGTCTGTGAGTTTTTTCCCTAGACGGGATCATAGAAAAATTAACTTCTTCGCGGAAAGAATAGAAATTTTCGACTTTGAAATTGATAAGCATTCGGAGTCTCTTGAATTTATTTTCTCATTTTTCGCGAGAAAGTATCGATTTTACTCAAAAAATGCAAGTTTAAAGAGAAATAATCTCTTTAAAGGGTTGTTTTCTTGATAAGACTATCGCATAGTGTTGTCGCGCTAAACGAGATAATGTCACGTTAGGAGCGCTATTTGGTGCCTAATTCATCATTCTAGTTGTGTTTTAGGCGATGTTAGGCTGACATTTTGGCAGTTGCTTGTTCTAGAAAGGCGTTTTTCAAGGGCGCCAAGCCGGGGGGCGATGCCACCAAATCTGTACCTCGACAATACAGTAGCCTTTCTTGAAATAAAGGCGGGCGCCAAAATTCGAAATTTCCCTAAGAACACTGTTCTTTATAAAAGGATACGCTGAGAAATGCATAACTATTTAGTAGATAGACACCCAGAAAAAAGCGCTCTTCGTCCTCGCACAACCAGCGCTAATAAGCAGGGTCTAAGCGCAATGACAATATCGGACATGTTTAGTGACTTTGTGGCCAATTTAAAGATCGATAACGCCGACACAATCAGTTTTCGTTATGGTGAAGTTACAGCTGCACTAAACAAGTGTTTTCGTGATACCGAGTCCAAAACTGCAAACTCATTGCAAGTGGGCTCATATGGACGTTGGACAGCGATCAAGGGGGTTTCAGACCTTGATATGCTCTACATCATGCCAAAGTCCAAATGGGCTGACTACAAGGATGGAGGACAGTCAAAATTACTTAGTGACGTGAAGAGTGCGATTAAAGCTAGATATCCCAAAACCAATGTTAAGGTAGATCAGCTTATCGTAAGGGTTAGTTATACTGACTTTGATGTAGAGGTTCAGCCAGTCTTTGAGAATAGGGATGGAAGTTACACTTTTCCATACACTTATGGTGTTGGTAGATGGAAAATAACTAAGCCTCGCGAAGAAATGGCAGCGATGAAAGAGTTTGATGAGCAAAAGAATCGGAATCTCCGTCGCTTATGTAAGATGGCTAGGGCTTGGAAAAACAAGCATGGAGTAGTTATCGGTGGATTGCTTATTGATACACTTGCATATAATTTTCTTAAATCAACCAGTGATTATGATAAAAACAGCTACGCCTCATATGATGAACTTTCAAGAGATTTCTTTGCGTATTTGAAGGACCAACCGGATCAAGATTGTTATAAGGCGTTAGGAAGCAATCAAAACGTACAGGTTAAAAAGAAGTTCCAAGCCAAAGCAAAAAAGGCTTACAACCTTTGTGTAAAGGCTATCGAAGCTGGCACTGAGAATAAGGCTCATGGTCGATGGAAGAAGGTGTTTGGAAAGAGCTTTCCAGCGCTCCCAGATTCCACAAAAGATGTGGCGGCCGAAGAAGTTAGGGAATGGAAGAACACAGAGGAATTTGTAGAGGATGTCCATCCACTGCATATCAGTTATCAGCTGGAAATCGATTGCGATGTCTATCGTGCTGACAACTCCCGAAGTTCATTGCGCCAGATGTTAATAAATGACTTGCGAATTAGTAGCAATAAGAAACTGATATTCAAAATTAAATCCTGTGATGTTCCAGAGCCCTATGAAGCGAAGTGGAAAGTACTAAATCAAGGTGCTGAAGCTAGAAACAGAGATTGTATTCGTGGTCAAATCATAGAGAGTAATCTTTCCAATAATCGTAGAAAAGAGACCGCTGATTTTAAAGGCAATCATTTGGTAGAGTGCTATGTGCTCTTGGGAAATCGGGTCGTTGCTCGTGATGAAATCGAAGTGCCAATTTTGTGAGGGATTGTGAATAAAAGTGATCTGTTGAAAAGTATTGCTGATAAAGGCTATGACGTAGGTTTTGGTGCTAAAAAGCACTTTGCCACATATGACATTGTCGAAAAGGCACCTGGAATTATTAGTTTTTCTGCTATGGCTTTTGGGATTTTTGCGTTAGCTGTTGACGGCCTTTCTACCGAGTTCACTTCTGCGATATTTATCGTGTTCGGTATCGTGGGGTTATACATAAATTGTTATGACCATCAAAAGCAAGACTATGTTTCTGCGGGTAAGGAATTGACGAAACTGTATAATGATCTCAAGACTTTGTATTTGAAGGTAAAAGCCCTAGAAGATTCTGAAGATAGTATTTCTTTTCAAGAAGAGTTTTTTAAATTGGAGCAGCGGTTGTATGACAACTGCATTAGCAAGCAAATCTTGTTCAGTAACTGGTATGCGCATTACAAATTCTTTTGGGAGCATCAAATTGAATGGATTGACGAGCAAAAGAAATTTTCGCTTTTGCGCGATAAGCTCCCTCTATCATTAACGTTCTGCCTTGCGGTAGGAAGCATTATACTGATTTTCAGCTTTTCGCCCTTCATGAGCAAAGCTTGCTCATTCGTTAATACTTCTTCCTCATTGAATTCATCCATTGAGATGAAGGAAGCTAGATGACCTAAAAGTACTGGGTCTAAACCACATGAAAAATTTCAGTTTATCGGCAGCGCTAGGAGAATAATGTTTGGGCTCGACTATGCGCTCTCAGCCAAGGGCCGATTGCCAAGCTGAAACTAATCTTACGCTATCTGCCAAATCTGGTTTGAACTAACACAACTAAAACCTGCCCTGAGCCGGCAGCCCTGACACATTCTGTTAGTCCTCATGGCCTCAATCCACCGCAGCCCCTTCACCCGCAAACAGCTTCTGTACATCACCAAAAGTCATGCGGCCTGAGCGATCAGTGCTCTTGGCTGAATTACCGCCGCCCGATTTCTCGGTAGTGTCTACACCGGCTAGTCTGGCCTTCTCACGTAAGGCGCCTACTGTGCAGTTTTCCCGGCCAAGAATCGCAATGGGGTCAAAGTTGAAGTGTTTGATGGCGTTGAGGTGGGTTACCGTATCGATTTCTTCACCACCCTGTTTGTGATGGAGGGTGGCTATGACGTCGACGAAGTGGGCGTCAATGTGGTCAATGTTCTGAAGGGTTTTGAGAACTAGGCCAGGCGCACCATTTAGAAGGTCGCGATCAGCGTCAGTCCTAGTCCGGCAATCACAGCGGCGATAATCGCATAAGGAATTTGTGTCAGTGCGTGCTCCATTACGCCGCAACCACTGCCTTGGGCCGCGAGTACGGTGGAGTCTGAATAGAAACAGGCGTGGCTGCCGAAGGCACTGGCCGAGACCAGTGCGCCAATGGCCAGTGGCGTGCTGACGCCAACGCTTTGTGCCAATGGCATAACAACCGGTATCGCAATAGCAAAAACGCCCCAACTGGAACCGGTTGCGAAGGATATTAATGCAATGGTGATGAACACTACCATCGGCAACAAAGTTGCGCTCATATAGGGCGTGACGTTTTCTATCACAAACTCCGCCAAACCGAGCTGGTCGTTGACTTCCTTGAACATGAACGCAACAACAACAATTGTTAGTGCTGGCACCATCATTTTGATGCCATCAAGCACCGTATCGAACATCTCACCCCAACGCAGTAATTTTTGCACGCCATAAAGAATGACAGTAAGGGCTACGGCAAGAATAACGCCCAATTGCACATCCAGGTCGTACCAGGCGCTGAAACCCAGCAGGGCAACAATTGGAACAAAAAAGTGGTAAATACGAACCTGCTCAGAACTCTCTGGAACACTCTGTTCAAATTCGTTTGAGCTTGCCTGTTCGCCAGTTTCAGTCACACGGGCTTCAGCGGTTTTCATCATTCCAATATTCGGAACTCGACCAATCGCAACCAGTGGCACCAGCGCAGCGGCAACCCACGGATAAAGCATGTAGGGAATAGCGCTAACATAGAGGCGCATGCCCTCGCCGGCAGCTGCCACATCGGATGCCTCTAAAACACCGGCAAAAAATACAGCCCATGTGGAGATAGGAACAAGAACACAAATGGGTGCCGCGGTGGAATCCACCACGTAGGCCAGCTTTTCACGCGATACCTGAAACTTATCCGTTACCTTGCGCATAGCCGAGCCCACGGCGAGGGCATTCAGGTAGTCATCGATGAAAATCAACAGGCCAAGCAACCAGGTGTACAGCAAGGCGCTGCCTGAACTGTTTGCGCGGGCCGCCAGTGCGTGGCTGAAAGCATTGGTAGCACCTACTCGCATCAATAGCGCGATAAGGCTACCCATCAGGCCGCAAACAATAATTACCCAGGCGATGGTCTCGTCCATCATCACCTCAAGCAGAATGGCTGAAAAATTTTCTGCCGCGCTACTTGGTCCAAGCAGCAGCAGACCGGCAAAAACGCCAGCTAACAACGATTCAATCGGGCGTCGGCTAACAACGGCCGTTGCAATGGCAACGGTTGCTGGTATTAGAGATAGCCAACTGGCTTCAGTAATCAACCCAAATGAGCCCTGGTGGAATATTGCAACTAGTCTACTTGAATTGGTCTACGCCGTCTGTTCCTCAACCGCCCGCCATCCCGCATCAAACGCGGCATCCATCAGCGCAATGGCTTCTGAATCTGTATTGGCAATAGAGATGCGCCCAAACTGCGCGCGACCGATTTCGTGGGGCGCCTGGCCTTCTTCCCAGTCTGGGTCGTCCAGGGCGAGGTAGGGGTAGGTGTAGCCGTGGGGAATGCGGTTTACGGTGATGGCGCGAATATCCTGTTCGTGCATAAAACCGTGTTTGCCCAGCATGGACTGCAGTTGTTCGCGAATTTGCTGCTCGTACGATTCGAACGGAGTGCTGTACACGCGGTGGCGAGCGGCGCGCAGTTGGTCGCGCCCGGACCCTTGTTCCTGCGCATCAGACATTGGGGAGTTCATCATAAACACCACCATAGGGTCGTCTGGCCCGCGCGGTGGTTCGTAGCCGCCAATGCTTACGCCGGGGGCACAACTTACCCATTGAAACGGGTCATGAGGGCATTGAATGAACTGCGCGCCCAGTTTGTTGTAGGCTCGCCCATTCGCCAGTTGTATGTTGGCGTAAACGAAGGGCGTTTTCACGCCATAACTCAGCCCCTCTTTCTGGGCGTCTGGCATTTCCGGGCAGAGGTGTGGGACCAGGGCGTTGTAGCAAGCCATAACACAGTGGTTAGCTGTAACGCGCAAAGGCTTACTCTGCTGAACATAGTCTACCTCCACGTGCTTGCCTTCGATCTCGCGCGCACCGACCACCGTACTGCTCAAGCGAAGCCGGGTAGGGTGCTTATCCTGATCGAGCGCGTCGTAATTGAATCGCGCAATGGCCACATCCTGGGGTCCTTTCATATCGGGTGCAACCGCCGGAATCAGTTTCTGCACGATAAGGCGTGCCACAGAGGCATTGCCATCGGGGAATATTGCTACGTTTAGCAGACTGTCGAGAAATGCGCCGGCGATGGAAGCGGTAGTACGGCCCAACCAGCCCAGGGATTTTATACCCGTGCCGCCCATGGTGATGCCTTCAAGCGCACTAAGGTTCCACCCCGATAGGCCCGTTAGATGCAGTATCGCAGGATTCATGATGGGGAGTGATGCCTCATCCAGCCCAACACGATCGAGAAGAAAGCGGTTGTAGCTAACGGTGTTGATGTAATCCCACTTCTCGCTGAGCGACAGGCCGTCGAGAAAATCCCGCTTACCGCCGAAGAAGTCGATGAACTTGTCTTGTTCGCCGCTCGGAATCGGCAAAGTGCGAACATAGGCCTCATAATCCTGGCCGCCAAACATCACGGCCATCCAATTCCCAGCCAATGTGGTGCGCCCATCAGGCCCTGAGAACGACACGCCGTTGGCTGCGTTTAGATTGAAAGCCAGAAACTGGTCAGCAGGTGTGTCTGCCTTCATGCTGGCGAGGAACTCACTATCGATGCCAATATCGTGCATCAGGCTGGAGGCTTGTTCGCTGTAGCCTTCCGGGTTCTCAAGGTTTTGTGCGCCGCCCAGGCTAAGTATCATTCGCCCGTTATGATGAAACTCGTTACGTTTCGCATGGCCACCAAAGTCGTCGTGATTGTCGAGAATCAGAATGCGCGCATCTGGCCCCATTTTCTTGCGGTAAAAGTGAGCGGTTGCCAGGCCGCTCATTCCAGCACCTACAACCACAAGGTCGTAGTGTTCATCCAGCGCCGTGTACTTCGCCGGTTTTTGGCCGCGCCATGCCAGATCATGCGCCACTTCAAACGACCCGACGTGGCTACCGCGCATTCCGGTGAGTGTGGGCGGGTAGTTGCTAGAAGCGGGCGGAGGGCTGAACGCGGTGGGTGGATTAGGCGGCACTGTTGCCCGAATATCGGGCTCACCACCACAGGCCTGTAGCATCAAACCGCCGGTACCTATCGCTACGCCGTTCAAAAAATCCCGTCGTGTTACGCGTGCCGCCATTGTATGTCTCCGAACGCCTTATAGGTTTTGTGCATGTCATATGACATGTTCCAGTATACGGAAGAGCATGTCAAACAATGCGCCAGGAAAGGGTAGCAACAGGCCCCAACATAAATTGTCTTTCTCATGATATAGCGCTCTTATTGTTATTAAGCCTCCAGCGTTGAATGATCTAGTCGTAGTTTGTCAAAAATCGACCAGGCTCTGGATGTTGTAAGGATTTTAGACCATAATGTCTTATATTATGAACAAATAAGCATCTTATAGCTCAATATATAAGACATATTATGAAAACTCAAGCAACCAGTACACTGCCAAGAGCAGCTCGACAAGCCCTCATCAAGCTGGGAGAGGACATTGCTGTTGCGCGCAAAAAACGCCGTATCTCGACAGTCTCAATGGCAGAGCGTGCATTCATCAGCCGAGGCACACTCTATAAGGTCGAGAAGGGTGACCCTTCGGTTTCAATGGGTATCTATGCGACAGTGCTCTCTCTCCTAGGCTTGATTGAAGGTCTCGGAAACGTGGCTGATCGCGGTACTGATACTTTGGGACTGGATATTGAAGAAGACCGATTGCCCAAAAAAATACAGCCCCGTAGTAATAAAAGCAGCCGGAAGAAGGGATGATCATGACAGATACCATCGAAATCTACATCGATCATGCCGGAGAGGCGCATTTAGTGGGTCGATGCCGTTATGTCGCCATGCGTCGTGGTCAGAGCTCCGTCTTTGAATATGAAGACGAATGGCTAGCCAACCCGGACGCTTTTGCCCTTGATCCGGCTAATCTACCCCTGGATGGCGGACAGATGTATACCACGTCGGACAAATCAGCACTCCCTGGCGCGCTGAGAGATACTGCGCCTGATCGTTGGGGTCAGCAACTGATCAAACGAGCGTTTCGCAAAGCGGGTGAAGATCGCACCCTGTCAGAAATCGACTACCTGCTGGCGATTAACGATCAAACCCGAATTGGAGCATTGCGCTACAAGCGTGACGATGAAGATGGCTTTGATCATGATATTGGGCAGTATCGCGTCCCGCCGCTGATCAAGCTTCCGGCCCTTATCAATGCTGCTGACGCCGTTCAAACTAATACCGAAACGGCAGAAGATTTGAAGTTGCTGTTGAATGACGGTTCACCGCTCGGTGGTGCGCGACCGAAGTCGGCGGTGATGGACAATGATGGCACCTTGGCCATCGCCAAGTTTCCCAAAACGGATGATGATCGCAGCATCACGCACGGTGAAGTGCTAGCAATGACACTTGCCGACAAGGCAGGCCTGAACGTTGCGGCCGCCAGACTGCAGGATGTGGCCGGTCGGTCAGTGGCCTTGATCACGCGCTTTGATCGGCAGGACGGGGAACGAATTCCCTTTTTGTCGGCCATGAGCCTGTTGGGCCTCAATGACGGTGACGAGGCAGCCTATACCGATATTGCCGAATGCATACGCATGTACTCCAGTGAGCCAACGGCAGATTTGCATGAACTATGGCGGCGAATTGTCTTTGGCGTGTTGATCGGCAACCTTGATGATCACTTGCGTAATCATGGATTTCTCTATGACAAGGACGACAAATGGCGACTGTCGCCAGCTTATGACCTGAATCCCGTGCCGTTGGAAGAGAAAGCGCGTGAACTCACCACCTGGATTTCAGAAGAAGGGCCGGATGCAGATCTTGATATTGCCCGCAGAGCGGCACCGTTTTTCGCGCTGAAGAACGACCAGGCCGAAGCCATTATCGGTGAGCTCTCGGCTGCCCTGAAAGGTTGGCAGAACACTGCTCGGCAATTGGGCATGAGCGCGGCAGATATTGCCATCTATGCCACAGCGATTCAAAGTGATGCGTAGAATAGTGTAATTCCAGGCGGATATCCAAAGCAGGGGACAGCATACCCTTTAATTCGCAAGCCTAAATATCTTTGCTAATCGCGGATGATGCCGCTTATCTAACGATAACATGAAGGTTGTTATGGCAAGAATCGCACGGAGTTGATTTGCACCCCAAATTGACCCGGGATTTGCAATAGAAATTGACCCTCTCATTGCGACATATCGCCACACATTTAATGGCAGAGAGAGCATGTATTCGGGTCAACATTAGCTGCAATAATCCTGCAAAATTGGATCAATATTCATTGCAAATCAACACCCGTGTTTTTAATGTTGGCCCATAAATACAGTAGCAGGCCCAGCAAGCCCCAGGCACCGACAATAGCCCATTCGTATGGCCAAACCAGCGCAGCGGGACTGCCCGGCATGTATAGGAGAATGATACCCAGCGACAGGATTAGCGCGGCGTAACCCACGAACATGCCCATAGGAACCTTGAACGGGCGCTCCATTCCGGGCTCGCGCTTACGCAGCACGATAAATGATAGAGCCACTGTAGCGTAGGCAGCGACTATGCCCAGGCCTCCGGCATCAACCAGCCAGACCAGACTCTTGCGCCCGAAAAATGGTGCGACCACTGACAGCGCGCCAATCAAGAGAATGGCGTTAACCGGCGTATTGTACCGGGGATGCATCCTGGCCAGGAACGAGGGCAACATTCCGGCACGTGCCATTGCGAAAATGGCCCGGCTGCCGCCGACCAGAAAGGCGTTCCAACTAGTGACGATGCCGCCGATTCCGGCCAGTACCAAAATCTTTCCCGCCCATGAACTATTATAGGCAGCTGTCATCGCATCCGCAGTGGAAAGGGTGGAGGCGGCATTCTCTTCTGGCGACAATGCCATTGATACCGAAAGGATCATAAGGATGTACCACACTACGGCCATCACCACAGAAATAATCAATATCCGGCCGATCTGTTTACGCGGCAGTTTGATTTCTTCGGCCGCCTGTGGAATCACGTCAAAGCCAACGAACATGAATGGCGTCATGATAAGTACGAGCAGCAGACCTTTCGTACCGTCAACGAACAGTGGCTGCATGTTGCTGCTATCGCCGTTGGCCAGTGCGCCCGTCACCAGCATAATGCCGGCCAGCAGGATAAGCAGGGTGACGGTTTTTTGCAGCAGAGCGGTGGTTTGTATTCCGCGGATATTCAGCCATGTCATAGAGATGGCACCCATGCTGCCCACTAGCGCCCACGTTAGGTACACGTCCCACCCGGCAACATTCCACAGCAAGCCCAGCTTGTAGTTTGGAAACAAGTGTTCAACCACAGTGGGCAAGGCAACGGCTTCGAACGCCACCACCGAGACATAACCCAGAACGATCGCCCAGGTGCAGAAAAATGAGGCGCCTCTTCCCAGTGCCCGGTGACTGTAAACATGCTCGCCACCGGTCAGCGGCATTGCAGATGCTAACTCGGCGTAGGTTAGTCCAATCAAGACCACTACCAAACCACCAATTGCAAAAGCAATCATGGCACCGGCAGCGCCCGCCGTTATCACCCAACCGCCCGCAAGTACAACCCAGCCCCAGCCGATCATTGCGCCGAACGCTAGCGCGAGAACATCTTTCCGGCCAAGTACGGGGCGGAAGTGTCCTTCAGCCATGGAGATGTCGTCGAAAGATCTCTATTGAACTAAAAATCTATTATTCTTCGCCGGCAATCACGTTGTAGTGCAAGCTAATGATCTTCCACTTCCCATCAATCTTGTGCCACACATCAGTCTCGTAGGCATTTGAAGTAGACTTTGTACCATCTGCAGCGCGTGTTCGGTTTTTGACGAAAGACGTTGCTATCGCCGTATCGCCGCCAGGCATTACTTGCACTTCAAGCTGTGACATTTCGTTTAACTCAACGCCGCCGCCTGCTGCCATTAATTCTACCCACATTTTGTGGTAGGCGGCCATGTCCACTCTCTCGCTGTCACCGAAATACACGATTGCATTATCCGCATAGAGGCCAAAATAGGTTTCGACATCATTGTTTGCATAGGCGCGGTCAAATGCTTTGATCGCTGCATGCAGCTCGCCATTCTCTTTGTTTTTCTCCTCCGCATGGTGTTCTGCCACCGCAGAAAAGGACACTAAAACAATAACTAAGCAGCTTATGATTTTTCGCACGGTTTCAACCCCTGATGTTTGCAAGCAGATCACATACTCTTACGTGTCACTTGACATGTCAAGCGGCATGGGTCAGCATGTCAGGTGACCAGTAGCAATGCCAAGTCCAGTGTTGCTGCACCGTTTTGAGACATCGCGTCCTGCTGATCGACACCAGTCTGAACAAAACGTCGTTACAACAAATAATTGAGGCAAGCAATATGGCTACTTTGATAAGAAAACCTTTCGTACCCACTCACTTTACCAAGACCCGGCTAGCACAATCGATTTCTACGGCGTTGTTAGTACCCGTTGTTTCAACGTCGGTGTTGGCACAACCAGTATTAGAAGAAATAGTAGTCACGGCTACCAAACGTGCTGAGTCAATTATGGATGTGCCTTTGGCGATCTCGGTTGTTTCGGGAGGCTTTGTGCGCGAAGCCAACCTGAACGATATTAAAGACGTGGTGAAGCTGAGCCCGGGTATAACGGGTAACAGCGAAGACAGCTTTCTGGATGCGATTACCATCAGAGGTATTCGCACCAACGATTTCGGCAATGGCGGCGACCCTGCTATTGGTGTGTACAAAAACGGTAACTACCAAGGGCGAAACGGTGTAGCGGTTAGCAGCTTGTTTGATATCGATCGAGTTGAAGTGCTTCGTGGTCCACAGGCCTTTCTATTTGGTCGCGGCGCAATCTCAGGCGCCATTAATACACATACTGTTAAAGCTGACCCATCAGAACAATCTGGCTATATTGAGCTGGATGCCGGTGAGCGCGGCGTACTGGTAGGCGAGGGTGCTTTTAATATTCCATTGAGCGACCAAACAGCGATGCGCGTTGCACTTTACCATTCGGAAGAAGATGGTTGGGTACGAAACCTTGCTGATGGCCAGGATTACTTTGCCCACGAAAAAGATGCCGTGCGAGTGTCCTTTAACCATAGCGGCGATAAGCTCGATGCCAACCTGGTGATGGAATATGAAGACCGTCGGCAAGACGGCACGGTATACAGCCCGCTTGCTATTAGTGAAGCGCTGCCGCGTTTAACAGCTGCTGCTGGCGCGAACGGCAACTTTCCTGCCCCTGCCGCAGCGAGCACTGACCCTCAGGTGTTTAACGCCGACCTTGGCCGTGGCAATGACGGCATTTTTGATGATGGCGAAGTACTTGGTTTTGGCTTGCACTTGGACTATCAGCTTGATGGCATGGTATTTACTTCTATTACCGGCTACCGCGATCATGAATATGGTTATGCCGAGGATTACGATGGCACGATCGTAGAACTTTTCTATTACGCGCAAGATCAAGAGGGTGATTACTTTGAGCAAGAGTTTCGCCTTACATCAGACACGGAAGACCCGCTGAGTTGGTATGCCGGTGCTTCTTATTACCAGGAAGATATTGATACCGTATTTACCTCACAGCAGGCCGAAGAAGTGTATTGCGGTATTTATTTTGGTACATCCTGCGCCTACGTAGGCGCCTATTATGGGTTCGCTTTTCAAGCCAGTGCAGACGGGCAGATTAATGACCTAAACAAAATAGTGGGCGATTATGAAGGTTACGCTGCGTATATAGACTTGGGTTATGAGTTCAGCGAGTCCTTCGATGTAGCCTTCGGTGTGCGTTATACCTATGATGAAAAGACCTTTTCGCAACAAACTCTGCCGAATGATTCCTTTTTTGCTGGCGGTGTCGGCGCACCTCAAACCGGTGGCTTGGTCGTTTCAGACACACAAGACTGGAACGCGGTTACCTGGCGGCTCGTGGGTAATTATCACTTTGACAATAGTTTGGTTTTCGCAAGTGTTTCAACCGGCTCGAAATCAGGCGGCTTTGACAGTTTCCGTCTGAACGTAGATGGCGTGCCCAATTCCTTTGATAAGGAGGAATCCATTTCTTATGAATTGGGATACAAAGGAACGGTATGGAATGGCAGAGCACAGCTAACAGCGAACCTTTTCTACTATGAATATGAAGATTTGCAGATTGTGTTTACCGCACCTGGTGAGCCACTGTCCCAAGTCGGCAATATCGGTGAGGTTGAAGGCTTAGGCTTTGAAGGAACGGCCGGTGCGGCGCTGAGTGATCATTTCTCACTGCAAGCGGGTGTTTCCTGGCTGGATACGGAAGTCAGTGGCTATCAGCTTATCTGCGACCCAGAAGGAACTGACGTTTGTGAAGGACAATCGTTGAACAACGTTCCAGAATGGACGTTCTTCGCTGCACTTAGAGCGGGCTTTCCCGTTGCGAGCGGTGAATGGATTGGTAGCCTGATTTACTCTCAGGAAGGCGATACTTACAGTAATCTTAACCGCGCAATAGCCTCCAAAAATGACGGTTTTAAGGAGGCTCAACTCAGTTTTGGTTTCCAGTCCAGGGATAACTGGAGTGTGAAGGTGTACGTTGAAAACCTCACAGACGAAGACGGGTATGGCGGCATTATTTCGGGCAACACCTCAGCCGGCACCAGTAACTACCCGGAATTAGGTGTTAACCCTGCCAGGCCGCGCACCATTGGTGCCCGCTTCGGGTATGAATTCTAACGGGCCAACCGAATCGCCACGCAAATAGCTAAGTAGTCTGGAAGGAGTAGCAATGAATTCATCCTCATCACCCGCACTTAATTCCCAAATCGCGCGCCTGGGGTTTTGGTCGGCGATGCTTGTCATAGCAACTGCCGTGGTGTCCGCCTTTTTGCCACTTGATGCGCCAGCTGGCTACACGACTGAACACGTTGAACGGGTTGCCTGGTTAAGCGCTAATCGCGGCGCGTTCATTGCGGGTTGGGTAAACCAAATAGTTGCCATGCTGAGTTTGTCTGGCGTGTTCTTTGCTATCGCCTGGAAAATTGCGGATAAAAGTCCGCTGCGAGCAATCATTGCCGCTATGGTGATACTGATGTCCGTGATGGCGTTTATCACCGTCAAATTCATCGCGGTATGGACGATACCGCTACTGGCCGACACCATAACGGCAGGTGCAGTCGGTGCAGACATGGCTGACAGCTTGCTTTTAGTTCTTAATGTTTCAATACCGTTTTCCCTGTATACCTCGTTTGATTGGCTTGGCTTTTGGTTGTATGCAGTGTTTGCCTTGCTGGTTGCTGGGCCACTCTGGGGTGAGACCCTGCCATTGAAAATAGCCGCAGCAACGTGTGCGGTTTTTGCTGTTGTTTACAACGGCATGTTTGTGGCTTTGCTAATGGGTATGATGGCGGCAACAGACATCAATGCTTATTTTATCGGTGCGTCAAGCTTATTGCTGATTGTGGTACTGGCAATGGCCGTTTACTTCAAGCAAGAGGGCTATTAAAAAAGTAGCTACTGTAGAGCAAATACAACAGAATAAAACAGCAGAGCAATTACAGCGGAGTAACCGTAAATGAAGAAACCCATCACTCGCAGGGATTTTCTAAATGGCGTGGTGGTCTCCACCGCAGCAGTTACTGTTCCCGGTTGTTCCAGTCTTTCATCGTCTATGCCGGTGGGCCAGAGCATTGCGGCCGATTATTACCCGCCATTGCTGAACGGAATGCGCGGCAGTAACGCAGGCTCCTTCGAGGCCGCCCACGCACTGGTTATGCAAGGGCAGAGCCCGGCTGAGTACTCCCGCATCGAAGAGACCTATGATCTGGTTGTGGTTGGCAGCGGCATCAGTGGTCTGGCTGCGGCTTATCTCTATCGACAGCGCATGGGGGCTGAAGCAAAAATCCTCAT
>CAYGSL010000054.1:9490-28515 GCA_964352475.1 uncultured Pseudomonadales bacterium | reverse complement strand
CAGGAAGTGACTATGTAGATTTGACGTTCACTGTTAGCCAAACTGGAACCTACAGCCTAAATGCGCGCACCTATGCCTTGAATGGGAATCAAAATTCTTTTTATGTAGAGGTAGGAGAAAGTGATCGTTGGCTCTGGGACATTCCAACCGGTTCGTACATCACTTCCAATGTCAGTGATAGAGGTAACGGCCAGATAAGCGTTTATTTGACCGAGGGAACACACACCGTACGTGTCATGAGTCGGGAACCTGAAGCTCGATTAGACTGGTTGGAATTAATTTACACCGGCAGCAATGGGGGTGGTGATGTTGATGGCGATGGACATGCAAATAATGTAGACCATTACCCTAACGACAGCACGCGTTGGGACGATGAAAATCCGCCGCCACCGCCACCACCTTCTAGCGGTTTGCTTCAGGAAGCGGAAAGCGGCTCATTGTCTGGCTCGATGTCGATTGGAACAGATGGCAGCACCACATACGTAGTGTCGGGGAATGCTAGTGGATATGTAGACCTGACGTTCAATGTTACTCAGTCCGGCGCTTACAGAATGCTCGCTCGCACGTATGCAGCCACTGGCGAGCAGAATTCATTTTTTGTAGAGGTAGGCGACAGCGATCAATGGTTATGGGACACGCCACGAGGTTACAACACTTCTCAGATAAAAGATCGTGGTAACGGGTTTGTCTCGGTATACCTCGAAGCAGGTATGCATACGGTGCGTGTTCTGCGCAGGGAGACTGGCACGCGGCTGGATTGGTTAGAGCTGCAGTTTACCGGCAGCGATGAAGGGGGTGACGTTGACGGTGATGGTTACGCGAATAACATAGATGACTACCCGAATGACAGCGCGCGCTGGGATGATGGTGGGTCGCCACCTCCGGCGAATACCAGACCCGTGGTATCGATAGCCACACCATCCAACAACAGCAGCTTCGACGAAGAAGACACGGTGACCTTTACCGCAACAGCAAACGATGCCGAAGAAGGTGACCTGGGTGTGTCATTAAGCTGGATCTCGAGCAGAGACGGATTCCTTGGTAGCGGTGCCTCCTTGAGCACTGATGCGTTGAGTGCGGGAAGCCATACTATTACAGCAAGCGTAACCGACCAAAGTGGTTCCGGTTTGACAGGGTCCGCAACAGTTACCTTGCAAGTTAGCGGTCAGAACAGCGGTTCCGCGATAACATTAAGCATCTTAGGCGATTCAACCACTCGAACATCCGCTGCCAACTCAAATTTTGGCGGCGAGACCTTTATGCGAGTCAAAGCCTACGGTGAGAAATTCAGCTTCCTCGACTTTGATGTTTCAGGATTGGGCTCAAGCGTCGAGTCGGCTGTGCTCAATCTGTACGTGCAAGACTTGCGAACAGCGGGCTCGCTGTTAGTCCATCCCATTCAATCATCATGGACCGAGTTCGATATCACGCACAACAACAGACCTGTTTTGGGTGCTGCGCAGATCACGTATAATCTGGGTGCTGCAGATGAGGGGAGCTATGTGCAGATTGATGTCACGGCCCTTGTGCAACAATGGGCGGCGTCTCCTGGCACGGCTTTCGGCATTGGCTTGACCACCACCGACTCGCTGCATGCATTGTTCGACACGCGCGAGGCGGGTAACGCTGCATTCATCGAGGTGACAACAGACAACGGAGCACCTATAAATGCCCGACCTGTCGTGTCGATCAGCACACCTTCAGACAACAGCGGGTTCGACGAAGAAGACTTAGTGAGCTTTACCGCAACAGCAATCGATGCTGAGGAAGGCGATCTGGGAACTTCGGTGAGTTGGAGCTCAAGTCAAGACGGGTTTCTTGGTCTTGGAGCGTCTTTAGCGACTGATGCACTGAGCATTGGCAACCATACAATAACAGCAAACGTCACTGATCAGGGCGGTTCCGGCTTAACTGGTTCAGCTGCTATTACCGTACAGATTACCAGTGAAAGCAGCGGCTCCTCAACAACGCTCATTTCGGCTGGCGATTCAACCACTCGAACATCCAACCCCAATTCGAATTTCGGTGATGAGACGTTTATGCGTGTCAAAGCTTATGGTGAGAAATTTAGTTTCATAGAATTCGATGTATCCGGCCTGGGCACAACCGTTGGGTCAGCTGTGCTCAATCTGTATGTACAAGACTTGCGAACAGCGGGCACACTCTTGGTTCATCCCATTCAATCATCGTGGGAAGAGTTCGGAATCACGCACAACAATAAGCCGGATCTGGATGCCGCGCAGGCCGCGCATAGCCTTAGTGCCTCTGATGAGGGCGGCTACGTGCAAATTGATATCACAGCTCTTTTGCAGCAATGGGCAGCGTTCCCTGGTACAGCCTTCGGCATTGGGCTGACAACAGCTGATTCACTGCATGCATTGTTCGACACGATTGAAGCAGGAAACTCGGCATTCATAGAAGTCTCCAACTAAGAGCGTGGAGCGCAAAGAGTAATTTTTTTATGGGTGTTTTGCGCTAATCCTGAAAACAATTGGTTTCGCCACGTTCCGTCGGATAGTCACTTTTATCCCGATACATGGTATGGACTGAGAATTCACATAAATCGTATGCTTAAAAGATAACTTAGGTCGCAACTACCTGTTGTTCAGTTAGCGCAGCAGGGAGATAACTAATAAACATGAAAAGTCACGGTATGCACAACACTTACAAACATTGCGGCTTGAAATATCGCTGGATTGTTGGCTGCCTGCTGATCTTACTATCCGGTCTTGCTCACACCGAGACCTTCAACGCGGTGGCAGATTCCACAACGCGAACATCCCATCCCAACTCGAACTTTGGCGACGAAACCTTCATGCGCGTCAAAGCCTTCGGTGAGAAATTCAGCTTTGTCGATTTTGATGTATCAAGCCTGGGAACAACCGTGGGTTCGGCTGTGCTCAATCTGTACGTACAAGACTTGCGCACAGCGGGCACGCTTTTAGTCCATCCCATTCAGTCATCGTGGACCGAGTTCGGCATCACGCACAACAATAAACCCGGTCTGGGCGCCGCCCAGGCGGCACTCAGCCTGAGCACTTCTGATGAAGGCGGCTATGTGCAGATTGATATCACCACCCTTGTGCAGCAATGGGCGGCCTCTCCTGGCTCGGCCTTCGGCATCGGGCTAACTACCACCGATTCACTGCACGCCCTGTTCGATACAATCGAAGCCGGTAACGCGGCATTCATAGAAGCAAGTACTGATGGCGGACCGCCAGCGAATACAAGACCCATGGTATCGATCAGCACGCCTTCCGACAACAGCAGCTTTGACGAAGAAGACGTAGTGAGTTTTATCGCAACAGCAAATGACGCTGAAGAGGGCGACCTGGGTGTGTCGTTGAGCTGGACCTCAAGCAGAGACGGGTTTCTCGGTAGCGGCGCATCGCTGAGCACAGATGCCCTGAGTGTCGGAAGCCATACTATTACAGCAAGCGTCACTGATCAGGGCGGTTCCGGTTTAACCGGCTCAGCCACTATCGCATTGCAGATTACCAGCGAAAGCGGCGGCTCCTCAGCAACGCTCAATGCGGTTGGTGATTCAACCACGCGAACATCCCATCCCAGCTCGAACTTTGGCGACGAAACCTTCATGCGCGTCAAAGCCTTCGGTGAGAAATTCAGCTTTGTCGATTTTGATGTATCAAGCCTGGGAACAACCGTGGGTTCGGCTGTGCTCAATCTGTACGTACAAGACTTGCGCACAGCGGGCACGCTTTTAGTCCATCCCATTCAGTCATCGTGGACCGAGTTCGGCATCACGCACAACAATAAACCCGGTCTGGGCGCCGCCCAGGCGGCACTCAGCCTGAGCACTTCTGATGAAGGCGGCTATGTGCAGATTGATATCACCACCCTTGTGCAGCAATGGGCGGCCTCTCCTGGCTCGGCCTTCGGCATCGGGCTAACTACCACCGATTCACTGCACGCCCTGTTCGATACAATCGAAGCCGGTAACGCGGCATTCATAGAGGTATCCACAAGTGGTGGGCCCGCTGTGCCATTGCTAACACAGAATTTTCAAGCACTCGCCAGTAATCTTGCGCGCGGCAGATTACCTTCAAGCGCGGGATCAAGCTATGCACGCGACTATATTATTACCGAGCTGAGCTCATTCGCGCAGGGCGAGTTTGCCGGCACAGGTAATGCGGCATTCGAGCAATCATTCTCGGGTGGCATCAATATTGTTGCGAGACTACCTGGTTCGGGCCAGGACACAGACGTAATCATACTCGGCGCCCACTATGATCACCTGGGAAGCAGCTGCGAAACTGCCAGTCCACAAGATTCAATTTGCAACGGGGCTACTGACAATGCCACTGGTGTTGCAGCGGTTCTTGAAATAGGGCGCCGTATCAGCGAAGCAGATCCAATGGCGCGTGATCTTCTTCTTGCCTTTTGGGATGCCGAGGAGTCCGGCTTAAATGGCTCTGAGTATTACCTCAATAACTCGTCGGTTACCCTGAACAATATAGAAGCCTACGTCAATATCGATATTGCAGGTACCAACTTACGCCAGTCGCTAGAGAACATTAGTTTCTCAACCGCAGCTGAAACGGGCGGTACGGCATTGCAACAGTTAGTGAGTGATTCATTGCAGCTAAGCAGTTTGGATGTTATTGAACTTTCTGCGGTATTCAGTGAAAACCAAAGTGATCATCAAAGGTTCATCGAAGCCGGGATACCTTCCGTATTCTTTACGGATGCAACCGGGCCTTGTTACCACACCGCACAAGACGAAATCGGCATTGTGGACATCGACAAATTAGAGAAGCAGGCCGATGTAACTTTCTCGGTTGTGCAGAGCTTACTAAACTCCGGCGAAAATTTAAGCTTCTCCGCATCAACTCAAGCAGTTTATGCAGATGTGCAAAAGTTGCTTACGGTTATTCAAACCAGTCAGGCAGATTGGGCAGATATGTCGGCTGCCAATCAAAGTTGGCTGCAAAACAGCGTTGCTCAACTACAGCAGATAATTGCGGATGGCGAATCAGAATTTAGCCAGGCAGATCGGAATTGGCTGATTACTGCAGCTGATAATTTCATTTCAATTATGAGATCAGGCGCCTGCGACGGATTTTTATAGGCAGCATTATTGAAACCATGCAGGCCAAGCCCTGAATATTTGCCCGCGTCCTCATTGACACAACAACCGCCCATTTTCCCGAAGTTAAGCTAACTTTCCATTTGACGCCGCACTGCGTTCCGCGATTTAATCAAAAGAAAAGGAATGCAAATGGCATTCATGTCCGCCGTACCGCAGCGCGCCCGAGTGGTGTTCTTAACCTTCCTGGCCGTATTCGTTTGCTATATCGACCGGGTTAATATTTCTGTTGCCATTATCCCAATGGCCGAAGACCTCAACTGGGACTTGCAAACTCAGGGCCTGGTGCTGTCTTCATTTGCCTTGGGCTACATCACCTTGCAAATCGTAGGCGGTCGATTAGCGGATCGCTATGGCGGTAAAGCAGTGCTGGGGATTGGCGTGTTGGTGTGGTCTTTCTTTACCCTGATTACGCCACCCGCAGCCGCGTTTGGGCTTACCGCGTTGCTGATGGTCAGAATTTTGATGGGCATGGGCGAAGCCGTGACATTCCCCTCTTTTTACAGCTTGTACTCAAAGTGGATACCTCTGTCTGAGCGCGCCCGCGCGGTTGGTTTCACCAATAGTGCCATACCTGTAGGCACAGCGTTTGCGTTGATCATAACGCCGATTATTGTTCAGCAACTGGGCTGGCAGTGGGCGTTCTATCTATTTGGTTCTGTCGGATTTTTCTGGTATCTGTTTTGGCATCGAATGGTGACCGCAACACCTCAGGAACACCCCGATGTTACGCCGGATGAGTTAAGTCATATTGAAGCGGGCATAGACAACAATTCCGGCGAACCTTCACCGCACTGGACCACATTCTTAAAGCACCGCGCAGTATGGGCCATCGCTATTGCGCACTTCTGTAACAACTGGGCGCTCTATGTACTGCTCACATGGCTACCCACTTATGTGAATAAAGGTCTGGGCGTTGATTTTGCGTCAGTGGGTTGGGTATCCATGATTCCACATGTCACTTCTTTCATAGGTTTGAATCTGGCAGGAAGCGTAGCCGACCGCATGATCAAATCAGGCATGCCAGTAATCCGCGTACGAAAAATGATGATGATCATCGGTTTGGGCTCCATCACCTGTGCTTTAGCGGTCGTCGGTTATGCAGAGTCGGCGTGGCTGGCCATTGGGATTATGGCCACAGGTAACTTTTTCGCTGCCGCCGTAACCGGGGGCTTTGCCGTCAATCATATGGACATAGCACCACGGCACGCGGGGACATTGATGGGCATCACCAATACTGCGGGAACTATCCCAGGAATTGTTGCTGTGTATATTAGCGGAATGATTCTGGAAGCAACCGGTTCCTGGGCATTAGTTTTTCAGACAGCAGCAGGTGTCACGTTCTTTGGTCTTATTTTCTTCCTGCTTTTTGCACGCGGCGAAAAAATATTTGATTGATATTTTCAAACCGCTACATTTTGTTGGTCATACATCCTAAATGCCGCTTCCACTTCAGGCAGCAATAAAGCGGCCTTTTCATGGTTTTGTGAAGCAGCTTGCGACAACCAATAGACACTTGCCTTCAAATCTCTAACCTTCTGAGAACCTTTGTATTGCAGAACACCCAAATTATATTGGGCTGAGGCATTACCAAGGTTCGCAGCCTGCTCGAAAAGCTCGATGGCTTTTCGCTCGCTGCTTTGTACACCATCGCCTTTGATGTACTTAATACCTGTTCGATACATTTCGCTTGCTAATGCATGATCGCTACCGGTTTGCGGATTCTCAACCTGATCTTTATCGGGCGCATTGTCCATGCTGACTTCTTCGGTAGCTTTTTCAATCTCTGTATTCGCAGAATCGGTGTCAATGAAATGAGATCTTGCTTTCACTTCCTTACCTTGTTCCGTACCCGCCTGAGAACGACTGGTTAGCAAGTTTATTGGGCCGTCAAGCTGTGCCTCAAGAGTGCGCAATTTCTCAATTTCCGTCAGTGCATTCGTCACCCCTTTTAGCTCACCTTCCAGGGATAAAACACGCTCTTTAAGAGTTTGATTCTCTCTTATAATGGCTGCTCGATCTTCTCTAACACTATCCAGCTCTGCCTGAAGAATCGATTCTCTGTCAGCAAAACCCGCTTGAACAGATTCTAAATGGCTTGTTAACTGGTCTTTCTCGTGCTCTGTCTCTGCTAATACCAGCGCCTTCGAATAATGCATTCTGTGCAGCTCGTTCAACAGTGTAAGCAGGCGTGTGTGTTTCGCTGTAACTTCTTCAAGTTTCTTTAAATCCCCAATGCCAAGTGCCGCTTGCATCAGTTCAGACTCCTGCTTCTCGGCAATCTGCTGTGAATTCGTAAGCTCTTGATCAATGACCGCTAGTTGGCTTTCCAGAACAGCTATTTTGCGCTCATATTGGCTATTCTCATTGCTTGTCTCGTCGCTATCAGAAGGCGCTGCGAGATGGTCATGCTGTTCGGATTCATCTGGCATCTCACAACCTTTCACTAATAGGTTGTGGTCACAGGCCCGACACTGATAGCGACGCTGTACATCGCCTTGCAAGTCAAGGCGAGTCAGTTGCATACGTGTGATATCCGCAGACAAGCACTCTACGCACTGTTCGGGCACGCGATTCAATACCGAAGATTCCGGCTTTTTGAATAAGGGGTTGAACAACAAGGTTTGGCGACTCCTTACCATCAGTCTATCAAGCTAGCGATCTCAGCACTTGATAATCCGGGGGTCAGACAACAACTCTACGGCCACTGCCGCATCATCAATAAGGCGAAACGATGCTCCGCATAGACGCTCTTTCGGCGCCTCTTTTTAGAGCATAGAGCATGGTGTTGAACACAGTGTAAAAAAACAGCACCTTTGATCAGTTTTTGGCCTTTGCTGATGGCATAGCCACCCTGATATCGCGGTTTTATTCCTGTTTTTCTACTCTGTGCACGCCCAGCTCAGTACCGCTAAACTATCGACGTAAGCAAACTCGGAAACATATGTCTCCCAACCAATTCCTACTCATCGTCGCTGCTGGCGTTCTGCTTTGGATAGCCGCCTCCCGTTTCAAGAAATTTCAACGACAACGAATTGCCAATGCGCCACTTCCAGCCAGCTACGTTGAGATACTGCAACGCAATATGGGGCTTTACGCCACCCTGCCAGAAAACCTGAAAGCAGCCTTACATCGTGGCATCAATCTGTTTCTGCACGACAAGGAATTCATTGGCTGTGACGGACAGGAGATTAACGATAAAGTGCGACTAACGATTGCCGGAAATGCCTGTTTGCTGGTGCTAGCCCAAACGCGCCCGATCTACCCCAGCTTTAAAACTATTTTGGTGTACCCCAGCACCTATGTCGTTACGCAGAAAACGCACGACGGCCAGGTCGTTTTCGATGAGCACAGCACGCGCGCCGGTGAATCATGGTATCGAGGCCCTATCGTGCTGTCCTGGAGCGACACCATGCACGGTTCAAAAAATACTGAGGATGGGCAGAATGTGGTCATACACGAATTCGCCCATAAGCTGGATGAAGAAAATGGCGTGATGGACGGCCTGCCGATTCTCAGAGACAAGTCCCATTATGGGGAGTGGTCCCAGGTTCTCAATACCGAATACAACGCGTTTTTGAAGCGGGTAGAACGGCGCAAAAACAAAGTAATTGACGAATACGGCGCGATATCCCCTGTCGAATTTTTTGCCGTCATCAGCGAGTCTTTTTTTGAAAAGCCGGATCGCATGAAATCTGAATTCCCAGAGTTATACGGGCAATTACAGCAATTCTATGGTCTTGATCCTGCAAGCTGGCAATAAGCAACTGTTCTCAGCGCAATCGCTATTGCCATGCTGCAATGAACACCGCTCAGCATTGACCCAATTTTAACTGCGCCCTACTATCCCAGGCACAGCATTGAGCACTCTATTGGTGATTAGAAAATGGTTCTGGAAAACAAAGTAATATTGGTATCAGGTGTAGGACCCGGTTTGGGCAGCGAAATTGCAACTCGCGTGTTGAGAGACGGCGGCAAGCTGGTAATTGGCGCACGAAATGCTGAAAAGCTGCAAGGCATTGCCAAGGAACTGGACCCCAGCGGTGAACGAATTCTTGCTCACACGTTTGATATCACCGATCAGGGCGCCTGCGACGGCATTGTCGCTGCTGCAGAGGAACGTTTTGGTCAGCTCGACGGCATTGCCCAGGTCGCCGCCGCAGAGCCCTTCGGCGATTTAAGCACAACAGAAATGGAAGACTTCCGTTTTTGCAATGAGGTTAATGTGGTGGGCTCAGTGCAGCTCATTAAGTCAGCTGTACCCGCTTTTGAGCGTGCGGGCGCCGGTTCTGTGGTGTTGATAAGCTCGCAGGCAACAGAATTGCCGCCACCAACCCCCCAACTTGCGTACGCTGCCTCAAAAGGCGCTTTGCGTGCAGCGTCGATTGCACTCGCCAAAGAGCTTGGCCCAAAGAAAATTCGCGTTAATACCGTAATTCCTACCTGGATGTGGGGACCACCGGTGCAGGGTTATGTGCAATGGCAGGCAAGTGAGCGCGGAATCAGCGCCGACGAAGTGAAAGCCGAAATTGAAGCCTTGTTCCCACTGGGTGAAATACCGGCGGATGATGATGTGGCCGAAACTATTATTCTGTTCTTGAGCGATCGGCTGCGGATGATTACAGGTGAGTTTATTCGGGTAGACGGCGGTCAGTTCATGAAGCTCTGAACAACTAGCGCCCTCTAGTTGCTTCATTGAGCTTAAGCGTTTAATGCCCCTCACACATCAATTTCTGGCGGTTGTTGTCGCCTGCATCTGGGGCTCAAACTTTGTGGTCATTCATCATGGCTTGCAAGCCTTTCCACCACTGACTTTCGCTACGCTGCGATTTGTTTTTGTTGCCATTCCGCTGGTATTTATTTTCGCAAAACCAGACACGTCTTGGCGACAGTTAGCCAGCTACGGCTTGTTTATTGGATGCGGCCAGTTTGGACTGCTGTTTCTGGCCATGAATGATGACATCACGCCGGGGTTGGCGTCGCTGATCATACAGATGCAGATTTTCATCACTATCTTGCTCGCAATGCTCATTCACAGTGAAGCAGTGACACAGCGGCAGTTGCTTGCCTTGCTGGTGTGTTTTACCGGTCTGAGTATTATTATTTTCAATACAAACGAAACCACAACGATAGCCGGCGTGGCCATTACGCTCGCCGCGGCGACAAGCTGGGCCGCAGGCAACCTTGTTGCAAAAGGGGCAGGCAAGGTTAATATTTTGGGCTTTCTGGCGTGGTCATCACTGTTTGCTGTGCCCCCGCTTGCGCTAATGGCGCTGTACTTCGAAGGCTGGCCGGCGATCAGCTTGGGCATCACTTCTGCCGGTGCAGGTGCGTGGGGAGTTGTTCTATGGCAGAGCGTTGGCAACACACTGATCGGCTACGGATTATGGAATATGTTGTTGGCACGCTACCCTGCCGCCGTCGTTACTCCATGGGCATTGCTGGTGCCCGTATTTGGAATGTCGGCTTCGGCGCTGTTGTTATCGGAACCCATGCCATGGTGGAAATTGATGGCAATGTCGGTGATGTTAATCGGTTTGGGCTTAAACGCGATCACAACGCAAAAAGCATCCTGAAGCCCTGCACTTAGAGCCCCGCACTTAGAACTCTACAGCAAGCTTACTGCTCAGACAATGTGGTCACTCTACAGATCGCAAAACGTAACAACAAATACAGCAGTAAACCGACCGGCCCAGCCATCAAAGTAAAGAACAAGCAGGGGATGACAAGCCAGTGATTGATATTCCTTCGTCCAGCGTCTCTTACCTGCCAGGCACCAATAAATAAATCAAACGCAAGGTAGTGAATCCATCCAGCAAGCAATGCCGTTTTGCTTTGGAATAACAGCGACAGCGCTTCCAGCGAACCAAAGCCAGCACCTTCTGCCGCAGGCTCACCAAAAAATAAAGCCCATGCGTAAAAGCACGCTAACAAACATGGAATCCATATAGCATGAACAAGATGCTGCGTAAGCGCATGCCTGGGCACCAGCGCCAGCAAAAGCCAGGCCGGAATAACGCTGATATTAGCAATGGTGAATACAGTATCTGGGCTCATGATGTTTTCTCTCTTGCATTCTCAACAACAACGTTTTTTTGTTATGGACCGGGCGCACCCTTGTCTTTTTCTAAAGAGGTCAGATGATCTTCCACGACTTTGTAGAGAGGAAAATCCACCCAGGTATCATTCAGGTAGTTTAGCTCAGGTACTTCCTCTTTAGGATCAACCAACAGGTTATATACCGAAGGATAAGCCATTTCTCTAATAGCATACGTTGTTTCATCCATTTCCCGCAGCAGTAGTTTCCAGTGGCGCCATTTAACGCCGAACAAGGTATTACCAATATAAATAACCACCGATTCGCGAGCCGACTTTTCAGTGTTACCAAACAGAAAATCCGATTGATCTGCACCGTCATAAATTCTGTCTTTACGAAGTGTTACGCCAAGAATACTGGAAATTGTCGGGAACAAATCTATTTGATGAAACAGCTCATTGGACACACGGTTGGCAGGAATTTTTCCGGGCCAACGAATCAGAAAAGGCACGCGCAAGGAGCCCTCGTAGGGCGAAAACATACCGCTACGCCAAGGTCCGGTGAATCCGAACGATCGGGGAACGCCTTCCCGGCCATTGTCAGAGGTAAAGATAAAAATGGTGTCCTCTTTTAGGCCTAGCTCATCAATAGTGTTCATCACATCACCAACGTAATCGTCAGTCTGAGCTAACACGTCTGCAAAGCTGCCATTTCCAGTTTTGCCATAATAGTCCGGGTGAGGGTCAACCGGTTCATGAGTTTGGGTATACGACAACAACACGAAAAACGGTTGCTCTTTTTTCGCTTTTCGTCTTATAAAGTCAATCGACTGATCCGTAATTTCGCGATCAATGATCTTGCGCTTATGCCGGTTATACACTTCCAGCTTCTTCGGTGTTTCCCCGCGTTTTGCTGACATAACATGCGTAAACACGGCGTCAGGATGGCTGCCGGGCGTGAAACTGTTGCTGTCTGGCCAAAACGCCCGATCCGATGATCTAGGCAGGCCAATCCACTCATCGAAGCCTTGATCGGTCGGGTAGCGGCCTTCGGTATCACCTAAGTGCCACTTTCCGAACAGGCCATTCACATAGCCTTCTTTTGATAACATTTCAGCGAGAGTAACTTCCCATTTGGTGATGCCATACCAGACCCCTCTGGGGTCGCCCTCTGGCCGCTGACGTGTACGAATTCCATAGCGCCCTGTCATCAACGCGGAGCGTGACGGAGTGCACTCAGCTTCCACATTGAAATTATTCAGCTTAAAACCTTCTGCGGCCAGGCTATCAATATTCGGCGTGGGCGCGCCGCGCATCATGCCACCACCGTAGGCACCAATCTCACCCCAACCAAAATTGTCCATCAGCACAAGAACAATATTGGGTTTGTCTTTATCGGCAGCGCCTGCTAAAACAGCAAAAAGAATGCTGACTAATCCGATTGTGGCAGAAATGATTTTGGGCAACCCAGAGCTTGTTCGCATTTTCACCTGCACAGAAGGCTGAGAAATCTTGGAACCAGTGTACCTGAACTCTAATCAGCAAGCGAAACAAAAACCAAGTCGATCCAGCATCTTCAACCACAGTCCACTTCGACCGCCACCCACAATTAACAGCTTGCTTTGTTGTTCGCAATGCAGCGTGGGCATTGATTGCAGCACCGCATCTTTGACTGCATGTAAACGTAGTTTAATACCCACTTATCGATCGTTGAGTCCGGCAACAATGCTTAAAGAACTTTACACCAGGTTTCGACATTGTGAATCAATCGCTGCATTAGTAGCGGATGTTAGTCAATTGCATTAAGATCCAGAAAGAAAATCACGCGAGTAAGCTCATGAATCCTATTGATTGCCAAGAATCTATTGAAGCGTGTGCTTTGCATTATGGCGATAACAGCGACGCGATGAGAAGCTACCTTCTAAAGGGGCAACAACGAGCGCTCGAATTGAATAATCGCGGCCCCATCAGATTTGACTCATCAGGCAAGCTGGACGCGGAAATACGAGCAGCGTATTCCGAGCACGGTTTTTACGTATTTCAAAATGTGATCAACAGCGAGGAATTAACCGATCTCGAACAAGACTTGCAGAAAATGCGCAAGCAATTTCCCGTGGATAGCAGCGCCACTGTCAACGAAGATGGGGAGCAAGCTCTGGGCGTTGGTCATAAAGCGCTGAACCTGTTGTGGTCTAAGCCACTGGGCGACCCACTTGGTGGCGCAGCAATTGCGAATGGCCGACATCAGGTCAAGTTGTTCGAACCAGAAGCTGCCAAGGATGCACCGGCCGAGGCCGTTTTCGTTTTGTTAGGTTCTCTGCAATTTTCTGCAGCTTGTTTGCGCGTATACGGGCACCCTGATTTGTTGCGAGTTGCCGCTGACATCAATGGCGAGGACTTCACCCCTTTTAATGAAGCATTATTTATAAAAGAGCCTGGCATTGGTGCTGCCGTTTCCTGGCATCAGGACGGCGACACGCATTGGAGCAACCCTGACTTTGAAGAAGATATTCATGGTTTCAATTTCATGGCCCAAGTGTATGGCAGCACCGCAGTAAACGGTGTTTGGGTAGTACCGGGCACACATCGGCTGGGCAAACTTGATATAACCAAGATGGTCGCCGAGGCCGGTTCTGAACGTATACCTGACGCAGTTCCTATGATCTGCGGCCCTGGTGACGTCGTTATATCGAACCGCCAACTAGTGCATGGCTCCTTCGCTAACACGGGGTTTGAACCTCGCGTTACTGTGAATTTTGGCTTTCACAAACGTTCGTCAGTTTTGGGAATTAAAGGCGCTGGCATTCACAGCGACGCCGTCGTGTATGACGATAGTTTGATTGCCGAACGGTCGAAAGCACTGGGTTACGCGATAGATGCAAGAAGGCAGCGATACCCAAACGAAGAACCGTATAACTACCAACCGTTTGAACAAAACGATTTAACATTCAGCTGGAATGAATCAGTGCAAAGCAAGTTAAAAGATTACAACTTACTTGATCTGAGCATTTAATCCAGAAAACTAAAATCGCTTAGAGTTTCAGGAATCTTCCTGACTTACCGGAAAGTCTTCAACTAATCGCGGCTTGATAATACTAGTCCAGATCTTGTAGCCTTTTTCGCTCAAGTGCAAACCATCAAAAATATAGTTCTGCGGATTCGGTAGGCCATCGTCACCTAATAGTGCCGCGCCTGTATCAATGAAATGCAATTGCGGTTGTGCATCACTCCACTCGCGAATCAGCTGATTGGTTTGTTGCGCTATGTTCCAAACGTCCCATCTTCTGGGCGATGGTGTGATGCCCACGAAGTACACCGGCACATCAGGGCTAGCAACACGAATACGCTGAACAAACGCCTGATACGTTTTCAAGAGAGCTTCCGGTTCGGCAGCAGCATCTGGGCGAATATCATTTGTACCGCAAAACACGACTACCGCAAGTGGAGAATTGATATTCACCAGCTCATCCGCCCAATACTCAATATCACCAAGGCGTGAACCGCCCAAACCACGATTCAAAACGGACAGTGGCGCCAGATCTTCAGCCATACTTTTCCAAAGGCGGAAGCTCGAACTCCCCACAAAGACAATGGGCTTTTCAGGAATGCCGTGTTTTGTTTCTGCAACGAAGGCTTGAATGTCTTGCTCCCAGACGAGCGGGTCATCGTTGGCAGCTTTTGCAATTTCGCTAAACAGCTTTGTGCCAAACCATGCCAGTAATATCACGCCAATCAGCAGTAAAGCGCCCACTGTTTTATTCATACTTGTACTCAACTGTATAGCTCCCAACAACCGATGAGCAATGCGGGAAGATTTTTTTTGCTTATTCTACGACCAATAAAGACTTATGAAACAGAATATCACCCTTCTGGGTAACGGAGTCGACGCATGATTAAGTTTCGGCTTACGCGCTGGAGTACGATAATTAATCACCGCAGCGCAACTTGGTAGTGATCGTTGAAAATGGGCAACGCAGTGCTTACACTGTGCGCCCCACGCTAGGCTGACAGCATAAGCGAGCGCAGAAGAAGCGACATGACTTACTACCCAACTACTCTTGCTTTCCATGAAGCCGGCCACGCCGTTGTTGGCATTCAGTTGGGCGGTCGAATCACCAAGCTCAGCATTCGTGAGATTGATCGTATTAACGAACCTTTTTGCATCAAGTTTGAAGAGTCTCATGGCATTGATCCTGACCGTCGAATTCTGCTGGCCAATGCAGTTACTCTATACGCCGGCTTTCAAAGCGATCTGTTCGCTGGTTTCGAAGGTGACTACATTGATGCCAATGCCGAAGACGACTATGACTGTGCTGCCGAACTTTTGCGTCGCTGTAATGATGACAACATGGAATTTGAAGCGCTTAAAAACAGGGTTATGCAGTCCGCTGAGAATTTGGTTAAGAAACATTGGGCAAAGATAGAAATGTTAGGCAGGGAATTACAAAAGCAAGAAGAAATCCCTGGTTACAAAGTCATCTCGATGCTCAAACCCTATGAGCGATCCGCCGTTGACACTAAAGCAACCGACGCGAGCGCCTAGCGGCTGCTGTTTCCAAACACCTGTCAGTAAGGTTTCGCCAAAGATAACATGTAGGTAATTGATCTTGCAGGGGTTTGGCTTGACTTCGTTTGCACGCAGGTGCTAAATAGAGGCAATAATTCTACTAATACAGGCGATAAAGATGAAAATAAGTGCGAACACCGCTCGCGCCCTGCTGCTGTTAAGTCCTTCTCTAGTATTAAGCAATTTCATTGTCCCGGTCGCGAATGCGCAAGATCTGGTACTGGAAGAGATAATCGTTACGGCCCGTAAGCGCGAGGAAAGCTTGCAGGAAACACCGCTTGCTGTCTCTGCCTACAATGGCCGCACGCTTAGAGAAGCCGGCATTGACACAATGGATGACCTTAATGCGATTGTGCCGGGCATCGATTTGCAAAGTGGTAGTGGCATATCTGGTCGCGCAAATATTTTTATTCGCGGTGTCGGCCAGCGTAATACTGGACCGAATATCGATTCTGGTGTTGGGATTTATCTCGACGGAGTCTACCTGTCGCGCGCAGACGGTGCATTGCTGGATATGAATGACATTGGCAGCGTGCAGGTGCTGCGCGGACCGCAGGGAACCCTGTTCGGCAAAAATACTACCGGCGGTGCGGTTGCCTTCGAAACCAATCGTCCCAGCGACGAATTTGATATGTCCATCATGATGCGAGCTGGCGACCACTTTCGCCGCGACGGGTCGGTGATGGTAAACCTGCCACTGGTGGAAGACGTATTATCAACTCGCTTGTCTTTATCGGCTATTAAGCGCGACGGCTTCATGCGTAATGTCACTACCGGTAAACTGCATAACGATGAAGATAGAATTTCCGGAGTGTGGCAGTTGCGCTGGACACCCAACGATGATGTCACCATTGATCTGAATACTAATTACTCCAAGACCAACCAAACAGCGCGCGCTCAGAAATGTTTACCCGTCGACGGAATCGAAGGTTGGCAAGGGCCTGGCTTTGATGCTCTGCTGGTTAACAGCATATTTGGTACTGATTTGCAGGGTTTGTGCGATGTATCAGCTAATTTGGGCGAGTACGAATGGACAGGCGATATTGATCGCAGCGCACGATATTTTGCTGAGACCAAAGGTGTGTCGCTAACGGCCGATTGGGCCATCAATGACAATCTCTCGCTAAAAAGCATCACAGGTTGGCGTGAAACCCAGGGAGCCAGTGAAAACGACCTGGACCCAACGGCCGCTCACATCACGTTTATCTCGGGCCTGGAACACCCGGAAGCCGTACCGGATAAGACCCACCAATTCACACAAGAATTTCAGTTTAACGGTCAGGCCTTTGACGGCAAATTGAATTATGTAACCGGGGCCTTCTTCTTTACTGAAGAAACTGATGAGCGAATTCAGGTCAGTGAGGTAGCTGCTGTTGAAATAGCGGCGTTGGCAGGGCGCATCGTCACGTTGACTTCAACGAGAACCGAGCTTTTGGCAGACAATGAGTCCTGGGCGGTATACAGTCAAATGGACTGGAATTTTAACGACAATTGGCGCGCTACTATCGGTGCTCGTTATACCTCAGAAGACCGCAATCTGTTCCGTCGACGCGCAGCTTTGGATCCCGACACTTTGTCAACCGCACCTGGGCCGGTCATTAATTTAGGCGGTGCATTTTTGCTGCCTGCGGAAAACTCTTTTAATACAGCCTGGGGATTCAACGATGCTTTAGCGGAGGAAACTCGCGGTAGCGTCAGTGCCACTGAATTCACACCAATGGCCAGCATTCAATACTTGTTTGACGGCGACGGCTTTATCAATGGCGGCAGTGCGTATCTCACCTTCAGCCAAGGATTTCTGTCTGGCGGATTGTCGGAAGCACCCCGAGCATCACCGGATGCAGACGGGGATGGCTTTACCGACGACACCGATGGCGATGGTATTCCCAATGGTGCACCGTTCGACGAGTTTCTTCCTGAAGAAGTGACCAACTACGAGTTAGGTATCAAGCTGGACGCCTGGGATAATCGCCTGCGCATGAACGCAGCGTTGTTCTATTCCGACTACGACAACCGCCAGCTAACCACGATTGTTATTAATCCGGTAACCAATAGCCCGGCTGGTGCAACCTTTAACGCCAAGTCATCATCCATCACTGGCCTTGAACTGGAAACAACCTTACTGCCTTTTGGGAATCTGGAACTTACCATGAATGCGTCGTTTTACGACGGCAAGATCAAGGAATACGAAGACACTCGCCTGTCCTTAGTAGACGTGCCTGCCGGACAAGACTGCGTTGCCGATGGTATTGGCGTTGCCGTTGGACCAGCCTGTGTACTCTCTGAGGTGATTGATCGCTCAGATGAAGATTTGGCTAGACTGCCTGAACGAACCTTGTATTTGGGTGCACAATACCGCTTTGAAGGCGATTACGGCACGATTATTCCTCGCATTCAGTTCAGCAAGAAATACAACGTGGAACGCTGTTTTGAGCGTGGCAGTTGCGAAAGTGGGCTGTGGAACGTCGATGAAACCAACCTCAGCGCCCGAATCAGCTGGCTAACGGCGGGTGACCGAGTCAACTTAGCAGTGTACGGCACTAATCTCACGAACGAACGAGATATTATTGGCGGGCAACCTCTGGTAGACAGCTACGGTTTCGGTGGTGTGACGTTTAGCCCACCGAGAATGTATGGCGCGGAAATACAGTTTAATTTCTAGCCCATCAATTGCAGCTGATCTTTGATGATAGCGGCTAGTATCAAACAGTCGCTTTCATCGAAAGTTAAGGGCAGTCTAACATCGAGCATGTGCGCCAATACGCGTTGAGTGTTGTGCAATGTCGGTAAATCCTGAAGATAGCGCCAGCTGTCCATCCGGCTGGTGTAGCCTAGCGGTTCATCCCGGCCAAACCATTTCAGTTCTACACCACGCGCTGAACACCGATCTACAAATGTTCTAATTTCTGTTGCACTGAGCGCAGGGAGAGAAAACTGCAGAGAGCTGCCAACGAAGCTTTCTTTCTCCGGCCGCTCTGGCAGATAGATACCATTGTGACCTCTAAGTTCACGCTCCAAACTTGTGTACAAGCGATTCCAGCGCGCGCATTGCTGCTCAAGCCGCCTTAGTTGCGGGCGAAGAATAGCGGCTCTCAAATTATCCATGCGGCCGCTGAAGTTAGGTGTTGTGTATTTGACAGCTTCAAAAGCGGCATCAGCTGGCGCGGCCCTGTGCTTTCCATACAGCATATACGAACCGGAATAGATGACTGCACGGGCCATCAGCTGTTCATCATCACTGACTAAAAGGCCGCCTTCCCCGGAATTGATGTGCTTGTACGTCTGGCAACTAAAGCAGCTAACCTTGCCCCAGGT
>CAYGSL010000054.1:0-9390 GCA_964352475.1 uncultured Pseudomonadales bacterium | reverse complement strand
GGCTCGTTTTCTACTGTGTTGTATCGATGCAGTCGCCCGGACTGCATAACTGTGACGGCAGCAGCAATCCCCTCTTCGGGAATTGGCTCTTGCTGAGTAAACGATTTATGAAAGCTGAGATTTTCAGACTCGTTCAAGTTAGCTCACCTCTGAAAATAATAATAAAATCGTATATCACGGTAGAAAACACATAGCGACAATCGTTGTTATAGTAAGCGCATGCATTGGGCGGCGCCACTCCACAGGAAATGATTATGCGCAAGCTATTACGCCAGCGGCTGACGCACGTGAGCGTTGAAATACATCTAAGCTGTATCTGACAATCCCTTGTATACTGTCTTAACCCGAAATCAGGAATAAATACGATGGCTCAAACTCTAGATCATGAAATAGTCTCCATTTATCCGTTCAGCGATGCAGAAATTGACGAGCTGATGAATACATCCAATGAATGCGTGCTTATGTGGGCAACCAAAGACGGTTGGCCTGTTGGCGTAACCCATGCATTTGTTTGGCACGATGGAAAGATCTGGCTAACGTTTGCAGCCCACAGGCACAGAGCTGCTGCCATTCGGCGTGACAACAGAGTATCGGTAGTGGTCAGTAGTGCTGGCTACCCTGAGCAAGACGACAGCAAGCCCAAGGGTGCGATTACGTTTAAAGGCACCGGCCGCTTTCTTGATGACGATGAAACCAAGGAGTGGATGTATACCGCATTGTCAGCGAAGCTCAACCCTGACAGTGATGAAGGCAAAACGTTTTTCTACAACTTGCTAGACTCACCACTGCGAACCATTCTCGAAGTCACGCCTACTAAAAAGATAATGTATAACGGTGCAACCGCCGAGAAACATATGGCCGGTACAGCAACAGAAGAAGAACTGGGCGAGCGTCTTTCCGCAGACACAGACAGAATGAATGCTGAGCGAGCGCGACGCGGTTTGCAGCCGCGCTAGGGTACTAAGCCAGAGACTCGTATGCAGCCGCTAGTAACGTAGCAGCTCGCATATCACCTGTTGTGCCTGAGCGCATACGGTTCATAACATAGGCAAAACTCATCTCCGCATCCAGATCAATCTGCGAAAGAGAACCACCCCAGCCTCCCCAGTAGCAGGCATTGGCATTAGGGCCAAAAACACGTGATTCTGTGTTCAGCCCAAAACCCATACCAAATCGAACCGGGGTGCCAAGCACCAGATCTATCCCATTGGTTTGTTCTTCGAAAATTCTGCGGCAGCCCGCCTCTGACATCAAACGTATGCCATCAACTTCACCACCACAGGCAATTGCGCTGTGAATTCTTGCAACAGAACGTGCATTACCGTGACCATTGGCCGCCGGTATCTCGGCTGCGCGCCAGGCTTCCGTTCTCGGTGCTAAAGCATCCATTTCAGGGTTGTTCATCGTTCTAACCGCAATCGAGTCAGTGGGCATACCTTGCATATCTCTGGGCTCAGGCGGTTGCAAAAATCCGATTCTGGGCAGCAGTGATTCGGATGTACCTATATGGAAATCAGCACCCAGTGGTTCAGCCACCTGTTCTTTGAAAAACACGCCCAGCGTTTGCCCGGTAATTCTGCGCACCAACTCGTTCTGCAGATGACCCTGGGTAATCGCATGATAGCCGCTCTCGGTACCCGGCTCCCACCAGGGAGCTTGCGTTTCTAACAATGCGATTATTTTTTCGTGGTCGCAAAAATCATTCATCACAATTGGCTGCTCTACCGACGCCAAGCCGGCCGAGTGGCTCATGATATGCCGCACTTCTATGTCTTGCTTTCCATTCTGTGCAAATTCAGGCCAGTAACTTGCTACCTTTTTATAGAAATCCAGCTCACCACGATCTGCAAGCATCAGCATCACAATGGCCGCCATGGTTTTGGTGGTAGACCACACGTTAACGATAGTGTCTTGTTGCCATTCCTTGTTTTCGGCGTCTACCAATTCTCCAGCCCATAGATCAACAACGCTAACACCTGATACCGTCAGCGCCACACTGGCACCAATATCCAGTTCTGATTCGAAGTTTCCGGCAAAGGCCTCTTTTACAGCAGCAAATTCGGGTGCGCAGTAACCCTGAACATCGATGGTCATGAATTCGTTTCCAAATCTTTTAGGGGCGGGCTTAGCGGATAGCTAATCAGGCTTTGATTCGTTGCAGCAAAGCCTTGCATTCGTCTTCGTCGAAGTACCTTGGCGTAGGGTAGCCACTGCCTTCCGCCAGTGAAACTTTTACCAATTCATCCAAATCTTCATCTTTAATAACATCGGTGGTCTCTGGAATGCCAATCTCACGATTAAGCGCCCATATTCGCTCTACCAGCTTGTTCGCGAGATCCTGATCTGATTCACTCGCATCACCTATACCGGCATGAACCGCAATTTCCGCCATCTTTTCCGACGCGTCAGCTTTTAGCAACTCGAGAACGTGAGGCAACACCATCGCGTTACCCAGACCATGAGGGACGCCATACCGCGCACCAAGATTGTGTGAAATTGCGTGCACATAGCCAACCAGCGCCTGGGTAATCGCCAGGCCGCCGTAGTAAGACGCCAGCGCCATTGCTTCACGCGCTTCAAGATTGTCGCCGTTGCTACACGCTTCTGGCAAATGCTGAAACACCAGCTTAGCAGATGCCAAACCGTAAAAATCGGTTTCTGTATTTCCTATTGTTCCGATATAAGACTCGATAGCGTGAGTTAATGCGTCCATGCCAGTTGCCGCTGTGATGTGCGCGGGCAAACCACGCATGAGAACCGGGTCAAGCGCTGTTGCCTTGGGTATCATGCTGTCGTCAATGACCCCACCTTTGTCGTGGGTTTCATTGTCTGAAATCACAGCTATGCAAGTTCCTTCGGAACCGGTGCCAGCCGTTGTTGGAATTGCAAAAAAAGGAATGGTGGGCAGCTTGCATTTGTTGACGCCAATACAGTCTTCCGCAGAGCAATCATTGGCCGCCGCCAATGCAATAACCTTGGCGCAATCAATAGACGAACCACCACCGATGGCAAGCACGGCTTCACAATCGTCTTTTCTCAAAATACCCAGGCCTTGGTTCACCAATTGCGCTGTTGGATCTGGCAGCACACCGTCGAACACTGTCGCGCTGATATTGGCGCTGGCCAAGGTTGCAAGAGCCCCGTCAAGAACGCCCAGTTCACGCAACGGTTTATCAGTGACAACCAACAACTTCCGAATGCCAAACTGCGCGATGGTTTTGCAAAGTTCGTTACTGGAACCCTCACCGATAAAAGCCATGGGTTTGGGTTGAGGTTTGCCCAACATACCGCCAACCAGTTTCAGTTTGGCTCTGTAGAACAATTCTTTATAAAAAGCGGGCACGATTTATCCTTGTCAAATACAGCGCGCTAACCCCGGATTCTCACTCGAATGGCACGCTTAAAGAAATTGAACGCGAAGTCTACACCATAAAACTGACAAGTTTCCGCATTCCATTGTTTCCACATCTTTAAACATTTTTTTCCAGCTTAGTCATCTCATCGTGCTTACGGCCCAACCAAAGTGAAGCCCCTGCCCAAATCAACGCCAGCGGTACTGCCATAAACGCGATATTGGCAATACTGAACCCGGCACTTCGCAATATGCCGGAAAGACCGGCCGCGATTGCATCGCCACCTCTATAGACTGAGGTATCAACAAAGTTCTTTGCCTTGTACTTTTCTGTACGGCTCAATACCACGTACAAAGCCTCACGTGCCGGGTTAATAATAGAGTAATAACCCGCTCTCCTTACAACCTGCAAACTGATCACAACTACTAGCATTGATATTCCCAGCGAGGGCGCCAAACCCAGTATAAGCAGGCCAAGAGCAAGCACTACCGGAACGATCGCCAAGGTTTTACCAATACCCAGCCAACGAATCAGCTTACTGGTTACAAATAGCTGAATGACAATGGTCAGAACATTCACCACTAAATCGACCCGGGCAAACATTACTGTGCGTGTCTCAGAATCCGAAAAATATTCAGCGATGATTTGCACCTGCTGAAAATAAAGAAATGTCGACAAAATGCTGTAGCACAGCATTAAAACGCAGATTCCGAGCAGATAAGGTGAGCGAGCGACTAAGGTGATACCTGCCCACAAGCCGCCTTGTAAAACCTGCTCCTTGTTTTCTTTTTCTGATTGCGCGATTTCCGGATGTAAGGTTTCTTCGATTTCGCCCATCTCAGCATCAGCACGAACAATGCGACTAATGCAAACGATGGCAAAAACCAGAAACAAAGCCGACACAAGCATCAGGCTTTGCTGGCCGATTATGCCGATCAGCGTCGACGTAATAGTGGGGCCTGCAATGGCGCCCGCTGATCCTCCCGCGGCAATAAACCCGAACAATCGCTTGGCCTGAGCATCAGTGAATACATCAGCCATAAAACTCCAGAACACTGAAACAACAAACAGGTTATAAACGTTCACCCACAGATAAAAACCTTGCGCCAGCAAGGTTGATTCCCCAAGCCAATTAAACGCCAGATAAAAAAGCACCAGGTTCACGATAAAAAACAGATAAATAACGGGCAAGAACTGACGCCTTGGCCAACGCGATGTCAGCCAGCCAAACAGCGGCACCAGTGCCAACATCGCAACAATGGTGACCAGATACAATACCTGCAAGCCTTCGACGCCGGCGCTAATGCCCATTGCATCGCGAATAGGTCGCAAAATATAGTAACTGCACAGCAAGCAGAAAAAATAAACGAAAGCCCAGGCCAGCGTTGCTTGCTCATGGGCTTCAACGTCAACCAGTTTTCTAATCATTATCGTGGCGGCTAAGGAAACATGCTCGCCTGGGTCTCAACAATGCGCAGTAAATCGCCCAGTGCAAAGTTCACATCGGGCACGTGCAAGCTGGTACCCAAAATCGATTGCAACACGCCTATGGGCAGAGGCGGCGTTCTAGAGCCGGCAATGTCGCCAATACCTAAAAAGCCATCGGCCTCGCATTCAGCGCTGTGCAAACCTTCATAGGCCACATAGGGTTGAGGTGTGTCAAAGGGGAAAGGCAAGCCATTGTCCGATTCCCAGTAGGTGGTTTGCAGCACATTATCAGTACCACCTAACAATGTTGGATTAACACAGGGCAACACTCCCGGTGGACGAGAGGCAGCGGCACCGGCGGCGATACTGTCAAAGGCAATAACACAAGCGCTCTGGTTGGTTGCTGTGCATAGAGGAATATTTTGTAAACTGCCACCGACAGTATCGCCCTCAGGCACTTCCAGCGCGCCAACAGGACCAATAAGGAGCGCTGATATCAAGCGCTCAAGCATGGCCGGATTGGAGTCAAATCTCTCTTGTAACAGACGAATCAGTACGTGTGACCCTTGCGAATGACCAAGCAATACGAACGGCCTGCCATTGTTTTCGGCAAGAAAATGATTGAATGCTTGTTCTACGTCTGAGTAGGCGGTGTCGAAAAATTCACTGGTTCTATAGCCGTCTGGCAAGCCATAAGTGCCAATGGTCATTTGGTGATACAACGGCGCATACACATTGCACAGACTGGTGAATCTGGCCGCTTGATTCACCAAGGGGCGTAGCATGGGTTCAATATCAGTGAAGTCTTCGGTGTTACCGGGAGCTTCCCGCATATCAACGGTCGGGTACACGTAAAAACAATCGAAATGCGGATTACTGGCAGGCACGTGGCTTTGCTCAATAAAACTGCCATCCGCGCGCGAAACCGTTGCTGTTTGATCCAAGGACAAACACTGATCGTTGGCAATTCCCGGCTTGCATAACCACAGCGAATCATCGGCGTAAATGCTCTCTGCAAATTGCGGTGCTCCGTCGCCAGAGTCACAGGCGGCGATAAAGAGCGGCGTGATCGCAATCGCCATTCGGCTGAGCACTCGTAGAAAAAATTTGTTCATTTTTGTCTCTAATGCCTGAAAGCAATTACAAAGGCCTGGGAATGTTTAGTTCTCTGGCATTATCTCGAAGAATCTTTTGTTTATCGGCATCACTGAACTTTGACAACTCAGCCACATAGTCGAGTGGTTGCGGCATGCCTTCGATATGTGGCCAGTCAGAGCCAAAAATAACACGGTCAGTACCCATATACTCCGCCACCTCATTGACGTCGTCTTCCCAAAACGGGTTTATCCACACATGTTGCCGGAACATCTCGCCTGGATCTTCTTTGTAATATCCTGTGGATGCAAGGCGTCTTTTTGATTGCTCAAGCTTGCGAAACAAATCGGGTAGAAACTCCGCGCCGTTTTCGACAGAGGCAATGCGAACATTCGGAAAGCGTTCGAATAAACGCTCATAAGTAAGCGTGATCAGAAAATCATACGCAGCACGCTCAATATTGAAATGCTTGATGTTGGGAGTAAACGACTGATTATCAAAATCAGAACTAAATCCATCGGTGACGTAACCGTGGGTTGTGTAGCCAGAGTCCGAAGCATGCACTACCAGCGTGATACCACTCTCATTCAAGCGCGCCCAAAACGGGTCGAACATTGGGTCGGATGGCGAGCGAACACCGTCGTGTGCGGTCAGCACAGAAGCCGGCCGCATAACCACAACCCTGGCTCCTTGCGCCAGCGCCCACTCTAATTCCTTGCACGCCCAATCAACGTCGCACAGGGAAATATAGGGGGCAGCGAAAATACGATTTTTGTAGTTGCATCCCCAGTCTTCCTGCAGCCAGCGATTGAAGCCACCAAACAGTGTGGTCACTGCTTCGGTGTCGTGTTTTAGCAGTTCTTCATACAACACGCCCAGCGTTGGAAAAAGCCACATTGCCTCAAGGCCCTGCTCTTCAATTTTCGCCAGGCGCGCTTCATTATTGATGTAATAATCTGGCAGCGGCTCACGTGCTTGCATGAGTTCCAGCGCTTCTTGACCCAGAGGGTTGCCACGTAAATAATCAGAGATGGAACCTGGTAGCGCAATTGGGTTCCAGGTTGGGTTTTTCACAGCCTTGGCCAGCTTCCCTCCCACCAGGTGATGCTGGCGACCATTAATTGTTGCCCATTGAACGCAGCGCGCCTGCATTTTTGCAGGTACGTGCCGCGTGAATGCATCCAGGCCTTCATAATAATGATTGTCTGCATCAAACACTTTGTAGTCGGGTAGAGAAACAGGATCGTTCACGAAGGCCTCCTAAATTTGTCCAACAGTTATTATCGCCGGAATCGCCCTTAGGGGATAGTTACACCTGAGTAGTGCAGCAGCGCATGTTAAGGAACACAAGCCTATCGGACGCGACCGGACACCCACAGACAAAACAGCGAAACACAAAGCAGGGCAGTCAAGAATAGCAGCGCCAGCTCGTAGTTCGCATAGCGCTCATACAAAGACGCACTGGACAGCACTGCCAGTGCCATAACCGGCAGAATAAACAGGTTCGATACACCCATAGCTTTGCCAAACTCGTTTGCATGCATACGCTGCGATAACAGCATCGAATACAAGGGTATTGCCCCGCCCATAGCGAAACCGGCTATGGCAACCAGACCAATAACAATAGTCGGTGCTGGATTTTGCGCATATAAAATTAGCGCTATGCCACTCAGGGTAATCATGCAGGCAAACAAAATCGCCGGCTTTGTTCGATCAGCAAGATAACCAAATATCAACGCTCCCGGGATACCCATCCAGAAACTCAGCGCCAATACACTGGCCTGCTGCAAAGCTTCCATACCAATCGTTGCAAGATATGCCGCAATGTGAACCGTCCAGGCCATTGTTGCACCCATCAGCAGTGCATAGGCAAACACTGTCCAGAGAAATACCCGACTTCGTAAAACACCGAACATACTGGCGTTGGCTTGATTCTGCGGTGAGGCGACGTTATCGGCTACGGCAAACCTCGATGGCACATTCCACCAGATAAGCGGCAAAAGCAGCACGCACAAGCCAGCAAACACCGCCAGCGTACCTTGCCAGCCAATAACAGGAATGCATAAACCAGCCAGTGCAGCAAACAGACCAGAGCCCAGCGGTGGGCCAATACTCATGAGACCCAGCGCCCGGCCGCGATCAGCGGCAAAATAACGCGTGACCAGTCCGGCGCCAACCAATGGTCCTATGGCGGGAAAACAACAACCAATCGCAAAGGCGACAATCGCTAACATCCACAGTTGATTCGCCAGTGAACCAGCTGCAAACGCAGTAATAATCAGCGCAGCACCGAACATCATTATTCGACGCGGATAGCCTTTATCCAATTGACTACCGACCACTAAACCGCCCAGCGACATAGCGAGCATAACGATAATCTGGCCAGAACTAATCACTGTACGCGATGCGTCAAAACTCTCTTCCAGCGGTTGCAGTAGTAGTGGAAACGTTCCGTAGCTCATACCGATAGCGAAGCCTTGAGAGATGGTAACGGTGAGCAATAAGCGGCGCTGTAGTGCATTCATTTGCAGTGTCGGGATCCGGAGCAATGGAGAAGCAAAAATTGAGCCGTCGAGCTTAACCCGACGCAAAGGGTTGCGTATACTCTGCGCGCACAAAGAGAGCTTACAATGCATCCAGCATGACCGACCCTGACATCCGCATTATCGAATTTCTGCAGCAGCAACTGCAGCGGCATGGCCATGCCTGGCTGTGCACTGTGATACGTACTTATGGATCATCACCTCGCCCACCAGGCTCAATGATGGTATGCGCAAATGAGGGGGAACTGTGCGGCTCTTTGTCAGGTGGCTGCGTGGAAGATGATCTCGTGGCTCGCCTGTTAAGCCCTGAAAGTGAATTCCGGGGCACCCCGGTTGTTACCTGCTACGGAGAAACAAAAGAGGAAGGCGAACGTTTTGGCCTGCCCTGTGGAGGGCGGCTGGATGTTTTAGTTGAATACATCGAGCCAGACAAATCGCTGCAGATAGATCAGCTACTCATCAGTTTGCAGCAGCGTACAGCGCTTCTGCGTGCGGTTAATCTGAGCACTGGCAGATGGACTTTGACCAATGCGAGTGACTTCACCGAGCCCAAGCTTAAAGAACAGATATTTTCCCAGGTACATGGCCCGGAATTTCGACTGTTGCTGATTGGAATTGGGCCGCTTGCAGAGTCGCTGGCAGAGATGGCATTAGCACTGGGCTATGAAGTCATTGCTTGTGACCCCCGCAGTGAACGAGTCGCCGAGTGGGATATCGAAGGCACCAGCGCCCGCCAGGGAATGCCAGACGATCTGATAAGACAACTTGCTGTAGATGAACGCAGCATTGTTCTTACACTCAGTCACGACCCCCGTATTGACGATATGGCTTTAATGGAAGCCCTGTTATCTCCGGCAATTTACGTTGGCGCGCTGGGTTCGGTGCGCACCGCTGCGAAACGCAGAGAGCGCCTGCTTGCCCTGGATATACCACCTGCAGCCATTGATCGATTGCATGCTCCTGTGGGCCTG
>CAYGSL010000053.1:0-28568 GCA_964352475.1 uncultured Pseudomonadales bacterium | reverse complement strand
TGGAGAATTTCGTCGTTCGCATGGTCAGGTGGCTGCGTAGCGATCATCGGTTCGGCTTTCTTTTAGATTTTACATAGGGACCAATAATGTAAATGATCTAGCGATCGAGCCCAGCAATATTCCGATGGCAACACATTAACATTCCTGATCACCTCCACTACGAATTATGAACTGGTCTCGACATGCAACCAGATTGCTTGACGACCATACAGAATTGAATCTATACCCTTTCCCGAACTTATTAGTAAAACGATTTAACACCGTTAAGTTGCAGGGTTCTCTGAAGAGAGTAGGGTGAAGACCAGTTACGAAGCTGTAGGAGTGCAGCTCCTGGAGGTGGGAGCGTATCGCTGCGGTGCCATCCAATGCTATCCTTTTTAAACCCTAAAATTCCTGTCAGGAAATGGTTGGGGTTTTTAGTCTTATCAGTTCTGTTAGTTCTGCAGGATTAATATCTGATTCCTGCTTTCTTCAAATTTTGAACTACATCATAAGACTGATCATTCTTTGAATCAGCACCGTTATGAATATTCTGTCTTTCAACGGAAGACTTGATATGTTGCATAGTGAATGTGTTGGGTCTGCCAAATGCATACAGCAATGTTAGTCTCGAGGGGTTGCGATTCTTGCGGTCTAGAACGGAGAGTGTAAGAAATTCAAGCCAGTTCAGGAATTTATGGATTGTTCTCCAACCGTTAAGGTGGCGGTAGTTTTCTATGACTTCCACCTTGCTGCCATCTGATCTGAAGTAATCAACTATATTCTTTCTCGGGCTACTTTTAGTAATTACGTTAGAGTATCCCATATGAGTTAGCCGACAGTCGAATATTATTGCGTCACCGAGCCTTGTGCACAAATCGACTACTTCGCCATCATCAATTTGGCTGCTCATATGCGAGCCCTTTCTAACCCGCAAAGCGTAGTTGTCGCCAGAGCTATAGTCTTGTAGGTACAACGCTATTTTGTATATACCATAATCTTCACTGTCATGTGATTGGGACCATGGATCAGATTCTACATTTGAACAATGATCTTTGTGCCAGCTATTGGTGACATTCATCTGGGCATCGCTATGGCGGCAGTAAAGTATATCCTGGCCTACAAGCTCGTTTAGTACAGCAACCACCTTTTCATTCCGAAGAATCCACGAAAGAGAACTCAAGTCCTCACAATTGAGAAAGTCTGGGCGAGCCTTTCCACCATGCATGTATTGGTAGTCGCCATCTGAAAAATACCTAGAAAGGGTGCGACGGAGGGCTGAAATTTCCTGTATAGAAAAAGCTTGCGGAATGACGGCGTAGCCGTTTTCTCTTACTTCACCGCAAAGTACGGTAGCAAATTCTCTTTCAGCTGAATTCAAGATCAAACCCTAAGCTCTAAAGCAGCCTATCTTCCTTTTGTGTAAGTAATGCTGCATCCTATGGCGCATTACTTCAGGTTAGCTTGCTGGAGTCTCGGCGCGAGCGGATGGGAGCTAAACCAGACCAGCGGCTATTATTTGTGCAGCCTGGTTAACAATAATCCAATGGCAGCACAGTAGTATTCTTAATCTCCTCCATTGCAAACTGCGAACTCACGTCATAGATATCAATCTTGCTAATCAATCGTTTATACACTGCATCAAAAGCATCAATGGATGGCACTACAACCTTGAGTTTATAGTCCACATCGCCACTCATGCGATAGAACTCAACGATCTCCGGAATTGAATTCACAACATCGGCAAACTGGCGTAGCCATTGTGCGGTGTGTTGGTTAGTGCGGACGTTGATGAACACGGTAACGCCTACGCCAATCTTCTCAGAATCCAGCAACGCGACTTTTTTGCGGACAATTCCAGCCGCCTGTAATTTCTGAATGCGGCGCCAGCAGGGGTTTTTGGTCAGATTGACCCTCTCCGCGATATCTGCCAAAGAGAGGTCCGCATCTTCTTGAAGGCAATTAAGAATGCCTTTGTCGTATTTGTCTAGCATAAAAAGCTAATGATATGTTATTTAGAAGAATATTATCCCATATATATTCCACTTTTTCGCGACAATAGAACAATATTATTGATTTTAACAGCTAAAATGTTCTTATAGATCAGGTAATTTGGGCCGCACGATGATTAAGCAATTCACCAGTCACCCCGAGAGCGTGAATGAAACCTATTTCCAGCACATGTGCACTGCGTTAAGCTTTTGCGGGCGCTTCAGCATTGGGGCGCTTGCGGCCCTTGTGCATGCGTTTTTCCCATTTCTGTGTGAGAAGACAGGCAGTAAGCTGATAAGTGACATGCATAAGAGCATGGTTACTCATAGATGCCAATCACCTCAAGACTAGGCGTATTCACTGGCAGGAACCCATAGACCGTGAAAACCCTGAGGCACCCTCACGGGTAACGGTACTTTCGCAATGGGCCCTTGCGCCAGCTTGGTTGCATCCATTACCCAGAGCGCGCTTAGGGCGGTTGCAGAGTCATACACATAGCTGAGCAAATAACCGTGATCTTCTGAAGAAGCCTGATCATTAGCCGAAACAAATACTGCTTCCCCAGGCGCATACTGCTCAGCTACTTCAAGCGCCAATGTTTCGCTAGTCTGCAGGTCGTATTTCATATAGCCCTTGGCTGTTTCGGAAGTTAATTCTCCGAATGGTCGACCATCCACATCGGTAATCAAGCTATACCCGTAGCGATACGGGCGAGTCCAATGCGAGCGATTCACTTGTGGGAATTCCATTGGGCGTTCAAACAAGCGTGTGACAGAACTCTTCCCTGAATTTAAATCCAATGTAAAACGGCTCAAATGAGCAGGGTGATTAAAATCGTGAGAGTCTTTAACCCATAATTTTTCGTATCGGGCTGCGTCTACATGAATCTGTTGGTTTTCCTGAAAAGAGTTCATCACATGAAAAATAAAACAACTGGGAATATCAAACCAGCGCACGTCAGCATTTGTGCCTTTTCTAGGCATTACGCCAAACCGGCAAGCGGCGTCGTCATCCCAGCGAAATGGTAGGCCATCGCCTGTTATTACTTGAAACCAGGAAAACAATACCTTGGTCTCAAGAAAAACCACATAGTCTTTCGTCACTGCAAAGTCATGCATCATTGCAGGACCATCAGTGTCGATTGGCTCTACTTGCAGCATGTTTCCCGCCGCATCTATTCGCATGTACGTAACATAGGGGCGTGTTACGTTATACCCAAAAGCAATCATCTCGCCGGTTTCAGGGTCAATGCGTGGGTGGGCGGTCATGTTTCCGCTCAACTTACCTTGATAATTATGAAAACCCACGGTCGACATGTCTTCAGGATTTATTTCGTACGGGTAGCCAAATTCGCCTAGTGATAGCAACTTGCCGCCGTGATAGATCAAAGACACTGCACTGGTGGTGTCTTCCGGCTTAGGCGCACCAAAACCGCTGGTTTCCTGCCGATACACGGGCGTATCAACATAACGGTTGCGATACCATTTGGCCGCGCCGTTTTCCAGTCGAATTCCATGAAGCATGCCGTCGCCACCAAAAAAATGATCGCTGGGTCCGGTAGACGCGTTGGTACCGTTTCGAACGTAGAGGCCGTTAAGTTCTGGCGGCAAAGAACCTTCGACCTTCAAGCTCGTTTCAGTGACTTGCTCACTGACCGGGGGATAGTTGCCGTCCAGCCAGAATTTGTAAGGCTCTTGCTTTGCGCATGCAGTAAGGATCGAAGAGCCTGCCAGTGCCGATAGGCCTAGTCCAGTACCTTTAATAAATTTCCTGCGTTTCATAGCTCAACACCTTGGTTGACGTATCTATCTCTGATACTTTGATGATATTGTTGCTCTTTTTCGCCCGAGATACAAACGCTCGGGTGCTTGGGGTGTTTTGCATGGGCGTTGGTCTCTATGCTCTAACAGTACTAATTTGGGGTACAACCTTCTTTGCAGTCACTATGCAAGTTGGCGAAGTGCCTGCAGAGCAGTCGGTGTTCTATCGCTACGCCATGGCGGCCGTTGTAATGTGGTTGGTGGTCGCTGTGCGACGCGACTTGCCGAGTTTTCCGCTACCGGTGCATTTGCGCTTTCTGGCACTCGGCTTTTGTATGTTCTCGTTAAACTATGTGGTGGTCTACATGGCCGTCGAGCGGCTTGTGTCCGGTTTGGTTAGCGTTGTTTTCTCAATGACAATCCTAATCAATACCTTACAAATGTGGCTGATGTATTCGCAACGTCCCGATAGTCGCTTGTTGATTGCCGCAACATTAGGGGTATCAGGATTGACCTTGCTGTTTCTCGACGAAATACTCAGTTCAGATATCAGCCCGGTCTTTTTTGCAGGCCTGGCATTTGCCTTTACGGCCGCGCTAAGTGCTGGAACGGGTAACATTGTGTCACACCGACTCAGCGTGCGTGGAATCAACGTAGTGCATGCCAACGCCTGGAGCATGACCTACGGTGCCGCATTAACGTTGTGCTATATACTGTTTACAGGCGAACCCTGGCGTTTTGAAACCAGCTATGAATATATTGGCTCTCTGGTATATCTTTCATTGTTTGGAACGGTAATCGCTTTTTACGCCTATCTAACGCTTGTTGCAAAAATTGGTGCGCCACGGGCTTCTTACGTGAGTATTCTGTATTCAACAGTTGCGCTAATTATTTCAACCTTGTTGGAAGACATGAACTGGACTCTGCTGATGATGCTAGGCGTCGTAATGATCATGGTAGGCAATGTTATTGTGCTGTCGAAACCAAAGCCTGCTGCCTAATTGTTCGCTTGCGAGCACACAGCACCTGGCTAGGAATAAGAGTCAGGCATCGCCCCAGTGCGGAGCTCGTTTTTCAAAGAATGCTGCATTACCCTCCTGCGCGTCTGGTGAAGTCATTGCTCTGACCATTGCATCATTCGCATACGCGAAGGCTTGCTCAATCGGCATGTCGATTTGCTGATAGAAATCGGCTTTACCATGCCGAATACCTTGTGCGGATTTAGCAGCAATACGTTCAGCAAGTTCTGCTGTCTTGCTACCTAGCTCATCGGCGGCTACCGCTTCATTGATTAAACCGATATCCGCGGCATGATGCGCAGATACCGAATCGCCGGTTAACGCCAGCGCCATCGCATGCTTGCGATGCACATTGCGACCGATACCAACCAAAGGTGTGGTGCAGAATCCTCCCATGTTAACGCCAGGCGTGCAGAACGTGGCCGTGTCGGCTGCTAAAGCAAGATCACATGCCGACACAAGCTGACAGCCCGCAGCCGTTGCAGTACCCTGCACGCAGGCAATAATCGCCTTGGGCGAATTTACAATGCTGAGCATCATATTAGCGCAGAGCTCAAGTATGCTTTTAACTCTAGCGCGCTGGCTTTCCAGGCTTTCATCGCCTTGCCTGCCCATTTCTTTTAAATCATGACCGGCTGAAAAGACAGGGCCGCAAGCCGCAATAACGATGGCGCGAACCGCACTATCATCGCCGGCATCACTTAAAGCATTGGTCAGCGATTCAAGCATATTGATAGATAGCGGGTTGCGCTGCTTTGGGCGGTTGAGTGTAATCCAGCGCACATTATTGATTGTTTCTTCAAGAACGTAGGCTTCTGAGGATGAAGTTTCAGTGGACATGCAATCTGTTGTTTCGATGTTGGTTCATCGGCAAGGTAACCAAGAATAGTCTGAAAGGCAAGCGAGTGAGTAGCGCGGCCCCAAGCTATGCCATGCTAATATGCTGATTCAGGTAGCCTCATCAATAAATAGCTGGGAGAACATGCGCTCATGTCGAACACATTGCATATTGGCCCGAAGAATTACTCCTCATGGTCCTTAAGACCCTGGCTGATTCTGCGCTGGGCGGGAATACAGTTTAAAGAGAATTACATCCCATTAGATCAACCCGGTTACGGAAAAGCGGAGATCGCGGAAGTTAAATCCGTGTCACCCAGCGGTACCGTGCCTGCATTGAATGCCGACGGCCTGGTGGTGTGGGATTCTCTCGCAATCGCAGAATGGGCGGCCGAACAGGCACCAGATCTATGGCCATCTGAACCAGCTATTCGCGCCGAGGCGCGCTCAGTAAGCTGCGAAATGCATTCAAGTTTCGCCGGCGTTAGGCGCGACATGGGTATGAATATTAAACGTCGCTGTGATAACCAGAATTGGCCAGAGGACACCCAGCGTGACCTGCGTCGACTATTTGAAATATGGAATGGCCGTGATCGTTATGAATCCATAGGCCCTTGGTTGTTGGGCGAACGCTCGATTGCCGATGCTTTCTATACGCCTGTTGCAACTCGCATGCGAACATACTCGGTTCCCTTGGATGATCAATGTCAAGGTTATGTAGACACCTTGTTAAACGACAGTGATTTTCTGGCCTGGGAAAAAGACTGCGTGACTGATGTGTGGGACCAATCGGGAATGTCTGTGATCGACGGATTGTATCGATAAACGCTCGATGATGATTCTTTCTTAAATACTTCTTCAAATACCTGATGTGATATGCCTGCCAATATAGCGTTGCTAAACGAACAAGAAATTGCCGAGAGGATATTCGAGCACATTGACAATAAGACCACAGATCTTGGCACCGAGGTGTGGAAAGAACCAGTAAGCAGCTACTTCTCCCAACAGCGTTTCGAGTCGGAAATCTCACTTTTGCGTGGTATGCCTGTTCCATTTTGTCCATCAGCAATGCTAGCTGAGAAAGGCAGTTATCTGGCCAGGAAAACAGCAGGCACCCCATTGTTGGTGGTAAGAGGGGATGACGGCGAGGTTCGCGCATTTATCAACAGTTGCCGACACCGTGGAATGCCTGTTGCCAAAGACAGTGGTTGTTCGCGCTCTTTCGTTTGCCCTTATCACGCCTGGACTTATGGGCTGAATGGGCAGTTAAGACACATTCCAGGTCGCGATGGATTCCCGGGTATTGAGCTGCAGGACAACGGGCTGGTTGAAGTTGCGGCTATGGAGAAAGGAGGCTTGGTCTATGTCAATCAGAGTGGTTCCATAGATTCTTCAATGCTCAAATACGCTCCCGATTTTTTTGACGCAGACCAACCGTGTTTCGATCAAAGTGACTACATTGACGAATCGAATTGGAAGCTGATTAATGAAACAACCATGGAGGGTTATCACATCAAGTCTCTGCATAAGCAGAGCTTCTACCCTTATGGCATGGACAACACCAATATTGTGGAAACCTTCGGTCCTAACTCCCGCACCATTTTCCCCTTCAAACGCATAGAGAAGCTGCGTGATACCGCACCGGCAAAACGGCACCTGGATGGTATGGTGACCTTGGTGTATTCGCTGTTCCCCAACGTTGCAATCTCTGTACTATCCAAGCACACAACAATGACCGTCTTTGAGCCATTGAGCCCAACGCGAACTCAAATATTGATTTACCGAATAATCAATAAACCGTCTGATGGCTCAACGATTGAACTGGAAGAGGCGCAACGCGATGCTTCGTTTGTCAAAACAACCGGTTTTGATGAAGACCGCGAGGCCGCCTGCGCTATTCAAGCTGGGCTGGCCAGCAACGCTAACCAGCATCTTACCTTCGGGCATTTCGAAAAAGCGATTACCCACTTCCACCAAAACCTGGCGAAAAAACTAGTTCCTTAACGCAGTTTTCTTATGTATTAGCCGTGAGGTGTTACCAAATACTTCTCACCCGTTTTCATCTGCCGATAATCCATCACTGCATCTTTTGTCAGCATTTCTTCCAGTGTGACTCTGCTCTTATAAGAACTGGCAAAGGTGGTGGTCAGACCATCCAGCACGCGTTGACGCATTCGCCCCATGGTTTCCATGCCAGCTTGTGCCAGGAAGGGTGTAAGCAGCCAGCCAGACAGTGTCCAACCAAAGCCATAAGCAGGTGTCAATATTGTCGCGCCCATATCCAGTCGGCCGTAAATGTACATTTTCTTCATTTGGTTGGAGCCATAGCGCGAATACTCGCTCATTTTCTCAACAGCTACTTGTTCCATCGCTTTGAAGCAATTATCTACGGCCTGGCCGCCGCCTATTGGATCAAAACCACAGTATGCGTCGGTGGTGTTGATTGCGCTGCGCAACTGGGCAGGAAAGTCGTCTGCAGATGAATTAACGATGTGTGTAGCGCCGAGTTCGGAAAGAAGCTCAACGTGCTCTTGTTTACGCACAATATTAACCAGCGGCATGTCATCTTCAAGGCAAATCTTGATAAGCATTTGACCAAGGTTGGACGCAGCGGCGGTGTGGATGATCGCGCTTTGATTTTCCATTCTGGCGGTTTCCACAAAACCCAGTGCGGTCATTGGGTTAACAAACGCGGAAGCGCCTTGCTCGGATGACAGATCACCTAATGGCAGGCACATCATGGCCTCAGCGATGCAATACTGCGAATAGGCTGTTCCGGGTACGCAGGCTACACGCTGACCCATTAACGATTGCGCGAGCTCTCCGTCGCCTGCAGCAACAACCGTACCTGCTCCTTCGTTACCCGCGGGCATACGCAGGCCATGGCGGCCCTTCTGTGCGCTATTAAACGGTTCCGGCATGTCGGCAACAAATTTGCCAGGCGTAAACTCTGCATTGTCGAAATCGGCCGCACTGGTCAGTATCGCCAGATCCGAAGGGTTAATGGGTGCGGCTTCCATTTTGACCAACACCTGATTACCGGTGGGTTCAGCGAATTCAGTGTCTACAACCTCCACAGTGAGTTTGCCGTCTGCAAGGGTAGTGAAAAGCTGTTTGCCGGTGGTGGTCATGGTGTGTACTCCTGAGTTGATAATAGGCCGCTTATGCTGCACAAGCCGCGTATTCTATCTCAGTGGTTGGGGTCAGGTCTCACATTTCACGGCAATCCGAGGCGATAACTACCGTAAGCGATGTTTAGCGTATGCGGCAAATATCTACACAAACTCTTCCGCTTCTGGCTCTCGTAAGAACAGTAGTGCCAGCATCAGCGCGAACACCGGGAACAATATCAAGGTGAGAAATGTCATGATTAGACTCAGGTTTACGATACCCAGTAATAAAACCACGACGCCAATTCCTTTAAGTAACCCCGGCAATTGTTCGCTGTCTCTTAGCAGCTGAATGCCGAGAATTGTGTCTACTGCGCCATGCATCAGCAAGGCCACAGGGAATGCGATTGTCATGGGCAAATCACTGTCGTTACTGAAAAAAACACCTACCACAAGTAATACGGCGGCTACTGAGATAGTTAGCCATACCTCAATAGTTAGCAAGGTGTCAGCACGGTGATATTCGCAGTGCTCATTCAGAATTCGTTTCAGTGAGTAATAGATATACGCTGTTAAGCCAGTGAGAATGACAAATACTCCGTCCAATAAGCCCAGTTCAGTTCTAAGCCCTTCAGGCCCAATGTTTGCGCTCACTTCAGTTAGCCAGTACATCGGGTGCAATACTGCAGCAAATAATGCGGCGACACCGGCTAATAGATAATTGTTCTGGGTCATTGTTGCCTCCATAGACCAATGGTCTTATTCCTTAATTTGATACTCCAGAATGTCGCCAGGCTGGCAGTTTAATTCCCGGCACAGCGCAGCCAGGGTGTTAAAACGTATGCCTTTAACTTTGCCGGTTTTCAGCAGCGACAGATTTGTCATGGAAATTCCCACCCTTTGCGACAGCTCAGTAAGCGACATTTTCTGCCGTGCCATCTCTATATCCAGGTTAACTCGTATTTGCATGCGTCAAGGCTAGCGCGTCGATTTATGAAAAACAAGGATTTTTTTATGTTTTACATAAAAAAATGACTGAAACCATAATTGCATCAAAGATTGCCAAGAAATCTTCAAGTCGCTGTTGCGTCAATCCTTGCGGTGGACGTAACCAAGATTGGGTGATGTGTTAGTTTGTTGTCGTCTTGATTCAGGCGCGCTCGTGGAAGAAATTATGAAAACTAAACGTTATTGGCTGGCGATACTCATAGCTCTTTCTTCACCTTCTTTGTTTGCCCAGATGGAGCCTGTTGAGCTTGCTGTCAATGATCGCAATCAGCAATCAATTGATCCCGTGGATCTACATGGACGGGTTTATCAAATCCCGAATGGATGACTACGACACCGTTGGTGTAACCGTGTCGATTGTTGGGCTAACAATTCTAGTGTTTGCTGCATTGGTCAGCGTAGTCAACTTGGCGTTGCTTGCGCCGGTGTGGAATCATAAATCGTGGCCGATAGGGCGGCGTATTCGCCACACTTTGGTCGCAATTCTTGCGATATCACTGGTGTGGTATTCCCATGTAATGAATGTGCTTGGCTATCAGTATTTTTAATCACTGTAGACCGGCGACCAAGTTCTGTATCATGCGCGTCATTTTGTGCACTTTGGATTCGCTAATATGGTTTCTGCAGAACTACTGTCGCTTGGGGAGGACTGCTTTCTTGGCCCGGCCCAAACCGACGAAGCCCACCAGGTATTTGGCGGGCACTTTATCGCCCAGGCATTACTTGCAGCAATCAAAACCACGGCAGACAATCAACTGGCGCACTCCCTGCACAGTTACTTTCTAAAGCCAGGTGATTCCAGCGTTGATATTCATTACCAGGTGGAGCGTGTTAGAGACGGGCGCAGCTCTTCGACCAGGCAAGTAATAGCAAGGCAAAATGATCACGATGTTTTTCGATTAATGGTCTCGTTTAGCTGCGACCGCGGTGACACCGATCATTCGTTTGACAAGATGCCGTCAGTGCCGCATTACGAGGAGTTATCTGCTTACGCATTCGAAGGCGACTGGGTCTGGGCCGATTGTTTGGAATGTCGCTACGTCAATTTTCCTGGAGAAAAGGCAAGCCAGCAAACCGATGTCAGAGTCTGGATTCGCATCGGGGAAGATATAGGAAAACAGCTGCAGAACCCGAATGTAATCTTGGCCTACTTATCTGACGCGACTGTTGGTGATGGCGTATTTTTACGAAAAGGATGGGATTTCGAAAACCCGGCACAACGCTACCTAAGCCTGGACCACTCCATCTGGTTCCATCAAATGGCACCTGCTGGCCAATGGCTGCTGTTTGAGCTGTCAGCCGATTGGGTTGGTGCAGGTCGAGGTCTGGCGCGCTCGCGCGTGTTTTCAGAAAATGGTGATCTTATCGCCAGTTGCTCACAGGAAGCACTGGCTTACCTTAAGAGCTGACATAAAACCGACAAGGCGATAACTGTATTCATTTTTCACGAAATCCACGCGTCACTGTTACCTAGCCGCCCATTGCATCAAAAACCAATCGGACGCCAAAACAATGGTGACGATGGGCACCAGAGTACCCAGCAAAGTCCCTAGCATGTGATGCCGTTGCTCTACGGCCGTAAGAGCAAGCACGTAATTCAGCACTGGCGCAGTCCAAAGAAAAGTCCGCAAGAATGCAACCGTCATTACAGGTTGCCGGCTGATTTTCTTCAGTCTGGCACTTAGCGCAGGGTGTAATTCGCTAGCTGTAGAGGTGCCGCCCAGCCAGCGAATCAAATTAAACGAAATGAAAACCGCAAAATTGGCCACAACAAAAGCGATCAAGCAGCCCCACAATGGCCCATAGAGTAAACCGGCCACCACAATAAAAATTGTACCGGGCACGTAGAGTAGCAGTCCGACCGTAAACGTCAGCACATAGATGACAATACCTAGTTCCCCCCATTGTTGAACAATTTCTCGAACAGTGCTGGGGTCTATAGTGCTCAACCAGTCAGATTGTCGAACGAGATAGAACATTAGCAGCAGTGCTGCTAGAACAATCGCTATTCGAATCAAGCGTTTGCTGGCGGGTTTGTATGCGGCCGTTTTGTTCAAATAAATTCCTTGGTATAGATGTGCACGGTGGCTACGCCTTGTAAAAAACGCGAGTTGCCAGAGACAGTTTACCCAACTCCAAGCAGAGGGAATAGCTCTGCAACCCGGTGCATGCAGACCGCCTTCGCCAGTGTTATCCTTGCCGACGGAATTACTGGACAGAATGGACAAACCAGTTCATGAGCAAATACACGATTTCAGACGACGATAAGCAACGTCTTGCCGAACATCTGAGCTTCATCGAGACTCATTCTGAGACGATGATGGGCTATCCGGCCGCAAGAGATTTTGACTATTCAAGCCTGCTGCCTTTTCTTGATTACCCGTTAAACAACGTAGGCGACCCTTTTGTTACCAGTACCTCCAAGGTTGATAGCCGTCAATTCGAACGCGAGGTGCTTAGCTGGTGGGCCGAGATATTAAACGCTCCGGAAGACGACTGGTGGGGCTATGTTACCAATGGCGGAACCGAGGGCAATTTGTATGGCTTGTACCTGGCCCGCGAATTGCACCCTAATAGCATCGTGTATTTTTCCAAAGACACCCATTACAGCGTTTCGAAAAATCTGCATTTTTTAAATATGCGCAACATCATGATTCGCTCGCTGCCCAATGGCGAAATCGATTACGATGATTTACGCGAAACCATTCGGGTAAATCGCGACGTTACCCCGATTGTGTTTGCAAACATCGGTACGACCATGACAGAGGCAAAAGACGATATCGGGCGCATTCGTTCAATAATCGATGACCTCGCCGTTGCTGAATCTTACATTCATTCCGACGCTGCAATGTGTGGCTCGATGGCTCCTTTCCTGGAGAATAAACCCAGCTTTGATTTTGCCGATGGCGCAGACAGCATGTCTATCAGTGGCCATAAGTTTATCGGCTCGCCAATTCCTTGTGGAATGGTGTTAGCGCTCAAACAAAACGTAAACAGAATCGCACGGTCTATCGCCTACATAGGCAATCTGGATACAACAATAACCGGTTCACGCAATGGCATTACACCTTTGTTTATGTGGTACGCCATGCGAGCGCTTGGCAAAGCAGGTTTGAAAGAGCGCCTGAATTACTCATTGCAGCTTGCCGAATATACCGAGAAAGAGTTGCGCGACCAAGGCATAAACGCCTGGCGTAATCCGGATTCAATTACTGTGGTTATGCCTGCCGTGGCTAGTTGGATACAGGAAAAGTGGCAGCTTGCCACAGCTGCCGGCATCAGCCACATTATCGTTATGCCCAATCTAAGCAAAGAATTGATAGACAAATTTGTAGCCGATGCAGCGCTGGAGCACAAGCAATCGCTGGCTCAAAGCCCGAATACCCCCTAAGACAATAATTGGCCAGAACAGGAGCGATTGCAGTGAAGTTACTTACCATACTCAGCGACAGCACACGCAACCCAATAGCGGAAGTGACGGATTTGCTGGCTAATCACAAGGTGGATATTCGTGATATCGACTTTAACCAAATGGGCTCTGATTCCTATTTAAGCCTGGCGGTCAGTGATTATGATAAAGGCTTTGAGCTGTTGATGGGGGCCGGTTATCAGGTTATATCTAATGATATCGTTTTAATCCGAACCGAAGACCGCCCGGGAGCGCTGGCTGAAATATCGAAAAAACTGTCTGAGAATGGCGTGGCTATTCGTTCATTGACACTGGTCAATGCTCACGCGAATGTACCGCTGGTTGCGGTTGCAACGTCCGACAATTCGAAAGTGCGGGAGTTGTATTCGGATCATGCGGTCAATTAGCTTTCGAATGGCTCATTCTTTTCGCCGGAAGACTTACGAAGCAGCTTAGCTGTGCATGAATGCAATACTGGATGCAAAACGTATTAGCGATGTCCATCGTTCAGAGAATTTTGAGCATAAACATTGTGCTTGCACTGTCGGGTGCTGTGGGCGCTTGCGCGACGCATAGCGGTGCGAACGACTACCCTAGCCCGGATTCGCCGAAGGTATAACAGACCGAAGCCAAGCAGCGACTAGTAGCATTAGCGAGTAGGCTAAACACCCGTGATTTGGGTGGCTATGCGACCGCTGATGGGCGCACCGTCAAATGGGGAGTGCTGTATCGATCAGATAGCATCGCTGGTCTTGACGCAAACGTGTTACGGCAAGTGATTGGCGTAAGTGCAGACAGTTGTTTAGATAACAAAAAATGCATTATCCGCTCCAGCGAAGTGAAGTCTGGCTCAGCCAACCGCAAAGAATGCGTTCTACTCTAAGTTGAAAAAGGTGCGCCAATGTCGACGCTCTCCGGTTTATGAAACGTCATATTGGTTTTTTGCACGGAAACGGTGAATAGCGGTTTTTTGGGCAGGCCCAGTGTACGAAGCTCTTTGGCCAATGGGTGTTTGTCGCCAATTTCCGGCGTCTTTCCCCGTAATGAAAAAGTGAGCTCCGAACTGTTATTGCTGCCATAGGTTTTCCATGCCTTGCCATCACGTACAGCCAGTGATGCGGCAGTCTGTTCGCCTGGGGAGCTATTACCACCGGTTTTGGCCTCTATCGAGTAAACCAGCTCATCTTCATCAATAAAAGTTCCGCGGGCGAGAGTGGGGCTGAATTCTATATCTATGCGGCTCATCCACTTCGGGAAGCCCCAAATGAAGCGACCTGCATGCGTGGTGAACTCCTGGTCCACAGGCATGCGGTACACGAAATTACCTATGCTGCCGTTGCCCATACGCTTGAGCGTGCCAAAGAATGGAAAAGGCTTTTTTTCTCCAGGTGTCAGCACGGGGAAAATAATGGCTCCTTCATTATAGTCGCCGAGATCATTTACTTTGTAGTCCACGGCTAACAACTGCAATATGGCTTTGCCGGGAAAAAGCTCAACAACGCGAAAACCAGTACCATCAAGCATTGTCTGTGCGGCTTTTGCATCCACAAGGAAGCCATTCATCAGCATCGATGCATCAGAAACAGCGACTGGAAAAGTAATTTCCTTGCCATCAATGCTGTAGCTGCTTTCTGAGTGTTTTGAGCAGATATCATTGGTGAATCTGCCGCCCGTGTTGCCTTGTATGTCGCTGAGCACAGGCGGTTCTTCAAATATTGCGCCGGTTGCTTTCATAAGGTGTCCTATTCTATTTGTTCAGTGTGAGCCAGTAGGCCAGTGGTGAGTGCTTTGCGCATCAGCTGTACCTTAAAACTGCTAGATTGGAACCAGGCGCATAGGCAGGTTGTCCTTGGGCTTGGGCATCGGCAGGTACTGCCATTTCGGATTATAGTTCTCGCGCAACTTAATCTCATGCGCTGTGATGAGATGATACATAAAACTGCAAAAGACAATTTTCGCAAAGTGCATTCCAATGCATTTATGCGCTCCGCCTCCAAATGGATGGAAAAGAAACGGGTGCTGTTTGTGTTCGCCGCGTTCAAAGCGCGCGGGATCAAACTGCTGCGGATCAGTCCACCAACCGGGTATCACGTGATTGTAAGTAATTGCGTTCATCAACAAAGTGTCAGCAGGAATTTCCACGCCCGACAATTCGCAGCGGTTGATAGTGCGGCGTGGGAACAGCGGTACCGAGGAATGCAGGCGCTGAGTTTCATTGAAGACCATGCTAAACGATGGCAGAGCGTCCAGATCTTCCTGGCCAATGGATTCCTTGCCCAGCGCTTGCGCTTCCTCACGCAGCCGTTGCTGCCATTTGGGGTGGCGACCCAGTTCATAACAGGCATTAACCAGTGAGGAAGTAGTGGTGTCTTGTGCAGCGAACAGCAGCACTACAAAATTCTCTACAATGTCATTATCTGAGAAATAGCAATTGTCTTCGTCGCGCTCACGGCAGAAGTGCGCGAGTATGTCCTGGTCGGCGTTGTGTCGTTTCTCGGCAATCAGTTCGCGAATGAAAGCAGCAATGTGTTTTTTGGCTTGCAGGCTTTGTCGGTACTTAAAACCCGGCAGGTTTACTTCAAAAATAAAATCGAAACCGCCGATGAAATTCTCAAACGCCGTTTTTAGTTTATCGCCCTCAGAACCCTGGTCTGTAACGCCGGTGAAAGTTTGCGCTGCAATATCCAGTAGCGTCGATCTGGCAATGCCTTGAAGTTCGAACTCCCCCGTGCCAAATAATGGACGTAAAGTGTCAGCACAGATAGCGTTGATCGGTTGCATGTAACTTTCCATGCTGGATTTTTTAAACGCAGTTTGCATCAACCGACGTTGAAAACGATGCGCTTCAAAATCCTTCATGATCAGACTGCCGCCTATCAATGATTCAAAGTGACCCAGCCCTTTTGTAGAGGAAAAGTTTTTCTGCGGATCCAGATACAACTCACGCGCATTGTCAGGACCTAATGCCAGAACCATACGCGAAGGCCCCATGGCGAACCTGGAAATGGCGCCGTAGCGGTGAAAACGCTCATCGCAAAATTTTAAAGGGTTGGCGCCTAAACTGAGAACATTGCCGAGTAGAGGTAGACCATAGTCACCAGGAATTTGCTGCAAATCTCGGTTATCCGGGCGCTCTAAATAGGAAAGTTCGGTCATGCATACTCCAGCATTTGGAAACCATCACCATTCAGATTGACGTTCATTGCAATGATCACCGGGCTTTGATGGCGGAAGGTATAAAAGGCTTAAAGGCTTGGATTTTCGCGAGCCAGAATATTCTCTGTTCGGGCCCTGAATTTGGCGTCGATGGTCTCACTCTCTGGCAGTATCCAGAACTTCCCGGCGCGAATGCCGTCCAGGCACTGTACGGCCACTTCTTCAGGCTCGGTGAGTTGCATGTTCTTTATGCCGGAGGCTTTTGCCAGTTCTTCCATGGTGGTATAGGCCACCGGCTCATTGTCATCACGCAGTTGCTCGGGGCGGTTGCGCATGGAACTGAGTATATTGGTGTTCACAATGTGGGGCCCGGGAAACAGCACGTGTGCTTGAAGTGCTGCTTCGTCCATCAGAAATTGATAATGTAAAACTTCGGTTAAACTGGTAACAGCGGCCTTGGTTGAGGCATAGATGGGTGTGGTGGGCATAGACGTTAAACCGCCATTGCCCGAGGAAGTGTTGACCACATGTCCTTTTTCGCCATGGGCCAACATCCCAGGTACGAAAGCGCGAATGCCATTGGCAATGCCCATTACGTTCACTCCATATCCCCACTGCCAGTCATTCTCTGTAAGTGACCAGATTCGGCGCTGGGCTTCCTTGATGCCAACGCCGGCGTTGTTGCAAAGAATATGCACATTGCCAAAGGCTTCGCGGCTGGCGGCCTCAAGCGCCAGCATAGATTCCGGGCTGCTTACATCAGCTTGTACACCAATCACGCTAAGGCCCTGTCTGATAAGCGTATTACTGGACGCCTCAAGCGCCACGGCTTCTACGTCGGCCATGACTACATTCATTCCCTGGCGTGCGAACAGCTCACACAGGCAGCGCCCCACGCCTGACGCGCCGCCGGTAATTACTGCCGTCTTGCCCGTGTATTCATCGGCCATCGTAGTTACTCCTGCACTTGGTATTTATGTTAGGAAACGGCTTCGAGATCTACCGGTAGGCCATCTTCCCCGGGATAGGGGCCACCTACGTAGAACTGTGAGAAATACTTGCGGAACCGCATGATGGGCCCGTCGCCGTCGCACAAAATCGGATTTCGCAGATGAAACTTGTTGTGCCAGATGGGAATGTCACCTTCCAGCCCGCGTTGACCGTTGGTTGAGTCAATGGCCGCCTGCATGCCCATGGCTTTGAATGAGCCTTCGGGGAAGTGCTGGTGTAAATAGATGAAGCGTACTTCTACTGTATTGTCGTTAACCGGTGTTACCAGTACTTGTAGTAAGTAGTCCATCACGCCGGAAAACCGCACCCACTTTTGTCCAGCGCCGTTTTGTACAACGGCAACCACCGATTCAAACTCAACAGCGTTGCCATTTTCATCTTTACCCATGCGAGTACCGCTAACACGGCTGCGACGAATGTGACTTTCGTAGCTGGTTTCGCCCTCTGGAACGGCGTCCATGTTGTGCACATACTTGAAATGCGCCACGTCCACGCCGTTTTCTGCAATCTCCTGCGGGCAGGAATCAAACGTCCACTCAAAACGCTGGCGCTCGGTCCATTCAGGATCGTCTATTTCTTCTAGCTCAATCACTTCGTGATCGGGTGCGGCTGCTTCCGGGTGATACCAGGCCCAAATAACCTCATTCTTCTCACAGACTGGGTAGGTTTTAAGGCATGGTTTACCCTGCCATTTCGGCGGAATACGCTCGGCATAAGGTATGTTGGTGATTACACCATTGGTGTCATACTGCCAATTGTGAAACGGGCAGCGTATGGATTCCCCCTGAACGGTTCCACCGTGGCCAAGATGTGCGCCCAGGTGTGGACACGCTGGGTCGGAAAGCCCGATGTTTCCCGACTCGGTTCGAAACAACACCATGTCCCGGTCGAAGTAGTGAACATTGCGAACTTCACCCACGGCCAGTTCATTACTGTAGGCAATACAGAACCAGCCGAACGGCATGGGCATAGGGAAGCGTTTGGACATTTCAGGTCTCCTTCGCGTTAGGCGGCGTCGTCAACAAATTCGGATTTCAAAGGCCCGATACGCGCCGCAATGGCATTCAGGGAATTCGCATCAAGATCGTAACAGCTCAAGGCATTCGCGCCGAGCATCGCGTTAATTTCGGACTCCGGCAATCCTTTCATATAAGTGATCAGCTTTTCGCGGGTTTTGGGCCAGGCACCTTCAGGGTGCGGATAGTCGGTGCCCCACATAACCCGGTCGATGCCTATGTTGTGGCGCACGGCCGTTGAGCCTTCATCAAACAGCGCGGAAGCACCTATCCAACAGTTACGCCGAAAGTACTCGCTGGGCTTCATGGTAAGGTTGCTGCGAAAATCACCCAACTTACCGCTGGTGTGTTTAACCGAGGCGCGCACGTCCATCATTTCCAACATGTGCGGTATCCAGAATTCACTGACCTCAGTGAGAGCGAAGCGTAAGCGCGGGAATTTCTCGAATACGCCGCCAAAAATCATAAACCACATGGGGCGCGCCGCCCACCAGGCAAACTCATTGAGGTAAATGCCAATGGCGCCGGGCAGTTCGTAGTTGTAATCGGGGGAGGGGCCAGAATGGGTGTGCACCACCATATTATGTTCCTGGCAGAACTCCCAGATTGGGTAATACCGCGGATGGTTGTAGCTGTCTTTATCGCCCATCAGCGCCGGTATGAGAATGCCTTTTAAACCTTGCTCATGCGCCCACTTCACTTCGGCCAGCGCCTCATCCACATCGTAAAGCATTAACACAATGGCCAACCCGATGCGGCGTGCGGGTTCTTCACTGCAAAACTCGGCTATCCAGCGATTGTGCGCCCGCGCGCCCGCCCATTGCAGTTCCGGGTCTATCCCCCAGGGCTTAAGGCCCAGGCCGGCACCGAACGGTGGCGCATTCTGTTCGGTAATTCCATCCGGGAACAGAACTTCCGCGGCTACGCCATCTGCGTCGATTACGCGATTACGCACCGTGCCATCCCAGGCGCCTTTGAGGTCATCCTCAATGCCCCGGCGCCACTGATCGTTGAAATCGGAGATCAGCAGCCTTTCTTCAGCGCGACGGGTCATTTCTTTCTGGATAGGCAGCGCTTCATCAAAAGCGCCGAAGTATTTGCTGTCCAGATAGTCCCGATAACTTTCCATTGGCAGCCCGGCGTGACCATCGGTGGAAACAATCAGGTAGCGGTCCATGGTGTACTCCTCTAAAACTCGAATAGTTAGTTAGTCGCGAATAGGGCCACCCATGTGGCCAGGCCAGCGACTTCCGCCAATGGTGTCTATGTGGGGCCAGAAGGCTTCCGGGTCCAGCGGGCCAGCCAGAGCAATATCGCGGCTGCGGTACTCAGGCCACCACAAGTGAGCAGACAGTTGTTCCAGCATAGGAAGGCGGGTGGCGATTGGGTCCCAGGGGCTTTCTCTCAGTGTGAGTTTTCCGTCCAGTGCCACGCGGTGTCCGGGGCCGTACTTGCCATGGATATGCACAACGTGGGGTGGAAAATCGTAACCTTTGCCGTGGCCAACCTGCCGCGATACTTTTACCCACCATTCGTGGCGCTCAATTCCCTCGGCAGGCAGCGGATCAGGCTCACCCTGTGTGCCGGTAAACTCGACGAAGGTATAGCCCTGGTGGCTGCAGCGCGCATTCACTTTATTGCCCAGGCGGTAATACTCGGTTTCGCAGGGAAACTTGGGCTGGCCGTTTGTAAGCAGTGAAATAAAAATCGCGGCTTCCTGATCAATACCGTAGCCCACGGCCCATTCGCCTGGAATTCCGTTATAGCTTGCATCTACCGTCATGAGAATGCCGTACTCGGGTTCTTCGTTTACCGGTAGGTTGTAGATGGTCAGGGTAACGTTAGATGTCTCGCTGTTTTCGATACCGGGTGGCAACAGCTCAGCTATTTTCCCGGGGTCAGTCCGGTATACGATCTTTAACATGGGCCACTGGCTGATTTCGCCGGGGCTGGTTGTGGGTTCCAGAGTGGGATCAGACATTATTTGTTCCTTGTTGTGCCGAGGATTCCAAGTTACACGGATGCGGTGGGTCTAAAAACAGGGTGTGTGTGATTAGAGTGTTTCCGGTGAGGGGATATTCTGGTTATGTGCACGGACAAAAATTACTTTGGTTCATACCAAATAGCGGAACTAATAGCCCGTTCCTGCAAGCTTGTTGGTTGTGGCGCTTCCACACCAAGACGCATGGCGTCATAGGTGGACCAGCGGGGGGTGGGTATTTCAAGCCCCCGGGCGTAGTAAAAAGCTTCCAGGGCAGGATCAAACTCCGGATCACGCCAGAAGGCGCTTAATTGCCGCGCGCCAATCGAGTTGCGGTAGGTGGCTCTGGCAACGTCCACGGTATTTCCTACAGGTGGTATTGAGCCATCAGCATTGGCTGTGCGCTGGTCCGAAAGTGCTACATCAAACACTTTCTCTTCGCTGCTGCCATCGGCGTTAATCCAGCCCTTGATGATTTGCAGCCGGTCAAGATTGGCACCGTTTGGATCTTTTGCCACCCAGACGGCAAACGCGGGACCATTAGGCGACGACAACGGAGCAGCTTGCAGAATTCCGCCCATTGGCACACCTTGTTCATACGCAAGCGTCAGCAATTCGGGGCTTTGCATCATTTCCGGGGTGTAGTCGAAGCTTGCAAAGAAACGCAGACTAATGCGTGGTCCTGAGGTGGCGAATGTCTCGCGCCGCTCAAGTGCATCATAGACAGACTCGCGAGTATTTTCCTGTGCCCAGACAGCAGCCAGTCCAGCCGCACCCCAATTCTTTGTACGGTGCAAAGAGCCGGGCACAAAAATGGATTTACCCAGCCTCAATCCTGCTGTGCCGTCCATCAGCGGCAGCTTGCCGTGGTGTTTGTTTTCCTCCACGGAAGAGCTGGCGTTGTGACTGTCGCTGCTGCCGATCACGCCAAAACGATAAGGGTTAAATCCGTCACTATGCGAAAATTCAATACCCGCACGCAGTGCGTCGCGTGCGTAGCTGCCTTTGGGTTCACTTATTTCAGCAGTTGGGCTGAGTAAACCGGCCATGATCTCGAAGTTGGCGAACTCGTCTTCTGGTGACAGCATAGGGTGGGTGTCGGAGGTGCCTTTAATTTGCAGTATCTCGCTCACCGGCTCGTTGCGCAGTCTTTGTTCGGCGTAATCGGCTGTGAGAGGGCCGCCATCAAATTGCTTGCGGTCGTACATCAAACCATTGGATACATTGCCATTATGAGGAATCGCCATCACGGTTTTTCCTTCATTGCGCTGCCTGTCCAAGGCATCCCACAAGTCTTCGGGGTTGCCGGAGTCCAGTGAGCTGAAAGGTATATCTGGCGCATTGGTGTCGCGGTAGATCACGTTGCGATGCAGGTTCTGCCCGTCAGGCATTGAGGTCCATTCGTATCCTAGCAAAGTGGTGAACACACCCGGTTCATTGTGAGCTTCGGCGGTGTCTATCATGAGTTGCCAGGCGTTCTTGCTGATTACCAACGATTCAGGCGTGTTTGAATAGAGGTCTAGCCCGCTAACGTTGCGAACAATTGAGACAAGGGCCCAGGCCATTGATAAAGGCCCGTCGTTTTGCAGCCTCTCACGCAGGCTGCGCTCCTGCAGACCACCACTGGCGTTGGTATCCGCGCGAGATACGCCCATGTACTCGGAATGGTCAGTCACTGCCGCAAAGTCCAGCGGGCGATCTATCCTGATCGGGTAACCCACCGCGTGCGCAATGGTACCGCCGCGTGCGAATACGTAAGCGTCATCCGGGGTGGCTCTGACGCCCATGGTGTAAGCATCGGTTGAATAGCTGGTATGAATATGCAAGTCGCCCCACAACAAGTTGCGCACGGGGTTGTGTGCAACTGCCGGTTTTTGCGGTGGTGGCTCTACCGCGCTAGCATCGTATTGCGGGAATAGGGTGGGGTCGTCGACTGGGCCCCACGCGGTGAAAGCCAAGAGCACGGCCAGTGCCAAAACGCCGAGTGCGAACAGGCATAGTTTGAAAGCGCGTAACATTATTCTGATGCTCCTTGTGACGCTTGGTCCGGTTGCTTGTTTCGTCGTGCGTAGATAAGCGTTGCTGCTAGCATTACTAACAGTACCACTGCGTAGGGAAAGTATCTCGGCAGGTAGTAAAACACCAATGTGTTGATCGCTACCTGTTTCCCTAGCGAATAATCTTCCGGCATTTCGAGCACGCCTGCTACGTGTGCATACGCAGCGTAGTCTGCCTGCATTGTCGCGAATAATTCCGGCAGTTGCTCACTGAGTTCAAGGGTTTCCCCAGGGTCAGTGCTGATCCGGAACAGTCGCCACAGCCCATCACCGACTGGGGGGCGGTTTCTAATCAACTTGTATTCGCCTTTATACAGCGCCGAGCTGCCGGAAAATTCGTAGCCTATGGCCTCGCTTGGGTCATGAACAGGACTCTGCCCTTTCGCAAGCAGCGGTAGCAGGCTTTTGCCTTGTAAAGCTTCGCGTCCAGTTGATGGCGAGGGGAAAGCAACGCCGGCAATATCCAGCAGGGTGGGAACGATGTCTGTTACATAAGCAAATTCATGGTATATCGATTGCGTAATCGGTTCTCGCAATCCAGCGATTACAAGCGGCACACGCACGCCGCCCTCACCGGCGAAAAACTTGTAACCACTGAGCGGGGTATTGGACACCTGGCTCCAATTCCGGCCGGCCGAGACCCAGCTGCCTTTCTCGCCCAGGGTTTCCACGGCTCTGGTATAGCGTTTCTCCAACCAGCGGCGGCCGTATTTGTCTTCATAGGGTTCACTGGCTGCAGCGCCATTGTCGGACAGTAGCACAATCACGGTATTGTCAAATTGGCCGCTGCTGCGTAAATAGTTCAGCACGCGGCCTATTTCATAGTCCATGGCGGTTGCCATGCCCGCGTAGGCCTGCATACGCCTGGCCTCGAAGTACTGCTGGTCTGCTGATAACGCGTTCCAGTCATCCTGGCTTGGCCCTTTTGCCAGGCCGGCCTCAGCAGTGAGCAAACCCAGTTGTCGCAAGCGGTTGATCCTGGTTTGACTGACGCTTGCCCACCCTTCGGTGTATCGCCCTCGATAACGATCAATGAATTCAGCCGGCGCCTGAATAGGTGTGTGATTTGCCTGGAATGCCAGATAGGCAAAGAATGGCGTGCTGTGGTCTGACTCTGCTGAAAGGAACTCGATAGTCTTGTCTGCAAAATAGCTTGAGGAATAAAACTCCGCGGGTAGCGATGTTAAGCGTTCGCCGTTTTCATACCAGAATACCTCAGGCTTCATGGGCAGATAGGGGCGCATCTCGAAGTGATCTGAGCCACTGTCTGCCTGAATCGCCGAGTGATCAAAGCCGCGTGCGCCCGGTTGGTTTCTCGCCTGGTCGCCCAGGTGCCACTTGCCGGCCACCATAGTTCGGTAACCGCCTTCTCGTAGCAAGGTAGCGATGGTTTGTACGCGGCCATTGAGTACGCCGTCGTAACCCGGTTTGCCTCGATGGCTAAGCGGCATTAGCTCGCGCATGCTGCCGATACCGGCCAGGTGGCTGTCGACCCCAGTCAGCAGCATGGCGCGGGTGGGCGCACAGCTTGCCGCCACGTGAAAGTTGGAAAAACGCACACCATGCTCGGCCAATGCATCAATATGAGGCGTATCAATCTCACCGCCATAAGCGCCAAAATCGGAATAGCCGATATCATCGGCAACGATCAGCAAGATATTCGGTCTCTCTGATTGACTGGCAGACGCAGCGCTGAGAACGGCGAAATAGAGTGCCGTCATAAAAAACATGGCGCGGGTCTTGCCATAGGGCTCAGTTGGGATAGTCCAGCCTCCAAGGAGCAATCGTGAACGTGCAATTTACACGTACAGACGCCTGCTGAGAACGCTGCATGTGTAACCAGAGTGTTTCCACACACGCTCTATTCTTGTCATAGACTCGACTCTGAACGCCAACAAATAGGATTGTACAGCCCCTATGCCTGTATCACGACAATGTGCGAACGACTATTTAGGCTTGTACGTGAACAATTAATATGGGTATATTGAGTGACATAAGCGAGGATAGCTACTGTGGGACGCTGGGAAGGTATCGAAGAATATATCTGTGTGGTGGATTCGGGCAGCTTTACCGCTGCAGCCGAACTGCTGGGTGTGTCAAAGTCTTACGTGAGCAAGCAAGTCAGTTTGCTCGAAGATCGGCTGGGCGTACGCCTGTTGCAACGCACAACACGTAGACTGACGCTGACTGAAAGCGGCAATACTTTTCTCGCGTACTGCAAAGATATGGCCGCGCAATTCGATGAGGCGGAATCAACCCTGGCTGATATGCAGCAGCGACCCAAAGGGGTGCTGAGGCTAGCACTCAATAGTCGTTACGGTACTCAATACATGGCAGCTGCCGTTGCAGAGTTTTCGGTGAAATACCCGGAGGTGACTGTAGAGGTTCATTCCAACTTTCAGGATGTTGATCTGCTTGAGGGTAGCTACGATCTGGCTCTGCGCTATGACAAGCTGGAAGACTCCAGCCTGGTTGCCCGCCGCCTGGGCGGCCATACCTTGTGCCTTTGTGCAGCACCACAGTATTGGGAGGCAAATGGCAAACCGGAGTCACCGGATGACCTGGCTGCGCACAATTGTCTGAGTACGCCAGACCGCTACTGGATGTTTAACACGCCTGATCGGCGTGATTTATTCAAAGTAAAAGTCTCTGGCAACTGGATCAGCGAAGACGGTGCGAATCTGCTGGCGGCGGCAAAAGCCGGCATAGGTATTGCGCAGATGCCTGACTTCTATATTACTGACGCCTTGAAGAATGGCGAGTTGGTCAAGTTGCATGATCAGGTCTGGAGCCGTTATTACCGCGTGGCTTGGGCTGTGTATCCTAACACCAGACATTTATCGGCAAAGGTACGTTACTTTATCGATTTTCTGGTGGTTTATTTGCAAGAGCAGATGCCAAATCAGAACTTTCTGGAGCGAGACTCGCACAGAGACAAGCCTGCTGTGAATCCAACTTAGCAAGCTAGGCACTACCGGTCGAATTCGACTTCCCGATACTCAGGATTGCGTCCTTCCAGCATATCCTGGTTCATCTGTTCCAGATGTTTATTGAATGGGTGCGTAAATATCCAGAAGCGGCGTTCACGAATGGCCTGGAAGACGATTTCTGCAACTTCATCCGGTGAAATGAAATTTGGTTGCCCTGCCATTAAATGTTCGGTGGGTGCAGCCACCGTGTCACCGGGTTCCAGCCCCATCATTTCATCGGCAATGGCAGTTAGCACAGGGCCTGGGCATAGTAGCGATACATCGATTGCAGAATTTTGCGCTTTAAGATCATAAAGCAATGACTCGGTAATGCCTCTCACAGCCATCTTGGCAGCGGTGTACTGCGCCATGCCCGGTGCAACAACCAGGGATCCTACGGAGCCAGTGTTGATTATATGAGCTGGCTGCCCCGATTCGATCATTTTGGGCACAAACGCGTTCAGGCCATTAACCACGCCCATTAAGTTGATGGACAAAAACTGCTGCCATTGCTCAAACGAGTGAGACCATGTTTCCCCCACGCGTAAAATGCCGGCGTTATTGAACAAAAGGTCAGGCGAGCCAAATCTTGAACAGACCTGTTCTGCGAATGCGGTGACCCGCTCATTATCGGAAACATCAACTGAGCAACTCAAGACTTCGGTACCGGCAGCCTGCAGTTGATCAGCCAGGGTCTCCAGCCTGCCGGCGTGCAAATCTGCCACTGCTACACGCATGCCCTCGGTGGCGCAGTGCTGTGCCAGAGCCCGGCCAATACCGCTACCTGCACCCGTGATAACGGCAATCTTGTTCGTGAAACGATCCATGCAAGGCCTGCTTACTTAGAATGGTGTTGAGCGTATAGCATTGAACTTTAGCTTTATTAATAGTCACTGATAAGGCAGTCTCCATGGACAGTCAGTTCACGGGTAGCCGGTTTTTGAAACAAGGTTTCAGGGATACAGTGTGAGCTACGGGAATTCTGCCTATAAAGCCCGCAATCGGCTCTGGCCATCGAAAATAATGAGGTAATGCCATGATCAATCGATACACAACACCTGCATTGATACTCTCACTCGCGCTGCCGGCAATGTCTGTAGTACCCATCGCTACTGCCCAGACCGCAGTGACTTTAGAAGAGGTGGTGGTCACGGCGCGCAGAAGAGAAGAAAACCTGCAAGAAACGCCTGTAGCGATCACCGCAATTTCGGGCGTGTTGATAGAGCAGGCCAAAATACTCAGCGCGACCGATCTGGAGCAGCATACCCCCAACCTGGCGATCCGTGCTTCAGACAACGGTGTGGGAAGCGCGCTGCAAGCTTATCTGCGAGGTGTAGGACAATTCGATTTTGCCCTAACCGTTGACCCAGGCGTTGGTATGTATGTAGACGGGGTGTACCTTGCCAGAACAGTAGGCGCCAATATCCAGCTGTCAGACATCCAGCAAATTCAGGTGTTGCGTGGCCCGCAAGGTACTTTGTATGGCAAAAACACGATTGGTGGCGCAATTAATGTAGTCACCCGAAAGCCTTCTGGAGAGACTGATTTCACCGCTGAAGTGATTGGTGGTGAAGATAATTACTTCTCATTTGACGGTTATCTGGAATTTCCCATAAGCGACAATGTAGCTGCCAGCGTGGCGGTGCTTGCCAAGGACTCAGATGGATGGCAATCACGGAATCAAGGTGATGGCGCAGGCAACGATAATATGTGGTCGGTGCGCAGCCACCTCAACGCCAATATCTCCGACACCTGGAATTCGCACCTGGTAATAGACTACACAGATATCGACCAAAACGTGTATCCGCAGGTATTGTCGGACTTCAATGCGGCCGGTGGCTTGCCTCCGCTGTATAACGGTTTGGTGCTGGCGGCACAAGGGCTGTCCTGTTGTACCCCGAATCTGAACAACATAGATAGCAGTAATGCGCTGAACGAACTGGACCGAGACGTAAACGAGATCTGGGGTATAAGCTGGACCAACAGCTGGGAATTAAATGGCCTGACACTCAAATCAATCACTGGTTATCGTGACATGGACAGCGAGTCCTACCGAGATGCAGATAATGACCCCATCGACTACTTCTCAGTGGGTTCTGCGTTTGACGTGCAGCAGTTCAGCCAGGAGTTGTTGCTTTCCAACGCAGAAGGCAGTTCAATCGATTGGCTTCTGGGTTTGTATTATCTTGAGGAAGATGGCGACCACTTCAGTGCGGTTACCATAGGTGACGGACTGTTTGCGGCACTGCCAGTTCCAGCACTTGACCTAACACTGGACTACTTTCGCAGTCAGAAGACTACCAGTTACGCGGCCTTTTTTAATGTTACCTGGCATATGTCTGATGCTACCCGCATGAACTTGGCTGCGCGTTACACGCGCGATGAGAAAGATTTCGATATGTTCTCGTTAAAACGCGCTAGTCAGACACCGATACTCATTCCCGGAGCGACCGATCCTTCTTCTTGCAGTGATGCAGTAGCTGAAGGCGTCGGGTCGACCATTGTCTGTAGCGACAGCTGGAACGAGTTTTCACCTAGAATCGGAATTGACCACGATTTTAGCGACGACGTAATGGCTTACGCTAGTATATCCGCCGGTTTCCGTAGCGGTGTATACAATGGCCGGCCCACCGCTACTGACCAGATTTCGGTAGCCGATCCGGAAACTTTGTGGAGTTACGAAATAGGCCTTAAATCGCAGTTCTGGAACAATCGGCTGCAACTCAACGGTGCGGTCTTTTACAACGATTACAAAGACCAGCAGTTTCTGGTGAATCGCCCCTCGGCGTCAGGCGCCAGTGCGTTGGCGTTAGTGGTGGACAACGCGGCTGACTCAACGATGTGGGGCGGTGAGTTAGAGTTTACGGTGCTGCCCGCACAGGGGCTGACGATTACTGGCGGGCTGGCTTACATCAAGCCGGAATACGATGATTTTACGTCTATTAATCCCGCTACCGGGCAACCCGAGGATTTAAGCAACAGAGAATTCGCTAATGTACCGGATTGGACCGCCAATCTGTCAGCGCAATACCAGTTTGAATTGAGCAACGCAGCCAAGCTGCGAATACGAACTGGTCTTTCGCACAAGGGCGAGATCTTCTACACCAATGACGAAGCCAGCGGCAGCTTTGAAAGACTAAATGCCGACAGCTACACCATTATCAATGCCGGCATCAGCTACATCACTGCTGATGATAAATGGGAGATAGGTGTATTTGGTCGCAATCTGGCTGATGAGCGTGAAATACGAGGTGGCTTCGGGGT
>CAYGSL010000052.1:0-30479 GCA_964352475.1 uncultured Pseudomonadales bacterium | reverse complement strand
ATTGATAATCGAGTGGGAGTGACAGGCAAGGTTTCGCACGGTATCGGGACCACACTAAAGGTGCAAGCATAATTCAATTGCCTGTTCCGTACTGCCTTTGCGATACAAAAAATACGTCGATCATCAACGAATGGACAAGGTGACTACGACCGCTCGGTGATCGGATGGCCAGGGTGAGACGACGATGTCGGCCTGTGCGTGGTTCTCGCCGACTACGGCCGCAGATTCAATGTTCACGCCGTCGCCACGAACGAATAGGTAATCGATACGGTCGTGATGGTCATCTTCGTCATCTTCCGTTGACCTTGGTGTCCATGTATAACCGGGTTTTTTGATTTCGTCCGGGAATACGCTGCGGTAGCTATCGACGAAACCCATCGACTCCAGCTTCAGGCATGTTGGCCAGCGAACAACGTGCGGGTGTCGGTCTATAGCCGCTGCGCGTGCCGTCCAGTCGCGATGCGAAGGCTCGTTGAAGTCGCCGCCAACGATTACCGCATCAAGGTCACCGAGCTTGGCAATGTCTGTCAGCAGAAGCTCAAGCCCTGGTCCACGCGCAGTCTTTGCGGCCACAACTGCGGCAGCGGCGGTGTCGATAAAGGGCGCGCCGTCGTATTCGATGCCTAGCAATTGGTAAGGCTGGTAAGGGTAGTCGTTCAGATGAATGCCAAACATCGCAATCCGTCGACCGGCCGCGTGGATCACCACGCCAAGATCGTTTGTAGTGTTTTCTGCAATCGGGTATCTGCTTAGAATTGCGTTCGCCCACAGGGCCTGATTCTGTTGTTGCTGCTCGTACAGGTGATAGCCTAAAGCCATCGCGACATCCGGGGCGCGGCTTGGACCGGAAGCAGGACATACAGCTGTGCACGGATCGGATTCGGCCCGCACCTCGCCTAGCGCAATAATGTCGGGATTGATGGCTTGAATGACCGCCAGCGTTTCGTCAATGGTCTTACCGTCGTTGATGCCGGCACCATAGCTGTTGAAGTACATAATAGTCAGGCGCAATGGCGGCCGATCACCGGTGACGTTAACACAGCCACTGAGCAGCGCGAGAATAAGCAGAACTTTGAGCACGGTGATAGGCCGACAGTCTCTTTGCTTAGGGCTGGTATATAGCGTAAAGCTTGCGAGTGGTATCCAGCCACCTGGCTCCGCCTCCCAGAAGCCTGCAAAGAATTTATCGTCGCTGCCGCTGAAGTGATTCCAACTCCGTAGCAATGGCTGACCAGAAACGCATTTTTCGGCCGGGGTCGGGTTTTCGCTGAACTCAGCCTGGTTGCGCTCGAAGAAAACCGGTCTCGTAGTCTTGGGCTCTGTCATTGCTGTTGGTTCCTGTAACCTTGAAGAGTATACCAGCGGCTACTGATTAGGCGGTAACGGGGTCGACCATTGCACTTCTAGACATACAATGCCCAGCTACGGCAAGACAAATTAATGTTCGTACTGTCGGCATTAGTGCGATGTTATTGGGGCATTCAACGTTAACCTACAGTGCCGGAATACTTGCGCGTTGAACGGGCAGCAAGTCCGGGTTTTTCAATGGCGTTTAGCTATCCATACAGGAGCGCGTACTTATGCTGAGTTACGAGTTTACTGACCTGCTCAGGATACTTATCCGACAACCCAGTGTCGTCAGTTCCGAGCATTCGTTCTTCAGGGTGTTGCAGCGGGAGCTGGAGGAACGAGGAGCCACTGTGACCTGGTATGAGGGTCTATTGGTTGCGCAGGGAAAAGAGCCTCAATCCGCCATGTTCTCTGCTCATTGCGACCGTCACGGGCTGATATGTACCGGCCCGAATGAGTTTCAATACGCTGCTTTTGTCTGCGGTAACCGAACAGACCTGCTGAACAATTCGGTCTCAGAGCAGATGATGACGAAAATCACCGATCGTTTTGCCGCTGAAGAAGTGTACGCCTACGAGCCCTGGTCTGGCGTGTATCGGGGAAAAGGTGTTATCAAGAATTCCTACATATGCGAGCACCGAAATAACCTGATATTTGAAATAGAGGGGCTGGAAGGTGTAGTGGCCGGTACGCCCATCGCTTTCAAGGACAGCCTGCGCATTTCGGACGGGCGTCTGAGCGGTCAACTTGACAATGTCCTGTCCACCGCTGCATTGGTGTATTTGTTCAGTCAGGGTTTTGAGGGTACCGCGTTCTTTACCGCTCAGGAAGAATCCGGCAAAAGCTGGCGGTATTTACTCGAGTGGTTCCGCCGTTTTGGTGAGTCTACCAATCAGTTGATTGTGGTGGACACCAGCCCATTTCCCACGGTTGATGAGGCCAACCAGCAGCTGGTTGTGCTCAGGGAAAAAGACGCGAACGCACCGTTTAACGTTACGTACACCAGGAAAATCGAGCGCCTGTGTGTCGAGAATGCCATCAGCTATCTGTATAAGAATCGCTACGTGGAAGCAGAGAACAAGGTTTTGTTGCAGCGCGGTGAAAAGCCGCTGTCATTTGGCAGCACAGAACTTGGGCGAATCATCTCGGCGTCGAATGGCCTTGTTGATGGGACTACGATACAGATACCGACTACCGGCTACCATACCATGGAAGAATCGGCATCCCAGGAAAGCATCGCCGCGTTTATGACTATTTTGCGCAAAGTAGCCGGTATTTAAACCATTGGCAGGTACGCCTGCCCATGATCGGTCAAGACGTGGACCCTGGCAGCACTGGTGCAATTGGCGGATGGCGAATTACTCCGCAATCCCAAGATGCAATATTCGCCCACCACTCATATTGGTGGGGTTTGTGCTTTTGCCAATCACTATGCCATCTTCTGGCGCATGATATTCGCGAACTGTTTGCCCGAACGCATCACGTACGGTTGCAATCAGGTCTCCTTTTTTCAAGCGTTGCTTAAGATCCGCGTGTACGCTTAGCAACCCACCTTCCTTCATATAAATCCAATACGATGTTTTGCAATACACGGTTGCGTTGGCGATAAGTCTTGCGCTTTCGTGGGCGTAGATTTCAAGCCAGTTAAGCGTGTTAAGCACACCGGCTAGACCGCGCTTGCTCATATTGGATTGAAAGACCTGCGGGTTACCGTACTCAACAGTAATACTGGGAATTCCATGTTCGGTCGCTTCAGCTCTTAAAGTTCTGCTAGTGGCCGAACCGCCTTCTGCGCTGGGTCGACCGAGACTGTTTAACACAATGTCGGCTTGTTGCAGCTCGGCCATTTTGCGTAAGGTGTTGTCGCTCAGGTCTGCGCGCACATACAGTGAATTAACCCGACCAAAACTGGCTGTGTGCATATCTATGTGGTAGTCAAATGCGAGAAGTACTCGACTGCGGATCTTCTCTGCGTATTGCTGACTGCGATTTCCGTTGGCCTTGCCGGGGAAATTGCGATTCAAATCTTCTTCATCAATGAAACGCCTTCTGTCATTCTGAATTGATTCGGCATTCAATCCTGGAATGGCGATAACACGCCCTTTCATTTTTTCAGAGTCCAGCAGAGCTGCCAGCTCATGGATGATATTGATGCCATTCAACTCGTTCCCATGCAGTGCGGCGGTTAAGCCCAATGTAGGACCTGCCTTATTGCCCTGGATCACAATCACTGGCACCAGCATGGCTTGGCCATAGGTATTGGAACCCATCTGCAGCCAGTAATGGTGCTTGCCATGTGCCAAATCTGGAAGAGCATCCAGCGATGAGATTACCGCGTCTTCAGCGTTCAGATGGCCCGCCAGAGCAACAGCTAAGAGAAAAAATCTAGGTGTCCAATGCATAATATTCTTTACCCAAAGACGAGCCAGGTTAGTGCCACGGGCACGCAGTCTACTTTGCTGGGTTTTTATTAGCTTGGCAAGATGCAGATACAGTCGGCCATGGTGCCAAGGTTCGTCTAGTTCAGGAATAGAGGCTGAGCTTTGGCTGCCTTGGGCCGGCAACCCCAGGGCTGTTCGCAGGCGTAAAAAAATATCTTTTCCAAGCTTGAGAGCGGTGTTTCGGACTAGAGTTTGCTTGGCGACCGGTCAGTCCTGGTCGGAGCGTTTTTTTCTGGCAACGGTCAGCCAGTCCAGGGTGATACCAGAGATCGCGTTGAAGCGCGCCACGCGAAACACAAGGTTGAGTATTTGTGGGCGTGGCCGTACCCTGGGTTCCTTTAGCCGAGGAATAAACCACAAGCCAACACAGCAGCGAAGCAATGCAGAAAGCAGAAATACCAGAAACAGCGGGTTAGACAAAAACTGGTCGAGTTTACTGGTGGCAAGAATGTACTCTGCGTGCGTGGCAACGTAACCGCCGCTGATCGCGCCGAAAAACACCAGTGTGGCGCTGAGCGCCGACTGCAGAGCCGCGTAGGTAGCGAAACCCGAGCGGAAGGGTCGAATATCGTATAAGTAGTTAGCCGTGCTGAGCGTAAAGCCGCTCCAGAAGAAGCCGGACAACACCTGGACTAAAATGATGTAGTAGAAATTTTCCGAGAACAACCAAAGCACCGGTAACGTGGGAATAAAGCAGCTGGTAATCACCATCACCAGCCGGTTGCCAAAGCGGTCGCTGAAACGTCCCCAAAAACCCAGCGTTAGAAATTGGGCGAGTACCGAGGCCACGCTGCACAGAACAAACTCAAGATAGGTAAATTTCAGGTGCTCGAGCATGTACACCGCGAAGTACGGCGCAGATATCGCCACCATGGCCAGCATTCCGGCAACGAAAAGGCTGTATTGGCGAAAGGTTTTGTCTTTCCAGGCCTGGCGGAAATTGCGCAAAGTCTGCCGGAACATGACTCCCTGACTGCGATGATGTGGTTCCGGGTCATGCATTTGCGACAGCAGCCCGGCCGATATCAAGCGCCCAACGGCGGCGATCGCAAACAACAATAGAAAACCGACACCAGCCTGGCCACGATTGTCGGTACCGGTCAGCAGTGCGCCGCCAATCAGGAACACCGCCAAAGACGCTGCCATGGTGAGCTTGGTTCGTGCAGCAAAGAAGGCGCCACGGCGGCGCTCGGGCACAATACTACCCATCCATGAACGCCAGTGCGGCTGAATGATGTTCATCAGGCTGTGATACACAGCGGCAAGACCTATAAAGATCAGTGCAGCATTGTCGGGCTGTAGCATTGCCAAAATGCCCATCCCAAGTACGGTCACTGCTTGCAGTATTGCGGTAGATGTAATCAGTGTTTTACGGTGAAAATGATTGGCAACCCACACTGACATCAGTTGCGCAAAGGCACCGAACAGTTGCGGAAGGCCGGTTACCCAGCCCATCTGGTTCAGGCTGGCCTTAAGAAAAATAGCGAAGGCGTTAAAAAAATGATCACTGGTTGCCGTCATCAACGATGCTGCAACACCCTCTTGCTGGGATAGACGCAGGGTGCGCCGCAACCAGGCTGTGCGTGCACTGCGACGCTGCGGAGTAGGCTCGGGAACGTCTGACACTACAGCGGCGGGTCCACTTTCTGCCGGGTCGAGGTATTGACCCTGTACCAGCCGGCGATGGAATACCGGTCTCGCGTTGCGCGCAGCACTTCGTGTGGAAATTCCTCGCTTAGAAAAATCACCAGCGTGCCCATCATCGGCGTAACTTTAATGCCGGTGTTGTCTTGACCGTTGGTGTAAACAACGAGTTCACCACCGTCCTCCGCAGCCCAGCCGGAATTCAAATAAGCAACTACCGATAAGACTCTGTTGGTATCACCCTTGAATGCATCAAGGTGACGTCGGTAGAAGTCCCCTGGGTGATAGTGTGCAAAGTGACTCTCAAACGAAAACAATCCCAGGTAAAGACGTCGGTTTATATAGCGCTGTAACCGACTGGTCCATTGCAGCCATGCCTTGCCCGCCGGGGAGTCCCCATAAATCCAGCAGATTTCGTTGGTGCGTACAAATTTGTTATGGCCGTGCCGCGCCGCTCGTCCGATGCCGGCACTGGCGTACGTTTGTGAATCACCACTTCTGAGGTGAGCATATAAATCGTCGCTTAAATTGGCAGGCAATGCATTCAGATTGATACTGTAGCCCTGATGCTCGATGTCTTGACAGATACGCTCGAACAGCTGCTCGCTATGATCGGTGCCATCGCTACTGACATTGTCAAGCAGCGCGCCCACTAAACGTCTCTACCCCGAGAGAACGATGACTTCACCCGGCCATGTACACCGCGGCTCAGTATTTTCAGATGGCCCTCCAGTACCTCGACGCCGTAAAGGATTAACACTACTAGAATAGATAATTTAATGGCTTGTTCCAAATTTCCAGTGCCGATCATGACGCCCAATGCGGCTAGCACCCAAATGGTGGCCGCTGACGTAACGCCCACCACCGAACCGTCCTTGGCGAGCATAACCCCGGCACCGAGGAAGCCAACCCCGGTAATGATCTGGCCAATCACTCGCGAAGGGTCGAGTTGATCGCCTTGCAGTTGACTTGACGCGGCGAGGAACAAATAAGTGCCCAGCGTGATCAATGATGACGTTCTGATACCAACCGGTTTACCGCGCAATTGACGTTCAAGGCCAATGATTGCGCCGCAAAACACCGCCGCGGCAATCGAATGCCAGTCGTAAGGTGCTATGTTAGTCAGCGTGTTGAAATCCATTGTGGCCATCATTGTTTTGTTCCTTGGCGCAAAATCGCAGAGTCGAGTGGCAAGCTGTTAAGGTACTGATTGCCTAAATCACGAATGGCCGATGCGCGGTCGAGCTGACGTGCGTTGCTCAGTAGTTGTTGTGCATCATAGACGGAAACGGCTCGCACCAACGACTTGATCAGCGGTATTCTGGCCGCACTCATGCTCAGTTGCGTGATGCCCATTCCAATCAGAAAGACGACGGCAACCGGGTCTGAAGCTAATTCTCCGCACACGCTCACCGGTAGGCCAAGCGATCTGGCGGTGCTGGCGGCACGATCAACTTCCTGTAACACCGACGGGTGTAATGCGTCATACCATTTGCCGACCAAAGGGTTGTTGCGGTCGATTGCCAACAGATACTGGCTCAAATCATTGGTGCCGATAGACACGAAATCCAGTTTGTCCTGCCAGTAAGGCAACAGGTCGATGCACGCGGGAACTTCCACCATCACTCCAATTTTTGGTCGCGTAACCGGCTGGCCTTCTAAACACAGCTCCTCAACTGCGTCATCGATCATACTGAGCGCCTGATCCAACTGCTCTGAGGACGAAATCATGGGCAGCAGCAAATGCAATTGCTCGCTACCTATGGCGGCTCTCAATATGGCGCGCAACTGGGTATTAAACAGCGTTTGATTGTCCAAAGTGTAGCGAATACCGCGCCAACCGAGCGCCGGATTGTCTTCATTTACTATGGGCATATACGGTAGGCACTTGTCTGATCCCACATCCAGGGTTCTCATGTACACTGGTTTGCCGGCATAGTGTGCAAGAGCATCTCGATAGATTAGTTCCTGCTCGTTCTCGGAGGGTAGTGAGCTTCGCACCATAAAAGGTATTTCGGTTCGGTAAAGGCCAATGCCCTCAGCGCCATAGCGCAAGCCCGGCTTTACGTCAGCCTGTAGTCCGGTGTTTGCGAACAGAGTGATTCGGGTGTGGTCCAACGTGTTTGCAGGAAGCTCACTTTGAGCTAGCAAATGTTCGCTCAGTAGTCGTCGCTCATCAATCAGGCGCTGGTATTCCTCGACGGTATGACTACTCGGTGCACAAAGCACCTGCGCTGTATCACCATCTACTACCACCAGATCACCATCTTTCACGGCCAACTGGCCTACGCCCATAACGGCCGGTATGCCGAGGGCGTTTGCAAATACGGCGATGTGTGATAACGATGCACCCGCGGTACAAACGATGCCGGCGAGGCGTTCGGTTGCCAGTTTGGCGATATCTGAGATGCTGACCTGTTGCCCAATAAGGATAATGGCGTCGTCGAACGATGGTGGGGCCTGGGCACTTTCATCCAGCCACAATTGATACAATTTTTCGCCGAGGTGTTCTATGTCTTCGTGACGAGCACGCAGATAGGCGTCGTCCATGGCCTTGAATAGCGATGAGTAATACGCCACCCCTTGTTTCAGCGCCCAGGGCAAATGGTAGCCTCCCTGGATGTGCTCTCTGATTTTTTGTTCGAACGCCGGGTCGCATAACAGGAGTTGATAGGCATCCATTACAGACGCCAGTCCTTCACCCATCGTTTCGTGAATAAGTTGCCGCTCTCGACGGATTTCATCGAGAGCCAGCTCACGTAAACCGTTCCATAGCGCAAACTCAGCGCTGATGTCGTTGTGGCTAAGCATCTGCACGTCGCTTAGCCTGCGATCACGTCGAACATAGGCCTTGCCCAGCGCCAGGCCCGGCGCACCGCATATCCCAAGCCCGGTGCTCTGTTGATCGCCCGAATCTTGTACCGAACCTATTGACACCATGAGCAGTGCCAGATGGGTAGCCAGTGTGATCAGGATGGCCTCCTGCGAAGACGAAACCTCTTTGGCCTCGCGTCTCTGTACAACCAACACCCCAATGACCATGCCTCGGTGCACAACCGGCACCCCGCAAAAGCTGTGAAAGCGCTCTTCCTGGGAGTGCTCGAGATAAAAATAGTCCGGGTGTTGCTCGGGGTGCTTAATATTCAGTATGTGCTGAGTGCGAGCGACATGTCCTATCAACCCTTGATTAGCAGGCACTATGGAAGAGACTGCGGCGGAAAGACCATGGCTGGCCAGTAGTAGCAGACTGCCATTGTCCAGCAGTTTGTACAGACTACAGACGTCGGTGCCGAGCGTCTGGCTAATGCCATCGACGATTCGTGTTACCTGATCAGTACTCGAGTCGGCTTGTGCTGACGATTCGAGAATTTGTCTGAGATGCTCCAGTTCATGACTGACGTCAGGGGTGTTCATGAGTCCATAGTGGTGCCGAAGCTATTCATGTAATCAAAAAAAGTGGGTACTACTTTCGTCGCCTAAGGTTCGAATGCCTGGGCGGCCTGCAGCTTGGTTCGCGACCAGTTGTTTACACCCATAAACCGGTCATAGCAAGATATATTTGGCTGCAGATTTTGCGCGTAAGGAATTGCTGAACCCTACTATCACAAGCGCAATTCCTCCGCGTGGCCGAATAGTGTTGGGCAAGACTTGCCTGAGAAGAAATTTGGTGACGAGCTATCATCGATCTTTGCACCCTAGCCTGAGCTGTGCGCGCTTCTCGAACGAGAACTTGCTAACCGTGATATGGCCTAGCCGATTACTAAGCCGGTTTTCGATTATTCGGAGCAACTTGCGCCCCTCGAATCAGGCGACCATTTAGCTCACCGGTGGGTTCACCTTCTCTAAATGCAAGCTTGCCGCTGACGAACGTAGCTTCATAGCCGCTGGCTTTTTGCACCAAACGCCGTCCACCCGCGGGTAAATCATTCGTCACGTAAGGCTCGTGCAAGGTGAGCTCGTCAAAATTAATAATATTGATGTCCGCTTTATACCCGGGTTGTATAACGCCTCGATCATATAAGCCAACCAGTTCGGCGGTTTCTTTGGTTTGCATGCTGATCAGCTTCTTCAGCGGTATTTTATTGCCGCGCGCGCGATCCCTTCCCCAGTGCTGAATCAAGGTGGTTGGAAAGCTGGCATCGCAAAGAGCGCCGCAGTGCGCACCACCGTCACTTAGACCAAATGTTGTGTAGGGATGGTTCAGCATTTCTTCCACCAGGCTGAGGTCGCCTGGGAAGTAATTGAACAATGGGTGATACATTAGCGCTGCACCGTCTTTTTCTAACATGCATTCGTAGGCGATTTCCAGCGGATGCACACCTTTTGTTTTAGCAAGTTCTGCAAAAGAGTCTTCCGGGGCGGGCTCATAGTTGGCTGGCTCACCCAGCCTAAACAACTTATGAAACGAGCCAATTATTTCTACCAGTAGCGGAGCGTCAATGTCTGCTGGAGTTTCTGCAAGAATCTTCGCTCTGAATTCCGCCTGGCGCATTATTGCCACGCGTTCTTCAAGACTTTTTCCCGAGATCTCACGGTAAGAGGGGTGCAACATAAATGGGTTCAGTGAAGCGGTAAGACCAAGTAGCACGCCGGTTGCCCGCGGTGGCACCTGGCCACGCATAGGTAAGCCATCGGCCTGTGCTTCGCTAATAGCCGAAAGCAGGGAACGCCACCAGTCCGGGCGCATGTCCTGTTGTTCCACGGTGATGCTGCATGGTCGTCCGGATACTTCAGTCATCCGGCGAAACAAACTGAACTCTTCGTCAAAATCGTAGAAGTCCGAAATGCCTTGCAACACTCCCTTGCCTGTTTCACCCAATGTTCTTGCAATCCCCAACAATTCGTCTTCATGTGCAGTAATGGTTGGTGTCAGAACACCGGATGAGTCTCTGTGTTTTTCTGTACGGGAAGTGCTAAAGCCCAAAGCACCCGCCTCAATGGCCTCAGCCACCAACTGAGACATCTGATCAATGTCCTCTTTCGTTGCAGACTCATGGGCGGGACCGCGTTCACCCATCACATAAGCCCTTAGTGCACCATGAGGAATCTGCGCACCTACATCAAGGGCTTTTGGGCTATTTTCCAAAGCGTTTAGATACTCAGGAAAGCTCTCCCACTGCCAATCAATTCCTTCGTGCAGCGCGGTTCCGGGAATATCCTCCACTCCTTCCATCAGACCGATCAGCCAATCGCGTTGCTCTGGTTTGCAGGGCGCGAAACCCACGCCACAATTTCCCATTATCGCAGTGGTCACGCCATGATAGGTAGAGGGTGAAAGGTAAGGGTCCCAGGTAATCTGGCCGTCGTAGTGCGTGTGTGCATCAACAAAGCCAGGAGTCACAATACGGCCAGCGGCGTCGAATTCCTGTGCGGCCTTGCCTTCTACCGTACCTACGGCAACGATCCGGTCTCCAGAAACGGCGACATCAGCGGTATAGCTTTCGCCACCCAGCCCGTCATAAACCAAACCGTTTCGAATGATGAGGTCATATTGTGGGCTTTGATCTGCGTGGCTCATCACATGCTCCTGAAAGCGTCACTAAATAGTTGAGCCTCAATGATAAACCAGGCAGCGTTACAAGCCTACTTGCGGAAAATCCATCAGATTTATTAACTGCTTTGTATTTTGCGGGCATACCACTGTGCACCAGGTGCCGCACTTAGGCCATGCAGCAGCGCACTGATCCATACTGCGTTTATGGCAACGGCTAACACGGCATCTGCATAGGCGTGATTAATGTCTCCCACAATAAGCAAGGCAAACAACGCGGTCGCCAAACCCCTTGGCCCAAACCAGCCAAAGAACAGGCGAGTGATGGGTTTGGTTTCGGTACCCATCAAGCTCAGCCAGATTGCTAATGGTCGAATGACAAAAAGGCTAATCAGAATAAGCAGTAGCATAGGTAAATCGAGTTGATGGAGTGCTTCAGGTAGTAACGCAATACCCAGCAGCAGAAACGAAGCCCAAATCAAAATTTGGCCTTCGCTTTCGGCAAACTCATAAACGTATTTGACGCGGTCTTTAAGGATATGACCAAAGGCCAGCCCACCAACAAACGCGGCAATGAAACCGTTACCGCCCGCCATATTTGCCGCAATGTAAGCACCGATCGCGAGTGCGATGGCAGCCACTCCTTCATATAAAGGTTCCGTATAGCCTTTGTCGGCGGCATGAAGCATGGCTTTGGCGCCCAACCAGCCAATAACGCCGCCCACAATTGGACCCAAAATTAATTGCTGCGCGGTGAAAATCAGAAAGTTACTTTCGTGCTCGCCTTCCATCGTTGCCAGAGTACAGGCAAAAAACAAAACTATTGGCAGTGCGAGTCCATCGTTCAAACCGCTCTCAACGGTGAGCGTGCGACGCTCTTCCACCGGCACGGCCTGATTACTCACAACAGCCTGACCAAGAGCCGCATCGGTAGGGGCGAGAATGGCGGCGAGCAGAGCAACTGCGAATATTGACCAGTCAGGATAGAGAACCATGGCAACCATTGTTCCTATCAATACTGATAATGGCAGCCCGATCAGCAACATGCGCTGAGGGAGCACATGTTGCTTTCGTAAAGCGGCGAAGTCAATTTGAGTGGCATCCACAAATAACAGGATGATCAACGCAACTTCGGCAACAATATGCAGCAGCTCCTCTGTATGCGCCTGGTGCATCATGCCCGAAGTAGAGAGAAGGTAACCCAATGCCAGAAATATCATGGGTGCTGTGACCATGGTGCTGGACAGGCGCTTAGCGAACATCGCATAGGCGATAGCGCAGAACATGATGATTAGTAGGCCAGTTTGCATATGTTACTCAGTGTTCATTTTTCCGCTACCCTTACAATGCGGGCAGTAATTGAAATGCGTCACCGCATCTTCAATGCCTTTTGCATCTTTCTCGCTGAGAAAAAGAGCTTCACGGGCACGTTCAAGCGAATCCAGATCCCGGCTATCCAATGCGCCGTCTGATTGCAGCTCAATCACCAGATCTGAATAATCTTGCTTGCGCCGACGCAGTTCTTCGGAGAATCGCGATGCCAGCATACCAGCAGGCAATGCCACGATACCCAGCGACAAAATTGTCATTAGCGCGGCAAAGATTTTCCCGCCAACGGTTATTGGTACTACATCGCCATAGCCCAGCGTGGTCAATGTAACCGTTGCCCACCACATTGCTTCGGGAATGCTGCTGAAGCCGTCGGGTTGTACTTCGCGTTCAAAAAAGTAGATACCGCTGGCGGCAACAAACACCAAAAGTAACAATACGAAAATGGCAGCGATAAACGCACGTGCTTCTGCCTTCAACACTTGCGCAAGCATGACTAGTGGTGCGAAGTAGCGAATCAATTTAAGCAAACGCAGTAATCGCAAGGCCACCAGGGTTCGTAACTCCAGACCAAACAGCAAGCTTAAATACAAAGGCAATATACTGATAAGATCTATAACAGTGTCAAATTTGCCAAGAAAGCGAATTCGGCTTTGGTAATTGGGCTGTTCCGGTGCCGTCCACAGTCGTAAGAAAAACTCAATACTGAATACCACAACGGAAAAGATCTCAAAATACAAAAACTGTTTAGAATACTGTTGATCGAGACTTGCTACAGTTTGCAGGCTGATCGCGAACAGATTCGCTAATATCAGCGTGATTAAAAAATAATTGACCCAGTTTGACGCCGCTGAATGGTGATCATCGGGGTTTAGCAGCGCGTAGACGTGTTTGCGCGTCATTTAGTTTCTCGAACAATTATTGCATCAGATCCGCTGCATATTAAAGGCGTTGCAGTCCCTTATCTGCCAGCCGCAGGTAGGTAAGGTCCCCACGACGTTCCAATTGGCCAGTAATTGATACCGGCATCGCGATTGTCTCAGCCACTTCTTCAGCGGCTGAATTGCCTTGTTGGTCTACTAACATGTAGCCATAGCGGTTTCCATCAGTTTGTTTAACCACCAACATTGGAGGAATGCCCCCGGCAACGCATAATGCGGCGCAGGCGCGATGTACCTTGCCACCGCCAGGCTTCATGACGCCCATAAAACATTTCGAATCGACCACTTCGCCACTCAAGGTCACTGTCTCCAGAGGTTCAATGGCTGGCGCTGAAGCGCCCTCCGGCGCAATTGTTTCTGCAATATCGTCAGAGTTACGTAACTCCATAGACATCCAGCCACCGCGTTCAATTGAAAACCCGGTAACCTTTACGTGCTTGCCATCCAGCGCTTCCGTAAACGCTGCTGCAGAGTGTTTGCCCTGTGTTAGAAGCATGATTGAGCGCGGGTTTTGGCCTGAAGTGTGTAAAACCGGATAAGGATTAACAGTTAAGAAACCGCTGAAGCTTGACGTCTCAGCAACATTCCATTGTCCTTTACCAGCACTCTCCTGTGAGGAAGACACCCAAAAAGCGAAACCCGCACCAATACAAAGCAGTAGTGCGACCAACACTTTATAAAACTGCCCCAGGTGTTGTGGCATGGGGAAGTAGCCAACAAAAAATTCGTTTTGCTTATCAGACACTGGTTTGTCCCTCCGTACCGGCATGCTCTGTCGCTAATAAATCACCAATAACAGTCACCGGTCGGGCAGTGCCATCCGGCAAAGCGGTTGGGTTCAGCAATACCGAATCTCCGTCAAGCTGCAATTCATAAGTCGCGATCTTTTCAGTGAAGGGCGGGGGTGAGCATCCGTCTTCCGGTCGATACTGAAAACCATGCCAAGGGCAGGTAATGCAGCCATCAATTACCCGGCCTTCACCCAGCGGTCCGTTTTGATGCTTACAGACATTGGAGACAGCAGCGAGTTTGTTTTTCTCATAGCGAAACACGGCAACTCGCTCATCATTTGCTACGCGAACGACCAGCGCCTGGCCATCGGGTATCTCACGCCATGAGCCGATATTCACCCAGTCGGCCGTATCCCGTTCCACGTCTACGCTTCGGCTGCGAAAGGCTGCTGCTATATGCAATCCGCCAACAACGAAAACGCTTGAATACACCATCGCTGCCAGAATGCCCGTGTCAGCCTGAAGCATCGCTCCGCTGGCAACATGAATAATTAGCAGTAAGTAGGCAAGGTATACGCCCATATGCAGTGCTTTCCAAAAAGGGGCGCCAAGATTCGTGTTCCAGAAGTCATGACTTGTGGCAGCCATGACAAATAGGATGACCAGCGCGAATACACCAAAACGCTGGAATGGAAAGTCGGTAATGCTCTCGTAACTTCCGGGGGAGGAAAACACTGAGACCAAAGGATTCTCAACACCAAAACTGTGATACCAGATGAGCGCTAAAATTGCGTGCACCAGTGCCACCACAAACATAGACACACCGAAATGACGCCTGTTGTACAGCAGCGGCAGAAATCGCGTATCCAATCGCGCCAATGGTCCTATGCATAAAATGATTGTCAGCATCAAGAACGCGCAGGTTGCGAAGGCCCTGATCAAAAGAATCATTGGCGACAAGGCATCCGCACCGCTGTTATTCGCGGCGCTAATCGTCATAAAGACAGCGATATAAAGAATAACGCCAATCCACACGCTGGCGTCGTAAATCGCTTTCTTGCGGCTCCATTGAACCGCTACGTATCCGTGACTCATGGTAGCTCACCCCGCTCTGTTTGCGCTGGCGCCGAACTAATGGCAGGTAGAGCTGGCGGCTTGCTGTTTTGCGCCATGTAAACAAAACCAATCATCAATGGCAGCAGAAGAAGCCATAGGAACCCATGCACTTTCCGGTGTGATTGTTTCATGACGCATCGCCCGTAAATGTCTTGGCCAATAGCAGCGGCCATAGGGCGACCGCCGCAGGGAACCACATTAGTCGCACGCCAAAGCCAGCGCCATCAGCCGAAGAGTCAATTGCTTTATAGCCGTTAAACAAAAAGAAAATGCCGAATATAAAACCCAGCAAACAATAGCCGCTAATTAAAGTTGCCAAAACCGCCCCCTTTCAGAACTCCAGATTACTTATTTTCAGAGACTACTTACTTCGGTAGCCGCCAACGCCACCAAACGGTACGCCACTGAGCTCACTCATTTCTTTTTTAAACGTAGTCAGATCTTCAACCGTGAATTGATTGAAATGCTCATGTCCGCAGGCGCGCGCCATTACTTGCATTAATTCAATGCTGGCCTCGAAAAAACGCTGCAATCTAGTGGCCGCTTGATCCACAATCAAGCGCGCCCTCAGGTCTTCTTTCTGGGTAGCGATGCCCACCGGGCAGTTATTCGAATTGCAAGCACGCATGCCCAGGCAGCCTATCGCCTGTAACGCAGAGTTTGATAAGGCGATACCGTCCGCACCTAGCGCAAGGGCTTTTACAAAATCAGCCGGAACTCGCAGACCGCCAGTAATGATCAAGGTGACATCACTGTGACCGCTGTTGTCAAGATGCTGTCGCGCGCGCGCCAGTGCTGGAATGGTAGGTACCGAAATATTGTCGCGGAATATCAGTGGAGCGGCGCCTGTTCCACCACCGCGCCCGTCTAGAATTACGTAATCAACGCCAACTTCAAGAGCTGCATCGATGTCTTTCTCAATTTGTTGCGCAGACAGTTTATAGCCCACTGGAATACCACCTGTTTTTTCCTTTACCTCGTCCGCAAACTCTTTGATCTGGTTGAGAGAACTCCATTCCGGGAAAGTCGACGGTGAGATCGCGTCCTGTCCTGGACTCAGTCCGCGAACGTCTGCAATTTTTCCCTGCACTTTGTTGCCGGGGAGATGGCCACCGGTGCCAGTTTTAGCGCCCTGGCCACCTTTAAAATGAAACGCCTGACAGCGTTGAACCTTGTCCCAGGAAAAACCGAATCTTGCTGACGCCAGCTCATAGAAATAATGGGAATTCGCCTGTTGTTCCTCTGGCAGCATTCCACCCTCGCCGGAACAGATGCCCGTACCAGCCAGCTCGGCGCCTTGTGCCAGTGCCAACTTGGCTTCTTCTGAAAGGGCGCCAAAACTCATGTCAGAGACAAATAATGGAATGTCTAACTTAAGTGGCTTCTGGGCGCGTGAGCCAATGATTAGATCGGTTCCCACCTCGGCATTGTCCAGCAACGGCATACGGTGTAACTGCGCCACATTCAACTGAATATCATCCCATGATGGCAATTCATTGCGTGAAACGCCCATAGCCGCCATGGGGCCATGGTGACCGAGTTTACTCAGACCTTCGTCAGCCAATTGTGCGATCAGGTGTACATGCGGCTCATCTTCCGTACCGGTATGATCCTGATACAAACCCTGGTACGCATCGCGATCATAATTCTGCGGATGTTGCTGTTCCCAGCTGGCTATTTCCTCGGCATCAACGCAGACCTTGCCATCATCTACCCACGCACTGAATTTGTGCAGAATCTCAGAGTTGTTGTATTCGCTAACACCCGTATCAAAGCGATAGTCCCAGCCATGAACGCCGCAAATAATATTCTGGCCATCAATATAGCCGTCTGACATTAGGGCGCCGCGGTGAGCACAGCGGCCGTAGAGAGCGGATATCTCGTTATCGTAGCGGACGATGACCAGATCAACGTTTGCCACCAGCGCGTAGGCAGGCTCCCTGTCGTTTAATTCGACAAGATCCATCAAGACATGCTTTTTCATTTTTTTTGCTTTCCTTATTCTTGTGACACGATCGTGTTATGACTTACTTTTACACTACTAAGCAGTACTCACTCCAGCACTTTCGGCCAATTCTTGTCTGCCTGCTCAATATATGAGTCGCGATCTTGCTGCCATTTTTTCTGGATTTTGGCGTTGTAATTTAGATACAGCTTGCCATCAAGAATGGTGAATTGATCCGGATCAATACCCGCCGTTGTGTTTTGGGAAACCGCGTAGGCGCAGTAACCGCCGTATTGAGGTGCGTACTTTTCCGGGTTTTCGGCAAACAGGTCTCGGTTTGCGGCGCTACTGAAGTTCCATTTGGCGCCATTCCATTCATACTGATGCTTCTTGCTGCCTTCGACTGCCTGGTTTTGTTGGAAGTAGGCCACAGGGTCGTAGCCCTCAATGGCCACGTTGCCAAAAAAGCTGGCATTGATCGGATCAGCGGCGCTTGCATTTAGGGCGAACAGCGAGGCCAGTATCGAGAAGAGTAGGGTTGCTATCGTTTTACTTTGCATGAAAATGGTCTCTGTTAGTATTTGCTTTGTCAGATAGACAGTGGAAAACATTCGCAGTTCCTGAATACGAAAAAAAGGATGAATTTACTGCCACTAAATGACGCACCCACGGCGACTACTCAGATTAACATTCAGGGCCCGAGCAGCAGGGCGTTGCTGCTCGCTGACAGCGCTGTATGATCCAAATATGGAGCGAATAGAAATCTGATTAAGTTCCAGCAATTTGCAACTGACATGCGCAAATTGTTTGTGGATTGTATGCGTTACTTCTAAGCTACGGAGTAACTTACCTGCGTTGTAACCAACGCTTCAATTCTCGTAGGCCTGATGGCTTGGCAAAGTAATAGCCCTGTGCGTAGTCACAGTCCAGTGACTTAAGAATCTTAAGGCTTTCTTCGTTTTCTACTCCCTCACAAACCACCTGCATGTTGAATTTGTGGGCCAGGCCGGTGATGGCGGCGACAATCTCGGCGTCAGCGGGCGAGCTGGCCAGGTCTGTAATGAAGGATCGGTCGATTTTTATTTCGTCAGCGGGAATGTTCTTAAAATACGCCAGCGATGAATACCCTGTACCAAAATCATCAATGGATACGCGTATGCCATGAGCGCGCAACTCATTAAGAATGCGAAAGCACTCGTCTGTATTATCGATTATGGCGCTTTCAGTGACCTCAATAGTTAGCAGCTCTGGCGGCATGTCCCATATTCGTAAAGCGTCTATGATGGAAGCCTGCAAGCCAACCGTGCGAATATCAGATGCTGATATGTTAAGCGCAACGCCTAGGCGTTGATCCTTAAAGCACAACTGACTGGATTCTCGTATTGTTGTTTTGATGACCCACTCGGTAACAGCCGGCATCAAGTGCTGTTGCTCGGCCATCGCTATAAAATGCTCGGTGTTAACCGCATACTCAGCGCCGTCTGGTATCCAACGCAACAGCGCTTCGCACGTTGCAGGTGTTCCATCCTGCAATTGTATCTTGGGCTGGTAAGCCATGCTGAACTCCCCAGCTGCCATGGCTTCTTGTAAACCAGGCCCGCTTAAATGGGGAATGCCACTTAGTACAGGGTCTTTGTCGGCAATCACGTACGGCGTGTGTGATCTCTGCGCGGCGAGAGCGCTTTCCTCCGCGATTGTCAGCAGAGAATGGCCATCTGCTCCATTCTCTGGGGCCACAGCAATTCCAATTGCGCAGCGAGCAACGGTGCTCTTGCCGTCAAGAGCGAATGGTTCATCCAGAAGCAGTCTTATTTTTTCAGCGGCAACAGGCAGTAATCGCTCTGATTTTAGTCCGGGGATTGCTAATACGAAGCGCGTGCGATCAAGCCGCACAAGAAAATGAGCCTTTTTTAGTGATTCCTTCAGGCGCTTATGGATACTAAGTAATAGATTGTCACTAAATCGGTAGCCAAAGTGTCGATCGATTCTGTCGATACCATTGGCATCAATGACCAGCATTGCCAGCTTTTCTTCTGGCCCCAGCGTGTGCATCTCTGTGTTCACATAGTGAAAGAGTTTTTCTCTGCTGAGCAGTAATAGCTGCGCGAGGTTGGGCTTAGATAAAGAGGTCATCGCTAGCGATGCCGAACGCACCTTCTTCTAAACTTCGGATGATATCAAGAGGCTTTCCGTCAGCGGTCATGGTCTCGCTAGCCAGGTCTACAGTGCGATTGTCGGTGATTGCCTGCTTGTTCGCGTCCGCAAGTAGCACTAGCTTAGGGCGCAGGCGACGGCCCCGATATTCCGCCAGCACCATACCCACCTCTCCTGAAGAAAGCTCTACTAAGGTGCCAACCGGGTAAATGCCCACAGCTTGAATGAACTCCTCGATGAGCTCTTCTTGAAATTTTGTGTTCCGCAGCGAGTAAAGCTCTCGAACCGCTTCGGCTGGTGATCGTGCACAGGCATACGCTCTATGATTGGACATTGCATCATAAGTGTCTGCGATCGCCACAATTCGCGATGTAAGAGGGATCTCATCGCCGCTTAGCCCTTCAGGGTAGCCAGAGCCATCCATGCGTTCATGATGATGCTTTACCGCGACCAGTACTTTCTTGGTAATAAAGGATTGCGTTCTCATGTGATTAAGGCTTTGTACTACGTGCCCCTTAACCAGTTCGAATTCATCGTCGCTCAATTTCGCGCCTTTCTTTATGATATCGTCTGGTACAGAAATCATGCCAACATCACACATCAGCGCCGCAAGGCAGACATCTTCAATATCAGATTTTGGTAGCCCTAGTTGGCGACCAAAAGCGGCGGCCCAAATAGAGGTGCCAGTTGCGTGATCAAACAGGTAATCGCCCTTACGCCGCATTTTTTGCAGTAGTAAACACGCGTCAGGATTGGAGATAATGCTAGACACAATTCCTTCCACGGACGCTTTCACGGTTTTGTAATCCAGGCTGCCACTGCCGCGCATGCTTACGAAGAGCTTATCAACCGATACTTCAAAATCTTCGAACACTTCGCGGGCATTGACGATCTCCTCGTCAAAGCTCTTGCGGTCGGTATAGACCTCGCGCCTCTTGGCCGCCCTACCGCCGGGTTGAGGTCGGCCCAGAACGCCAGCTCTTCCAGAGCCAGCCGCCGATTTACCCGAGTCTACGACAACATGGTCACACAACTCTATAAGCTGCTTTCGCTCGTCAATTGTGTTGACCGTAAATCCCTGAAGGAGAAATGGAGATTCTTCCCATGGGCGGTCCAACTCGGCCACAAACATGCCCAGGCCCACTTCATGTACCGGTATTTTTACGAATTTACCCATGGTTGCTAATCAAGATGCTCTCGAAGTCCGTTTCGCAATTAATTCAGTCTGATTTGCTCTATTCAGTACAGTTTAAATCTCAGTCAATTGCTTGGTTTTCGGGGCACTATTTGTGATGCTGCCAGTTTTCTCGATAAAAGGTATCAGTGGGGCTGGTGTGCTTCTTTGCGAGGCAGTGTTAGAGCGTATTTTTATATGGCATAGTTAATGTCAATACATTATGCTGGGTTCTTATTTCACAGCACGAGAGCAAGAGACAAGGGATGAAAACCAGAATTACCGAGTTACTAGGCATCGAAACACCTATTGTGTGTGGTGGCATGATGCGGGTAGGTACCGCCGATCTCGCTGCCGCGGCGTCTAATGCGGGTGCGCTTGGCGTAATGACGGCCCTGACTCAGCCAACCCTGGAAGGTCTGGAGGCTGAAATTGCCCGCTGTGCTTCGATGACAGATAAGCCCTTCGCGGTTAATCTCACTGTAGGCGTGGTGTCCACCGAAATTAACTACGATGACTACGTTGATGTAATCATCAGAAGTGGTGTAAAAATAGTTGAAACCGCGGGCCGCAGCCCGGAACCCTTTATGGAGCGCTTCAAGGAAGCGGGCATTAAAGTGGTTCACAAATGCGTAGCTGTGCGGCACGCCCTCAAGGCTGAGCGAATTGGGGTAGACGTGGTCAGTATCGACGGCTTCGAATGCGCAGGCCATCCAGGCGAGCAAGATGTGGGTGGTTTGGTGCTATTTCCTGCCGCTACTCAAGCACTTAAGATTCCAGTACTTGCCTCCGGTGGCATAGCTGATGGTCGCGGGCTTGCCGCCGCGCTGGCTCTGGGTTGTGAGGGTATCAACATGGGCACACGCTTCCTGGTAACCAAAGAAGCGCCTATTCATGAGGGTATCAAGCAAAAAGTGGTTGAAATGGACGAAAACCAGACGCGGCTAATTTTCCGCACGTTTAACAATACGGCTAGAGTTTATCGCAACACCGTTGCTGACCAGGTTGCTGAGATTGAAGCCGCTGGGGGCGACTTCGCCCAGGTACACGGTTTGGTGTCTGGTGCGAATCAAGAGAAAGCCTGGAGCACCGGGGATATTGACGCTGGTATGGTCACGGTGGGTATGTGTGGCGGACTGATCCATGATATTCCTACCTGCCAGGAGTTGGTGGACAACATTGTTAGTGATGCCGAGCAAATCATTACTGACAGGCTGGCTTCTATTGCCGGTTGAGTGATTTAGCCGGGAATTTGGTCTGTTCGTCGCAACGTGATACAAATAACGCTAATTACAAGATTGCGTGCGCAAGGATAAGACAGACACCATGTCAAAATTAGCAAACCCTGAAGCGGTAGATGGCCGGCGAGCGCGCAGTGAGCGCAGCAAGCAGGCCATTGTGGACGCTGTTTTGGCCTTAATGGAAGAGGGAAATCTTATTCCTACGGCCCAACAGATTGCCGATCGCTCAGGCGTTAAAATTCGCTCCTTCTTTCGTCATTTCGAAGACATGGAAACCTTGTTTGCGACCATAGACCAACAAACCCGTGAGGCAACGGAAGCGCTTTTTGTTGGCGGTGATCGAAATGGCACACTGGAAGAACGTATTTTGCATGCTGTAGAACGGCGTGCGGAAGGCTTTGAAAAAAACAACAACCGGGTGTTATCAACAACCGCACAGCTATGGCGCTCGGAAACGTTGCGCAAGAACTATGCTCGCTACCAGCGCGGGCTTCGCAAAGATCTGGAAGATTGGTTGCCAGAGTTGAAAGATCTGGATCGCGGTGAACGTGAAGCCGTCGAGGCCATCGCCTCTTTTGAGATGTGGCATCGTCTGCGATACCACCAAACACTGCACAAATCTGCGGCTATCAACGTACTGGTTGGCATGCTGAATTCAGCACTCAAAAGCTAACGCTGAGCGGCGTTTTACCAATTGCCTAAAGCCCTTTGCTGGTTAATGTGATTGCATCACTGTTAGCGGGTAATGAAAAGCTAACCCCGTCTTGTCCTATCGTGTAGTTTGGGAAAATATCTTCTGCGCCGTTCAGGTACAACGCTTTCTGCCCGGGAATAATTAATGGCGGAACTATATGGTAGTAAAGCAGGTGGCCAACGCCGGCGTCGCGGGCCGTTTCTGCAGCCTCCACAGGGCTTGCATGGTAATCGAGAATGTCATGGGTGATTTTCGCCATTATCTCGTTGCCGAGTCTATCTGCGGCGTCATGCATCATGTTGACCAGATTCGGCGCCAGCGCCTCGTGCACCAGTAGATCAACTCCAACAGCCAGCTTTTCAATGTTCGCAGATTTCGCGGTGTCGCCCGAAATTAATAGTGAACGCCCCTTGTAACTGAAGCGGTAACCAACCGCTGGTTCAACCGGCGCATGTTGCACGGCCAAGGCTTGCACTTTCAGCCCTTGATTCTCATAGACTGTTAACAACTCACCCACTGCAGGCTTGGTAAAAGGCATGGCCTGCAGGCCGGCACCGCTCATGGGTGCGACAAGATCGCCATGGTGTGCGTGTCGGTAGGTGAAGTCTTGCGAATAGGCCATATTGAAGCCATCGACCACTTGCTCTACGCCAACGGCTCCGTACACCGGAAGAGGCGATGTGTTGTCACCGCCCGCCCAACGGAGTGTGGCCAGTTCACCAAGGCCGTCGATATGGTCGGAATGAAAGTGAGTCAGAAATACGCCATTAACATTCCCCGCCTGGTAGCCCATTCGGCCCAGGTTGCGCGGGCTGTCTGTACCAACATCCACCACGAATAACTGCTTGCCTGCCACCACTGCCACGCAAGGTCCTGATGCGTTTGGCGCTGGCAGTGGACCGCCCGCACCGCACAAAGCCAGGTGCAAACCATCTTCCAGTTCTGCCACCAGGTCACTGCCCATACGAGCTTCCAGGCCTGCCTGCATCAACCGTGCAGCAATAGTCGCTTGTTGGCTGTAAGCGATCAAAAACAGAACGGCAACGACGGTGAAAGAAATAAGCAATTTTTTCATGGGTCTATCCTGAACAGTGGCCTAGCTTGAACGGCCTGGTTGTCTGGTGCTTCTTCTTGCCCAGCGATAGTGCAATATGACACAATCTATGTCAAATCAAAGCAGGCCCGGAATGCGCTCTACGCCCTGTATTCAACACCGCCTACAGAGAACCCACCAATGACTGAACCGCACATCTTATATGCAGTCACGCATTCCCTGTACTCAGGGCGTGCACGCAGTTACTTGATAAAAAACCAAATCCCATTCATAGAAAGGTCAACTGGGCACGAGAGCTTCAAAGCTGAGGTGTTACCGAAGGGCAAATTACCGACCATTCCAACGCTGCAAACGCCAGATGGCGAGGTGATTCGCGACGGTGCCGCCATTATCGAACACTTCGAAGCCACGAGCGGTAGGCCGTGTCGTCCGCCTGGACCAAAACAACAGATAATCAGTGCCTTGTTTGACGTTATTGGTGCTGAAGGTCTTATGCGACCGGCCATGCACTATCGCTGGAATTACCCTGAAGATAATCTGGCTTTTGTGCGTTACCACTTCCTCTATTCTCAGCGCGACACACCGCAGCGAGAGGATAAAACCGAATACATGATGAATCGCATGCGCCACGCCGCAATGTTTTTCGGTGTGACCGAGCAAAGCAGTGAGCTGGTGGAAACCCTGTACCTGGATTTTCTCGACGCGCTAAACGCACATTTTGAGCAATACCCCTACCTGTTAGGCTGGCGACCATGCATAGGTGATTTTGGCTTGCTGGGACCTATGTATGCTCACCTGGGCCGCGATCCGTACCCGGCGCGATTGATGCAGCAGCGTGCAACCAGAGTCTATCGATGGGTGGAGCGTATGAATCGAGCTGATCAGGATGCACCGGAGTTTTTTAATGCCGGCACCGACTTTCTGGAAAACGATGAGGTTCCCCATACTCTGTTGAACGTGATGAAGATTTGTGCGGAAGATTTTGTTCCCGAAACCCTAGCGGCTGCAGAACACATAAATAACTGGCTGGCAGAGCATACGCCGGAGTCTGGCGCACCGGCGGTCGGCCGTTTGGCTGAGTCGCTGGGCAACACAGAATTCACTCTGCGCGGTCAGAGCATCAGTGCATTGGCGCAGCCATACCGCTTCTTCCTTTTACAGCGGGTGCAGTCGCTGCATTCGAAGCTCAATACCAATGATCGATCGGCTGTTGATAAAGTGTTAGATGAGAGCGGGATGTCACCAATTCTCGACGCTTTGCTGGATAGGCCGATTCATCAAATAGATAATCTGGAGGTTTGGGGAGACTAGTCGCCATTGGGCTGGTTGTCAGTTCTCAGCTTTCACCGCCACCCGGGGCCGTGGTTCCCAAAACTTTACATATTGACACTAATTGTGACAATATAGTTTGAATGCCGAGGCAGCAGGCGATCTGCCCGCAGGCAATATTTGAACAAAGCGAAGGAACTCTGCCAATGACAACACAAAAACCAGTTCAATTGGTGGGCGGTACAGGTTCCCCTTATACACAGAAAATGGTGGCGTTGATTCGTTATCGACGCGTGCCATATTCAATCACTTGGGGTGATCCCGGACAGGCCTGTGATGCCTTGGGTGTTACTCAACCCAAGCCAATATTCATGCCAACATTCTTTTTTGAACAAGATGGTGCAACAACAGCAGAGTGTGATTCCACGCCGATTATTCGTCGTCTGGAACAAATGGTCTCTGGTCGCAGCGTGTTACCAGGCGACCCGGCTTTGGCGTTTATTGATTATTTGATTGAAGACTTTGCTGATGAATGGTGCACGAAGTATATGTTCCATTACCGCTGGCACCTGGAGATCGATGCAGACAACGCAGGCACGCTGTTACCACTGGGCATGGACTTGAGTATCGATACAGATGCACATAAGCAAGCCAAACAATGGGTGTCAGAGCGACAGATTAATCGTCTTTATGTGGTGGGTTCAAACGACACAACGGCACCTGTTATTGATGCCAGCTACCGGCGTTTTTTGCAGGCCATGGAAAATCACCTGGCAAATCAGAAGTTCATGCTGGGGGGTCGCCCATCGGCCGGCGATTTCGGTCTGTATGGCCAGCTAACGCAATTAGTGGGGTTTGACCCCACGCCTAGGAAGATCACCCACGAGGTATCACCGCGTACCGTCGCCTGGGTAGACCAGATGTGTGATCAAAGTGGTCTAGAGCCGAATGACAATCACTGGCTAGCGATTGAGGAGCAGCCCGATAGCCTACGCGATTTATTGGCCGAAATAGGCCGGGTATACGTTCCGGCGCAATTGGCCAATGCTAGAGCGGTGCAGGTTGGCGAAAAGAACTGGGAAACACAAATCGATGGTGCGCGCTGGACGCAGCGCACTTTCCCTTATCAGGCGAAATGCCTGCAATGGACCAAGGAACGCTACCAGGCACTTTCCGAGAATGATAGAGCCAGGGTTGATGCGCTGTTGCGAGGTACTGGAATTGAAGCAATGCTCTCTACAGCTAATTGAGTCACAGGTGTTGTGACGTGTGATGAGAGCAGGGCCTTTATTCCACCAGTCTAAGCTCACTCAGCGCTGCCCGCTTTACCGCCTGTAGGGTGAAAGGTATTTCAATGAGTTGGCCGCGTGCAAACAGCTCGGTCATATCACTATAGTGCGGCGAGTTTGTATTGGAAGATTGTGAATACGCTAGAATGCCCTTCACCGTTGTCTTTTCCGGCGTAAGTTTAGTCGTCATTACCCAGCTTGCGGCGGAGCCAGTTATCTCCGGGTAGCCTTGCTCACCAATAGGCTCAAACGCCATTTTGTTAAACACTCCCTCAAACTCTTCACCGCCAGGCAATGCAATTTTTTGACCATTACGCGTCACAAATTGTAACTCTCCAAGCGCAGCATCCGGCGCGATGCCTGCATTTTCAAGCTTTACCACGGTTTGCGCCAGGGCAGTTAGAACGCCGGGATTATCGTTGGTATTGAGACCACGTGGCGTATTGACAGGGTCTTGCACGTCGAAGCCGATTGCATAATTAAATGATTTGGGTAGCCAGCGGGTAAACTTATTGTTGTTTGCTGCACGCAGAAACTCGCGAAAAACATGCGCGCCTTTACTGTCTGTGTTGGCTTTCAAATCCCAATTGGCCAGCGTTTCGCAAGCCTCACTCACATCAACACTTTCTTCATCCAGCTGCACCATTGGCGCGCCTTCGCACAAGCTAACCACATCATCACGCAATAATTGTCCGGCGTAATGTTGGTTACTCATCATGAGTTCGCTGAGAGAGTTGATATCAAAACCTCTTCCTGGCAGACCGTCTGTTCCGTCGATGCGTGCTTGTATCATCGCCAGGCCGGATCGGGTTCGTAGCGTTCGTTCACTGCTAACAGACCCTTGTACTGCGGGTATGTTCGAAAAAGGTTGCTTGGGGTTGGCCAGCCAATAGCTGTCGTTGGAATTGCTGACATAGTCGTCACGAATCAATGCGGCCTGCTTGCTGGCGCCTAATACGCCAGCCGTTGCAGAGTCTGGATCTGTGTTCCAGCTGCAAGCGCTTGTATTTCCTTTCAACAGAGGCTCTTTAAACACGCAATTTTTGAGCTGCTGGTCGCTCAAATTTACCACCGGCCCTAGATCACCGTAAAAAACACGACCGTGTTTGTCTGCAGCAATCGTATTAATTCCGGGAGTAGACTGATATTTACTGATGGCCTGCTTTAACTCTTCGACGCTCTTTGCGTTCGCCATTGCCATTGACCCACCCTGGAAGCCACGCGCTCCCTCGTTGGCGATGCGCACGCTCACGCCAAAGCCGTCAATCCAGGGGAATTTGCCGCCAACCATGTAACCGTGATTGGCTTTGTAGAAGGTGTGCTGTTGCTCAGTCAACTCGCCGTTTTCTCCGCGCACAGTGATACTCACTGACACTGGTTCTATGTCGACTTCTTCGCCGTCAAAAACGTATCGCATTGGGTTTCCCGGCACCAAATCAAGTTTGTAAAACGTGAATGCCTTGGACCTGGATACTGTATTGGTCCACGCAATGTCGCCATTGGTACCAAAACCTACGTGCGCACGCTGCGCCTGGTTTGCGCCCAACATGTTGCTTACGCCCGGAATGATCTGGTGCATTGCATACATTCTGAAATCGAAGTTCTTCCAATCCAGATGCGGGTTCGCAAATAGCAGTCCCGCACCATCGGTACTGGCCTCCTTGCCAATCGCTACACCATTGCTGCCCTTTCCGGTAGGGTTAGACAAATTCTGAACATATTCAGATAATGAAGTTAACGAGAGATCGTTCAGAGGGTCGAAACTGTTTTCCTTGTTGAGCTGCGCAGACTGTCTTTCAGCTGGCGGCACGGCCGTTAAAACAAGCGGTGAAAAGCTGGGAAGGAAAGCCGGGGTGAGATGAAAACGCTTCACATCTCTGGCGCTCAGTGTTGGTATCCAACTCGCACCTTTACAGGCCGGGTCGTTAATATTCTCACTACCTTTGTCACGCGCGTAGCGGTTAAAGCCCGCAGCGTAACCTTCAAACAAGTCATCGAACTCAAGGTCAATCGTTGCATCGAAAATACCTTCTTCTTCCAGCAATTTGTAGAAAAAGTCAGAGTCACGATGCGCTTTTGAGCCGCCGAAGTTCGCCGACAACTCCCCGCGAAATTTCAGTACATTGCGAGCTTGTTCGCAGAAGTGATCCTCTGCGGCGGCGTAACCCGTGCCATAACCGATGCTGCGCCAGTTTTCTGCCACGATGTGTGGAATACCGCCCTCTGTTCGGTACAGTAAAGCGTCAAAGAGATATTTTTCAGCTGAAGTGCTGTTGCGCTGAAGTGCGCAACTGCCTAACAGTGATATTGCCGTAAGTGCCGCAGTAGCCAGCACGGCGCGATTGCAGTTCATCATGGGCGTTTGCTTCCAAGGTTGAACGCTGCAGCCCACAGATTGAAAAACGCGTCAATAACTCGCTACAGCTGTTGCAGCGAGTTTACCGCGATACTGATACTTATTCGAATGGAAACGGAGGGTTAGCCGAGAGAACGCCACTGACAAAGTTGTCTACGATGTTGTTAGCCGGCCCTGCGTCATTAGTAGGCACATGGCCCGCGCCATCCAGAATGGTGACCTGATGAGGGCTGTTTGGCTGGTCTGCAACGGCCTGCCGTAGCGCATCAAATACCCAATCGCAATTGTTCAAGCCAGTGCCGCTTGCTTGCGAAATGACGGCGAGGTTTCCTGCGCAAAACGGGTCTGCATCACCTCCCAGAAACAGGCTGGGTACTGCAGTAAAACCAGCATTGATGCGTGCTTCCGGATAACCGTGCTGTTCGGGATCAATATAGAAGCCTATCTTGTCTATCGCCCCTTGCGCTTCGAATCCCGCTACCAGCGGAAAGCCGGAAGTGCCGGCATATTGATCAGTGATGGGCAGAAGCCGTGGCGTAATCGCATAAGAATCGGCAATGACCGCCGTGAGCTCAGTGTTTTCCTGGGCAAAGGCACTGGCCAGAGAAAATACACCCACTGAGCCAGCACTGGTGCCATGGGCAATGACGTGAGTGGTGGGGTAATTCGCAACCGTATACTCAACGGCAGACATTGTTGCCTGTAAACCATTGGCCTGACCACCGTTGGGATTATTCGGGTAAGCATTGCCCTGGCCGGAATACAGATCGTGGTCACACATAGACACCACCAACAGCCGATATCCCTCTTCAATGCGCCGTCGCAAGGTATTGTCAATCAGATTGCCACCACCGTCCAAAACACGTTCAAGCACCTGGCCATTCCACAGGTCATTGAATGTCTCTTCCTGGTTCCAGGTGTTTTGCGTCTGGCCTTGTAAGGCAAAGTAGCTGCCACTGTTATCGAAATAACCGACTCCACCACCGTGCAGATACACCCATAGCGGGGCCTGCGCGCCTGCATTGTTGCTGGGCTCCACAACCAGGAAGGAATAGTTACCGGAAACGCCACAGCTGTAGGCCGTGTTGCGGTAGAAATCCAATTCCCAGGTACCGCCGAATGCGCTTTGCGAGGATTGTTGTGCCAGCACCACAGACGCAGTGCTGCGCTGCGGAACCGGTACAGCTATTGGGCAACCCGTTGCATCAAGACCAAGACCGGTATTGGCCTGATTCGGGCATGCGTCAGCGCTGTCCAGAATACCGTCACCATCGGAATCAGTGTCTGTATTGGTATCGGTGTCTGTATCGGTGTCTGTATCGGTGTCTGTATCGGTGTCTGTATCGGTGTCTGTATCGGTGTTTGTATCGGTGTTTGTATCGGTGTCTGTATCGGTGTTTGTATCGGTGTTTGTATCCGTATCAGTATTTGTGTCGGTATCGGTATTTGTGTCGGTATCGGTGTTCGTGTCGGTATCAGTATTCGTATCAGTATCGGTATTTGTGCCAGGGTTCGTGTCGTTATCTGTTACAGAACCGCCATTGCTGCCCACATTTGTGCCAGCGTCGCCACCGCCGCCGCTGCACGCGGTGACAAACAACAAACTAAGAATGCAGAGTAACTTCAACAATTCAACAGACTCCTGACCATAATTTGGCTGGCTAATATCCCGGCAATAATAGGTTTGCAGCTGTGCGCATGCAATACAGGGCCGCCGGCCGGCACTCCGTATGTCGGATAGAGTATACAGCGACAACCGGAGTCAATATTGCCCGCCGAACGGTGGGTATTCGAGCCACTAATTGCGACCAGTGGTCTGGCAAAATGATACGGCCTGGATTCGGGTAAACTTGGCCTATGAAAAACGACAGAATTCACGCCGAATCCGATCAGAATTGGATGCAACTCGCCTTATTGCAGGCCAAGCTTGCCTTTGATATCAATGAAGTACCAGTGGGTGCCGTGTTGGTAAGAGACGATGTCGTAATTGCCTCTGGACACAATCAGGTCATCAGTGCCTGCGACCCCAGCGCACACGCAGAGCTTGTTACGCTGAGGGCTGCTGCACAAGCAGAAGCTAACTACCGATTACCCGGGTCAACCTTGTATGTGACGATTGAGCCTTGTGCGATGTGCGTGGGGGCGATAGTACACGCGCGGGTGGCCAGGGTAGTGTTTGGTGCCAGTGAACCCAAGGCAGGGTGCGTGGTGAGTCATACGGGGTTGCTGGAGGGGGGGCAGTTTAATCATTCTTTTGAGG
>CAYGSL010000051.1:0-31742 GCA_964352475.1 uncultured Pseudomonadales bacterium | reverse complement strand
ACTTCTTCGCCTAATTGCCACTATGATCGAATTCCGTTGAGATTAGATCGGAGACTAACTCTCAATAACATTAACAGCAAAAACTGCGGCATCGCCCTGCAGCAAATCTGAATGATGATCCGCAGTCGAAAAGTGAATAGCTGCAACCTCAGGTAAATAAGGTCTCCAGAATTCTGGCACGCTGGCGTTTTCAGCTTTCTCTACGCCGCGGTACCAGGCTTTTGACAGAATCAGCTCAACGTTACCTTGGTATTCTTGAGGTTCGTAATCGCTTAACGCTTCGCTAAGTCGAATATGCATCAATTCGGCCGCCTCAATATCGGTCAACGCTATTCCTTTTGTGATCTTACGATTGATCTTGCGACGATCCAGTTGGGCTTTGATCTTGTTTCCGCCTCCAACTCGCATTGCATAACCGTAGGCGCTGTGAAATATGTTTCGTCCCTGTCGGTACTTGAATCCTCGTTCGGAGGCAGTGGTTAGCTCACCTCTGGGTAAATCCATTAGTACTAGCTTGCTTGGAGTTCGTCCTTTGCGCTGTAATATTCGTGCTACTTCCATTGATATAACGGCAGCACCACAGGCGGCGAGTATGCATAGTTCGCCTTTCGGATGTACACGTTCTATGTGCCTCGTGTAGCGCTCAGCGGTTTGTTGTATTGATTCGATGGGAACGGGCACAGGGTCTTTTGTTAGATCCACGCAAGTCGACCATTGGGAAATCCAGTAAATTTTTCGATCTATCTGGCAATGAGGAACAATGTTGTAGGCGTCACCCTGAATGCAGAATAGTGCAGGGGCAGAGGCATTGCCGTCGCGCAGGGTGATCAGTTCAGGTGCAGAGAGCTTGGGTATGCCGTCGAACAACACTTTGGCGAAATCCGCAAGTCGTGTGTTGCTCATAAACACGGCCAGAGGAACTGTCATACCCAGTGCGCGTTCTACGCTAGCAATCATTTGCATTGCAAGCAGTGAATGTCCGCCGGCTTCAAAAAAATCTGTGTTGGTGCTAATAGATGCATGCGGTAGAAGTTCAGACCATATATTGCCGATCGTCAGCCCCAGTTCTCTTTGGTGCAAGGAAAGTGAAGCCGTTGTTGAAGCATTCACAAGTGGCGTCGCTGTGTTGACAACCAATTGCTGAAGACCCAGAAAATCTGTTTTGCCGCTGTGCGTCAGTGGTATTTCATCAAGGTGCCAATACCTGGATGGCAGGCTGTAGGCAGGTAGCTTGCCTCGTGCAAATTCATCCAGTGTTTGATGTGGTTGCTGTTTACCGGTGTAGAAGCAAAGCAGGTTTTGCCCCACTAGTGAAACTACAGACTGATGCACATCGGGGTGATTGACAATCACGGCTTCAATAGCACCTGGTTCAACGCGCTGGCCGCGTACTTTTATTTGCCTGTCTGCACGACCGATGAAGTGAAAAAGACCTTGTGCATCGGCGAAAGCCAGATCGCCACTTAGAAAACGGTCGTCTATGAATTTGCTGGCACTTAAATCTGAGTCGTTAATATAAGCGGTAGCAACGCCAGGGCCTTGAATGTGCAGCTCTCCGATAACCTCACGGGGAAGTACGCGACCAAGAGCATTACATATCTGGGCACTCATGTTATCGATGGGTTTGCCAATTGGGGCCCACTTACAATTCCTGTCGAGGTCTGCACTCGTTTCATAAAACAATGCATCTGCAGCTACCTCAGTGCTGCCATAAAGATTGAGCAGCCTGCTGTGGGGGAGTTTTTGATGATAGTCAATGACTAATTGTTGGCTTAGCGCTTCGCCGCTAACAATACAGAGTCGAACAGAAGGCCAGCTACTGTGCTCGCCAAGCTCCATCAGTAGCGCGTTCAGCAATGATGGCACCAGGCTGATTCTGCTGATACCGGTGTGCTCCACAATTCGAACGAATTCGCCCAGCGAATGCAGTTCCTTATCACTAATGATCCGGCAGCTGATGCCGGCGCACAGTGGGCCAAATACTTCGGCTACGGCATCAACAAAATTGACCGGTGTTCTCGCTGCACAAACGTCACTTGGTACGAAAGGGTATTCTTTCTCCATCCAGCCAAGGCGGTTCATAACGGCTGCGTGTGTTAGCGCTATACCCCTTGGTTTACCCGTAGACCCTGAAGTGAACATCACACACATGATGCTGTTAGCACTATTGGAAATTGTCAGTGGCTTATGTTGCTGGCTATCGGCGTCTGGTAGTAAGACAAGCCTGGTTGATTGGCTCAAATATTTCAGTTTGGTGGGATCTGAGGTAAGGGCAAACTGAGCGCCGCTGTCATTGAGCATGGATTCCACTATACTGGCAGGAAAGCCGGGGTCTATTGGAACAAAACTGGCGCCTTGCGCAAGTATCGCCAGAGAGCTGGCAACTGAGTCAAGGCTTCTTGTTTGGCACACAGCCACGGTGCTCTTATCTGTGACACCTGCATCAGCAAGCAGCTCGCGAATATGCTCTGCGCGGCTGGCGAGCGCTGCAAAGGTATACGATCGGTTGGCATCGATCACTGCAATATTTTCAGGGTGTCTTTGAGTCGCTTCGTTAAAACGAACTATGCAGCGTAAATTGCTGGTTTCATATTGCTGTGGCGCTAGCGGATTATCAATGCTCTCTGCAGCAAACTGATCCAGTATTTCACCAAGGGTCAGTGTGCCTGCTGCGTTTGCAAGCACAGTCAGCATGCCAGCAAAATGGTTTTGCATCGCGCTGGCTTGCCGGGTATCCAATCGATCGGTCTGGATCCTGGCGAGCATGCGTAAGGTATCGGTATTCCCAACAGATAAAACCAGCGGCGCATCGGCTTGTTCAAAGCCCTTACTTTCAAGTAAACCTAGGTTCTCAGGCATTACCGCTGCCGGGTAGTTCTGTACTAACAGCAAAGTGTCGAAAAGCTCATCGCCGGGAGCTCGTTCCAATGCCAGTGCGATATTGGAGGGCGAGGGTAAGTGATCGGTTTGCAATACCCATTGTCTACGCTGAATTTCGCGCAGAAAGGTTTCTAAAGGCTGCGATTCGTCAATATCAATACTAATGGGCAGTAATTGCATAAACATGCCTACTGCGTTCTCACTATCTTTCAGGTCGCTACGTCCGCTATCAATTGTGCCGTAGAGCGTACTGCGCTGGCCGTTTAAATGGCACAGCAGTAATGACCAGGCAGCATGGGCGAAATTTGCAAAGGTGACGCGGTGCGTTTGACACGCTGTACGCAACCTGGCGCCAGCATCGCTGTCACAGCAATACTCTACCTCGGCGTACTCACGATTCGAGTTAAGCGGGCTTGGCAGGAATGCCAGTGCACTGTCTCGATTTGCCTGGTTTAGATGTTGATCCCAAATCCCAAGGTTTTCTTGAGGGCGATTATCAGCCCGCATGAGCGTAGTTTCAGTGGTGGGTAAATTAGGCGCTCTTCCGCTTCGGTATGCGTCATAGTAATTAAGCAGTTCGTGCTGCAGCAACGCAATCGACCAGCCGTCCACTACCGCGTGATGAAACGTCCAAATGCAAAATACGGAAACTTGCCTGGAATTCTGTGCGGAGATTGCTGGCATGAACACCGTCAAACGCATCAGCGGTGCCTGGTTAAGTTTCAGTCCGCGTGCTCTATCAGCTGCAATCGCATCACTCTTTTGCTCTGCAGTAAGTCGTCCGCTACTGCTATCGATCTCTTTGAGCTCGATTGGGTGGCATACCGAGCGAAACGTAAGTTGCCTGGGTAGCGCCTGCTCGCGCCAAAGAAAAGACGTTCGCATTGCCGATCGGGTGGCAATGATTGCGTCAAGGGCGGCTTGCATTGCGCCAAGATCAAAGTCACTGAACTCGTAACTTAGTTGCTCTATATAATGGCCTGAGTTCGGTTCCGCCAGAGAGCGAAACAACATGCTTTGTTGCAGGCCGCTCAGTGGCGCAATATGCTCAATATCTTGTTCGGAGATTCCACTCATTAATCACCGAGATTCAAAACTCGCATAATATCAGCGGTAGACTCGGTATCTTGTTCCGCTGACGGCTGTGTCGCATCACGCCCACCACTTAGCAGCGCAATAACGCGTTGTGATAGCTGGCGTATGTTGGGAAAACGCATGATGTCCTGGGTAGTGAATACCAGGCCTTGTTTAGCTGCGCGTGCAACTATTTGCATGCTGGCAATTGAATCACCGCCCAACTCGAAGTAGTCGTCGTCCGTTTGAACATCATCCATAAACAGCACTTCTGCCCAAATAGCTGAAAGAGTGTGTTCAATTTCTCTAATCTGCGAATCAGATTTCGAATCATTGTTATCAGCTTTGGAATCGGCAGAGGGGTGGTTAGCAGACTCTGCATGAAGCTGCGATGTGTGCAGTCGCGCTAAGGCATGCCTATCAAGTTTGCCGTTGGCGTTTCTGGGTAATTCGTCAACGAAATGCCATTGGCTGGGCAACATATAGTCTGGCAGCATGGTGCCGAAATAGTCGTTCAAATGCGATTGCTGATGAGACTCGCAGCCGCTCACTATTGCAACTAATTGCGAGCGGCCTTGTTTCCGTTTGAGCAGTTTGCGGGCCCGTAGCTGCTCTATCAAGAACTGACGCTGGGCAGCGTTAAGTTTTTCGAGGCGTTCCCGTTGAGTCATTGTTTGGGCCCTGCTGCTATCACTATCATCATCTGATCGATCCACCAGGTATCTTTCACGTGTTCAGGAATGTCCAGCTTATGCAATGGCTCAAGACTGATTCGCTCAAAATGCTTAAAAAGAGCACGTTGATGCGCTCTGGATAAAGAGTCTATCTCGTTACTGAAGTATGTGAATACTCCGTCGCTTGCCAGGTGCTCTGCCGCCACTGAAAAAAATGGTTCGGCCAGAGTTGCACTGCGCCGCGTGGCTTCTGCGTATTCTTCACTGTCCATTGGGTAGGTGTGAAAAAAAATACCGTCGTATATCTTCATTTCACTTTGCACTTCTTCCCAGCGGCCTTCGAGTACATTTACTTTAAATCCATTGTCAGCCGCCCAGTCGCGACATTGCTGCGCTATTGCTGGCACGCATTCAACAATCGTGTGTTCCTGAACGCCACCTTTCTGGATCATCTGCGCTGAAATACCGCGACCATAACCGATTTCAAGAACATGGCCATGGCTGGCACTGACGCAACCCGCCATTTTTTGCATGATGGGCAATTGCCAGAGTTCCATGATGTCATCGGGTTGCGGCATAGCGTCTGAATCGTGTTCATGACTGAGCAAACTCTCTACCCCGGGAACAAATCTTGCGGCAAGCTCATGAATTGATTCCAGATCCCAGGCCAATTCTGAAAGCGCGCGGTTGATCAGCCAGTTACGCTGCGCCGGTCTTGGCGGTGCGATAAAGTCGCCTGCTTTCACCTGAAGTTGCAGTTCGTAGTTTGCATGGCGCTTAAGTCGGCGCATTGTAGTTCTCCACAAAATGCAGCAGCTCATTGGCTTCCACGGGTGATAAAAGACCTAGAGCCTGTTCAATATCACCCAGGGATACCTCAGCGTTGTGAGGTATCGCAAGTACCGCGCAGTCGTTAATGCTTTGATGCCTTCGTAAGCTTGCTTCGATATCTGAAGGCTCAACTCTGTGGCCGCGGATTTTAATTTGTTGGTCAATACGCCCACGAAACAACAAAGAGCCATCTTGCTGTTGCTCCACCAGATCCCCGGTGGCGTAGCGAGAGTCAGAGTCCAAGACATTGCGAACAACCGTTGCTCCGCTCACTGTCAGTTGGCCAATAGCGCCCGCTGGTACCGCGCCAAACTCATTTTCAACAGACAAAACAACGCCGGGTATAGCATGACCAATCGATAGATAATCTGACGATGGGTCGACAGGATCACCAGGAAGGAAGCGCTGTGCCGCACACCAAACACTTGCCTCAGTTGGTCCATATTCATTCACCAGTGTTGCGGCTGGGAAAGTTGATTGGTGCTCTGTCAAAATAGATGTAGGGCAGGCTTCGCCAGCGACGATCACCAGTTGCAATGCGTGCTCACAGAACTCTGGCCAAGTCGCCAAAACTGCGGAGTAAACACTTGGCAGGCATAGCATGGCGTCGGCATTTTGATTTATCAGCTTGCTCACCAGTTTCCGAGGCTCCCGCACCTCAGACTCGCTGATTAATAGCAGCTCACCGGCGGTTGCTGCCATCCAGAATATACCTGCAACAGAGCTATCAAATGCCAATGGTGAAAGTAAGCCGTAGACAGCTGGCGATTGTTCGTAAAACTGTAGACGTGCTGCAAGAGAATGGGCGAGATTGCTATGGCTCACCGCTACTTGCTTCGCTTTTCCAGTGCTGCCAGATGTAAATATTATGTAGGCCAGCGCATCCATGCCTGCAACAGCTGGCTCAAATGAGCTGTCGGTGGTGTCGGCATGCTGAAAAACCAGTGCGTCTGGAAAATTGGCAAGCACTTCGTCAGTAATCAGGCAACGAGCATCTGCAGCTTCCTGTAACTCCATCAATCGTGTAGCGTTTTCTCTTTCGTTGCAAGGCACATAGGTCGCGCCTGCGTACAGTGCAGCCCAAATCGCTACCAGGCCTTCAATGGATCTGGGCATTTTAATCAATACGCGATTGCCGGGTGCCACTCCATTGTTACGCAAGTGCTGCGCTAAATTTCCAGCGGCATTTCCGAGCTCGGCATAGGTCAAGGTTCTGTTGCCGTCGTTTAAGGCGATCGCTTGCGGGTGAAGGTCGATGCTGCTTTGCAAGAGATTAACAACGTTCTCTGGTGATACAGACAGCTCGGTTGTTGATAATGTTGAGCTGTGCGTTCTAGCGTGGTCGAAAAACGTCTGGATAGGTTGTTCCAAGCTATTAATCAAACCTAATAAATGCTGCTCAAGCGAATGAACCAGGCCGCGCGCCTTAAAAGGCTCTACTACCCCTGTATCGTGAATGAGAATAATTTTGATTGCATCGTCAGGCACTATTAAAGCCGCAACCGGGTAGTGACTGTGTTCCTTGTAGTGATGCTGGGCAATGCCAAGTCCGGAGCTGCCGCTGCCGCTTTCCAGTTTCGGGTAGTTCATAAACACCACTATGCTCTCAAACAGCGGTGCACCCGGCTCCACAGTGGCGTTTTTAATGATATCGCCATGGGGAATATGACTGTGCTCTGAACTGCTTGCTATCTGTAACTGCAAAGATTTCAGAAACTCAGCGACAGACGTGTCAGACCGGGTATCGATTCGCACCGGCAGGGTATTAATAAAATTTCCAACAATACCGTCGGCATTACTTACGCCAACTGGGCGGCCAGACACTGTGCTTCCAAACACCAGTGTTGATTCGCTATTAAAGCCGGCAAGCACTGCCGACCAGGCACCATGCATCAGTGCACTCAGCGTGACGCCTGCTTCGCGGCAGCGGCTTCGAAGCTGCTCGCTGAACTCTTCACTTAACACCTGCTCTATTTGGGCTGTGTGATGGGCACCACGGTTACCTGAGCGAATACCCTCAAGATCGCCTATGAAGCTTGTCGAGCCGAACAGTGTTTGCCAGTAGCGTTGGCTCCTGGCCTTGTCCTGCTGCTGCAACCAGGAGATATAGCTGGAGAACCCTTCAACTGCGGGTGGTTGCCACGCAGTATTCTGAATCACTGAGGTGTATGCTTCAGCAAGCTCACGTAATACAAGATGGGCAGACCAGCCATCTACCATTAAATGATGCCGAGTCCATAGCAACTCACTCTCTGTGTCATTCAATCGCAGCAGTTTAATTCTGGCAGGGGGGAATTTGTCGAATTCAAATTCTGTGCAGCGCTCCGCTTCACAGAAGGCCGCTAATTGTTCCTCGTTGCCTGAGAACTCAATTTCTTCTATCTGGACATCAAGGTGTGCGTGAACCAGTTGTACCGATTGCGATAAACCTTCCCACACGTAGGCTGTGCGTAAAGCGCTGTGTCGGTTAGTTACTAACTGCCACGCAGTTCGCAATGCATTTGCATCGACATCAATCAAGCGCATTCGATGTTGGCCGATATAGGTGGCTGTTCCCGGGCTACTAATAGCGTGGTAGAGCATTCCGGCCTGGGTAGGGCTGAGTGGAAATACTGACTCTATTTTGTCAGACAGCTGGTTCATAAACTCAGAAACGCCCTAGCAGATCAGACAACTCATCGGCCGCCAGCCCGGTATTCGGTAAAACGTTGCCTGGCGTTGCGTGTGGAATCTCCAATGGAATGGTTTCGAGTTCAAGGTTTGAAAGCTGGCGTACGGTTGGAGAGGAAAAAAGGTCGGTGGGTGCCACGTTTAGATTGTGGTCTTTGCAGCTGGCGCTGATTTGAACAGCCAGAATAGAGTCTCCGCCCAGGGCAAAGAAATCGTCATCCAGACCAATAAAATCGATATTGAAGTGTTGTTGCCAAATACTGGCCAGCGCCTTCTCGGTATCAGTGACAGGCATCTGTTGACCGCCATTGGCTTTCTGCATAGCGGTCTGGCGCGCCGTTGAGGGTTTTGGCAGCGCCAGCTCGTTTAGTTTCCCTGAGGGTGCCAGCGGTAGCTGCTCCAGCCGAACGAAATGGCTTGGCATCGCGTAATCGGGTAGTTGCGATGCCATTGCTTCGCGCAATATTGGCTCAACCGTGTCGCCCGTGGCAACATAGTACGCAACCAGGCTTTCTGTCTGATGCTCGACTGATTCACGTGGCGCGTAGTCGATTTTATCCAGCATGTCTTGTACTCTGACCAGGTCGATATCGTCATTCAGTTCATCAACAGCCTCCGCCCGAGTTTTGTGCCCCATTCGAACGTCCCAGGCGTATGGCACGGCGTAGTTGTGGTAATCGCGCTCTTTTTTATGAACGTAAATCCCAACGTCATTGATTAGACAATTGGTGGAGCGCCCGGTGTCCGGTGGGCGTTGCCAGTCGCCGAATTCATGTAAGAAACTGTACATGTCACTCAGCACAACGTTTGTGTATCGATAGAAATCAAAAAATGCGATTTGCTCGAAGGTTTGTTCGTCACGAACTCTGCTAACATCCAGACATTCAGACACTTTGTCATCAATTAGATGGTAGGCCTTGCGAGCGGCGTCTATACGTTGGTCAATTTGCACTTCGTCAAGTACATCAGCTTCTACCATATCCAGCAGTCGCGTTTCAAACAATTGCCCTCGGGATAGACCGGTGATAATGCTGGGAATGTTATGAGCAAGTGCGAAGTTAATCGCAAGTGTGTAAATGGTTTTGAAACAACCGTTACACACATTGGAATGACGCCGCAAACTGTCTGCGAAAATAGCATCCATATCCGCCGGGCATTGACGTTCCCAATGCAGATTCAGTCGCTTGCACATACGCTCTACATTGGCCAGCGCATGGTCTGACAAATAGCCGTTGTCTAAAGTAAATACCACTGGGCGAAACCCCATCTCGACCAGTTTGCAAAGCATATAACTGGAGTCTTTCCCGCCGCTGACCATCGCAAGGCAATCTGCGCCTTGATCTGTGGAGGCCCGTGAATGCAGTGCATCGCGTAGCTCATCCAGTGTTTTGAAATAGGGTTCCAGGCTTGCACGTTTATTGTCGAAATCAGTGCAAACGCTGCAAACGCCGTCTACTTGAATTCTTATGCCTGGAACGTCATTTGAAATTCCGCATTTGGTGCACAGTGTGGCTTGCCGCTGAGTGTTCTCTGCTGCAATGCGTACAACAACTTCATTAACCAGCCCTGTACTGTTCGCAACTGCTTCTATTTCTTGCAACTCGATGCGTGCGCCACGAAATTTTCTCTGGCTGTCGAATCTACCGAGGTAAACCAGACTTCCGTCGGATTGGCGAATGGCTTGATCTCCAGTATCGTACCGCGAGTCTCGAATGCGCGGCCCATTCCAGTAAGCTTTTGCCAGAACAGCGCCGTCAATGTGTATTCGGCCTGGCACACCCACAGGTACTTCCTGGCCACAGGCGTCCAGCAGGTGAATACGGGCATTGCTAATTGGCCTGCCAATAGGTACAGAGCGATGGTCATCACGGCCAGGGTCAAACTGATGGATCATGCAGCCTATGGTCGCTTCGGTTGGGCCGTATTCATTGTATAAAGCCACTTCTTCGCCCAGTTGATCCTGGGCACTCATCGCTAACTGGCGAGGAAAATCTTCTCCACCCATTATCAGCCCTTTGATGGATGAAGTCGCTAAACGCTTATGTGAGCCCTGCAAAACCAGGCGTAGATGAGACGGTGTCAGTTTGACTATATCTACAACGTTATCCTTAAACACATCAAGCACCGCCAACTGCGATGACTGATGAGTCTGAGGGTAGATTCGCACTGTGCCACCCGTGAAGATAGGCAGTAGCAGCGAGGTCAATGTCAGATCAAAGGCCACCGATGAAAACAGGGGCATTCGAACTGCTTGCCCATTGCAATACTGCTGTGCAGCCCAATGCAGGTAATTGTTTAATGAGAGGTGGGTCACCTCAACGCCTTTGGGCTGCCCGGTGGTACCGGAAGTGAAAATGATATAAGCCGCTTCCATCGATTCCTGATTACAAGCGTGTTGTTTTTCAATGGTTTGTAGATGCGGGTCATCAATCAATATGACCTCACTGTGACCTTGCAAACGATCATTGTTTTTTCGATCAGTAAGAACTGCAGAGCTACCCAGAGTACTGAGAATCGTCTTCAAGCGATCATCTGGGTGGTCAATATCCAGTGGTACGAATGGAATGTTTCGAGTAAGAGCAGCAAGTACAGCAACAACAAAATCTATGCTTCTTGGCAGCAGAATGGGCAGGGGCTGATTACCGGGCAGTGCGGACGCCAAAGCATCCACTTTGCGTTTTAACTGTTGATAACCGAGCTGCTCATTGTCAGAAACAAGTGCTGATGTTTCTGGAGTCGAATCCGCGAACTCCTGCAATTTTTGAACGATTGTGCTCGCAGGTACAGTTCGCTGCGTGTCGTTGAATGCGCTCAGCAGTTCAGTCTCATGATGTGAGAGCAGCTGTAGATCGGTAATCTTGATGTCAACATTACTCACTGCCTGAGCAAGAATTGATTCGAACCACAGAGGAATTCTCTCCTGCATAGCCGAATCAAACTGCGCGTTACTGATGTCGAAGTGAAGGTTTAATCGACCACTGCAATCAAAATCATGAATCTGCAAGCGCAATGCATGGGCAACATCACCAGCATCGGGATGCAACCAGTCTGATTCGCATTCAAGATCATCAAACGCTGCGAATTGCGCGTTGACCATGTTCAATAACCAACTGAAACTGGCATTGGTTTTCGCGGTAGTAACGCCAGGTGAAATGTGTTTCATGCTGCGTACAGTGTCTTGCAGAACCTGCTGGGCAAGTTCCGAAAAGCTTAGGTCTGGGCGTAATTCTACCTTTAGAAAGCCAATTTCAAGGGAAGGTGCGATCAGTCCAGCAGGCGCGCGTTTTGCAAACGGTGCGCCTAGCGTTGTCGCTTTGCTATCGAACAGTCGATATCGCAGTGTGAGTAGTGCTGCAGCAAACAGGGAAAATCGACTTAAATCGCGACTGATGCTTTTCACCGCAGGATGCTTGCACGCTTCTTCCAGCCCCAGCATTAAGTGATCTCCAAGCCGCCTGGTGTGGCGTAGGGTGGCGGCTTTGCCATTTCTGGCGGCAGGGATTTCACGCTGCTCGTCCATTGCCAAGTCACACTTCTTCGCCCAGTAGTCAGTATTCCGACTATGTGCTTCTTTAGCCATTGCCGCCTGCTCATCAGCAAGCCATTGCGTTAAATTTTCGGTGGGGAATGCGTCGCCCTGATAGGCCGCAACAACCTGGCGTTGCAGCTCTACAAAAGCGGCGCCATCGGTTGCAATGTGGTGTTTCATCACAAACCAGACATGATGATTGGGCGAGACTTGATACAAAGTGCTGTTAAAACATGCGGTATTCAAATCGAATGCAGTGCAAGCGCTTTTTTTAAGAGCCTGATCCAATTTCTGTGCTGACCAGCGTCTGGCATCTACTATTGGTAGCGAAAACTCGCTATCGTCAACGTAAGCACTGAGGTCGCGCAGATTAGTACGAATGCGCAGGCAATCGTTAAGTGCCACCACCTTGCTTACAGCAGAGGAAAAACGTTTGCTGTCCAGCGGTCCTCTGAGGTCAAAACGGAAGGCCATGTTATACAGCGCAGAACCAGGGTCCAATGCCTGTCCTGCCAACATCAGCTGTTGTATTGTGCTGAGTGTAAGCGACGGATCAGTCATTGATTTGCCCGGCCAGGTAATTCGCCATTGCTGAAATGGATTCAAAGTTCTCAATGGTGATATCCATTGCCTGAATCTCGATGTGGAAACATTTTTCCAGTTCGTTGGTGATGGAGATTACGGCCATTGAGTCGAGCACCCCACTCAATAGCAGCTCTTCTTCGTCACTTACAGTGCCAAGCTCTGGGTCAAGTGTACCGAGAACAATATCGCGTACCTGCTTGAGTATGCCGCCACTGTTGCTCATACGGTTTGCTCCTGCCACTGCTTGCTTAATGCCAGTCGATCAATCTTGCCAGAGCTAGTGGTTGGAAAATTCGAATGAACTGCAAATTCACTTGGTACTGCGTAAGCAGGCAGAACACGCTTTGCTGCAGTTCTTAGCTGCTGAGCAGTTGCAGTAGCCAGAGGGCGTAGTAGCACGTCGGCAACGAGATCTTTGCGGCCATGTTCGCCTTCCCTGATGGAGACACTGACTTGCTCCACATCATTAATACTGCTCAGACTGTTTTCAACTTCTTCAAGCTCTATGCGAAAGCCACGCAATTTTATTTGTCGATCTTGCCGACCGTGCAAATAGAACAAACCATCTTGATCTACTGAAACAATGTCACCACTGCGATAGTAGCGGCGCCCATTGCTGGCGCTGTAGATTTTTGCGCTAGTGAGTTTATCCTGACGCCAATAACCGTTCATCAAGGTGTTCGCTGCAATACAAAGTTCACCTTCTTTGGCGAGTTTTCCATTGCGATCAATAAGCTCAGTGTCTACCTGCTTACATGGCTTACCAATTGGGATATTGTTTGTTTCAATCTTCTGATTAGGCCATACAAAATCATAAATATGGCTGACATTTGTTTCGGCTGGACCATAGGCATTGCTGAAGCGACATTGAGGTAAGGCCTGCATTAGTCTGTTTAATTGTTGCACCGGAAAAGCTTCGCCGGCATAAATCATCCATCGCATGTGTTGCAGGTTTCGCTGGTCAAGCGCTCCATACTCCAGAGCCTGCGACATGGCAAATGGCGCGGAGTACCACACGGTAGTCTTGTAATCTTCAGCAAGACTGCTTAGCGAGGCCGGCATTTTTTGGTGTGCCTCACTTGCTATAACCGTTTGAGAGCCCGCCCAGTCAGCGGCAAATAAATCAAATGTTGACATATCAAAATGCAATGCCGATGTTGCAAGCACTGCATCTTGACCACTTAACTCAAAGTGTTCGGCCATCATTGCCGCAAAAGAAACCGCGCTAGCGTGGCAGTGTGAAATGCCTTTTGGTGTGCCGGTAGAACCCGATGTGAAAATAATATAGGCAAGATCAGTTGGCGTAACTTCTGCTTTGATGCTCGCCTGCAGCCTTGCAGCATTCTCAATGCATTGCTGCCACTGAGGGTCTTTATCGACTACCAAGCTGGAAATGTCAGTATTGCCAAGCAATTTTTCACAGCGCACGTTTGTAATCACCAACGACAACTCGCATTGATTAGCGACATCCTGCGCGCGCAGGGGCGGTGACGTGGTGTCAATTGGAACGTATGCGGCACCTGCATACAGCACTGCGTACACGGCTCTAATCATGTCCAGACCGCGATTCAGTAGAACGCCCACTCTGTCTCCGCGCTCTACGCCTCCGACTGCCAGTGCCTCTGCAAGTGCCGTTGCTTGCTGATGCAGTTGTGCGTAAGTCACCACTTCTTCAGAGAATCGGTACGCCAAAGCCTTGGGTGTGCTTGCCGCGCGTTGTTCCAGCAGCTGCACTAAGGTGGTCGCATCAATCATACGACACCTGTTAAGCGGCTGATAATATTGCGCTGGATATCGTTGGTACCGCCCAGCAGTAAGCCTGCCATGGCATCATTAAGCTGCGACATTGCAACAGCCTCTCCGGTGTATCCGGAGGCTGCCAAGATACGCGCGCTGTCGAGACTGTTTTGCAAATAGCTTTCGCTAAGATGCAGCTTGCACATGGCGCTTTCCAAACGGGTAGAGCGACCTTGATCGCGCAGCGCTGCTGTATGTTGTAGCAATTGTTTGCAGGTCTCCAGCCGCACACGCATGTCTGCGATTCGATTGGACACTGACTGAAACTGCCCTATCGATTGTTGAAATTGATGGCGCTGGTTGGCGTACTCAACCACTTCAAATAACTGCCGCTGCATTACGCCGATTTGTGAGGCCCACACAAAACTGCGTTCCCATTGCTGAGACTCTTCGAATATCGCCGCACCACTGCCAGGTTTACCCAGCATACGGTCTTTCGAAACATAACAATCCTTGAATTCTATTTCCGCCATGGGCGTAGATTGCAAGCCAGCCTTGGGAATTTCGGTTCTGGTCACCCCGTTGGCAGTCAGGTCAACATAGAACGCCGTTATGCCCCACTGCTTACGCGCAAGGTCAGTGCTTGCAAAAACGATGGCGTCATTGGCAACAGTGCCCAGGCTGATATACGTCTTGCGGCCATTCAAACTGAACCCGCCACTGACGGGTTTAGCAACAGTTGAAAGCGCAAACGCGTCCGAGCCAGATTGTTCCTCGCTCAAGGCGTAGGCACAGATTCGATCACCGCTGCACAGTGAAGGAAGAATATCTCGTCGCTGAGTTTGGTTGCTTGCAGTACGCAGAGTGCTGATTGGACTAAACAAGGCCACATTGATCGCAAACGCGAAGCCGGCGTCGTCACAGTGTTCGCCCAGGGCCAGCATAGCCTGCAGCGATTGCGCAGTGCTCAGGCCGGCCCCCCCCAGGTCTTGCTCAACATGTGCACCTAGCAGGCCAAACTCGCCACACATTTTCCAGACAGCATGAAATCGCTCGGCATGTTGTTGCCTAAGCATGGGGTTAATGACCGAGCCGCAGAAGTCTTTTACCGATTCTGCGATCTGATCGATGTCCATATCTGCTTTGAGCATTTACAGCAGCTCTTTGTTAGTTCTTATAAGCGACTGAGTGTCGCCAGACAGTCCATTCTACGGAAATAGGTGTCCCTAAGGTTCAAAGACAGCTGTTAGAGTTGGCCTGTCATCCGGCAAACCACATTGGCGTAGTCATTTGAGGACGACAAGCCGGATCAATAGTCTATTGAACCGCGTGTTGAAGCACTTGATAGTAGCCATTGAACAGGGGTGTACCGTCCAGAACGCCGCGCTGGCGCAGCAATTTGTGTAAATCGGCCAGGCGATAGCAGGGAACGCTGGCCATAAAATGATGCTCAAGATGATAGTTCACGTAATTAGGAGCGAACAACAGGCGCTCCCACCAGCTGACCAGGGTAGTTCGAGTATTTTGCCTGGGGTCTTCACTTAAGGGGTCAGGTACAGCAGCATGCTCGGCAACTTGCCGAACTCTGACAATCAACATAAACGATGTCACTATTGATCCGAACCAAAGTGCATACGCCCAAGGCGCGAAAACAAGCCCCAATATTATGGCCAGCATTGCGTTTACCAGTACTTGCTGCACAAATGGTTTTGCGGCCAACCTTCGCTGAGGGTCGCTAGAAAAAACACCGGCTGCTGAACCGAACACGTACGCGAGCAATTTGAACCCGGTTTGACCAGTGATATCACGTATTACTTTGCGTTTGAAACTGTCTTTACTGACTGGGTATGCAGAGTAATTCGCAAGATCGGGGTCTTCACTAGTACCTGCTTTTCGATGATGCACTGCGTGCGTTCTGGCGTAGTAATGCAGGTCAGAGAACGTTGGGTTGGCTGCAAAATACTGCCCAAAAAGCGCATTTAATTTTTTTGAAGCAAAGAAAGTCTGGTGCCCACATTCATGCATGATCACCGTCAGCCCTAGCTGCTGGCCGCCAAGAAGAAACAGGCCTACAAGTACGCTGAACGGATTGGTCCAGTTCGTCACAAACCAAAATATCAGACCGATAAGTAACCAGGTTTTTAGCAACAAAAAACCTGCCCAAAGGTCGCTTCTAGCTGTCATGCTCTGCACTTCTGATTGGCTTAGAATGTCCCGGATGTTCATTAACTTGTCTGCTGATGCGTGAAGCCTTGGGCCATTTTGGCTGTATGCCGTGCAGGCGTCAAACCAATACTCCGATTGGCAGTCAACTGGTGCGTTCGACAGTAGCGATTATGCGGTCAAATGATTTGTCCATGCTCAACAGGCGATATATTCTTGTGCCTGAGTTAGTTCAAGAGATCAATGAATCCATGAAAAGTATTATTTCTTTAGTACTAGTACTGCCGGTTTTGCTACTGGGCTCATTCCATGCCATTGCAGACACACCGTTTGATGTTGAAGCGATCACTGAGTTTGATCAGCCTTGGGCGCTGGATTTTTTGCCCGATGGACGAATGTTGGTCACCGAAAAGAAAGGCAGCTTACGCTTGGTCACGAAGGATGGTGAACAGCGTGCAGTGGTTGGCTTGCCTGATGTTGATTATGGCGGCCAGGGTGGAATGGGTGACGTGGCTGTTCACCCGAAGTTCGCTGACAACAAATTGGTCTATATTAGCTACGCCGAAGCAGGCAAAGGCAACACGCGAGGAGCGGCTGTTGCGCGCGGCCGGTTTATGGAAACAGGACGCGGCGGTAAACTGGAAGACCTGACAGTAATTTGGCGACAGTATCCAAAGCTATTGGGTCGCGGGCATTACGGTCATAGAATTCGGTTTGATGCCGAGGGGTACTTGTGGATTTCTTCGGGCGATAGGCAGAAATTCACCCCCTCGCAAGACATGCAGTCTAATGTAGGAAAAATACTTCGGCTAAATGATGATGGTTCCATACCCGCCGACAACCCTTTTGTGGATTACCTGAGCAAGGATGCCCTGGTGGATGATGAAGGTGTTTACGGGGAAATATGGTCGCTGGGCCATAGAAATCCGCTGGGCATCGCGTTTGACTTGGAAGGTCGCTTGTGGGATATCGAAATGGGTCCTGCCGGCGGTGATGAACTCAATCAAATCAAGCGAGCGCAAAACTACGGCTATCCAGAAGTATCTGATGGAATGCATTACGATGGTCGGCCTATCCCGGACCATAGCAGTGCACCTGAGTATGCAACGCCTGCCATTTCCTGGACGCCGGTGATCTCGCCAGGCGACCTAATTGTCTATCGCGGTCAGTTGTTCAAGGCTTGGCGCGGAAACGCCCTGGTTGCCGGACTGTCCTCGCGAGCCATTATTCGTATTGATTTGCAAAGCGACGACGTAAAAGAAATCGAGCGCTATGACATGGGGGCACGCATCCGTAGCGTTGATGAAGCCAGTGATGGCTCTCTCTGGGTACTGGAAGATGAGTTTCGTCGAAGCGGTGGTCGCTTACTGAAACTCACGCCCAGATAAACCTTGCACAAAACAGACTCTGAAGTTTCTATCTGCGCTAACTGTGGTGCGCCCAGACCGGCCGCGTTTTGTGCGCAGTGCGGGCAAAATGACGACGACTATCGCCGATCCTCAATCGGTTTAATACGAAGTTTTCTGTCAGAAACCTTTGATCTGGACGGCAGGCTTACGAGAACCATTAAGCACCTGTTTGCAAAACCTGGTTTTCTTGCGCAAGAGTTTTCTCTGAATCGTCGTGCAAGTTATGTTTCCCCGTTTCGCCTGTATCTTTTCGCCAGCTTGATTTTCTTTTTCTGCTTGTCGCTAAGTGCTGATCGCAGTGACGTAAGAATAGCGGAAGACCGTGCAGTAATTTCGGATCTGCGTGATCAAGCCAATGCCAGTGACGATCGTAACGTTAACGAGATAGCAGACCCAGAAACTCTCAAAGAAATACTGGATTCTTCCGACGCCCAGCTTGCGGAGCGAATATTAGGGCAAGCTGAGTCATCGGTAAAACGCGATGTTCTAAATGCTTACACATTGCTGGTGGAGCAAAATTTTACGATTGCAGAGCGCGCAGAACATTTGTGGTGGCTAAAACCCCTGACGACACGGGTAGTGGCCGCAACAGACCAGCCAGAACGCTTGGTCGATGAGTTCTCGGAGAGCATTCCATTAGCAATGTTCATCCTTTTACCAGCTTACGCGCTGTTCCTCAAAGTTCTTTTCTATCGTCGTCGAAGACCCATTTTTTACTCTGAACACATGGTGTTCGCTATCCATCTGCATGTGCTGGCGTTCCTCATATTTACGCTTAATCTGCTACTTCCGGACGCCTACCTGCTTGGCGAGATTGTCTTCGTTGCGCTGTTTCTTTACCTGGGCGTTTATAGCTTTAGCGCAATGCGCAATTATTATCAGCGAGGTCGTTACACCACTCTTTTGCGGTTCGGCTTACTGGGTCTACTTTATATGAGTTTGTTTCTCCCAGCGCTTGGTTTCGTGATGATATATGCATTCCTGGTTCTGTAACTAAAACGACTGTTTATCGACCATATTGATTGCAGAAACATCTAAATGATCACTAGTTGATCAGTTTACTCCTGTCCAGTGCTTAATCAATCAACGGCAATTGCCAGGGCAAAAGCCAGTCATTTTTGTTAAGTAGATCACACTCTGTCAGAGTGTCTGTTCCCTGATTCTCTACACTTTATATATACACTCTGGCGCAGCGTTTACATTGACAAAACGAAGGTCGAAATTTCCACTTTCTTCAAAGCCAGCGACTTCCCGTAATTCCACTAACAATAATGCTAAGCCTACTATAGAGGAGTTGGAGCCGCGCATACTCTTCTCTGATGGGTTCGCGGGAGCATTCAGTCAGAATGTAATAGACTCCACCGCTGTCGAAGTCGTCATTGATGTATCGGAAAATATCACCGGAAATCTTTCCGGGTCGGTATCACTGGCTTCGCCAAACGCATTGCAAAGCTCTGCTGCAAATTCGACACAGGATCAAAGCCAGCCCACGAAAAGTGCGCCATCAAGTTTCAGTGAGCAACCGCAGAAGCAACGGCTGGCAACTTTTGTTGTAAGTAACACAAATGATTCTGGCGCCGGTTCCTTACGTGAAGCGATTAACTTGGCGAACCTGGCAGTCGGCGCCGATACGATAACGTTCAATATCACTGGTACCGGTCCTCACACCATAAGCCTTGCTTCAGAGCTACCAGAAATTACCGACACACTTACGATTGACGGCACTTCCGAGGCTGACTTTTCCGGTACGCCAATTATTGAATTGGATGGCTCTGGCGCCGGCGTTGATGCCGCCGGCCTCCTATTGGGTTCCGGCAGTGACGGTAGCACGATTCGCGGATTAGTTATCAATCGATTTGATGCGGATGGGATTGTCATCGAGTCAGACAGTAACCTTATTGCGGGTAACTATGTTGGTACCAACGTGGCCGGCACAGCCGATCTCGGCAATACAAACGACGGCATCAAAGTTCAATCGGGTGGTTCAAACAATACTATTGGTGGCACATCAGCGGCCGACAGAAACGTGGTATCGGGCAACAATGATGATGGTATTGAAATAACCGGCAGTGGCACCGGCAATATCGTTTACGGGAACTACATCGGTACGGCAGCCAATGGCTCGGACCCTTTGGGCAACAACAAAGACGGAATCGAACTTGCTACCAGTTCAGTGTCCAGCATTATCGGTGGGATATTACCGGGTCAGGGAAATGTTATTGCGCATAATCTTGACAATGGTGTGCATGTAAATAACGCGGCCGGTGACGGGCATACGATTCGTGGCAACACGATATTCTCCAATGCCACTCTAGGCATCGATCTGGCCGGTGGCACGGAGGACGGATTTGGCGTAACTGCCAATGATTCGCTTGATGCCGATGCCGGCGTGAACAGTTTACAGAACTATCCTCTTGCCGTTACTGCGGTCACTGACGGAAGTGCGACGCGAATAAGCGGCTCTTTCAACAGTGTCGCAAGCGCCAGCTTTGATCTGGATTTCTATACATCGGCCTCCGCCGATGCCAGTGGGCACGGTGAAGCCGCAAGCTATCTTGGGTCTGGAATTGTGACCACAGACGCCAGCGGCAATGCTGCATTCGCGATAGACATAGCTACAGGTTCAACCGTTGGAAGTGTACTGAGTGCAACAGCCACCCAGATAAGCACAGGCAATACTTCTGAGCTGAGCGAAGCGATTGTTATCAGCGGAGACTCCCTGAATGATGGCCTGATTGCGCACTATAGGCTGGACACTGGTAGCGGTTCCACGGCGGTGGACTCCAGTGGCTTTGGAAACGATGGAAGTTTGATTGCTACACCATCCTGGGTGGACGGGCATATTGGCTCCGCCGCTATTGAGTTTGCTGGCGATTTCGACCGCATAGAAGTCAGCGATAACAGTGTTCTCAATTTTGGAAGCGCTGATTTTTCGATTGGCTTCTGGTTTAACTCGGCAACGCCGGTTTCCGGTACAGAACGATTAATTGGCCAGTCAGCCGGTGCGGATGGTTGGGTTATTTTCAGCGATGATTTTGGTGACCTTAACTTCAGCGTATACGGAGCTTCCGGAACCGCGCAGTTAACGGCCTCTGGCGCTTTGAATAGTGAATGGCATCACGTCAGCGCTTTGCGCAATGGCAACTCATTTGAGCTTTACATCGACGGTGTACTTGAAGATTCTGCTGTTGTTGCAGCCGGTGTGGTGGACTCAGCAGAAACCTTGCGTTTAGGTTCTAGTACTGCAGTCAGCGCAGAATACGACGGTTCGCTAGATGATGTTCGTATATACAACCGGGCTTTGTCTCTGAGCGAAATTGACACTCTTTCTTCCTCACCGGCTAATGCCTATTGGTTTTCAACGCCCGACGATGTCTCGTCCAGCGGCGTAACCGGGATCGACAATTGGACCGAAGGCAGCGCCATTCAAGTTGCCGGGCCTGGCCTTCTGTTTGAACCAGGTACCACGGCAGGCACCGCAGCACATGTTTTCAATCTCGACGATTTTCCTGGCGGCGGTGATGGTGACATAACAGCGATTCATTACGTAACGCGTAACATCACGGTTAACAGCGTTGCACTGCAAGCAGGTGATGTGATTTTTGCGATTGAAGCAGATATTACAATTACCGGCACCAGCGGCGCCTACGCAGCAAGCAAAGAAGACATACACTATTTTCGCCCTGATTCGGCGGGAGATTACTCGGCGGGCAGTTTTGCAGAACTTATCGACAGCCCAACAGGCGACGTCATTAATGCGCTGACGCTTGTTGAGGAAGATGTGGTACTGGTAGACACCACACTGCAGGATGGTGATTTTCTGCTGGCGCTGGATACACCGGTTTCCGGGAATGAAAACGATATTTTTTACTACGATGTCAGTCTCGATACGGCCAGCATTCTGGTTTCTGGTGACCAGATTGACCTTGGCGGCGCAGCAAATGCGATCGACGCGATCGAATTGCTTGAAAGGGATCAAACTCTGGGTGATGTAGACCTCAATCTTGGCCAAATTCTCGTTTCTCTCAACGCCTTCGATTTCGATGTGGGATCTAACAACGGAACAATTCTGGCCCAATCGGTAGTCATTCTGGATTTTTCTGCAACCACACTGGGTAGCGGTACAGCTGTAGCAACGTCTACTGACTTTATTGAAGGTCAGGACGTGGGTTTGAATACTGCCAACGAAAATATTAGCGCGTTTAGTTTTGCGACAACTGCCCAGGTGTTGCAACCTGACAACGCGCCTCTTGATCTTGTGTCAACAGCAACTGCTGCGGGTGGACTCAGCCTGAATCAGGATGCTGGCAATGATGCTTACCTAAGCCGCGATGCGGCATTTCTGAACGGTCACGGGGCGCTCACCTTTGAGTTTCAATTCTCGGCCCTTAGCACGCCATCTAACATGACAACGTTATATTCTCATTTTGGGCCAACGAGTAGTAGTCACCTGTCAATACTGTCGGACGGCACAATCGAGTTCGACCTTGGTGGTACCGGTTATTCAAGTTCAGCGACCTATGCACAATTGTTTAACGGCAACAGACACCATCTGGCGGTGTCCTGGAACGCCGCTACTGGCGAAGTTAGATTATTTGTTGATGGCCAGTTTGTTGAAACCGTAGCGGGTCCTGCAGCAGGCACATCTACAGCCGACGGCACATTTGTGATTGGCCAGGATCAGGACTCCGATGATGGTGGCTATGACGCAGCACAGCATTTTTCCGGCGTTTTGCACGACGTCAGAATATTCAGTGATGTGCGAAGCGATGCCGAAATTCAGTCAAGCTACAGCAGCCACTTGCCTTTTGACGAAGACGCGATGATCGCCCATTGGGATATGTCGCAGTTTAGTTCAAACACAAGCAGTTCAACCCGAAGCGTACCTGAATCGGTACAGGCGTTAAATCTGGCCGCAAGAAACGTGGGAGCTGGTGGAGCCTTTACCAGCAGTACTTCTGAACACACTCTTTCGGTAGCCGAAAACGCGACAACCGGAAGCGTTGTAGGCATTATTTCCGGTCAGGACTCCGAACGTACTGACCTGATCGAGCAGCTGTTGGCGGCAGATACCGACCTGGTATATAGCGCTGGAACAGACAAATTCTATAAGGTAGTTACCGCCCCCGACACCTGGTTCGCCGCACGCGGTAATGCGTTGGCTACAAATCTGAATGGTGTGGCGGGCCAGTTGGCCACTATCCGGTCTGCAACGGAGTTCGACATTGTTCGTACTGCTGGCCAATCGGCAGGTATTACCGGTGGCTGGCTGGGCGCCTCAGATACTTCGGATGAGGGCGTGTGGCGCTGGCAGGACGGTTTAAGCGACGACGATCAATTCGCCAGTGCAGAAGGTGATCCCGTACCAGGGGCTTTTTCGGCATTCGGACCCGTAGAGCCTAGCGGCGGGCTTTCCGAGTCCTACCTGGAACTTGATGTAACAGCAGGTCATTGGAATGACCTGAACAGTGCCGCAACTCGTGCGTATTTTGTCGAGTGGGACGCCGATAAGGTATTAGACAATGCGGGACCCAGTGGTGAACAGCCCTTGAGTTATTCGATTCAATCCCAGTCTGTGGCCGGGGCGTTTGCCATCGATGCAAGCAGTGGCGAGATTGTAGTTGCCGACGGTTCCTTGCTGAATTTTGAGAGCCTGGCGTCTCATTCGATCACGGTACGCGTCACCGACGTTAGCTCCAATACGTTGGACAAACCCTTCGATATCGCACTGGAAAATATCGCTGAAACAAATTCTGCGCCCAGCGATTTATCGTCTGGAATTGAGTTAAACCTCGACGGTGGTAATGATGCTTATCTGGCAGCGCAGGATGGTGGTGCAGTATTTGGTGGTTTGGGAGCGTTTACTGTTGAGATCAGCTTTCGCTCCACATCAACGAATGATGCCACTACATTGTTTTCGTACGCTGCAGGAAGTACCGCGTTCGGAAATGACGCGAAGCTCGAAATATATAACAACGGAGCCAACGCTGGTGAACTACTTTTCAACGTTGATGAGACCGACATCTTCTCATCAGCTATTGACTATCGAACACTGCTGGATGGAGAGCAACACTCCGTTGCAGCAAGCTGGGATAACACTAATGGCGACTGGGCGATATACGTTGATGGTCATCTTGCTGATAATGGCACAGGGATAGCACAAGGAAATACCATCGGTGGTGGAGGTACGCTGGTATTCGGTCAAGAACAGGACGGCAACGGCAGTGGCTTTCAGGTAGAGGAAACATTTTCCGGAACGCTGCACGATGTTCGAATATGGGATCAAGTGCGCTCTGTCGTAGACATTGCAAACAACTTTCAGCACAAGCTCGACATCTCTCCCGCACAAGCGGCAAGCATCGGACTGTTAGCCAACTGGCAAATGGAGTTCAACGGATCGAATGAAATCGTTGATATCGTCAGCGAATCTTCAACACCGAACCGCCTTTCCATCGCACACGTTGTTGACGTTGGTTTTTCTACAAGCACGCCAATATTGGCTTTAAATATTGATGAAAACTCAGTAAATGGAACCAGCGTTGCGTATGTTACGCCGCATGATCCAGACACGCTAAATGATATTGTTACTGACGGGCTATTCATAGATTCACCAGACCCGGGTGTCAATAATCTATACTCAAACTCTCAGACATTTGGTGGCTGGACCGTAGATTCCGGCAACGTACATCACATAGGAACGTCGTGGGAAAACACTCCACTGGGTGGCCACAGCGTTGATCTCAACGGCACGGTGCCGGGAAGCATTGGGCAAAATCTGCTAACAACGGCCGATCGCCAGTACCAGGTTGTATTCGCAACAACAGGCGCCTGGATTGGCTCTTCAGATACCAAACATTTTAGAGCGTCTGCGGCAGGTACTTCACAGGATTTCTCGGTTGAGTACCAGCCTGACTGGTCTGCTACTGGCGTATTGTGGGAGCATCGTTCGTTCACTTTCACAGCGGATTCAGCGAGTACCCGCCTGGTTTTTGAGTCACTGGAAGCAGCTAACGAAGGCGGTGTTGTTGGCGATATTCAAGTCTTTGAGATTCCACAGGCCGTCCAGACCATTCTTAATAGCGACTCCAGTCTTAGCTATGACGCAGCGGCGGGCAAGTTTTATAAAATGGTTAGTACGCCGGACACCTGGGCGAATGCACAGAGTGCGGCAATTGCAACTCAACTGAACGGCGTTAATGGTCAACTGGTCACTGTAAGAAGCGCCTACGAACAAGAACTGATTCGTAGTAAATATGAGATCGCAGGTGTTAATGATGGTTGGCTGGGTGGCTCCGACAGTGCTGTTGAGGGCGAATGGCGTTGGCTAGATGGCGCAACGCCGGTTGATCAGTTCGCAGATGCTTCGGGCGATCAGGTTAATGGTTCATTTGAGCGCTTTGGATTGACAGAACCAAATGGTGGCGTTGGCGAAAACAATCTGGAGATTCGTTCCGCAGATGGGGATTGGAATGACGAAACCTCCTCTACCTCTAACCCCTACATCGTTGAATGGGACGCCAGCGAGGTTCTCAGCAACTTCACTTATTCCTTAACCGACGATTCGGGTGGCAGATTCGCGATTGATCCACACACCGGCGAAATAACAGTCGCCAATGGTAGCCTGTTAGATTTCGAAACAAATTCTTCCCATAGCCCAACTGTTCAAGTCACCGACTCCGCAGGTGCAAGCTACAGCGAAGCAATGCAAATTCAGATCAATGATGTGGCTGATGGTGTCTTGGTTGTTAACACAACAGTGGACGAGAACGATGGAAACACCGCTTCAATTGCGTCGTTGATTGCAACACCCGGTGGCACCGGCATTTCACTTAGAGAAGCAATAATTGCCGCTAACAATACAGCTAACGGCGCATCACCTGACGAAATTCGTTTCAACATAGCCGGCGCGGGGCCGCATACGATCAGTCCTGGCTCAGCACTGCCCGCAATCACAGACGCGCTGATCATCGATGGCAGTAGTGAACCAGATTTTGTGGCTGGCGCCCCAGTGATTGAAATCGATGGATCTGGCGCAGGCGCAACTGACGGCTTGAGATTATCCGCTGGCAGCAATGGCAGCACCATTCGCGACCTGGTAATCAATCGATTTACCGAAGATGCTATTGAGATCAATAGCTCAGACAACAACCTGATCACTGGTAACTTTCTAGGCACAAACACTACTGGTATGAGTGCCGCGGCAAATGGCAGTGGTGGCATTCACCTGCTGGCTGGCTCCACGTCAAACACTATTGGTGGCACAAGTGCGGCTGATCGGAATGTTATTTCTGGCAATGCTTTGAATGGAATTTATGTTCAAGGCGTTGGAACTGATCTTAATATTATTCAGGGAAATTTCATTGGCATTGCTGCGGACGGTGTTTCCGATCTTGGCAACACTTTTACTGGTGTTGTCTTTGAGAGCGGCGCCAACAACAACACTCTAGGTGGCGCAGCCAGCGGCGCCGAGAATATCATCTCAGGCAATGACCAACACGGTGTGTTCATTGGTGGTATCGGAACAGAGGCAAACACCATTGTCGGCAATCTGATTGGCACTGATGTGGGTGGCACCGCCGCAGTGGGCAACAGCATGCACGGTATCGCCATCAGTAACAATGCGGCCAATAACATTATCGGTGGCACCGTCGCTGATGGGGCCAACACCCTAGCTTTCAATACGGACGGTATTGCCACCTCGTCCACAGCCGGTGCGGGTAATTCCTTCATTGGAAACTCAATCCATTCCAATGCTGAATTAGGCATCGATCTTGCCGATGACAACATTACAAGTAATGACGTTAATGACGTTGATAGCGGCGCGAACGATCTACTTAATTTCCCTTTATTGACAAACGTAGTACAAAACGGTGGCAATCTAGATGTTGACGTTGATGTTGATCTACCGCTTGGTAATTATCGCATCGAGTTCTTTGACAATGCCTCTGGCCTGGACAGTAGCGGTTTTGGCGAAGGTGAAAACTATATTGGCTTTGCCCATATTTCGGTAACGGGGGCCGCAGGCTATGAAACCTTCAGCACTAGCCTAATCGGAGTCACCGCAAGTGATGTGGCCAACATCACCGCTACAGCTACTGAAGCTGATGGCACATTCACCACCTTCTCCAGCACCAGCGAATTTAGTCCACAGTTTCAGGGTGTAGGAACGCTAATTGTTGACACTGTAGATGATACTCTAGATGGTGATGCTTCCAGCATCACGGCACTGCTGGGTAACCGCGGCGCGGACGGCTCTATTTCATTGCGTGAAGCCATCACCGCTGCTAACAACACCACCAACGGTGGCAGCCCCGATGAAATCCATTTCGATATAGCAGGCGCGGGGCCTCATTCCATTGCACTCGGCAGTGCTCTGCCAACCATTATTGAAGCGGTTGTGCTGGACGGCTGGACTGAACCGGATTATGGCAGTACACCTGTTATCGAACTCGATGGCTCTGGTGCCGGTGCCGGCGTTAATGGCCTGGCCTTCTCAGGTGGGGGCTCTGGTAGCACCGTACGTGGCTTTGCGATTAATCAGTTTGCCAACGCAGGTATTTTCCTGAGCAACGCCAACAATGTGATCATTGAAGGTAACTATATTGGCACGGACACTAGTGGTGTAGCTGATCTTGGCAATGGCTCGTCTGGCATTGTCATGAGCAATGCCGATGCCAATACAATCGGTGGTTTAACAGCCGCTTCGCGCAATGTGATATCCGGTAATACTTCGCACGGTATTGATCTTCAGAATGGTTCTGCTAGCAATACCATTCAGGGTAACCACATCGGTACCAATGCGGCTGGAACAGCTCAATTAGGTAACAGTAACTGGGGGGTCGCCGTATCCAGTGGTTCCAATACGAATACCATTGGTGGTATAGCAGCGGGTGCGGGCAATGTAATTTCAGGAAACACCGTAGGCATAGATTTCACCGGAGCTGGCACCAACAGCAACCTTGTATTGGGTAATTACATTGGCCTTAACGCTGCAGGCACAGCGAATGTTGGCAATATCAGCGCAGCCATTGTCGTTCAGGCGTCAGCCGATCTAAACACCATTGGTGGAGCCACGGCAGCGCATCGCAACGTAATAGCAGGTGGTTCAACTGATGGCATTCGCATCAACGGTGCAGACGACACCAGTATTCTAGGCAATTACATTGGTACCAATGCGGCAGGAGATACTGACAGAGGGTTTACTCAGGAAGGTATTGAGGTTGGAAATTCGGACAATACTGTTATTGGCGCACTTGGTCAGGGCAACGTTATCAGTGGCAACGATGGTGCGGGTATTGGTATTCAGTCGGGCGCAACTAACACCAAAATCATTGCCAACTTGATCGGTACTAATGCGGCTAATTCGGCTGCTATTGCCAACAGCCAACATGGAATCGAAATCAGTGGAGACGCAAGCAATACAACCATTGGTACTGATGTATCCGGTGAGGGCAATACGATTCATTTCAACGTTGGTGATGGCATTAATATTTCTGGTACCGGCACTGGTCATAATGTGGTTGGCAATAGCATTGCCAGCAACAGCGAATTGGGAATTGATCTGGGCGTAGATGGTCCTGATACAAACGACGCATCGGATTTGGACGGCGGTGTTAACAATCAGCAGAACTATCCAGTACTGGATGAAGCCGTTACCAATGGCAGTACCAGCGTTACCGTCACAGGGTCACTAAACTCTAATCCAAGCACAAATTTCCGCATCGATTTTTACGCAAATTCAGCTGCGGACAGCAGCGGGTTTGGTGAGGGGCAACGCCACCTTGGTTCTGCTAACGTCAGCACCAATATTTCAGGTGACGCCAGCTTCAACCCCGTTCTTGCAGCACTTGTGAATGATGGAGAATCAATCAGCGCGGTTGCAACGGTTGATTTGGGCGGAGGCCTCCTGGCTTCAAGCTCAGAATTTTCAAGCAATATTTCTGCAACCCTGCCATTGCCTATCATTGATCTTGACGCCAATGACAGTTCGAGTGCGGGAACAACCTACACCGGTAACTTTACTGAAGGTGGTGGCGCTGTTGCAGCAGTTGATATCGATGGAATTATTACAGACGCCGATAGCGGCAATTTGGATTCGCTGACCATTACAATCTCGAATCAACTCGACGGTACGGCCGAGACCTTAAGTGCCAATACGTCGGGTACCTCCATTGTGGCTACTTACACGCCGGCAACAGGCGTGCTAAGCCTAAGCGGCACTGACACGCTTGCCAACTACGTACAGGTACTGCGGACCGTTACCTACAACAATACATCAGATTCACCCGATACCACGGTAAGAGTCATAAATTTTGTCGCCAATGATGGAGACAACGACGGCAACACTGCACCCGCTCTCATGCTGATCAGTGCCGTTAACGATCCTCCTGCTTGGATATCACTGGATGACAACCCTACATTTAATGAGGGTGGTTCAGCGATTGTATTGGACAGCACTGTTGACATAGTTGACGCGGAACTTGATTCAATTAATGGGGGCGCTGGAAACTTTGACGGAGCCAGCGTTACTTTGGCGCGCAATGCCGGTGCAAATTCAGATGATTTGTTGAGCTTCAACGACGGCAGCGGAATCACTCTTGTTGGGTCCAACCTGATCAAAAATAGCCAGATCATCGCCAGCTTTGACACAACATCTACGGCCGGCGAACTGCTTGTTCAATTCACGGACGCAAACGGCGAAATACCGACATCAATCGACGCGCGCAATATTCTGCGTCAAATTACTTATGCAAATTCATCGGGTAATCCTCCTGCAAGTGTACAGATTGATTGGTCATTCGATGATGGCAATGTGAGTGATCAGGGGTCTGGCGGAGCACAACAAGCCAACGGCAGCAATCTGGTCACCATCTCCGCTGCCAATAATGCGCCGGTGTTAGGTAACAACAGCTTAACTCTCCTTGAAGGCGCAAGTGTTGTGCTTTCATCTACAGAGTTGAGTGCTACTGATGTTGATGATGACGACAGTACCCTTACGTTTACAGTATCGGGTGTGAGCGGTGGTCAGTTTGAGTTGCTAAGCAATCCGCAGGTCTTGGTCACCAGTTTTACTCAAGCGCAAATTACTGCGGGGCAAGTTGTATTTGTTCATGACGGTGGTGAAGCGGCCCCTGCTTACAGTATGACCGTTAGCGATGGCTCTTCCGACGATGGGCCGCAAGCAGCTGCTATCAGTTTTACTGGCGTGAATGACGCACCGACTCTGCAGAACCTCGATGGTGACTCAGTAACAGCATTCAACGATGGTTCCACCATCACGATAGATTCCAATGTTCTTGCCGTGCTGCAAGACAACGATTCTCCAGCGGATTATGACGGAGGATTCCTCCAGATTACTGGCGCCAGTTTCGACGGCCTGGATCAGCTTGGTATTGATACCAGTGGAAGTGTTTCCCTGTCAGCTGGGATTAGTGATGGATCACTGGTGACCATAGGTGGAACCACAGTTGGTATTTTGGCAACCACTAGTAACAGCGCATTCAGAATCAACTTAAATGCAAGTGCCAATGGTTCTCATGTTGATACTCTCCTGCGCAATATTACATTTACAACAACATCCACAGCGCTGGGTGGTCGTACGGTGGACTTCATATTCAATGACAATGGCGGAACAGCTAACGGCGGAATTGAGACCAGTGATCCGGCCACTGTTCAAGTGTTTGTTGCCCAACCTGGTGATGGGTTGGTCAGTGGAACAGAAGACACCACTTATACTTTCGTTGCAACCGACTTCGATTTTACCGGTATCACAGGTGCTAACCTGACTGAAATCGAGATACTAACATTGCCTGCGAACGGTATCTTAAACTACAACGGTGGAGCAGCTACAATAGGTCAGAATGTTAGCAAGACTGACATAGACGGTAGTTTATTGCAGTTTGTACCAGGCTCAGATGAAAATGGCCTTCCCTACGCTTCGTTCGATTTTCAGATTAACAATGGTAAGTTGACAATCAATGTGCTGGCCGGTGAGCCGAATCCTTACACGTTGAATGGAGGCTCACTAGCTCCGACAGACGCAATTCTTGCCAATGGCCTAAACTTTGGCACAGGTGGTACTTACCAATCTGCCATCAGCGTGATTGCGGCAAGCAACACCATTGACGCTGGTTATCTTGGCCAAGGTGAGGTTCTGTTCAACGGTTTTGTACCGGATGGAAGCTGGACTGGACCCGAGTTATTAGTGCTTGATACCTGGGTTCAGGCCGGCGGCGTGCTGATCACTACCAGTGATGCGTCTAGCTATGATGAAGTATCCGAGTTTTATGGCTTGGTTATTGGCGGTACGGCAAGTCCAACATGGCTAGTCGCAGATCAGACAGCAGATATTATGAACGGGCCTTTTGGTCTGGTCGGAACAAATGGCAGCGCCTTCAGCGCTTCGGGATCGATCAGCTACTTTACCACAGCCAGCCTTGCACCAGGTGATCAGGTGCTAGCCACTGATTCCGTTAGCGGCGAGCCAACCATGGTAATGCGGCAGCATGGAAGCGGATGGATTTTGTTTACTTCCGATGAAGGAATATTTCGCGCAGGAATGACGGGTGGCGGTACCATTGCAACCGCTAATGACCGTCTGGCAGCAAACGTATTCGCTTGGGCTGCGGAGCAAGTGCCAGCCAGTTCTTCACACAGCATGGATATCAACGTCGCCGCGGTTAACGACGCGCCGATCGCAACGAATCTCAACGCGGCGGAGGCATATACGGAAGACACGCCATTGGATCTGGTCGATATAGTGGTTACTGACGTTGACAATGCCAATAACACAGTGACATTGACCCTCTCAGATACGGCAGCGGGCACACTCTCTACGGGCACATCAGGTGCCGTGACCTCCACCTACAATTCAGGTACAGGGGTGTGGACGGCATCGGGTGCAACTGCGGATGTGAATTCCTTACTGGCGGGGGTCACCTTCACTCCAGCGTCCAGTTACAACAGTAATTTCAGTATTGCAACTTCGGTGTCGGATGGTATTGCACCCGCAGTAACCGGCACGAAAAACGTAACGGGCACCGCTGTTAATGACGCACCGGTGGCAACAAATCTCAATGCGGTAGAGACTTACACGGAAGACACACCACTGAACCTGATCGATATAGTGGTCAGTGATGTAGACAACGCCAATACCACAGTCACATTGACGTTGTCGGATACAGCGGCCGG
>CAYGSL010000050.1:0-31822 GCA_964352475.1 uncultured Pseudomonadales bacterium | reverse complement strand
GAACACGTCCGGGTTTACATACACTCGGAAGTTGGAAGATTTAAGAAGATTTTGAACAAGCTGCTGTACTTCGGTGTCCGCACTGGCGATGACAGTTCCAGTCATTTGCCCAGCCGCTATCTCTCTGGCCAAATTTGGCCCGCTCATCACCGCAATTTTCGCGAGCGGCAATTCCTCGGCCAACACCTGGCTCATTAACTTGTAACTGCCTGCCTCAATACCCTTGGTCATGCTCACCACCAACGCACCTTCAGCAAGCCAAGGCTTCATCGTATTGGCGACCTGCCGGCTTGATGAGCTGGGCACTGCCATGAACACCACGCCGCAACTGTTCACCGATTGGCGAAGATCAGTGCTGGCCTTCAACTTCTCATGCAGTGGGAATTCTGGCAGGTAACGGCTGTTTACATGTTCACTGTTTATTTCATCAGCGTCGTAGGCGTTGCGCAACCACAGGGTTGTGTCATGGCCATTAGCCGCGAGAATATTGGCGATAACTGTACCAAAACTGCCACCGCCCAGAACGGCGACTGTTGCGTTTCCGCTCATAGGTCTACACATTTTTATTGTATGCGGCAAGCCAAGGACCTGCCGCTTCAGAACCTGATTATACTGCTAGTCCGTGAGCTCTAACAGCAGTCGATTAAGGCGGGCCACGAATGAGGCAGGGTCTTTTAACTGACTGCCTTCCGCCAGGCGTGCCTGATCCACAAGCACACTCAACAGTTCCTTAAATCGATCTTCATCCGCTTCAGTGTCCAGCTTGGCAACCAGTGCATGCTCCGGGTTGAGTTCCAGCGTTGGCGTGGTCTCAGGGACCTGTTGTCCAGCTGCTTCAAGAATGCGTTGCATTTGAGCGCCCATATCGTGCTCGCCTACCACCAGACAAGCCGGCGAATCCGTCAGGCGGTTGGTAATTCTTACTTCGTTTACCTCATCGCCCAGCGCTTCCTTAGCACGTTCTACCAACCCACTGTGTTTCTCAGACAGCTCTTCCTGGGCTTTCTTGTCCTCTTCGTTGTCCAGTTCACCCAGATCCAGCTCGCCTTTAGCAACGTCTTGCAGTTGTTTACCGTCGAACTCCATCATGTGGCCCATCAACCAGTCATCCACGCGATCGTGCAGTAACAACACCTCAATACCCTTCTTTCGGAATACTTCCAGATGTGGGCTGTTTTTTGCCGTTGTCAGGTTTTCACCCGCAATGTAATAGATTTTCTCCTGGCCCTCTTGCATGCGCTCCATGTATTGCGCCAGCGATTGATCCTGATCTTTGCCTTCGCTGTGGGTGGTAGTAAAACGCAGTAAGCCCGCAATTTTTTCCTTGTTGTTGTAATCCTCGGCAGGCCCTTCTTTCAGAACCTGGCCAAACTCTTTCCAGAACGTGGCGTATTTCTCCGGCTCGTTCTTGCTCATTTTCTCAAGCGTATCGAGTATTCGCTTGGTCACTGCATTTCGAATGCTGTCGATGTTCGGATCGTTCTGCAGAATCTCCCGCGATACGTTAAGCGGTAAATCATTGGAATCGATAACACCTTTCACAAACCGCAGGTACAAGGGTAGAAACTGCTCGGCGTCATCCAGGATAAACGTACGTTGTACGTAGAGTTTCAGGCCACGCGCCGCGTCGCGCTGCCACATATCAAACGGTGCACGGCCAGGTAAATACAGCAAGCTGGTGTATTCAAGCTTTCCTTCAACCCTGTTGTGACTCCAGGCCAGAGGGTCTTCAAAATCGTGCGAGATGTGCTTGTAAAACTCTTTGTACTCATCGTCACTCACGTCTTTGCGTGAGCGTGTCCACAATGCGGTTGCGGCATTGATCGCCTCATACTCAGGCGTCTTTTCAGCCTCGTCTTTCTTGTCAGCGTCATCATCTTCAGCGCTGGGCATCTCCTGCTTGACCATCATCACAGGAATGGAGATATGGTCTGAGTACTTCTTGATAATGCTGCGTAAGCGATAAGCGTTGGCGAATTCGCCTTCATCAGACTTCAGATGCAAAGTGATGGTAGTACCACGACCGTCTTTTTCAGCGTCGGCAACGGTAAAATCAGCCTCACCAGCAGATTCCCAGGAAGTCGCTTCATTAGCCGCACTTCCGGCTCTGCGGGTAACAACCGTCACTTTGTCGGCCACAATAAACGCGGAGTAAAAACCCACGCCAAACTGGCCGATAAGCTGCGAATCTTTCTGCTGATCACCTGTCAGACTTTCAAGAAATTGGGCGGTGCCAGACTTTGCGATGGTGCCGAGGTTGGTAACAACCTCATCACGTGACATGCCGATACCATTGTCGGCGATGGTGATGGTTTTGGCTTCTTCATCAAAATCGATCTGGATTTTAAGATCACTGTCATCGCCATACAAAGAGCTATCAGACAACGCTTCAAAGCGGAGTTTGTCTACGGCATCTGAGGCATTCGAAATCAGCTCACGCAGAAATATTTCCTTGTTGCTGTACAAGGAATGGATCATCAGCTGAAGTAGTTGCTTGGCTTCGGTCTGGAAGCCCATAGTTTGCTTGGCGGCCGTCTCTGCGGTCATGGATTGGATCTCCTTGGTGGGGATTGTTTGTAACTTTGCTTTTATATTGGGGTGCTTTGAATGCTTTCAAGGGGTATTAGAGCAATTTATTCCGCGTTTGTTTGTACTGATGTTTCAGTGTTTTGATTGCCGCTCATTGGCAATGCAATAGGTGTTTTTCCGTTCAGAGGGCCATCCCTGGCCCATCCGCGTCCATCCCTGGCGCTATTCACTCCAAAATACCTATTGCATCGCCAACGAGCTGGTTGGGCAGTAGCTGATATACGATAGTGAATGATGCAATCAAACTGGCTCTTCCGTTTCGATTGCTTTGGGAATATCAAATTTCGCGAAGTAAAACTCAGCCGGATAATCTACAAGAAAACCCAATCAAGCGTTGTGAGAGATAGGCAATTGCAACTTAGCACTGAGGTGCTGGATCAAGTGTTGGTCAGCGGGACTGTTTGAGACAGGATGTCGAAAATCAAGCCCCCATGGATGGGTTCACGGCGTGTCCCGATGGCCAATACTTGATTTAGCGCCGGTCTCATTAGGAACACAAATGTTAGAAAAGCGTAAGAGGCACTCTCCTCCTCAGACGAACAAGTGCCCTATTCAATACCTTTGTATGAGAAGTTAGGCATCAAGCCCAACCAGTAATCTCACCCAACGCCTTACCAATATCCGCCAAACTGCGAACAGTCTTAACACCAGCGTCTTCAAGTGCTGCGAATTTCTCATCCGCAGTACCTTTACCACCAGCGATAATCGCACCCGCATGACCCATACGCTTGCCAGCCGGCGCCGTAACGCCCGCGATATAGCTAACAACTGGCTTGCTAACATTGTCCTTAATAAACGCAGCCGCTTCTTCTTCCGCTGTTCCACCGATCTCGCCGATCATTACAATCGCTTCCGTTTTAGGGTCTTGCTCAAAGCGACCAAGAATGTCGATGAAGTTCGAACCAGGAATAGGATCGCCACCAATACCAACACAGGTTGACTGGCCGAAACCCGGATCAGTTGTTTGCTTCACCGCTTCATACGTTAAGGTACCAGAGCGCGAGACAATACCTACCTTGCCCGGCAGGTGAATTTCACCCGGCATGATTCCGATTTTGCATTCGCCAGGTGTGATCACACCAGGGCAGTTAGGGCCGATCAGCGTAACACCTTCGCGGTCGCAAACAATTTTTGCTTCCAGCATGTCCAGTGTTGGGATGCCTTCAGTAATACACACAACCAGTTCCAGACCGGCATTCGCCGCTTCCAAAATAGAGTCCTTACAAAACGGTGCGGGTACGTAAATAACGGAAGCCTGCGCTCCGGTCTTTTCCACAGCTTCGGCAACAGTATCAAATACCGGTAAGTCCAGATGCTTCTGCCCGCCTTTACCCGGTGTTACACCACCGACCATTTTTGTTCCATAGGCAATCGCTTGCTCAGTATGCGAAGTACCTTGTGAACCGGTCAGACCCTGACAGATAACCTTGGTGTTTTTATCGATCAGAATACTCATTATTTGCCTCCCGCGGCTTTAACAGCCTGTTCCGCCGCATCGGTCAATGATGAAGCAGCAATGATGTTCAGACCGCTGTCGGCCAGTTTCTTGGAACCTAGCTTGGCGTTGTTGCCTTCAAGGCGAACCACAACAGGAACATTTACTCCGACTTCTTCTACAGCACCAATGATGCCCTCGGCAATCAGGTCACAGCGCACGATGCCACCGAAGATATTGACCAGAACCGCAGACACATTGTCATCAGACAAAATAATCTTGAACGCTTCAGACACGCGCTCTTTGGTTGCACCACCCCCCACGTCCAGGAAGTTGGCTGGCTGGCCACCGTGATGTTTAACGATGTCCATGGTACCCATCGCAAGACCCGCGCCGTTCACCATGCAACCGATGTTGCCATCCAAAGCCACATAGTTTAATTCCCACTGTGCAGCATGCACTTCACGCTCGTCTTCTTGCGAGGTGTCATGCATCTCGCGGAGTTTTGGCTGACGATACAAAGCATTGCTGTCAATGTTAAGTTTGGCATCCAGGCAATGCAGATTACCTTCTTTGGTGATTACCAATGGGTTGATTTCCAGCAGCGCCAAATCGTTTTCTACGAACAGCTTGGCAAGGCCTTGAAAAATCTGGGTGAATTGCTTGATCTGCACACCCTTCAAACCTAGCCGAAACGCAAGATCACGCCCTTGATAGGGCATGGCGCCTACCAATGGGTCGATTTCAGTTTTAAGTATCTTCTCAGGCGTCTCGTGAGCTACTTTTTCAATCTCAACACCACCTTCAGTAGACGCCATGAATACGATACGCTGAGTAGAGCGGTCGATGACCGCGCCCAGATACAGTTCCTGGTCTATGTCCGTGCAGGCCTCAACCAATATTTTGCTAACGGGCTGGCCGTTCGCATCAGTCTGGTACGTGATCAGATTCTTGCCAAGCCATTTGTGGGCAAAATCCTCCACTTCCTGCTTGGTTTTGGCCAGCACAACACCGCCAGCCTTACCACGCCCACCCGCGTGAACCTGGGCTTTAACAACCCAGATATCGCCACCTAATTTTCCGGTGGCTTCAACCGCTTCCTTTGCGCTGTCGACTGCATAGCCTTCTGAGACAGGCAGTCCGTATTCTGCAAACAATTGTTTGCCTTGGTATTCATGAAGATTCATTGCAACACCTTTGTTGGTTTTGAGTTTGGAACACTGATGTTCCGATGAGGGCGTTCAGGCACAGTCGCACCAGCGGCGCGTATTGTCCCGTAAACGGCGTGGTTTATCAATGTGAGGACAGCGCCCTCACAAATTAAGTTGGCTAAAACGAGCCTATTTCTTTCTGGGTCGTTTATTTTGAATGTGTATGGCATGTCCGTTTGCCGCTAGTGCTGCTTCGTGTACTGCTTCCGAAAGTGTCGGATGACCAAACACAGTCAATGCGATGTCCTCCGAGCTTGAGCCAAATTCCATGGCGATGACAATTTGTTGAACCAAATCAGCCGCACTGGGACCTACGATGTGGCAGCCGAGAATGCGATCAGTGTTGCTGTCGGCAATCATTTTGACCATGCCATCGCTGTCATTGGCTGCCAGCGCCCTGCCACTCGCGACAAAGGGGAACACACCCACCTTGAAATCATCGCCGGCGGCTTTGAGTTCTTGCTCAGTTTTACCCACACTGGCCACTTCCGGGTGCGTGTAGATAACATTTGGGATGCAATCGTAATTGAGTGCTGTTTTCTTGCCGGCAATGCGCTCCGCAACCATCACACCTTCTTCTGAGGCCTTGTGCGCAAGCATGGGACCTCGCACCACATCACCAATGGCAAACACACCTGGCGCTTCAGTGGCGCAGTGATCATCCACAAAAATGAAACCGCGCTCATCCATATTGACGCCGCAATCGGCAGACAACAGATTCTCGCTGTTGGGTTTACGGCCCACCGCAACAATTAGCTTATCGAAGGTTTCTGTCGCGTTTTCGTCGCCACTAGTGAAACTAACTTTGACTGATTTCTTTTTAGCGCCTGTGACTTCTGTGCCCGTGACACGACAGCCCAGGCGTATATCCAGGCCCTGCTTGGTCAGAATTTTTTTAGTTTCTTTGGCAATTTGGAGATCCATTGCGGGTAAAAAATCGTCCAGTGCTTCCAACACGACCACTTCTGCACCCAATCTTGACCAGACGCTGCCTAATTCCAGGCCAATCACACCAGCACCTATAACGCCCAGACGTTTGGGAACAGCGTCAAATTCAAGCGCGCCGGTAGAATCCACAATGGTTTCATCGTCAGTAGGTGCCGGCGGGATGTTAATTGCCTGGGAGCCGGCTGCAATAATAATATTATCGGCATCCAGCACTGACTTGGAGCCATCTGCCGCAGTCACTTCAACTTTTTTGCCGGCCAACACTTTCCCATGGCCCTGAACTGACGTCACCCCATTGGCTTTAAACAAGCCGGCTATACCACCAGTAAGCTGCTTCACGATTTTGTCTTTGCGTGCCAACATCTGCGCAACATCCATAGCCACTTTGCCGGTGCTAATACCGTGCACATCAAAATGATCTTTGGCTTCAACGTATTTATGTGAGCTGTCCAACAAAGCCTTGGAGGGAATGCAACCAACATTGAGGCAAGTACCGCCCAGAACTGTTTTTTCCTTGGCATCCGCCCACTGCTCAACACAGGCAGTGTTCATTCCCAGCTGCGCGCACCGAATGGCGGCTACATAACCGCCAGGCCCTGAGCCAACAACTACTACATCGTATTTATCTGACATATTCTTCGCTCACTTGTGCTTATAGCTCTAACAATATGCGTGCAGGGTCTTCCAGCATGCCCTTTATGGCCACCAGAAACTGCACGGCTTCTTTTCCATCAATCAAGCGATGGTCGTACGACAACGCCAGATACATCATAGGCAGAATAACGACCTCACCATTCACTGCCATGGCCCTGTCCTGAATGTTGTGCATACCCAGAATGCCAGTCTGCGGAGGATTCAATATTGGCGTAGATAGCATTGAGCCAAACACACCTCCATTGGAGATTGTAAATGTGCCGCCAGTCATTTCTTCGATGCTCAGCTTTGCCTCAGACGCTTTGCTGCCGTAGTCAACAATCTTCTTTTCAATTCCGGCCAAACTCATGCTGTCAGCATCGCGTAGTACGGGAACAACCAAACCCCGTGGCGAGGAAACGGCAACACCAATGTCGTAATAGCCATGGTAGACAATGTCATTGCCGTCAATCGACGCATTCACTGCAGGGAAGCGTTTTAAAGCTTCAGTGGCTGCTCTGACAAAAAATGACATAAACCCTAACTTGGTATTATGGGTTTTTAAAAATTGGTCTTTGAACTTGCTGCGCAAATCCATGATCGGCTTCATATTCACCTCGTTAAAGGTGGTTAGCATGGCCGTTTCCTGGCTAGCCTGAAGCAATCGCTCGGCCACTTTTGCACGCAACCTTGTCATGGGTACGCGTTTCTCAACACGCTCTCCGGGGGCCACTAATTCGGCGTCGGCAGATGCAGAGCTGGCGGCAGTTGTGCCGGAATCTGACTTGGACGAACGTGCTGCTTCCGCCGCTTTCATCGCATCTTCTTTTGTAACACGCCCACCTTTGCCCGTGCCAGCAATACTCGCTGGATCCAGGCCTTCTTCTTCTGCCAGTTTTCTTGCCGCCGGGCTAAGTATTTTTTCTTCAGAATTGCCTGAACTTTCACTTCGTTCAGGTACATTACTTGCCGCTGTGCTTTCCTCAGCCGGAGCAGCACCTTCTTCAAAGTGCGCAATCACCTCGTTAGACAATACGATATCGCCTTCTTGTTTTAGAATCTTGCTGATGCTGCCATCCGCAGGCGCCACCACTTCAAGCACTACTTTGTCAGTTTCGATGTCTACGATCAGCTCATCTCGACTCACCGCCTCGCCGGCTTGTTTGTGCCAGGTGGCAATACTGCCATCTGCCACCGATTCTGGAAATTGTGGCGCCTTTATATCTATCGCCATTAGTGTGTTCTCCGTTGTGTTCCGCGTCTTGTACTGCGTTTTGCTAATTGTGTGGATTTAATCAAAAACACCAGCGTCTTTGGTCAATGCATTGCTAATCAGTTTTTCCTGCTCCTGCAAATGGCGTGACATATAACCTGCTGCAGGCGCTGCCGATGCCGGCCGCGCTACACATTCAAGGAAAATACTGCGTTTGTGATTGTGTAATACATTGCGCATGTGGTGCTGGCTGGAATACCAGGCCCCCTGATTCATGGGCTCCTCCTGGCACCAAAATACTTCACTCAAGTTTTTGTACGGTGCGAGAATGTCAGCCAGCTCAAGTTCAGGGAAAGGATATAACTGCTCCAGCCTGACAATCGCAATGTGCGATAACTCAAGCTCATCTCTGCGCTCGCGCAAGTCGTAATAGACTTTTCCAGAACAGAGCACAACACGCTTAACCGCAGACGCCTTAATTGTATCACTGGTTTCACCAATGACATTTTGAAATTCGCTGTCGGCTAACTCCTCAAGGCTTGAAACAGCCGCTTTGTGTCGTAACAAACTCTTGGGAGTCATCACAATTAATGGTCGGCGCATCGGGCGAATCACTTGCCGTCTAAGCATATGGAATACCTGCGCCGGCGTGGTTGGCACACACACCTGAACGTTATGCTCAGCACACATTTGCAGAAATCGCTCCAGGCGTGCACTTGAATGCTCAGGGCCCTGCCCTTCGTAGCCATGCGGTAACAACATGGTTAAACCGCTCAAACGCTGCCACTTATGTTCGCCGCTGGTAATAAACTGGTCGATAACGACCTGCGCGCCATTGGCGAAGTCGCCAAATTGCGCCTCCCAAATAACCAATCTGTTTGGCGCAGTCGTTGAGTAGCCGTACTCGAAACCGAGAACCGCCTCTTCTGATAGAAAAGAATCGTAGATATCAAACTCTGGTTGCTCAGCAGCCAAGTGCTGCAGAGGCACATGCACTGAACCATCTTTCTGGTTGTGCAATACAGCGTGACGGTGCGAAAACGTTCCTCGCCCTACATCCTGACCGGTCAGTCTTATTGGGTAGCCGGCATCGATCAAACTGGCGTAAGCCAGTATTTCGGCCATACCCCAGTTCAACATTAATGTGCCCGCTGCCATTTTCCGGCGGTCTTCAACAATTTTTTGTACCTGGCGCTGCAGAACAAAACCTTCCGGTATTTGATTGATTGAATCGCCCAGGCGCTGCAGCGTTTTCAAGTGCAATCGACTGTCGAATTCGGCCGTCCAGTCATGACCCAGATACGGCCTCCAGTCCACAAACATGGCCTGGTCGGGCTCGCTCACCAGACTCTTTGCTACATGCTTACCGTCATCAAGTGCATTGCGGTACTCATCTATCAGTGCTTTATCTTGCTGTTCAGAGATAACACCTGCGGCGATCAACTTCCTGGCGTACAAATCGCGGGTGGTCGTTTGTTTACGAATATGCTGATACATCAACGGCTGCGTGGCCGCAGGCTCATCAGCTTCATTGTGTCCGCGGCGTCGATAGCAAATGAGGTCAATGACCACGTCTTTATCAAACTGTTGGCGATAGTCCATCGCCAGCTCAGTAACAAACAACACGGCTTCAGGGTCATCGCCGTTAACGTGGAAGATAGGTGCTTGCACCATCTTGGCAATATCAGTGCAATACTCCGTGGAGCGCGCGTCTTCCTGGCGGCTTGTGGTAAAACCTACCTGATTATTGATCACAATGTGGATGGTGCCACCAGTTGTATAGGCACGGGTTTGTGACATCTGGAACGTTTCCATCACTACACCCTGACCAGCGAAGGCTGCGTCACCGTGCATGATAATGGGTATGACCTGGTCTCTCGCCGTGTTTTTACGGCGATCTTGCCGGGCGCGTACCGAACCCTCAGCAACCGGACTGACAATCTCCAAGTGTGAGGGATTGAAAGCCAATGCAAGGTGCATTTCACCATTTACCGTCATTACGTTTGAAGAAAAACCCTGATGGTACTTAACGTCACCAGATGTTTCTAACGACACATGGCCCTCAAACTCCTCGAACAACTCGGCGGGGTTTTTGCCTAGAATATTGACCAATACATTCAACCGACCTCGATGCGCCATGGCCAGCACGATCTCTTTGGCCGAATAGTGACCAGAACGCTGGATCAGAGCGTCCAGCATTGGAATCAGACTTTCGCCACCTTCCAAACCAAAACGCTTGGTGCCCGGAAACTTGGAGCCCAAATATTTCTCAAGTCCTTCAGCGGCTGTCAAGCGTTCCAGCAAATGAACGCGCTCTTCAACGCTGAACTCAGGTGCTGAGCGCACCTTGTCCATTCGCTGCTGAATCCAGTGGCGCTCTTCTGATTCCACAATGTGCATAAATTCGGCACCTACACTCGCACAATAGGTGCGCTGCACGGCATCGAGTATTTCTCGCAGAGTGGCTTCTTCTTTCCCTATGTAAAGACTGCCTGTCTGGAAAATAGTGTCCAGGTCCGCTTCCGAAAGTTTGTGGTAGGCAAGATCAAGATCTGGAACACGCGGCCGCTGCCACAAGCCCAAAGGGTCAAGATCAGCATGCTGGTGACCGCGCTGACGATAAGCGGATATTAATTGAACAACCCGAACCTGTTTCCGTTCATATTCTGTACTGGTGCTTTCAGAACTCGCTTCAGGGCGCACGCCACGCGCTTGCTGTTTGGCCAGCAGCTGAAAATACTCGCGAACTGTCGAGTGAGGAATATCCTGGGTTGTACCGTTAACCTGAGGCAATCGCTCAAAGTAGCTACGCCATTCAGGGGGTACCGAGTTAGGGTCTTCAATGTACTGTTCGTACATTGTTTCTACATAGACCGCATTGCCACCTGATATGTGCGAGGTGCGCCACAATGCGTGCATTGAATCGTTCTGCATTGACTGTCCTGTCTTGGCGCCCTTAATCGAAGGATCCAGGGCCGCATTACTTCAAGAGTGTAGCCTTGTTCTATATATAAACACAAATGCTGGCCCGGACTTCAGCCATGCCGGTGTGACCGGCATCAGAAATCTGCCTAACAGATTTATTTTGTATGAAAAATAGCCAGGCGATAAAGCTTTTATGCTTAGGTAGCGCGCTGCAAAAGCATGTTGCGTATGTGACCAATGGCTCGCGTAGGATTCAAACCTTTCGGACAAACAGATACGCAGTTTTGTATCCCGTGGCAACGAAACACACTAAAAGGGTCGTCTAATCTCGACAGACGTTCTTCGGTTGCAGTATCGCGGCTGTCTGCCAGGAATCGATAGGCCTGAAGCAAGCCGGCCGGCCCTATGAAACGATCAGGATTCCACCAGAAAGACGGACAGCTGGTTGAACAACATGCGCACAGTATGCATTCATACAAACCATCTAATTTCTCTCGTTCTTCTGGGGTCTGCAAGCGCTCGATGGCGGGTGCTGGCTTATCGTTGATCAAATACGGCTGGATTTTCTCGTATTGGGCATAAAACATGCTCATATCGACCACCAGGTCCTTAACCACTGGAAGCCCTGGCAGCGGTCTAACCACCAGCTTATTGTTTTTCACAGTTTCCGACAGAGGTGTGATGCAAGCGAGGCCGTTTTTGCCGTTCATGTTCAGGCCATCAGACCCGCAAACACCTTCCCGACAAGATCGTCGAAATGTTAAGGACGGATCTTCTGCCTTGAGTTTTTCCAACACATCCAACACCATCAGGTCTTTACCCGCGGTATCAATCTGGGTGTCTTGCATCCAGGGAGCTTCGTCGGTTTCGGGGTTGTAGCGATACAGGCTAACGTTCAGCATTGGCCATCATTCCTAGAAAGTTGCTGGTGTCATAAGTACGAACAGTACTCAGTACGTTCTCAGTTTTGGTTCAAAAGTATCTACAAGCTTAGGCGTGAAGTTCACAGAGCGCTTACCAACTCGTTTCTCACCTGGAAAATACATGGAGTGGCACAACCAGTTTTCGTCGTCTCTCTCCTGAAAATCTTCACGAGCGTGGGCGCCACGACTTTCCTTGCGTTCTTCGGCGGCAATCGCCGTCGCTTCGGCTACTTCAAACAAATTTTGCAGTTCCAGGGCTTCGATACGCGCGGTATTAAATGCCTGAGATTTGTCGCCGGTTGCCACACCGTCCACGCGCGGTCGCAGGTCTTCCAGTTTGCGAATACCTTCCTGCATAAATTCGCCATTGCGGAACACACCAAAGTGGTTTTGCATAATGTTCTGCAATTCGGTTCGAAGACCCGCCACACTCTCGGTGCTGGTGGACGATTCCAGGCGTTGCAAGCGCGACATCGCCTGCTCAATATCAGTTTCACTGGCGGCACGCTGCTCAATACCATCACGTAGCGAATTCTCTATGAACAAACCGGCGGATCTGCCAAATACAACCAGATCCAACAGCGAGTTACCACCCAGACGATTTGCACCATGTACGGATACACAAGCTACTTCACCACAGGCATACAAGCCTTCCACGACAACGTCTTCTCCCGCAGCATTCTGCGTCAGCGCCTGGCCATCTACGTTAGTCGTGATCCCGCCCATCATATAGTGACAGGTTGGTACAACCGGAACCGGTTCCTTAACCGGGTCTGCATGGGCAAAGGTTCGCGACAATTCAACAATACCCGGCAAACGGCTTTGTAGAACCTCTTCACCTAAATGATCCAGTTTCAAGTATACGTGGTCACCATCCGGGCCACATCCACGCCCTTCGAGGATTTCCAACACCATTGATCTGGCAACCACGTCGCGGCCCGCCAGATCTTTTGCGTTGGGCGCATAACGCTCCATAAAACGCTCACCATCCTTATTGACCAGATAGCCACCTTCTCCGCGACAACCTTCCGTGACCAGCACGCCTGCGCCGTGAATACCCGTAGGATGAAACTGCCACATCTCAATGTCTTGCACTGGCAGCCCTGCCCGCAATGCCATGCCAATACCGTCGCCAGTGTTGATGTGGGCATTGGTTGTTGACGCATAAATCCGCCCGGCACCCCCGGTAGCGAACACTGTCGCTTTGGATTTGATGTATACGACCTCGCCAGTTTCCATGTTGATCGCCATTACGCCGACCACCACGCCGTCCTGGTTCTTGACCAGATCGGTTGCATACCACTCATTGAAAAACACAGTATTGTTTTTCAGATTTCCTTGATACAGCGCGTGCAACAACGCATGACCGGTACGATCGGCCGCTGCACAAGTGCGGGCGGCCTGGCCGCCTTTTCCAAAGTCCTTGGATTGGCCACCAAACGGGCGCTGATAAATGCGGCCTTCCTCGGTTCGACTGAATGGCAAGCCCATGTGCTCCAATTCAAACACGGCTTCAGGGCCTACATTACACATATATTCGATCGCGTCCTGGTCACCGATGTAATCGGAACCTTTCACCGTGTCATACATATGCCAGCGCCAGTCGTCATTGGGATCAGCACTGGCAATTGCACAGGTAATGCCACCTTGCGCTGACACAGTGTGCGAGCGGGTAGGAAACACTTTGGTGATAACGGCTGTTTTATAACCAGATTGCGCCAACTGCAATGCAGCACGCATTCCAGCACCGCCACCGCCAACGATCACGCCGTCGAATGAAATAGTGCGAGGTTTACTCATTAGATTCCCCAGAGAATTTGTATACCCCACACGAGGTAATAAAAGGCTATTAACGCCGCGATTCCCTGCAGAGATAAGCGCAATGGTGTCGCGATAGCGCCAAGCTGACGTGTCGTGATGTAATCAGTGGTAACCGACCATAAGCCCACCCAGGCGTGTACGATCATTGAAAGCAGGGCCAGCAAGCTGAAGGTACGCATCCAATTTTGCTGAAACAAGGCCTCCCACTCGTTAAAGGTTAGTGCGGGATTGGTCAGCAGAAAAAACGTAAGGAACACCACGTACAACAACAACACAACACCGCTGATTCGCTGCGCCAACCAGTCGACCAAACCGCTGCGCCCAAAATTTGTGACCGACGTTACCATATCCATAACCCCGCAAGAATGATCAGCACGATAGCAATTGCCAGCGTTATTTTGGCAGCCAGCTGGCCGCCCTCAAGTGATTCACCAATCCCCATATCCATAAAGAAGTGCTTAACACCGGCTGCGGTGTGGTACGCCAGTGCAGCGAGCACTACCCACAGTGCAAAGCTGGCGCCAGTGCTACTCAACATCTCTTTGACGTCTGCGAAACCTTGAGCCGAGCTTAGACTCGCGTCCAGCAGCCAAATCAACAGACCAACTCCAGCAAATAAAAACACGCCAGTCAGGCGGTGAGTGATTGACATAAGCGCTGCCAGAGGCCAGCGAAATGCCGCGATATTCAGGTCAACAGGTCGTTCTTTTTTCACGATTAATCTTCGCAGCTTAAGGGGTCAGTCCACGCTGCTTTCCAAATGATGCTTCAGGAGATACAGCATAGCGTATACGCGCTACAGACGGCGCTGGATTATAGAGTTTAGGCATTTGAATTACAATTGCGCTGCACCAGGTCGTGCCAGCAGACACCGTTGGCACGCTACTCATTGACAATATTCACAATCAATTTATGATTCCTGGTGGGTTTGCGGCGCATTCACGCCCAGGCTTTACCATCTTTTGGAAATACCAATAATCAGGAGCTTCTCGATGTCCGATAAAAAGGCCACTCTCACCGTACCAGGTCTCGATCCAATTGATCTCGACATTTACTCAGGTACTCTTGGCCCGGATGTTGTCGACGTTAGCAAATTAACTTCACAAGGTTTATTCACCTACGACCCCGGCTTCGTCTCCACCGGATCATGTGAGTCCAAAATCACCTTTATTGATGGCAACAAGGGCCAGTTGCTGCATCGTGGCTACCCAATCGACCAGCTTGCGGAGCACTCTAATTATCTCGAAACCTGTTACCTGCTGCTCTACGGAGAGCTGCCAACCCAGGCGCAATACGACGAATTCAGCGGCATAATCACCAGACATACCATGGTGCATGAGCAAATTCGCACCTTCTTTCAAGGCTTCCGTAGAGACGCCCACCCTATGGCCATTATGTGTGGCGTAGTCGGTGCATTGTCTGCGTTCTATCACGACTCACTGGATATTTCGGACGAAGAACATCGAAAAATAGCGGCTTTCCGCCTGATTGCGAAAATGCCAACACTGGCCGCAATGAGCTACAAGTTTTCTATTGGCCAGCCATTTGTATACCCTGACAATTCCAGGGATTACGCAGAAAACTTTCTGCACATGATGTTTGGTAATCCCTGTGAAGAAAGCAAAATTGATCCGGCACTTAGCAAAGCGATGGACCGTATTTTTCTACTGCACGCTGACCATGAACAAAACGCCAGCACAAGTGCGGTTCGCTTGACCGGTTCATCCGGTGCTAATCCTTTCGCCTGTATTGCCGCCGGTATTGCGGCTCTCTGGGGCCCTGCACATGGTGGTGCCAACGAAGCCGTACTTGAGATGCTGGATGAAATTGGTGATGAAAGTAATATCGACGCCTTCATTGAACGCGCCAAGGATAAAGACGATCCCTTCCGTTTGATGGGTTTCGGCCACCGCGTATACAAGAACTTCGACCCGCGCGCTCAAGTGATGCGCGAGAGTTGTGACGAGGTGTTGGAAGTGCTGGGTATGGAAGATGACCCATTGTTCCGTATTGCACGCCGGCTGGAAAAGATTGCGTTGGAAGACGAATACTTCATCAAGAAGAAGCTGTACCCGAATGTAGACTTTTACTCCGGCATTATCCTCAAAGCCCTGGGTATTCCGGTGAACATGTTCACAGTGATTTTCGCAACCGGCCGCACCGTAGGCTGGATCGCACACTGGCATGAAATGATCAGCGGCGAATATCGAATTGGTCGCCCACGTCAGCTTTACACTGGCTCAACCCAGCGCGATTACGAAGCTATTTCAGGTCGTAAATAGCAAAGAAAACTATTAACGACTGGAGGTCAGTCTTTAGCGACTACTCCTACTTTTTAAAACCGGATTCCACCTGAGCCGCCCTGGCGGCTGAGGATTCCGGCGAGGTATACAGTTCCAGCGTAAAGCCCTGCTCCCAGCGATAGCATTTGTTGATATCTTTACCTTCGATACCGTTTAACGCTTCTTTGGCCAAACGCACTCCATCCGGACTGTTTGCCGCAATTTTCTCGGCTACCTCGCGGGCGGCAGGCAACAACTGATCTTTTGGCAGCACGGCGTGCAGGCTCCCATGGCTTGCCACGTCAGCGGCTGTCAAAGGCTCGCCGGTATACATGCAGTACCGGGTTTTTTGAACGCCCACCAAACGCATCAGGTGAGTTGCACCACCAAGCGCGCCGACTTTAACTTCCGGCAATCCAAATAAGGCATCTTCCGCAGCAAACACCATGTCTGAAGCACCGGCCAGCCCAATTCCGCCGCCCAGGCAATGCCCTTGCACTACGCTGATAACAGGCACCTGGCAGTCGTACACGGCGGCAAACATGGTGTAGAAACCATGGTTGCACGCGCCAATAAGCGTTGCATCTGAATTGAGTTCTTTGACATCGGCGCCAACACAAAAGTACTTACCAGCCGCCGTCAACAAGATCACACGCACATCATCTCGCTTACCCAAAGTAGTCAGTTCATTCGCTACTTCCAGAGTTTCCTTGATATTCAAAGCGTTTACTTTTGGAAAGTCCATGCAAACTTCCGCTACGTAATCTTCTATATGACTTCTAACAGGCATTATTGCTGGCTCTCAATAAATTTTTAATAAGGTGTATTAGATAGGGTCACACATGAAGACGGGAATATTACGATCTGTGCGGGCCTGGTATTCATCAAAATCCGGGTAAAGACTTAATAAATGCGGCCAAAGTTCCGCCTTTTCTTCATCAGTAACCCGTCGAGCACGCATATAGCGAGTCTCGCCGGTAACCGTGATAGCCACGTCAGGGTTCGCCGTTACGTTATAAAACCAGTTCGGGTTTCTGTCCATACCACCTTGTGAGGCAACCAACAGTTCTTTGTTGTTGTATGGTAAATGAATCAAAGCCACTTCTCGCCAATCGCCAGACTTGGCGCCTTTGGAGCCGAGAATACAAATGGGATAACCGCCAGGGAACGTATTCCATACGCGGCCTTTACTCACTTTGTACGTCAAGACGTTCAGTTTGGTGAATAATTTAATGATCGGTCTAGCGTATTTCAGCTGCTTTTCTTCAAAAACCTGAACATCTTCCCGCCGGGTTTTGACGTAGTCGTACTCAACCATAATGTGGTCGCCTTTCTTTAATCCTGGAAAACCTCAGCCATAAAACCAATCATTTCAGGCTGATGTATGCCAAGGATTATTGTTTTGACAAAGCCATCATTCCTGGCGGCCTTCCATTTTTCGGCTTTCGCGGCTATTTGATCTTTTGTGCCTGACAAGGACACTTCCTCAAGAAGCTCTAGCGGTAACGCCGCTGCAGCCTCTTCTTTCTTGCCACTCAAATAAAGATCTTGCACTTTCGCTGCAGCTTCTTCGTAGCCCATCCGGCAAGCCATGGCGTTGTAGAAGTTTTTATTGCGCGCGCCCATACCACCTATGTACAAGGCCAGCATCTGACGGGTTGCAAACAGATATTCCTCGGGGTCTTCACCGCAAAACACACCAACAAAGGGCGCGATATCGAAGTTATCCCAGCCCTTGCCATTGCCCGCTTTGGCGAAACCTTCTTCTACAGGCTTGGTGATCAAACCCAACTTATCTGGCGACGCAAACGATGGAAACAAGCCATCAGCCACTTCACCACTGACACGAAAACCACCAGGAGTGAAAGACGCTGTGTACACAGGTACCTCAGTTGCTCCCAAGATGGATTTAAGCGGCTTGCCGAGACCTACGGAACCATCACCCCCGTAGGGCATTTGATAAATTTCACCGTCGTATTCAACCGGACCTTCCCGCTTCATGATTTTTTTGACGATCTCGATATGCTCTCGCAGACGAGTTAGCGGCTTGGCGTAACCAGTGCCATGCCACCCTTCGACCACCTGGGGACCAGATGCACCCAGACCAAGAATAAATCGGTCTCCGGACAATTGTGCCAATGACATCGTCGTCATGGCCGTCATCGCAGGCGTGCGCCCTGGCACCTGAAAAATAGCGGTGCCCACTTTAATGCGCTCAGTTTGCGCCAAAATCCAGCTGCTAACCGTTGCCGCATCCGAGCCATAGGCTTCGGCCACCCAAACCGAATGGAAGCCGGCTTCCTCGGCCTGGTGCACCATAGACATAGGTATCTGAAGTCGTTTGCCTGAGTAACCCAGCAATAGACCTAAATTCATGACAAGTAATCCTGATCAGTGAGCGCGCAATTATAGCGCCAAACGATCGCCGATTGCAGGTTTCTAGCCGCTGGCCGCTTTAATCCTGGCTGATACTGAGAACTACTTTACCGATGGTTTTGTTGCTGGCAACCAATGCATGCGCCTGATCCATATCTTCGATCGGCATTATTTTTTCTATCACAGGCTTTAAACTGCCAGTATCGAATTGTGGCCAAACATGCTCAGTCAGAGCGCTAATCAACTCAGCCTTCGCTGACAAGGACCGTGATCTCAATGTTGATCCAATAATACGTTGTCTCTTCATCAACATCGCGCCAAGGTTAAGCTCTGCACTAAGCCCACCCATCAATCCAATGACTACCATTCTTCCGTCAACGGCCAAACACTTTTGATTATCGGCCAGGTAGGAAGCACCCACCGGGTCCAGGATTACATCTACGCCACTGTCTCCAGCCCATTCTTTAACGCTCGCAACAAAGGAATCATCTGCGTGTCTATCGAAGCCTGCGGAAGCGCCCAGCGTTTGGCAAAAATCGATTTTGTCAGCACCACCCACAGTCACCATACATGGATTGGAAAAAACCGAGCACAACTGAATCGCTGCGGTGCCGACGCCACTCGCACCCGCATGCAACAGTACACGTTCGCCAGCCTGCGCGGCGGCTTCAATATAAATATTTAAATAAGCGGTCGCGAATACTTCCGGTAACGCAGCGGCCTGCTCAAAATCAAGCTCGCCGGGAATCGGCAGCAACTGCCCCTGCGGGATTGCGGTGTACTGCGCATAGCCTCCACCCGCCAGCAAGGCACAAACCCTGTCACCCTCTTTCCATTTGGTCACGTTTGAGCCTACTGCTTCAATAACACCGGCGCATTCCAGGCCCATTATGTCACTGGCCCCCGGCGGTGGCGGATACAAGCCGGCACGCTGCATTAGATCGGCACGGTTGATTGCCGTTGCGTGGTTACGCACCAACACATCATGTGCATCAATCTCCGGCATCGGAGTGTCGCTCCATACGAGATGTTCACCGTCTGCTTTAATCGCTTTCATACACTTATGATCTTTTCCGCGCTAAATATCTGTACTGGTGGTTTTGCTGCCGCCCTGGAGTAGCTCAAGTCGCTCACCATACTGTCGCTGCTGGGAAACTGTTTCAGCAACCTCAATAGCTTTCTGCAATGCTTTTATAGCACCCAGGCGCTCGCCCAATGCCAAATGGGTCCGGGACTTTAATTCATGCAACAGGGCTTCATCATGCTTGAGCAACAAGGCTTTGCGCAACATGCTCATCGCGGTGTCGTAATCGCTATTATGGAAAGCGTCTCGTGCGGCCAGCAATAGATAGTAAGGATTCTTGGCGCGATAGCGTTTTACCTGTTGATCGTAAAAATCGGCTGCTGCCAGGTCTCCTTGCGCTCTGTACATTGACGCCAGGTTGGATAACGCGGCCTGCTCTTCCGAATTCAGTTCAACCGCTTTCAAAAGCGCTGCTTCCGCATGCTCTATTTTTTCTATACGACTGAGAATCACGCCCAGGTTAGACCAGACAAAGGCGGCTTTTGGATCAAGCATCAGTGCTTTGCGAGCGTACAGATAAGATTGTTCATAATTTTTTAAGTGCAGGTAATCAATGGATCGATTGTTATAGTACTGCGCAAATGCCTGATCGTCGGTCAGCTTGCTGGACTCCAGGCGCAGTACGTTATTTTGCGCCCGGCTGATATCCACTACCTGATCGTATTGCCGACTGATTTTAATTTTAACGTTCACATGTCGACGCAAAGTCATAGACCCGCTTTCCAACTCCCACTCTGGGGCGACCAGCACGTCTTGATAGTAAGCTCGTAATCCCGCTTCCCTCGCGAGGGCAACGAATAAATTGCTAAATGCCAGACAATTTGCTCTCTGCGATTGAAACGCGCCAACCGCAGTTTTGGTCTGAGTGTCATCGTATCTCAGCCCTAAAACCCCAGGGCTGAGAACCGCACGCAACAAATTGGAAACCTTTGCTGTTTTTGTCTTATACGGTATTACGTGTCGCCGCAAAAACTCGCGCATGCCCTCATCAATTGCAAGAATATCTTCATCTGGCAGCTCTTCCGCAGCGAATGGTCTGCCCAACATGGCGACGCCATTGAGTACTTCCTCAAGCAAAACCTGATCTGCGCTACTGGTAGCACTTTCCGGTCTGCTAACCGACGCGCACGAAGCGGCCAGTACAATTAAGCACAGCAGGAACGAGCAGCGAGCTCTGACCATTGCGACGCGAAACACCATAATTATTGGACTGCCTGATAGGCAGTTCGTTTCATCTGCTCGAAAAAATCAGCCCATTGCTGGCCGCTCAGTGTCGCTGGCGCACCAAGTGAGCGGCTTAGTAAGTATTGCTTGCACAGCAACTCCAACAATTGAGCGGCTTGCACTGCGTCACCCAGGTCGTGGCCTTTACTAAGCATGCCGTGGTTTGCCAGCAGGCAAGCCCTGCATGAATTCAAACCCTTCACCGAGGCCGCAGCCAGCTCTGATGTACCGAAAGTATGATAGCTCACGCACGGAACATGATCTGTCCCCAACATACCGACCATGTAATGAAAACCGGGCAGGTCATTACCATGACTGGCCACCGCGACGCAATGATCTGAATGGGTGTGCACAACGGCTTGAGTATCCGGGAATGCAAGGTATACCGCAGCGTGCATTTGCCATTCCGAAGAGGGTTTAAACTCGCTGTCGCTTTGCCCCTGCAATGACAGGCGCACAATAGTGTCTACGCTGATGGAGGAAGCGCTGATGCCGCTGGCCGTAATCAACATGTCAGCGCCGAAGCGGCAAGACAAATTGCCTGCCGACAATGCCAGTAAGCCATCGTCAGCAAGCCGTCGATACTCGTCCACCAATTGCTGGCGTAACATGGCTTCTGTCATGGGATATCCCGCAAATATTGGGCTAACAGCGTGCTAAGAATAATATCTAAACGTGTATAATTCCACGCCGATTCGCACTGAGACAATGCAGACAATGAGTGAATATCACGCCCCAACCGCTGACATCAAGTTTACCATGGAAGCTGTAGCTGGCTTAGCTGAGATGCGCTCTCTGTCCGCATTTAGCGAGCTGAGTGATGACCTTGTTGATGCTATTTTGGAAGAAGCCGCGCGCTTTACCAACGGCGTGATAGCACCATTAAATCGCACGGGTGACGCCGAAGGGACAAAAGTTGTTGATAGCGCGGTACAGGAAGCTAGCGGGTTTGCAGAGGCCTACCAGCAAGTGGTTGAAGGTGGCTGGAGCAGCTTGTCAGCCAGCGAAGAGTACGGTGGCCAAGGTTTGCCCGAACTTTTAGCCGCCGGCGTTGGCGAGAGCATTATGTCGGCAAACATGGCATTTTCCTTGGTAACACTGCTCTCTCAGGGGTCTATTTCGGCCTTAAGCAATCATGGATCAGACGAACTTAAGCAACGTTACCTGGGCAAGCTGATCAGTGGTGAATGGACAGGCACGATGAACCTGACGGAGCCACAGGCTGGCTCGGATCTTGGCGTAGTCAAAACCCTGGCAACCCCCGCCGGTAACCACTACCTGCTTAGCGGGCAGAAGATCTTTATCACCTGGGGCGACCACCAGATGACTGAGAACATTGTGCACCTGGTGTTGGCGCGCACACCCGACGCGGTTGCCGGTTCGGGCGGCCTGTCGCTGTTTATCGTGCCTAAATTCCTGCTCAACGATGACGGCTCACTTGGCGAGCGCAATGACGTGTATCCGGTTTCCGTTGAGCATAAGCTGGGTATTCACGCCAGCCCTACCTGCGTAATGAGCTTCGGTGATAATGGCGGCGCCGTTGGCTATCTGGTTGGTGAACTCAACAGAGGCCTGGCTGCTATGTTCACCATGATGAATCACGCCCGTCTTGGCGTGGGTTTACAAGGTGTTGGTATCAGCGAGCGCGCCTATCAACATGCCGTGCATTACGCAAAAGATCGCGTTCAGGGTGGCGGGCAAACAATTATCCAGCATCCGGATGTGCGTCGTATGCTGATGCAAATGCGGGCCATGACTGAAGCCGGACGCGCCTTGTGTTACAGCGCCTACGCCAGTACCGATTTTGCAGAGTTCGGAGCCACGGACCAACAACGCGAATTTGCCCAACAACGCGCTGATTTGCTCACTCCTCTGGCAAAAGGCTGGACCACGGAAGTTGCCAATGAGGTAACCTCACTTGGCGTACAGGTGCACGGCGGTATGGGATTCATCGAGGAGACCGGTGCGGCACAACATTACCGGGATGCTCGCATTCTGGCCATTTATGAAGGCACGAACGGCATTCAGGCACTGGATTTGATTGGCCGAAAACTGACTCGCGACGGCGGTAAGATGATGGCTTCTCTGGTTGATGATATTGGTTCGACCCTGCACGCTTTGAAGGATGGAGGTGCGGCTGTGTCTGACATTCATGATGCGTTGGCTGGTGGCCGTGATACTTTGCAACAAGCCAGCGAATGGGTGTTGGCAAATGCAAAAGAGGCCGATTTGCCCGGCAGTGTTGCGTTCGATTACCTCATGTTAAGCGGTTATGTTACCGGCGCTTGGATGCTAAGCCAGAAAGCTCTATTGGCCGAGCAGCGCCTGGCAGACGCCGACAGCAATCAGTCGTTTCTGAACAGCAAACTGGCGGTAGTGCGGTTTTTCCTGAGCAACATTTTGCCACGCGCTTCGGCACACTGGCAGGCCATGCAAGCAGGTACCAGCACAATCATGACACTCGCTGAAAACGAGTTTTAGCAGCGCGGACGATTAAACCAGCCATGAACCCCCTAATTGCCAATTTGGTCAGACCCCACTTTCGAACCATGAAAGGTTATGTTTCTGCCGGTATGGAAGCCGGTAAAGACGCAACCCGGGTGTTTATGAATGCGAACGAGAATCCGTTTGAATTGCCCGGCCTTGAGGGTTTTAATCGCTACCCTGAACCGCAACCTCCTGCACTACTGGATGCGTACGCAAAACGCTATGGTGTTAGTCCAGACCAGGTAGTGGCCACTCGAGGCGCTGACGAGGCCATCGCCGTCATCACCAAGCTGTTTTGCGAACCAGGAGTGGATGGCGTTGTAATTTGTCCACCTGCGTTTGGCATGTACAAAGTAAACGCGCTTGCCGCACCCGCGTCTGCTGAAGAAGTTCCTCTTCTGGAAACCGACGGCCAGTTTTCTTTGAATACCAACGCCGTTATTGAGGCTGCAAAAAAAACAAACAACAAGCTGATATTTCTTTGCTCACCAAACAATCCCACGGGCAACAGTTTGCCTTTGGCAGACTTACAGGCAATTTCTGCGGCCAGCTCAGGCAACTGCATGGTCATCCTGGATGAAACCTATATAGACTTTGCCGAGCAGGAAAGCATGGTTACCTCGCTGCAAGACTACCCCAATCTTATCGTTTTACGGACTATGTCAAAGTCTTACTCCATGGCCGGTATGCGCATGGGCAGCCTGCTAAATTGCGATGCAGACTTTGTGCAGCTGGTGCGCAGCAAGTGCCTTGACGCCTATCCGTTAACCAAAACGTCGATAGAAGCCGCGTTACTCGCACTGTCAGACGATTTACAACCGCAAGTGCAAACCAACATCAATACGCTTCGTAAGGAAAGGCAGCGCCTGGCAGCGGCTTTGCAATCCGCCAGCTTTGTTACCAGAGTCTATCCAAGTGACGCAAACTTCCTGTTGGTAGCAGTGACTTGTGTTCAGGAATTGTTGGCCAGTGCCACAGAACACAACATTGTTTTGCGAGATTTTTCGCAGCAGCCACTCACGCCAAACTGCATCAGAATTTCGGTGGGCACGCCTGCACAGAATGATCAACTCATCGAATTACTCTCTACATTCCGTGTATAATGCCGCCCCGCAAGCAGCGGAGGCAAATTGAACACAGATTTTTTTGGCAAGACCTTGTCCGGGCCTTTCACAATCCCATCCGGAATTGTATCCACCACTGGCCCTATCATCGATTATATTATCAATCACATCCCCGAGATTGGCGTACTTACCACCAAGAGCATTGGTCTGGAACCAAAAGCGGGTTATCGCGAGCCAGTTCTGAGCCAGTACGCCCCAGGCTGTTTCGTCAACGCAGTTGGCCTGACCAACCCTGGTGCCGAAGAGTCGGTTAAAACCTTATCCGCACTGAACATTCCAGAAGATCGCTTTCTTTTAACGTCGATTTTTGGCGCTAACGCTGAGGAATTTGCGCAAGTAGCAGACATGTTAGCGCCCTATAGCGATGGCCTTGAACTCAACCTGTCTTGCCCACACGCCAAAGGCTATGGCATGGCGATAGGCCAGGACCCGGAGATGGTGCGGGAAATTGTAGCCGCGGTTGTTGCCGTTACCGATTTACCGGTAATCGCAAAACTAACCCCTAACACAGACAATATTGCTGCCATCGCACAAGCAGCCGTCGAAGCCGGTGCAGCCGGTCTGTGCGCCATCAACACCGTAGGCCCGGGCTACCATACGGCGCATGGCAAGCCAGTACTTAGCAATGAACTTGGGGGCATGTCAGGTAAAGGTGTTTTAGCGATTGGCTTGAAATGTGTAAAACAGATTCGCGAAGCTGTCGATTGCCCTATCATCGGTTGCGGCGGTATTAGCAGCGCCGATGATGTACTGGCGTTTCAGCAGGAAGGGGCAAACATTATTGGCGTGGGCTCAGCCCTGGTTGGAATGACCAGCGCTGAAATGAGCGACTACTTCAGCGCTCTGTCAGCAGAACTAACGCAACAGGCAGAGCACGGCGCAGCCGAACGCCAGGTGCGCTACGATATAGATATGGGCTTTCGTCCTGTCACTCTTGTCGACAATCAACGCGTAACCGATGATATTTCCATTCTGACGTTTGACCGAAAGGTTAACATCAAGGGCGGTGAGTTCCTCTTCCTATGGATTCCAGGGCTAGGCGAAAAACCATTCTCTGCATTAACCGATGACCCGTTTTCTCTAGTGGTCATTAACCTCGGCGAATTCACCGCACAGCTAATGACACTGGAACCTGGTACGCAAGCCTACGTGCGCGGACCGCATGGAATTCCTGCGTCGCACCCATCTGATGCAAAACTAATCACCGTGAGCGGTGGCACTGGACTGGCCGCTGTTTACCAGGTCGCCAGGGATCATGTTGCGGAAAGCTTGGGCGGTAGCGCAACAATGTTCGTTGGCGCTCGTACGGCAGAACGTTTGTATTTCCAGGAAGAATGCCGACGCTTCAGTGACCTGCATATCGCAACCGATGATGGCAGCGAGGACTACCATGGATTGGTGACAGAACTATTGCGTGAGCATTTGCAGACTTTGACTGCTGATGAGCTAAAGAAAGTAGTGTTCTATAACTGCGGCCCGGAACCTATGGTGCACGCGGCGAAGGCAGTGCAGGAAGAGTTTTGTTCGCATGAGCAAATCTATAGTGCGATTGATTATCACACCAAGTGTGGTGTTGGAATTTGCGGTGCGTGTGGGACGCCAGATGGACGCAGGTTGTGTGTTGATGGGCCGTTTATTTCAGATATTTGCTAGCGAAAAAGTAGTTGGTTGATAATCGTTTCTCGATGCAGGTGCCGAGTGCCTATGCCAGCCTGCAAAACCATTTGAGACATGGATGTCGAAAATGAGCCCCCAGGGATGGGTTTACGGCGGGTTTTGCAGGCTGGCATAGGCACTCGGTACCATCCCAACTTGAAAGAATAGAATTTCTGACCTACCACCGAGCGCATGAGTACAGATGTGCGCATGCTTATTCTGAAATATCTCCACTTCGTAGCTAATTTGAGCTTAGTTCGTGCAAACTTCAGGCGGCATCGCATCAATCCAATCACGGATCAAACTAACAGATTCGTCGTGTATTATCGTTTTACCAATTTCCGGCATACGGATATCCAGTTCATTAGACGCCATTCTGAATGCCAGGATTGAATCGTCTGCGCTGCCCGGCACTATGTCGTAATCCAGTGTGCCAGCGCCCGCGCCAGCGGCAACCGGTGGTTTGCAGCGACCGTAACTAATATCGAATGGCCTCCAGAATTCCAGAAACAACTGTGACGTTCTCGCCATACCAGTTTCGCTATGGCAATGAGCGCAATTGATGTCCAGATACGCTCTGGCGCGTTCATCCAGATTTTCGGCGCCGTCTTCCCAATCCGGTACAGTAACGATACTTGCTGTGTCAGCAGGTACGCCCGCTAAAATGCCATTGCTTAGCCATTGGGTCAGTTGATTTTCGGTGCCGGAGGCATACGCGAAGTCATGATTCAGATGCCTGGCCTTGGGGCCAATAGGGATGGTTTCATCTTCACCGTGGCAGGTTTTGCAATCATTGGCATCTGGCACGCGGTAGTCCGTGCTGCGAGCCGATCCATCAGTGTGAATCCAGCTGACTGATTGCGTTGCACCAGCAACACTGAGGTCCGCGTCGGTTTTGTCCTGATTCCAAACATAGGGTAGCCCTACCCAGCCATTTTGCCGATGGATTAACAAACGGGTTTCGATAATTTCCTCTCCAGCGCTTGCATCGCGCAGGTCGTTGGCAATGGTAAATGTTTTCGCAATAACAGTGCCAACCGGAAAGTCGAATACGTTTTGTTCGCTGTAAGCGGCTGATGCACCATCGGGCAGAAAAACTACGCGATACTTAAGTGCATAATCCGTGAATAGCTCTGAGATTAAGTCGTAAGGCGTGCCATCTACAGGATTTTGGGTAGGGTCTGTGCTGTCTGCAAACAGGCCGTAACTGGATAAACTCGGGCAATCCACCTCTTTTGCCGGGTGATTGATTCCTTCAAGCTCAGCGTCACAAATTTCAGCAACTTGCTCGTCGCTTAGCGGCGTCTCGCCATTTTCAATCACTTCGGGCGTGTCCAGTGCAACCACAGGCAGTGACGCATGCGCGCAGTCAAAATAGTCGGCGTCTACCATGGTCGCAGGTAACAGTACGCCTGAGCGAATATCTCCGTTGTTACGAATACAAATGCGCTGATCTTCTGGCAATAAGCCTGTCGTGCCTAAGCCATCGTAGAAAATATCCGGCATTGCCTCACCCTGGCCAGCGAAGGCGCCCTCAATCGCGGCGGCTATATCGACGGGGTCATAAGAATTGTTATTGAAGATATTATCGTGAATGTAAATGCGCTCGGGAAGCGGGTCGTAATTGGGGTCGTCGGTGGTTGCAATAATCAGATAATTCACAATCACAACACCAACCGACTGGTTGTTTTCTATGGTGTTGCCAAACACTTCAATATCATCATTGGCCATTATCATGATGCCGGTACCTGCGGGCACGCTTCCAACGATGTTGCCTTCTGGGGCGAAATTTTGGGTATTGTTTTCTCGCACAATATTGTCGTAAACGCGCGTTTGCTCGCCCCCTTGTACTTCAATATTGGGTAGATCAAACACCAATATTCCACCGGTATTGTTAATGGCTTCGTTTTCGTAAACGTCCGCAAACGTGGAGTTTTCGATCTCAATGCCCGCCACGTTGAACTCTGCGCGATTACGCCGCACTATTATGTTTTGAGACTGGCCCACGTAAACGCCTGCATCACTTGCGCCAATAACAACGCTGTCTTCAATCAGTACGTTTCGGGTTTGAACCGGGTAAAATCCATACGCTCCATTGTCTGTGCTTGGGCCATTGGTCCATTCCGCTCTCACACGACGAATAGTGACGCCATTACTGCCTTCTATCTTGATCGAGTCGCCAGGGGTATCTTCGATACCGATATCTTCGATCACGAAGTTGTCGCCGGTTGCCAGGATACCTTGTGCACCTGAGCCCTGTTGAGCAAAACTCAGTACAGTCGCATCCATTCCTTGCCCGCGTATGGTTACGCCATTTTCGCTAACGCTGAGTTCATCCATGAAATCGAAACTACCTGCGGGAAATTCAACAATATCGCCGGGATCGGCGTTGATTAGCGCTTCCTGAGCGCGTTGCTCAAGATCGGGTCCGGCCTCTAACAGAATAACATTGTCTGGGATCATAGGGCCTGGCACGAATTCGCTGAACAAGCCATTTTCACTGTCTCCGTTTGAGCATGTGGTTAAAGACGTAACCAACAGAAATGGCCCTAAAATCCGCAACCAAAGACTCTCTCGTAATGAGCCAAACGTGGGGAACTTCGATTGCGTGAAAAAGGGTACAATAGACATATGGCAAGCTCTGATATCGACACTGCTCGTTGAGATAATGCCGAAGTTGTTATATAAGCTATTATTTTGGCTGCCATATCGCAGCTGTTGCAAGTTAACGAATGAATACAAACTATACCTTTAACAGCGTCTCTGATCTCTCAATTGGAGCGGGAGCGATTGAGCAACTCGGCGATATTGCTCAACGCCTGGCAGTCAAGCGCTTGTTTGTGGTTACCGATAAAGGTGTGCTTGAGCATGGCTTGCTGACTAAAGCTCTTGAATGCCTTGAGTCTGCCGGTGTGGGCGTGGAATTATACTCTGATGTAATCGCGGATCCGCCTGAGCAGACAGTGATAGATGCCGCTGAGCTAGCCAGACAAAAAGAGTGCGATGGCGTACTTGGTTTCGGCGGCGGCAGTTCCATGGACACCGCCAAGCTGGTGGCCGCGTTGTTAACGGGTAATCAACCGTTAGCAGAAATGTACGGCGTTGATCAGCTGCGCGGTGGCAGAATGCCATTAATCCAGGTTCCCACAACCGCAGGTACCGGCTCTGAGGTAACCATGGTTGCTATTGTAACCACCGGGGAAAGCACCAAAGCGGGCGTGGTGAGCCGCGCGTTGCTTGCAGACCATGTGGTGTTAGACCCCGAGCTAACTGTCGGTTTGCCGCCCCACGTCACTGCTGCAACCGGCATTGACGCAATGGTACATGCGATTGAGGCATACACCAGTGTCCGACTCAAAAACCCGCTATCCGATATGGTGGCACGCCAGGCCCTGAGCTTGATGGCACCCAATATTGAAACCGCCACCCATAATGGCGGTGATCTTGAAGCGCGCAGCGCAATGTTGCTGGGCGCTATGCTGGCAGGCCAGGCATTCGCTAACGCACCAGTCGCTGCAGTACATGCATTGGCATACCCTTTGGGCGGTGTTTATCACATACCGCATGGTCTTAGTAACTCTTTGGTGCTGCCCCATGTGTTGCGTTTCAATAGCAAAGCCGCCTCTGAATTGTATTGCGAATTGGCGCCTTTTCTACAGCTTGGCGGCATTGCGATAAAAGAAAATACGATTGGCGATGTTTTGGCAGAACACTTTCTTGCCCTCGCGCAAACACTGGGCTTACAAACCAGGCTTGGCCAGCTGGATATACCGGAAAACAGTTTGGAGGCACTCGCGGATGATGCGATGTTGCAACAACGATTGTTGATTAACAACCCGCGCACGCTTGAACGCGAAGATGCATTGCGCATTTATCAGCAAGCGTACTAAGACTCGTTAACGCGGCCATTTAGAAGCTATGTCAGACCACAATACTCATCGCGAAAACTACGCCTATATTTCGAAAATTACCACGCGCTGGATGGATAACGACATTTACCAACATATTAATAATGTTGTTTACTACAGTTACTTCGATACGGTGTGCAATGAGTATTTGATCAACCGTGCCGGCTTCAATCCGCAAACGGCGCCAGTTATTGGCTTTATCGTCTCCTCAAGCTGTCAGTATCTGGCACCTCTGTCGCACCCCGCAACCATAGATGCAGCGTTTCGAGTAAACCGGCTGGGCAACAGTTCAGTCGAGTATGGCGTTGCCGTATTCGCCGAGGGCGAGACTTCGGCCGCTGCCTGGGGCACTTACACACATGTGTTTGTGAACAGGGAAACCGATAAACCCACACCGATTCCTGATCAGATACGCGAAGCTTTAACTGCCGCTTTGATAGAGGCCTAACGTTTTTTCAAGGCGCGCGTGTCTATCGCATTGCCTGCAGCCACGCCTTCTCTGGCAAGCTTCTTCACGTCAGCCCGTTTTGGCTTGTTCGAAGCGGTTTTTGGTAACTCATCAACAAACAACACATACCCAGGTACTTTGAAATATGCCAGGCGTTGCCGACAGTCTTGCACTATCGCGTGCGCAAGCGCCTCACTGCCTTGCTCACCGGCGGTGGGAATAACACAAGCAGCGACTTCATCACCACGCATTTCATCTGGAACAGCACTTACCAGAGCCTCGGCAATTGCCGGATTCAGCGATAAGGCGGCCTCCACTTCCAGTGCCGCAATATTTTCGCCAGAGCGACGAATCACGTTTTTTCGCCGGTCCACAAAATGCAGGCTACCATCTTCGCTTTGTCGCACGACATCGCCGGTGTTTAACCAGCCGTCTTGCCAAATTTCTGCTGTAGCCTCCGGGTTATTGAAATAACCCGAGAAAAATGCACGCCGAGGATTTGGGCCCGCGGCTCTCACGCGCAACTCGCCTTGTTCACCCGGTGCTACCTCTTGGCCCTGCTCATTTATCAACTGATACTCAACCGAATCATCTGGTTTGCCAAAGCAACTGGTGCCCACGTGTCTGGGCTCCTTGTGTGCCGTAACACACCCGCCGGCACCGCATTCAGTCATTGCCCAGCTCTCAATCAGTGGAAACCCGAAACGCTGTTCGAACGGCGCATGGTGTTTTGGATTAACACCGGCGCCAAATCCGAATTTGATCTGATTGCTGAAATCGTCCAGCTCGTCTTCGGGTAGTTGCAACAATATCGCCGGAAGCACTCCCAGGTAATGCAAAATCGTGGCCTTGGACTCACGAACGGTTTGCCACCAGCTGCTGGGATGGAAACGGTCCAGCTGCACAATACAACCCGCATTCATAATCATTGCAGTGCTGGAGACCGCCATCGCGTTCATATGCCCCAAGGGCAGCGGTGTGAGCAGACGCTCCTTGCCCCACTCAATCTGCCCAAGGCCATCCAGCTCCCGATACCACTCGCCAAACGCCGTGAAATACTCATTGCTTAAAATACAAGCTTTGGGCTTACCTGTGCTTCCAGAGGTGTACAGCAATGCACATTCGCTGTCGGAAGTCGGTTCGCCAGTCTGGGCCGGCGCTGCAAAAACAGGCAAGCTCTCGATACTATTGGAAGCAACAATTGCGGGCGGCTCAGTTATATCTGCAACCGATTGCGCAAGCAAGTCGATTTTTTCAGGTATCGAAACAACGGCTAATGATTCGCTGTGCTCAAGAAAGTAGCGAATTTCGTCTGCCGGCATTTCCCCGTTTATGGGTACAACGCTGCAGCCAAGACCATTCAGAGCCAGCCAATGAACAAAAAACTCAGCCCTGTTCTCAAGCAACAAAGCCACACGCTGGCCATGGCCAAGACCTTGGGCAGCGTACTTATCTCTACAGGAGCACACTTTCGAATACGCCTCGCCGTAGCTTAAATCGATACTGCAGTCCGAATACGCCTGCGCGGCAATCGC
>CAYGSL010000049.1:0-32570 GCA_964352475.1 uncultured Pseudomonadales bacterium | reverse complement strand
GGGTTTAATAAGCAAGACCGGAATCGACTTGAGCAGCGGTGTGCGGGACACGCCGTGAACCCATCCATGGGGGCTTGTGTTCGAGGTCCCTCTCTCACACAGTCCCGCACACCGCTACTCAAGCCGATTCCTCAGTGCCTGATTCAAAGCTATATAGCGGTAGCATGGCACATAGGGAGCGAAGAGAACATCGCCTATCGGGACCTTCAAAAAGAGGGACCTTTTTGAAGAGCCCCCATGGATGGGTTTACGGCGTGTCCCGATAGGCGATGTTCTCTTCGCTTCCGGTCTCGACAAGTAATAAGATTTCCTTTGCGAATTATGTCCTTCGAGTTCTTCGCTGAAAGTAAGCAGGCTCCTCCGGCAACTCAAGAATTTCCCGTCGAACAAGATCTAGTGCTAACGCTGCAACTATGGTTTGGAACATCGCACGGTTTACAGGATAGTTAAACTCCCGCGCTTTCAGTTTGCTCTGCCTGCCCCAGGCAATCCATACTGTACCCACGGGTTTTTCTTCTGTTCCGCCATCCGGCCCCGCAATACCCGATACTGCCACCGCGTAATCGGCGTTCGACAGAGCCATTACACCCGCCGCCATTTCCATAACGCACTGTTCACTCACCGCGCCGAATTGCGTAAGCGTCTGCTCGCTAACACCGAGCTGAGATTGTTTTATTGCGTTGGAGTAACTCACTATTCCCGCTTCAAAGACAGCCGAGCTACCGGGAACCGAGGTAATCATTGAAGCGATCAGTCCTCCGGTGCAGGATTCGGCTAGCGCTATCTGCTCTCCACGGGCTGAAAGGCTTTCTACAATAGCCTCGGGCAGGCGGGTTTCGTCGCGGCCCACCACATAAGTACCGATCACATCCAGAAATTTCGCCTCCCAGTGATCTCTTTGCTCGTCGCTGGTGCCCGGTTCTACGCGCAATTTCATTTCCAACATCGGCGCGCCCGCCCTGAAACCAATTTCTATATTGTCAGGCCAGTCCGGGTAAGCGTCATCCAGCATTTGCTGGGCGCCGGATTCACCAAGTCCAAAGGTCTGGTAGCGCAGTATTTGAGGCGCATCGCCCACCGGGAAATGCCCGGCGAGCATTGGCACTACGCCGTCATCCAACATAGCGCGCAGCTCGCTAGGCACCCCGGGGGTGCACATGATGAGGCAGTTATTCATAGTGAGAGCGAATCCGACGGCACTTCCCACCCTGTTTTCCAATAAAGAAACGCCTCTTGGCAGAATCGCCTGCTTGAGATTGGCAGCATTAGCTGTGAATCCTCGCCCTTCGCACCAGCTAACCACGTGGTGTTTCGCTTCAGTGTGCTCTTCCAACGCCACACCAGCGGCCTTCGCCAACGCCTCTGCGGTTAAATCATCGATTGTAGGGCCCAGACCGCCATTAACAATTAGAACATCGCTGTTCTCGCTGATGTTCCGAATCTCGTCGATCAGTTCTTGCATATCGTCGCCCACGGTTACCCTGCGGTCTATCCAGTAGCCGTCTCTGAGCAGTCGCTGGGCGATCATGGATGAGTTTGAATCGACGGTATCGCCGCTCATTAACTCGTTGCCGGTGAGCAATAATTGAAAACGCATGAAAACTTCTCCGGGCAATAGCAGGCCACTGCCGTGTTGTGATTATGTTTGCAGTATAATGTCTGATTGTATTCGATTCAGTCTGACATATGAGTTCTATTCCTGCTCTACGCATAGAGAATTTGCGCAAGGTATACGATAACGGCTTTGCCGCGCTGAAAGGCATCGATTTGGAAGTTCAGCAGGGCGATTTTTTTGCATTGCTGGGACCCAATGGTGCTGGCAAGTCAACGACCATTGGCGTTATTTGCTCGTTGGTGCAGAAAACCGAAGGCAAGGTAAAGGTGTTTGACTACGACATAGATACCGATTTCCCAATGGCCAAGAAGCAACTTGGCGTTGTACCGCAAGAGTTTAATTTTAATCACTTCGAAAACGTGATTGATATTGTAGTAACCCAGGCAGGTTACTACGGTCTGCCTCGCGATTTGGCTTTGGAACGTGCTGAAAAGTACTTGCGGCTACTGGATATCTGGGACAAAGCCCGTGGCCCCGCTCGAAACTTATCTGGTGGAATGAAGCGACGTCTGATGATTGCTCGCGCTCTGGTGCACGAACCCAGGCTTTTGATACTTGATGAACCAACCGCAGGGGTTGATATTGAGTTGCGCCGCTCTATGTGGGAATTTCTGAAGGAAGTGAATGCTTCGGGAACAACCATTATTTTAACCACGCACTACCTGGAAGAAGCCGAGAGCCTGTGCCGAAATATCGCGATAATCGATGAAGGCAATATCATCCAGAACTCATCCATGCGCGATCTTTTGCGCCAGTCCAATCTGGAGTCGTTTGTTCTGGATGTGCAGGAAGATTTGCCAGCAAGCCTGGAGCTCGCCGGTTTTTCTCCCGTTCGAATTGATAATCACAGTCTTGAAGTGAGTGTGGAGCGTGGTCGTATGAATGATTTATTTGTGGCATTGAATTCGCAGAATATTCACGTGATTAGCATGCGTAATAAAACCAATCGTCTGGAGCAGTTGTTTGTCAGCATGTTGGAAGACAACGAGCGCAAACTTGCGGCTGAGAAAGTGCGCAATGGAGCGCAAGCATGAACCGTAGTGAAATATGGGTTGCGTTCACCACCATTTTGGTGAAAGAAATACGGCGCTTTATGCGGATATGGCCACAAACCCTGGTTCCACCCGTGATCACGGTAACTTTGTATTTCATCATTTTCGGAAATCTGATTGGCAGCCGTATTGGTGAAATGGACGGCTACAGCTACATGGAGTTTGTGGTACCTGGTTTGATCATGATGGGCGTGATAACCAATTCGTATTCCAACGTTGTGTCATCGTTTTTCGGCGCCAAGTTTCAGCACAGCATTGAAGAACTTATTGTGTCGCCAGTACCAAACTGGGTCATTCTTACCGGCTTCGTTTTGGGTGGTGTTACCCGCGGCCTTGCGGTTGGTTTCATCGTGACATTGATGTCGCTGTTCTTTACCAAGCTGCATATTAACAATGTGCCACTGACCATTCTGGTGGTTTTTCTAACGTCGATATTGTTTTCACTAGCTGGCTTAATAAACGCCGTATTTGCGAACAACTTTGACGATATTTCGATCATCCCCACCTTTGTGCTCACACCTTTAATCTATCTGGGCGGCGTGTTTTACTCGGTGAGTTTGTTGCCTGAATTTTGGGCGGACGTATCCAAGATTAACCCCGTGCTGTACATGGTGAATGCGTTTCGCTATGGCGTGCTCGGAATCAGTGACATTTCTGTAGGTTTCGCGTTGGCGATGGTGGTGGGTTTTATTGCTGTTGCCTTCACCTACGCGTTGCATTTGCTCAATAGCGGTACCCGCATTCGCAGTTAGACTGAGTCGCCGATTGCCTGCGACCGGTCTATACTCTGGGGGATTCCTAATAATAAATGTCTAGAGTGTCGATGGTGTGAGCAGCAAACAGTCCGATCCACTTGGTGAAACGGTACTAGGCAAGAAAGCCGATTACCCCTGTGTGTATACGCCGTCGCTGTTGCAGGCGATTCCTCGCGAGCTCACGCGAGAAGATTTGTATCTGTACGGTGAGAAGCTGCCGTTCACAGGCGTAGACACCTGGAACGCGTATGAGTTGAGCTGGCTGGACAGCCGTGGGCGACCGGAAGTGGCCATTGCCGAAATTCAGTTCCCTTGCAGCTCGCCGGCTTTGATTGAGTCAAAGTCGCTAAAACTGTATTTGAATTCATTCAGTGAAACGCGATTTGGCAGCGCCTATGAAGTGCGCCAAACCATGGAGTCAGACCTGTCGGTTAACACCAAGGCGGCTGTTGAGGTAAAGATAACCGGCCTTGCGCAGGCGAAAGTCAGCGTAGGTGGTGTGTTGCCCGGTGACAGTCTCGACGACCTGGAAGTCAATATTGATACTTATTCACCGGACGCTGCACTGTTGTCGGTAGAGCTGGGCAGAGAAGCCTCTGAGTCCTTACACACCGATTTGTTTCGTTCTGTATGCCCGGTAACAGGCCAGCCGGATTGGGCCAGCCTGGTTGTTTCTTACAGTGGGCAAGCCATTAAACACGAAGGTTTACTGCGCTATCTGGTGTCTTACCGGCGCCATCCAGCATTTCATGAGCAATGCATTGAAAAGATCTTTCTTGATGTGATGCAAGCGGCCGCACCTGAGAAACTCACCGTCTACGGTCGGTTTTTGCGACGAGGCGGGATGGATATCAATCCCTTGCGTACCAATGATTCAACCACCTACGACAATATTCGTTTGATTCGCCAGTAATCGCGCTGCCATAACACTGTGATTGTGCGTTTTGTGTACAAGAAAACGTGCGACATGTCGTAGATGATTGTCAGAAAACGACGTGAGCGATATCTGTTCTGATATGCCAATTTACTGATTCCTAACGCTTTTTACCCGATGAGTGGCAGAGTTCGAACCGGCTATGGCGTTTAGAACTGTTTGCAAAATCTAACAATTCTGTAGAGTAAGCACTGTCAAACGGAGTTGCCCACCAAGGCATGGATGCGGTGGTCGGAACAGGGAAGTTTGGCGTTCCAGCAAGATCGGCTGGAAAAAGAAGGGGTTGCACGGACGCAACCCCTTCGCTTATGTACAGGATGTACGGTATGCCGCGCGAGGCATGGATGCCGGTAGCGGCGTCTCCCAGCACCTACGAAACTAGACCAACCCCAAACTCAACGCTCCAAATGCGCCAATTTCCCAGGCACCCCAGCCCATTCTTCCGCATCTTCAGGCGCCGGCTTCATTTCAGTAATGTTGGGCCACACTTCAGCTAATTCGGCATTCAGTTCCAGGAAATGTTGCTGGTCTTCTGGCAACTCATCTTCGGAGAAAATGGCATCTACTGGGCATTCCGGCTCGCAAAGTGCGCAATCAATGCACTCGTCGGGATGAATTACGAGCATGTTCGGACCCTCGTAAAAACAGTCAACTGGGCAGACTTCCACACAGTCTGTGTGCTTGCACTTGATGCAATCTTCGACAACGATAAATGTCATGGTGGTTTGGGCCTTGGGTTGGTCATGGGCGCCGACGCTTTGTCGACAAGGTAAAAACGAAATTTTAGCACTAAATCAGAAGGATACAAAAGTTGCGCTTGGTTATAAGCATAGATCTGAGGTTACAGTTTGCGTAACTTTTGCTGCAATTCGTAGGCGAAGTCCAGCGCTTCTCTTGGGCTCATATCATCCGGAGCCAGGCTGTCTTGTAACTCGGCCACTAATAGATCGGCATCACTGAGAGTGGGGGCTGCCGGGCTAGCGGTTGCGAATAACTCATTCTGCAAAGGTGCTTGTGCATTTCCTGAAGAATGCGCTTCCAGCTCACGCAATTTTTGCCTGGCAGCACGGATGACGCTGGCAGGAATACCGGCCAGTTTGGCAACGTGCACACCATAGCTCTGGTTGGCCGGGCCTTCCTGTACGCTGTGCAGAAACACAATATTGTCGTCGTACTCGCTGGCGTCCAGATGAACATTACGTACAGGCGGGAAATCGTCGGCCAACGCCGTTAGTTCAAAGTAATGGGTTGCAAACAATGTGTAGGCCTGTAGCTCATTAATAATTTCTACGGCACAGGCGTAGGCCAGTGCCAGCCCGTCGAAGGTGCTGGTGCCACGGCCAATTTCATCCATCAACACCAGGCTGCGGTCAGTGGCATTGTTCAAAATGCTTGCGGCTTCGGTCATTTCCACCATAAAAGTAGAGCGTCCACCCGCCAAATCGTCGGATGATCCAATGCGTGTGAAGATTTGATCGAACACACCAAGCTCGGTTTTTTCGGCAGGCACGAAACAGCCAATATGCGCCAGCAACACAATGATGGCAGTTTGGCGCATGTAGGTCGATTTACCGCCCATGTTTGGCCCGGTAATTACCAGCATTCTGCGCTCGGGGTGCAGGTTTACGTCGTTGGCTACAAACGGCTCGGAACTCACATGTTCCACCACAAGGTGGCGGCCTTTGCTAATTTGCAATTGAGACTGCTTGCCAAATTGTGGGCGAGTGAGCTGCAGGCTAACACTGCGTTCGGCAAGATTGGCCAGTACATCTAACTCGGCCAGCGCGCCGGCTGTGGTTTGCAAGTTCTGCAAATGCTCATTCACAATATCCAGCAGTTGCTCGTATAGCATTTTCTCGCGCGCCAGTGCGCGTGCTTTGCTGCTCAAGGCCTTGTCTTCAAACTCTTTAAGTTCAGGCGTGATAAATCGCTCAGCATTTTTTAGAGTTTGCCTGCGCACATAACTGGCCGGCGCCTTATCAGATTGGGCGCGGGAGATTTCTATGTAGTAGCCGTGCACCCGGTTATAACCAACCTTCAGCGTACTGATGCCGGTTTGTTCGCGCTCGCGCTGCTCAATGGCCAGAAGCACATCACTAGCATTTGTGCTTATTGCACGCAGCTCATCGAGTTCTTCGTCGTAACCCTCTGCGATCACACCGCCATCGCGTATGACCATTGGCGGGTTTTCTATGAGCGCCTGATTCAGCTGGTCTGCCAAAGACGGGTACTCTTGCACCTGCCCACTCAGCAACTGCAGGTGTTCATTGTCTGTGGGTATGGTGGCGCGAAGCGCTGGCAGTGCCCACAAACAGATGTTTAATTTGCTGAGGTCTCTGGGTCTGGCTGAGCGTAAGGCAACACGGGCTAATATTCGCTCCAGATCACCGATCGATTGTGTATGCGATTGCAGCGCCTCGAAGCCATAGTTGTTGGCAAGATCTGTGATGGCAGACTGGCGCCGCTCTATAGCTTCTATATCAGACAGCGGTTTGTGCAACCAGCGACTTAGCAAACGGCTGCCCATTGGGCATTTGGTTTTATCGAGCACGGCCATAATGGTGTTTTCGCGCCCGCCCGCCAGGTTCTGGTCTATCTCCAGATTGCGACGCGTTGAGGCATCAAGTCGCAAGCCATCGCTGCTGCTTTCAATCACTACCTTGTTGATGTGAGGCAAGGCAGCGCGTTGCGTGCTCTGTGCATAACTGAGCAAACTGCCAGCGGCTTGAATCAATACCTGATGGTCTGCGGAATCATTTAAACCGAAGCCGCTCAAATTGCGCGTAGCAAATTGCTCGCACAGAATACGTTCACAGGTATCTGTTTCAAAATCCCAAGGTGGCCGGGGGCGGGTGCTTCGGCACATTCTGTTTAGGGCAGTGATAGCAAGCAGCGATTCCTGCTCTTCATTAAACAGACACTCTGCGGGTGCCAGTCTTTGCAGCTCTGCCAGGGCAGTGCTCTCACCTACTGCAGACAGCACGGCAAGGCGGCCGCTGCTGATGTCCAGGCTGGCAATACCGAATTGTTCACGGCGGCACACCACAGAAACCAGTAAGTTGTCTTGCCGTTCCTCCAGAAACGCCTCGTCACTAACAGTACCCGGAGTAATAACGCGGACCACCTTGCGTTCAACCGGACCTTTGCTGGTTGCCGGGTCGCCTATTTGCTCGCAAATGGCCACTGATTTGCCCAGGCGCACCAATTTCCCAAGGTAAGATTCCGCGGCATGGTATGGAATGCCCGCCATTGGAATGGGCTCGCCCTGCGCTTTGCCGCGTGCGGTCAGCGTAATGTCTAGCAGCTCTGAGGCGAGTTTGGCGTCATTAAAAAACAGCTCATAAAAATCACCCATACGATAAAACACAAGCTCATCAACATGCTGCGACTTGATCTTCAAGTACTGCTGCATCATTGGTGTGTGTTCTTGGGGGTTGCTGGACAAGGTCTTGTGAATGCTTTGAAATCCGGTCGCGCATTGTAACTCAGTACTATTCACATTTCGCGCAACTTGTAATTTGAAGGGGGGTAGACAGGAATTAGGAATACTGATTAAATATACAGGTGTTTTGCGATTGTGGCTTTGCGCAATGCAGTGCAGAAAAAGATGCACGGCGGCTCAAAGGAGGCAAGGAAAGCCTTTTACCTCACAACCCAAGTCAGAATACAAGCGAACAAACTTGAACACATGGAGATTCCTATGAACACTGACAACAACAAAGATAAGGCACTTGAAGCTGCACTGGCACAGATTGAACGCCAGTTTGGTAAAGGCACTGTAATGCGTATGGGTGATGAGCCACGCGTGGCGATGCCCTCTATTTCCACTGGCTCGCTTGGCCTGGATATAGCCTTGGGCATAGGCGGTTTGCCCAAGGGCCGAATCTGCGAAATCTACGGGCCTGAGTCTTCAGGCAAAACAACGCTTACTCTGCAAGTAATCGCCGAATGCCAGAAGGCCGGTGGTAACGCGGCCTTTATAGACGCTGAGCATGCGCTTGACCCTATATATGCCGAGAAATTAGGTGTAAACATTGATGAATTGATTGTGTCGCAGCCCGATACTGGCGAACAGGCGCTGGAAGTAACCGACATGTTGGTACGCTCCGGTGCTATTGATGTCCTGGTGGTTGACTCGGTAGCCGCACTCACACCAAAAGCTGAAATTGAAGGTGACATGGGCGACTCGCACATGGGTTTGCAAGCGCGCTTGTTAAGCCAGGCCATGCGCAAGATTACCGGTAACATCAAGCACGCCAACTGCCTGGTGATTTTTATCAACCAGATTCGTATGAAAATTGGCGTGATGTTTGGTAGCCCGGAGACCACCACTGGCGGTAACGCACTGAAATTCTATTCATCGGTTCGTCTTGATATCCGCCGTATCGGTGCGGTTAAAGACGGCGACGAGGTGATAGGTAATGAAACCCGCGTGAAAGTGGTGAAAAACAAAGTATCGCCGCCATTCCGTCAGGCTGAATTCCAGATTTTGTACGGTGAAGGCATTAACCGTCTCGGCGAAGTCATCGACTTGGGTGTTAAGCAGGGGCTAGTTGATAAATCTGGCGCCTGGTATGCATACAAAGGCGACAAGATTGGCCAAGGTAAAGCAAATGCCGCTAAGTTCCTGGCTGAAAACCCGTCGATAGCGGATGAAATCGAAGGGCAGATTCGCCAGCAGTTGCTGGGTACGCAACTGACTGCCGAAGAGGAAGAAGACAATACAGTTGTACCGTTAGAAGCCTGATGGGCGCGAAAAGTGCGAGCTGTGAGCCCGGCTCCAGCTCTAACTCTTATCAAGCTGAAAACGGCCAAACTGAAAGAGATCAAAACGAAAGTGACCAAGTCGAAAGCGATCTGGCCGCAAGGTACGAATTGCGCGCAGCGTGTATAGATTTGCTTGCCCGGCGTGAGCATTCCTGTCTTGAACTGCGCCGTAAAATGGCGCGTAAATTCAAAGAACGGTTCAGCGCCGAGCAGATAGAGCAGGCGATTGAAACCCTGGCAGCAGAAGGCTTGCAAAGTGACTTGCGGTTTACCGAGAGTTTCACGCGCGCTAAATATGAGCGCGGCGATGGGCCGTATAAAATCAAGGCTGCTTTGCAAGAGCGCGGAGTTCACAGCGGCTTGATCGAGCAAGCGCTTGAAGATGAGCAGCTGGATTGGCAACGCCGTGCGCTACTGCTGCACAGGCGGCGCTTCTCCGGGGTCAACGAAGCGCTTGCGAACGACGCTGAAGCCAGCAACGAGTACAGCGAGATTCGTCTTAAACAGCGAGCCAAGGAAATGCGCTTTTTGCAATCCAGAGGGTTTCCGAAAGACATCATCTATTCGGTGCTTGGTTGAGGCTAATTGGAACGCGTGGCACAATGCTGGTGCCACTCTTTCCTTGCGGTTCTACCAACCATGAAACTAAACGACCCTTACGACGACAATAACGTGTTCGCGAAAATACTTCGTGATGAAATGCCGTCAGTCAAAGTTTTTGAAGACGACAAAACGCTGGCGTTTATGGACGTTATGCCACAGGTAGCTGGCCACGTTCTTGTTATTCCTAAAAGCCCGGCGGCTAATGTACTCACACTAGACCCGGACTACGCGGCCGCCATGATGCTGACCGCGCAGAAAGTGGGTGAGGCCGTGCAGAAAGCCACAGAAGCAGATGGCTTTATGCTGGCTCAGTTAAACGGTGCGGCAGCAGGGCAAACCGTGTTTCATATTCATATGCACATCATTCCACGCAGTGGTGGCGTTGATATGCAAATACATGCCCGAGATATGGCTGACATGGCAGAACTGGAAGCAATGGCTGTGAAAATTCGCGCTCATTTGTGAACAAGCCCATGAAATCCGCTGTGCTTCGCGCGAGCCGGGAAAAGGAATTTGAAACCGAAGAACGCTGCTTTATTACTGAAGTGGCGAATCATGAAAGCGACCCCAATCTCTCTATAGCTCTGGCGCGTGTAGAACCTGGTGTAACCACGGCCTGGCACCGAGTGCGCGATACAGCTGAGCGATACCTGATTGTGCAGGGCTCAGGCTTCGTAGAGGTTGGTGACAGTATTGCACAGCTCGTAGCACCCGGTGACGTAGTTAGAATTGCACCTAATGAACGACAACGTATTCGCAATGAAGGCAACGAAGACTTGCTGTTTTATGCTGTATGTACGCCGCGATTCGAACAGAAAAACTACATACACGAAGACAATCGTGACTGAGCGAGCTTAGGCTTTGTTTGGCAGGCACACCTCAAAACAAACGCCTATGTTATTCGCCAGGTTATAGGCTTTCACTTCGCCGTGATGAAACTCCGCAATCAAGCGCACAATGTGCAATCCCAGACCCAGGTGCATTCCCTGATCACGCCCGCTGCGCATTGACACCATTTTTTGAAACAACTGGTTACGCATTGAATCGCTTAAGGCTTCACCCTCATTGCTTACGGTTATGGCGGTTTGTTCCTGAGCACGTGTGCAACTGATGTCTATTGTGCTGCCGGCTGGTGCAAAATCAGCGGCATTTTCCATCAGCTTATCCAGCATTTGCGCAATCAATTCTGGCGCAATATGCATTGGCAAACTGTTCTGGCCGCTGAGGTTATTAAACTGCACAGTGTGCTTTGGATATATGTCGCTGTAGGCGCGACTAATGTCAGTGAGAAGACTCAGTAGGTCACAAGGTTCCTTGTCGGCGGATGCAATGCTTTCTTCAACCCGAGTGGCTTCTGACATTGCCGACAATATATGGCTGAGTTGTGTGGCACCGTCTTTTGCGCGCTGTAAATAAACGCTCGCCTGATCGTCCAGTTGCTCGCGTTCAAGATTGTCCAGTGAGCTGTGCACCACTGCCAATGGTGTTCTCAGTTCATGTGACAGTTTTCGTGACAAGCTTTGCAAGTATTCGGTGTACTCTTTTACCCTTCCCAGCAGCCCACGATAACTGCGTGACAAGTCGCCGATTTCGTCGGCCGCCCTCGATTGAGGGAAGTCTTCAGTGCGCACACTGCCGTCTTCCGCGATGGCGCGTTCTGCGGCCTGGCTAAGGCGCCTGATTCGTAAACTCAACCAACTGGCATAACCCAGCAAACCGCTAATCGCAAACACCAGCGCGGCAAAACTGATTAACAGTATTTTGCTGAAAGCTGAATCCGTCAGCGCCAGAAACTGTTCGCTACTTTGCTCTACATACACCGCGCCAATCACCTGGTTTTCATTGATAAGCGGGTTTGCACTGCTGAGAATGCTGCGGTTTGAATACTGCTGACCCAAGTACCATGTTCGGGCTACTTCGCCATCCAGCGCGAGCTGCAGCTCTGGCCGCGCATGCGCCTCGTTATCTTTCACGGCAATGTATTGCTGTACCGGAAGATCCAGAATTCGACTGTAAATTCTTCTTAGCAGCCAATTGCTGTCGTCATTGCGACTGCTTATAAACGACCCGTGCTCCGCAATCACCAAGCCGTCACGATCGAGTAAGCCAATTCTTTGGCCATCAACAGCGAGCAGCCTTAGCTTGGCACTTAAACTGTCGGTGCTATAAATGGCGCGTGGTGCCAGCTCTGCGTTTTGCCCCACTGTGCCATAGCGCACAAGGCCAATTTCGCGATTAGTGTCTTTTCGATAAAACCCAATGCGGCCCTGGGTCAAACTTAGGGGTATAGACAATTCCAGATGAAAGCCCCCCATGGTATCTTGCCAATACGCATTGATTGATGGCTCTGCGCGTGCAACGCTAGGGTCATCTGATACGCGCAATACATTGACCCTGCCGGGGGAACTGCTTGCTATGGTGTAGCGCTGCGCAAACGAACGCAGTTCACCCGCCGCCACATCACCCAGCAGCAGAATTAACTGGTCGCTGTCATCCGCTTTTGCCGGATTTAGATAATTAATATCCTGATCGTACACTTCAATAAATAGATACACGCGCCCATCGCGCGTGGCCGCGCGGTAATTCAGGTATTGGTCTGGGTGGCCAGGCGCGCTGATTTTTTTACGCGACATGCTGTCCCAGTCCTCATCTGCATAGCCGTCCACCACTATCGGAATGGGCGCCGGCTCAAACAAAATGGCATTCCCGGCGGTATCGTCTTTTCGCTGATCGCGCCGGAGTAACTCAAGCACTGTATGATCTGCTTGCAACACATTGGCAATGGCCGTGGAACTTGCCTGCAGGCTTTGCTCCTGGCCCTGGCGCAAAGCAGACTCCACTTCGCGTATAAACTGGCAACCCGCCCAGGGCAGGGTAATAAATAGCAGGCTAATCAGCAGAAGCTGGCGTTTAAGTGGCATTGCAAATACTTACGCTGCGGTCCATCGGTAACCCATGCCGTAGGCCGTTTCAATCCGCGCAAACTCTGGATCAATGGCGGCAAATTTTTTGCGAATGCGTTTTATGTGCGATGTGATGGTATTGTCGTCCAGCACCACGTTTGCCGCCTCCATCAACTGGGTTCGGTTCTTTACATGACCCGGGTGTTGAACCAGCGCGTGAACTATCCAGAATTCAGTTACCGTCAGGTTCACCGCTTGCTCTCGCCACTCAACCGTCATGGTTTGCAGATTAATGCACAGCTCATCACGGCGAAGCAGATCGTCTACGCTGGTGGGTTTACGCAAGGCATCCACTCTGCGAAACAATGCCGTAATTCGCGCCAGCATGTGTGCCTGGCCAATGTCTTTGGTTAAGTAGTCGTCGGCTCCCAACCTGAGGCCTGAGATAACGTCTAATTCGCTGTCACGTGCTGTGAGAAATACGATGGGCAGTTCCGGGGCTTTAGCGCGCAGGTCTCTGCACAAGTCGAAACCACCTTCCACTTCTTCGCCCAGGCCAACATCAATAATGGCCAGATCGGGCAGGGCGCGATCAAACGCTGCCTGTGCGGTGTCTCGATCAGGGTATATATCGGCAATAAAGCCCAGCCGCTGCAAGGCGTCGCGATAGTTTTCAGCAATGCTGGGCTCGTCTTCAACAATGGCGATGCGTTTGGCCATAAATAGTACTTTGTTGTGCTGGAGGCTTTAGTTTAGCGCGCCTGCGTAGCCTGCATAGCGCTTGCCACAATTCGCCACAATTGATCGGCATATTGTCACAAACGAGTGACAGGATTGCCCGGATTGCTGCAGATACTGACGGTGTTCAAAACAGAAACCCCGGAGGGCGCATGCTATCACGCTTACACCAACAGATTTACACCCGGCGCGTACCGCGCTACATGATTATTGAGGAAAGTCCCTCGGTAAAAAGAGCACGGCGAAAGCGCGCTTATTGGACCACTGGCCTGCTTACTTTAGCACTTAGCCTGCTACTGGGTGTGTCCGTAGTAAATGCACAACAAGCATCAGCTGATGAGCTTGCAGAGGGCAATGAACAACACACCACGCTGAGCGAACTTGGCGGTGGCGCATTATTGTTCAGAACAAAGCAACATGGCGCCTACACGCCGGCCGTTACCCAAGGCAGCAAAGCCAGTATGAACATCAATGGCATGCTGGCCAGGGTGACTGTTAAGCAAAGCTTCACAAACCACACGGATAGATGGCAGGAAGCGGTGTATGCGTTTCCACTACCGGATCAGGCCGGCGTAGATTCCATGCGCATCGTTATCGGTGATAGGGAAATAGAAGGTGTTATTAAAGAACGCCAGAAAGCCCGCAAGGTTTTTGAGAATGCGAAGGCTGCCGGCAAGAAAGCCAGTCTTGTTGAACAGCAGCGCCCGAATATGTTCACCAATGCCATTGCCAATATCGGCCCCGGCGAACAAGTGGATGTTGAGATCAGCTATCTGCAATCCGTGAGCTATGAGCACGGCCGCTTCAGCGTGCGTTTTCCTATGACGATTACCCCGCGTTATATTCCCGGTGAAGCAAGCAATGATTCAGACATTGAAACAAACGTGTTTACTACAGGGCAACACGGCTGGGCAGACGCGACTGACCAGGTGCCAGACGCCGAATTCATCACACCACAACAACGACCAGACGGCCAGCACAAGCCTGGCGAAAACTCCATCAGCATAGAAGGTCGCATTGATCTGGGTATGCCCATGCAAGCCATCAGCAGTGCATACCATCAACTGGCATTGCAACGTAGTGAGCATCATTACCGCTTCAGCCTGAGTGAGGGTGAAGTCGCAATGAACCAGGATTTTGTTCTTACCTGGCAGCCACTGGTGGGCAGCGAACCTGAAGCAGCAGTGTTTAGCGAGACGTTTGAAGGCGACACCTACGCATTATTGATGGTGGTACCACCGTATTTTTCTCCAAACGAAGCATCGACGCTTACCAACATGCCCAAAGAGCAGATTTTTATTATTGATACCTCAGGCTCTATGGGTGGCGTATCAATAGAGCAGGCAAGAGCCAGCTTGCACGTAGCCCTTGACCGCCTCAAGCCACGCGACACATTTAACATCATCGAATTCAATTCTGTTACGCGGTCATTCTCGCCGCAGCCGGTTTCTGCCACTGCTTCAAACCTTGCGCAAGCGCGGCGTATGGTGGATAGCCTGAACGCAGATGGCGGCACCGAAATGCTACCGGCGCTCAAGCGTGCGATGACTCAAGCATCCGCAAACAATGAAACGGTTGTTAGCCAGATTGTCTTCATTACCGACGGCGCAGTGGGTAACGAGCAAGCCTTGTTCTCAAGTATTGCCGAGCACCTGGGTGAAAGACGACTGTTTACCGTAGGCATAGGCTCTGCACCCAACAGTCACTTTATGCGCAAAGCCAGCCAGTTTGGTCGCGGCAGTTTCACCCACATTGGGAACGTAAGCGAAGTTCAGGAAAAAATGGACGGTTTGCTGAGCAAGCTGGAGCGACCGGTAATTACCGATCTGCAGATTGGCTGGCCGGCCAGTGCCAGCACTGAAGATTACCCGGCCGCATTACCCGATCTCTACAACGGTGAGCCGTTAATGCTAAGCACGCGACTGGAAGGCGAACTTGTAAGCGGTAGTGAGCTTACCGCAAGCATACAAGGCCGCAACGGTGATCAACTATGGCAACGCGACCTGCTGATAATGGGAACCGACCGAGAAAGTGCTGGCATGGCCACACTCTGGGCGCGCCGAAAAATTGAAAGCCTGCTGGACAGCAAAAGCTTAGGCGCCACCGAGCAAAGCATTCGCCCCAAAGTATTGAAGGTTGCACTGGCACACAAACTGATGAGCCCATACACCAGCTTTGTAGCCGTGGAAAAACGCCGCAGCCGACCACGCCAGGACGCACTGGATTCAAGCGCTGTACCCAATGCACGACCAAAAGGCCAGGTGCCGCAGACGTTCGCCTACCCGCAAGGGTCAACCGAAGCCAGAATCAGTTTTATCTGGGCTGCATTACTGCTGATCACCGCGCTTGTATTCAGAGCCGCAGTGCGACAGGAGCAACGTCATGTTCTCCGTGCTTGATATCAACCCTCTGCGATTATTGGCTAGAGGTGCTCCCAATCGCCAACGTACCACCGTGTATCACGCTATGAGCGTATTGTTGCTCGGCTTGTCTCTATCGCAGGTGTTTGACGGAGCCTGGATTCACGCCAAAGCCACAATAGCGCAATTGCTGATTGCCAATGCCTGGAGCGACGTGCGTGAAGGGCAGGGCAGTGTGCGTAAACCCTGGCCCTGGGCCGACACCTGGCCGGTAGCGCGAATTCAGTACCGTGGCGACACACCGCGAGACCTTTACGTGCTAGCCGGCGCGCAAGGCAACTCACTGGCATTTGGCCCCGGGCATTTGTTTGGCTCAGCGTTGCCAGGTGAGACTGGTGTAAGCATTGTAGGTGGCCACCGCGATACGCACTTTGCTTTTCTGCAACACGCCAACATAGGTGATGTGCTCATAGTAACCCCCGCCAACGGCGACACAAAGCGCTATGTGATAAGCAACAAAGCCGTAGCCAACAGCCTCACAGACCCGCTTCTGGCTATGCCCTACAGTTCGCAGCTAATGCTGGTCACTTGCTACCCGTTTGATGCCGTGCAATCCGGGCCACTTCGCTATGTGGTAACCGCCGAACTAGAAACACCAACCCAACAGGAAACCCTGCTATGAACACCAACGAAGCTTACACAGAACTTTACGCCGTACTAAACCCCGAACAAATGAAAGCGTGCAAAGCCTCGCAATTTCGAAACATTCAAGTGGAAATGCCTGCGCAGCAATACCTCTTCATGAAACTAAACCGCGACCACGCCGAGCGCATAGCTCGCGAGTGGACCGCCAAACACTATGGTGCTGCCTATGTTGTGCGCGCCAAAGTGAGTGAGGCTTATCTTGACGGTTGTGAGCGGATGAGTATTGCCTACGCTGAGCATGAAGAGTATCGAATAGCCGCGTCAGATTTGCCATCATTACATTGGCACATGGCGGGGGTATATTCTGTCATGACTGTGTTTTGGGATCCCAAGTACAAGCCTATTGATGAAATCGTTAGTTTTGGGTGAGTGATATCGCACAAAGTGCTGAATTGTTAGTCCCAGATTGTAAAAAAATTTATTTTTATGCAGAAAAATAATTGCCTATAAAACAATCATATACGATATATACTGAAATAAATAGTTAGATTCTAACGCTAACGTACTGAATATTGCTTGGCTCGCTGGTCACTTTTGTTAGCGAGCATCTTTTTCGAGCCAATTTACAATGTTAGTCTTTCTGGAAATAACACATTAAGTGTTAGGTAAAAGGGATTTGGGTTGCATTGTTTGTAACGAAGAGAATAAACATAAAAACGATTGTACGGATAGCACGATTGTTAGAGGCCTCCGCGCGTAGCACTGTTCATTGTGGTTGTTCATTTTCAAAAATTCCTGGTTTCAATTTACTAGTGCAGGAGCCCGTTAGCTTGGCGGCCTCTCAGTAAAGCCATTTTTATGGGCAGTAGGCCACGCCAACTGTCGTTTTAGGCAACATGGAGCAATAGGAGCACACCATGAATATTGAAAAAAGCAAACACGCAATGAGACTGCGTCAACGTGGGCAGGGCATGACGGAATACATCGTTATTGTTGCTCTTATTGCGATTTCCGCAATCAGCGTTTTTGCGTTGTTTGGTGACACGGTTGAAAACCAGGTGGCCGGCATGGCGTCTGAGTTGGCGGGTGGCAACGGAGCCGCAGCTCAGGGTGCTGCAAATACCGCAGCAGCAGCAGCTGTAACGGATGCGGCCACCACTAACACGCTGACCAACTATACCGGCAATAACTAAGAGCCAGCGCGCTCACTGCCAGCTGTTGCCACCGATGGTAACAGCCACTTCGGTGATGTAGGACGAAGCGCTTGCGAATTTGCGCATGCGTATGAAAAACCTATAAATACTGGCAGTAGGCTGCGTAAGCGATGTTATGAGAGTCTCTGCATATTCACCACGCAAAGCCCACCTGCGCAGCGCACGTGGGCAGGCGCTGCCTATCGGCTTGGCGCTTATTATGATGGGTGCTTTAGCTACGCTGGTGTTGTTTAACACAGGCAAGCTGGCGACTGAGAAATCCAACGTTGCTAACACCGCCGATGCAGCGGTTTATAGCGGCCTGGTCTGGCAAGCCCGCACCTTGAACTTTCAGGCCTACACTAACCGGGCAATGGTGGCCAATCAGGTATCCATCGCGCAACTGGTGAGTATTGGTTCCTGGACCAATTATGGCCGAATCAGCGCGCGGAACCTTGACTACGCCATTGGCTGGATACCGGTGGTTAAACCGTTCACGCAAGCTGCCGTGAACATAATGACCCAGGTTGAGAACATTGTGCAGAGCGCGGTGAAAGTCGCCATTCCTATTATCAATGCAATCAATGACGTGCTCAGTATTGCCCAAGAGTCGGTTTATAACGCCAGCTACGTGGTAACACCAGAGGTTGTCAGCAGTATCGTCAAGTCAAATGACCCGAGATACCGCGCTTCATCCACTTATGCGATAGCAGCGCAAGCGCGCAACGCGGCAGCCTGGGAAGGTTTGAGCCAGCGCTATTCCGGCGGCTCTGACGAGATTGAGCGTAAGGTGAAAATCATCGAACAATCTCGTGATCGATTCAGCGCAGATCGAGGTTGGGATCGGATGAAGCCCTTACCTTCACGCGTATACGTTACTCCCATTGACCGGTTTCAGATCAGAAAGGAAGGTGGCACGCGCCTGGTTAGAGAAGGCGATTCGTGGGAATGGCGAGGCAAAGATACCTTGTCGGTGCACTGGGATCACTTCAGCTGCTGGCGCTGTAAGTGGCGCAGTCAGGAACTGCCCATGGGCTGGGGGCAAAACTACGCTTATTCGGATTCCGAATGCCCAGGCGGCAATTGCTCAGGCTGGATGCGAAGTAACCCTCGTGCCGAAGAGCTTGCCGACCTGGAAGGCGAATCTTTGGGCGATATCTACAGCGGCGTGAAATCTTATCGATCGCTGAAAGATTTAAGTGCGGCAAGTCGTGACGTTCGCGTAACCCTGCATGTGGAAGTGGAAGTAGGCAATGGCGATGTTCGCACGGCAGAGAAAATACGCCAGCTCGGGTCTGCCAGCCCGCCCGATGGCAAGTTAGCCAGCGGTCTGGAGCCAGGGCTTTTCTATACCGACGACTTTTATGCCGACGATGATATGGCGTCGATCAGCTCCGCCGAAGTGTTTTTTGAACGACCCGTATTGGAAGCTGGCGACCGGCTGCAGGTGGCTGGCATTGGTGGTGTGAATGAATACGCCAATCTATTTAACCCCTATTGGGATGTTCGCCTTATAGAAGTTTCGGAAAAAGAGCGCCAATTGGCCTGGATAGGCCGGGATCCAGCACTCTCTGGCGAGGTTATAGCCAGCTTTGCGCGCCAGGCTGCCGCTGAAGGTTTGACCAGAGAAACTGAATTGGTCAGCGACTTTCTTGACAGTGCAACGCTGTCTAACGCCGCACGCTACGCCAGTATTGGCGATAGAGCGGTTAGTACTCTGGGTAGTGGATTGCTGGATAACGCAGTTAAAGATGAAGTGCTGGGTGCACTAAAAAATATTGCAAGCTCTGCTGTATCAAATTACGCCGCAAGCTCTATCGGTGGTCAATACGGTGACTTTGCCGCCGATGCTTTGGCAGATGGTGAGCTCAGCACCGATGATTTGACCAATGCAGCCAAGGATGTGTTGGGTGACAGACTTGAGGGAACACAGCTGGGCGAAGCCGTCGCCTTGGGCGAAGGTATTGCCGAGGGCGCTGGGAATTTGCCAGACATCTTGATTACACAAGCCGGGTTGGCCGATGCAGCTGATCGCCTGAACGAGCAGCTGAAAGCGTTGGGAAGCGATATGGGTGACGAAATCGTTGCCTCTTTGGAAGAACAATTCTCAGCCGAAATTGAATTGAAAGAGCAGTTGGAGTCATTGGGCAGTTCCCTGGAAGGCGTGGGCGAGAATTTTGAGGCTCAGGTAAGTGACCTATCCAATCAATTGCTCGCAGGCGCACAAGACAGCATCAATACCCAATTAGACGGACTGGAGCAGGAGTTCAGAGAAACCTACGGCGAAGACCTTGCGTTGGATCGTGACGATATTCTGAATTCTTTTACTGGTAGCTTTGACGAGATTGCTGAAGGGCTTATTGGTGAATCTTCCGAGGTGGTGCAAGACACGGTTGATGGTGTGAAAGACGCAATTACAGAACACTTTGCCAACATAGAAATCAATCCTGACAGCGTGGCAGATGGCGCTCTTACACGAGCCAATGAGTTTGTGAGTGAACAAGCCAGTGCCGCTGAAGAGCAATTGCAAACAGCGTTCAATGAGGCAGGCGAGTTGATTGTAGAGGTAACCGAAGAGCAAATTGACGGTGCTATTGAAGAAGCCAATGAGGTGGTGGAAAGCATTATTGAAGATTATCGAGGTGCCCCGGAAGATCGATTAGGTGGCGAGTCAGTTTTGCCAAGGTACGGTGATTAGCATGACTTACAAACAAGAATTACATGGGAAACGGCAACTTGGCGGCGCATTAGTGGAGTTTGTGTTAGTTGCAAGTGTGCTAGCCCCGCTACTGATTCTGATGCCCACTTTAGCCAAGAACTCCGATGTTGCCATGGCTACATCGCAGGCAGCCAGATACGGGGCATGGGAGCAAACAGTCATCATCAAGGGTGGGGACGAGCTTGCGACCGAAATCAATAATCGCTTTTATGCGAAAGCCGACGTGGGTATTAATTCTGCACCTGGAGCGCTCGCGGGTGAAGACATGCAGCGCAATTTCTGGGGCGGTGTAGGAATGTCTGACCAGCTTTTTCAAGCGGGCGACGAGGGCATTGGCGTTGAAGTCAATGAAAGCAGCTTGGGCGGAAAAGCGGGCAAAGTGGAGTCTGCAATCCACAAATTCGGCAGTGCTCTTGGATCCATCGTTCCAGATTCAGAGTGGGACCTTGGCGGCGGAAAGCTCTACACAGTAGATGTTGGACTGGAAATAAAAGATGACATCTTTATAGGTGAGGAGTCATCCGGTATGGGTTGCGATGGTGTGCAAGCGGAAGCGAAAGCCTGCGTGACGCAGCGTTCTGCGATTCTCACCGATACCTGGGGTGCTCGCGGACCAGCACAGGTAGAAAGAAGGGTTCGCTCGCTGGTGCCGGGTGGTGCGCTTGAACCGCTGGGCGAAGTAGTATCTACGGTAGGTGTTGTACTGCCTCTCTTTCAAGAGCTAAAAGACCTGGACGGCGCGTTTGGATTGGTAGTGCCCGATGCGCTTCCGGAAGATCGTTACGGTACAGAAGAAAAATAGAGGCCTAACGAATGCAATCAACTGACCCAAGAGCACTGCGCCCAAAATCCGGTAAACGTGAATTTTGCTGCTTTGATATGAGGCGGCAACAAGCTCGGGTTCTGGCGTTTCTGCTGTCTTCTCTGTCTGCTGCTGCATTGGCCCTGGATATTCAACATATCGAACATCCGCCCGAGACTTCAATGACCTGGGTGGGTGAGCGTATTGAGCATAACGGCATGCCCATGCAAATTTTGCAGCTGAATTCCAGGCTGAGCAAAGATGAGCTGTTTGAGTTTTATAAAGAACTATGGAAGCCCATGCACGCGCCGGATCAGCAAGCAACTGTTGAAAAATCAGTGGGTGAGTGGCAGATGATATCCACACTGCTGGACGACCACAATGTGGTGGTGCAGGTAAAACCTTCCTCAACAGGGCTTGAAGGTTTCATGTCGGCGACACCACTGGATTATCGGCCTGAGCAAAGCACAATTGCTCGGCACTTTCCAAGGCAGTGGGGAACAGAGTTGGTGTCGAGCACACAATCGCAAGACGGCGGCGTGAAGGCCACCACTCTTGTTCTGAAAAACACTCACACGCTGGAGTCAAACCACGAATTCTACGAACGCACGTTGCAAGCCAATGGTTGGACTTTGTCGCACCAATCCAGGCAGCGCGAAGGCAGTGTGCTGTTTTTTGATGGTAAAGACGGTGCCGTTGAGCTCGCGATTCAGCGCGGCGGAAATAACAACCGCAATACACTCATCTTTGCCAACGTGCGTGGAGAGGGGGTTTGAACATGCGTTCTACAAACACTCGACGCTTAGCAGCCCGCCAGAAAGGTTCAACGTCTACAGAATGGACTGCAGCAACATTGATTCTGCTGGCTGCTTTATTCATACCCGCTGGCGCGAACGGTCAGTCAGTAATGGGGTTCATGATGGAATCTTTGCAAGACTTTCACCAACACACCTCATACGTTTATTCACTTCCTTAAGGAGTATCCGCAGTGAATGTAGCTGTAAAAGAACCGCGAGAAAGTCTCAGCGTTAAAGTTAAGGGAAAATCCAGAGTCAATACCAATGTGATCATGGTAGTCGTCTCATTATTGCTAGGTGCTGCTGCCGTTTATTTCTCCAGAAACTTTATCGAGAATCAGGTGAACTACTACAAATCTCAGCTGGAGAAAACTGAGCCGATGACCAAGGTGGTGGTGCCAAAAACTGGCTTGCGGCAAGGTCAGGTTGTAACCGCTGCCGATCTGGCCATTCGAGAAGTGCCAGCCCGATTTGCTCACGACAACTCGGTGGGTGAGGCTAACTTTCAAAATGCGATAGGACAGCGCTTGCGCACTGACATAACCGAAGGCAAGGCCTTGTTGTGGGCCCATTTGGAAGGTGGTGATAAAGGCACGTTCTCAAATACTTTACTTGAAGGAAACCGGGCGTTGACGGTTCCGGTCGACGAGATTAATTCAATCTCTGGTTTCCTGCAGCCAAGCGACAATATAGACCTGTTTCTAACTGACCGGCGTGCTGGCGAGAAACAAATTTATCCGATAATGCAAAACCTTCATGTGCTGGCAACAGGCGTGAAAACTGAAGTGGACAAAACCGGTAAACCGACCGGCAGAACCTATAACACCATTACCGTGCAGGTAACGCCAACCGATGCGAAGCGAATAGTGCTGGCGCAGAGTGTTGGCAAGTTAACGGCAACACTGCGTAATCCTGATGACGATGCGCCGATTGATACCACAACTTTGACAGCTTCGCAGCTGCGTGGTGAATTACCACCGCCTCCGCCCAAGCCGCGCCGCCGCGGAATCGAGTTCATCATCGGCGGCCAATAAAGCGTAGATAAAATAGGAATTCAACAATAAAACAAGCATAAGGAAGTCACGATGCTCAGGTTACACACTCGAAAAAACCCTATTCTGCTGGCGCTGCTATTGGCGCTATCACCTTTTTTAACCACGCTGTCTGCCGCGGAAATTACGAATATAGACATGTTCGTGGGCGAGGTTCGCTCGCTAGGCAAAAAGTCGGTTGGCCGAGTGGCGGTAGGTGCCGGCAGCGTTTTGCGCGCTGAGGTTGTCTCGGGTGGTGAGCTGCTGGTTATTGCAGAGGGCAAGGGCAGTTCTTTCCTGAATCTTTGGTATAGCGACGGCTCCAAAGCGACCTACAACGTGCGCGTAACCGAGCACGACCCGCAGCAACGCGTGCAAATGCAAGACATGATACGCATTAAGGTGCAGCTGGTTGAAGTGAGGAAGTCTGCGTCACGGAACCTGGGTATTGATTGGGGTAATTTAGCACCAGGACCTACCTACGGCGTTGTTGGCGACTTCAACACCAATAACTTATTCCGTGGCTTTCCCGGTCTTGGTGATGGCACTAACTTCCCCTTGAATGTAGAGCCATTCTCCAGCTACTTTGGTATTTCCACAGGCGTTGCGTCAACCTTGAACTTCCTGTCAACACGCGGTGACGCGATGACTGTCGCTGAGCCCACCTTAACCTGCGTGAATGGTGGCAGCGCCAAGTTTCTTGCCGGCGGTGAGATTCCTTACACAACCGTTAGCGCGAACGGCCAGGTGAACGTAGAGTTTAAGGAATACGGCGTAAAACTGGATATTTTTCCGCGGGCGAGTAAAGAGGGCAATATCTATACCCGCTTGAAAACAGAAATCAGCGAACCTGATTTGTCCATAGAAGTACTCGGCGCGCCAGCGCTTCGTTCCAGGAAAACAGAGAGCCAGCTGAACGTGCGCGACGGGGAAACTATTGTGATTTCCGGTTTGTTGAGTTCAGAGTCAACAAATGACACAGACGCCGTGCCGGGTCTGGGTGCAATCCCTGTGTTGGGCCGGCTTTTTTCCAGCGAAGAGATTGAAAGCAATATTCGCGAGCTAGTGGTATTTGTTACTCCGGAAGTAGTGACTGCTGAATCCATAGCGGGAACGCAAGCTCACTCAGCCCTGTATCAGGACAGCCGCGAGCGGCTGCAGAAGCTGGGCAAGAAACTCAAATACAGCATCATGGAGTGATTAATGTTTGAGTTAGCGTATCAACAAGAGGGCGGCCGGCGTCGCTCCATCACGGTAAAAGCGGATCGCTGCACAATTGGTAGTGGGCGCCACAACGACATAGTTCTGAAAAGTCGAAAAATTTCGCGCCGCCACGCCGTGTTGTTTCGAGAGCAAGGCAAGTTGCAAGTTGAAGATCTGGGCAGCATGAGTGGCACCTGGGTAAACCGCGAACGGGTTATTAATTCCGGGCCTCTTGGCACAGAAGATGAAATAACCATCGGCAATGCGCGCTTTTGGCTGGCGAAGATGGATAACCCTGAGCCCGCTCCTGTTGCGGCTCGCCAAATTGAAACGACTGACGTAATAAAAGAGCCCAGTACTGAGGCGGCAATGGAAGGCACTAAACAAAGGCAACAGCCTTTGGTGTCTCAGGAGATGAGTTACTGGGGGAAAATTCTCCATGAGCGATTAATCTCAGAGATGGATTTGCGTCGTAAAGACGTATCCAGCATGAGCGATCAGCAACTTCGCGTTGAAGCGGAAAACCTGTTGGACCCAATTCTGAGCACATTGAGCGAAGACATCCCCGACACGGTTGACGCCACGGTGCTGCGCAAGAATGTACTTGATGAAGCAGTAGGGCTTGGGCCACTGGAGTATTTCTTGGATGATGAAGACGTCACCGAGATTATGGTGAACAATCATCAGGAAGTGTTTATCGAACGGGCCGGCAAGCTCACTAATAGCGGCCACAGTTTCAGTAGTGACCAGGCTGTGCTGTCGGTGATCGAGAGAATCATCACGCCGATTGGGCGGCGTATTGATGAAAGCAGCCCGATGGTAGACGCGCGCTTGAAAGACGGCTCTCGCGTTAACGCCATTATTCCACCGTTGGCATTAAAAGGGCCAAGCATCACCATTCGGAAGTTCGCGCAAAAAAGACTGTTGTTCAGTGATTTGATCGAATACGGCTCCATCAATCAATTGATGGTGGATTTCCTGCGTATTTGCGTGGAGCAGCGAAAGAACATTGTTGTATCAGGTGGGACAGGTTCAGGAAAAACCACCCTACTGAACGTGCTTTCAAATTTTATTCCAGACACTGAACGCATCATCACAGTAGAAGACGCCGCAGAACTGCGTTTGCATCAACCCAATCTGGTGTCGCTAGAAGCCCGGCCGTCTAACTCAGAGGGCAAAGGTGCCGTAACTATCAGGGAACTGGTTAAGAATACCTTACGTATGCGGCCCGACCGCATAGTGGTGGGCGAGTGTCGCGGCGGTGAAGCGTTGGACATGTTGCAAGCGATGAACACTGGCCACGACGGTTCGTTAACCACCGCGCACGCGAACAGCCCACGCGATGCATTGGCCCGCCTGGAAACCATGGTACTGATGGCCGGTATGGATTTACCAATATCAGCCATTCGCGAGCAAGTGGCCTCTGCAGTAAACGTAATAGTGCAGCAGTCGCGATTTCCCTGCGGCAGCCGCAAGATTGTGAAAATCACGGAAGTGGTGGGCATAGAGCACAATACCATTCAGCTGCAAGATATTTTTGTGTTCAAGCAAACTGGCCGTGACGAGCAGGGCAAGGTGCAGGGCAAATTCGAAGCAACCGGTTTCATACCCACCTTTTACGAGGAGCTCGGTGAGATTGGTATGGACGTAGACCTGAGCATTTTCCGGAAATTGCCGGAGCACTGAACATGGGAATTAACGCGCTTCTCATTTTACTGTTTGTCTCGCTAACCATCTGCTTATGGACGATTCTGCGTTTTAGTTTGCAAGGCTACGGTCGTTATGAGGCCGATTTCACCGAACACGCCGAAGACAGCTTCGAACAACTGTTTTTGTTCATGGATACACGCAAAGTATTCCTGATCAATATAGCCCTGTTATTGGTGTTGCCACTGTTTGTATACCTTGTCACCGGCTCATTGTTCTACGTATTCGTTATTGTGGTGCTCATATTCGTGCTGCCAAAGTTCATGGTGAAGCTGATGAAGGCGCGCCGTACAGCCAGCATAAACGCTGCATTGCCTGATGTGCTGGCACAGTTGGCAGGTGCAATGCGCGCAGGGTCCACGTTTCTGAATGCCGTTGAAACCATGGTTGACGAAACCAGCGGGCCTATCAGCCAGGAGTTTTCTTTGATGCTGCGAGAGCAGCGAATGGGGCGCACGCTGGATGAGTCATTAGACAACCTTGCAGAGCGTGTGGAAAGCGAAGAAATGGATTTGATGATTACCGCGGCACAAATCTCCAGAGAGTTGGGCGGCAATCTCTCAGATATTTTTCAGCGACTGTCTGTTTCCCTGCGTCGAAAGCAAGAGATGGAAGGCAAAATTCGCGCGCTGACATCGCAAGGTAAATTGCAGGGCTGGGTGGTGTCTGCGTTGCCATTCCTCATCATATTCGCTTTGTTGTTTCTTGAACCTGAGATTATGCGGCCAATATTCAGCTCGCTGTTGGGCTGGTGTTTCCTCGCCGTTATTGTGCTGTTGGAGATATGCGGCGCGCTGATGATTCGAAAAATTGTCAATATTGATGTGTAAGCCATGGAAGTAATTATCATCAGTTTGATCGTTGGCGGATTTATCGCGTTAACGGTTTGGAATATTTACAACTTCTTCGCTGTTGTTCCTGAGGAGGATCGTTCCTATCTGGATAGGCCACCGTTTGGCTTTCGAATCGTTTGGCCACTCATTCAGGCTCTGGTGTATTACCTGGGTGGATTTCTTAGCCGGGATTACCGTATCAATACACACAATCGCCTGAGGCAAGCCGGTGTGGACTTCATGCTCAGCCCGGAACAATTCTTCGCGGGTAAGCTAGTAGGTTCGCTCTGTTTTATGGCGTTTGGCTATATCTTTTACGCAATTCACGGCGCCAGTTTTCTACCTCTAATTCTGCTGCTAGGCCTGTTGGGGTTTTTCTACCCGGAAATCTGGTTAAAAGAAACCGTAACCGCGCGCAACAAACGCATACTGAAAGACTTGCCGTTTTATTTGGATGTAATTGTATTGGCGGTGGAGTCTGGTACCAATTTTACCGGTGGACTCACGCAGGCCGTTCAAAAAGCACCAGATGGGCCATTGCGTTTCGAATTTGGCCGGGTATTGCGTGATATTCGCGCCGGTAAATCGCGTGCCGACGCGCTTAGAGAATTAACCACACGAGTAAGCAGCGACGGCGTTAAGAACGTGGTCAGCAGTATTGTGCAAGCCGAAAAAATTGGCTCCAGTCTAGGCGGCGTATTGAGTGCGCAAGCTGAGAATTTGAGAAATACGCGTTTCCTAAAAGCGGAGAAGATGGCAATGGAAGCCCCGGTTAAATTGCTGGGCCCGCTGGTGATGTTTATTTTTCCAAACACATTCCTGGTGATTGGCTTCGTTATTCTAAGCCACGCGATTCAACAGGAAGTGATTACGTACGCGCCATTGGTGTGGGCTTTTCACTACCCCTAGAAATGCACGTTGCTAGCGAGAGCAAAAAGACAAACTAAGAATCATGAAACAACCCAAGATCAACATAGCTAGAAAAGAAGAACCAGGGAACACGGTAGTTATTGCTAGCCATGCAAAAACTTTTTTTTCGCGCCTGCGCGGACTGCTTGGAGAGAAACCACTCGAAAGTACAGAAGGCCTGTTGATCACCCCGTGCAGTCAAGTGCACACCATTGGTATGCGGTATCCGCTGGACGTGGTGTATCTGGACAAAAACGGTGTGGTCGTGAAGTGTGTAGAAAATTTGCGCCCGTTCCGCCTGTCTGCGGCGCGTGGTGCCAAGCACACACTCGAACTGGCCGCGCATTCAATAACAAAGCTTGGCATTAAGCCAGGCGAATATTTGGTTTGGAAATAGAGGTACACATGAACAGATTATTCATCCTATTGAGCATGGTTGCGTTTTTAGCAAGCTGTGCTGCTACAAACACTGGTTCATCCAGCAATCATAAAAGCAGCAGCGGGGTTGATGATCCGTTCGAACTCACGGCCATCGCAGACTTCGCGTATGACAGAGGCGACTGGCTAGTGGCCGAACGTGAATATCAAGAGCTTGCCAGGCTAGTACCTACAGACGCTTACGCACTTACACGTCTGGGCAATGTACGGCTAAAAAGAAATGACTTTACCGGTGCGATTCATGCCTATGGAAAAGCCCTGGAGCGCGACCCAGAGGCAGCACGCGCACACTACAACCTGGCAACAGCGCACTTGCTACTGGCACGTGACTCCTTGCAATCCAGCCTACGACATTTACCGCGAAACGACGCCGGTGCACTGGTAATCACCGAGAAATTAAAACACTTCGAAGTATTGGTATACGAACCGATGGTTGAAGTGTCTTCCCCGAACAAGGGCCTGATCAAAAAGAACTGATGAAAGCTATGGTGCTGGAACTAGCGCAAGAGCAGGGAGCAACCGATGAAAAGCGGCAAAAGTGAGCCACGATACCGTCGCCTGATGGCCAGGCGTGGCGTTCTCGGTTGGCAACAACATGGTGCCGCCATTGCCGAGTTGGTTGTGGTATTGCCGGCGCTACTGATGCTAGGTCTTGGCGTGCTAGAGAGCGCACTTTTCTACCAGGCCAAAACAACCGTCACCTACGCAACCTTCGAAGCAGCACGAAAAGGTGCGACCACCCACGCCCAAAAACGCCCCATGCGCGACGAGTTTGGAATGCGCATTGCGTCAATCTACGGTGGCGACGGCTCAGGCGCCAAAGCGCAAGCCGCCATGGCAGAAGGCCAAATCGACGCGCACAACCCACTCATCACCACAATAGACATCATCAACCCTAACAGCGAAGCCTTCCTGGAATTCGGAGTAGAAAACCCGAAAACCGGCCAGATTGAAATACCCAATACCCACCTTCGTTACAGAGATCCAAACGTAGTTGGCGCCAAGAGCGAGGTAAATGTTCAAGACGCCAACCTGCTGAAGATTCAGGCTGAGTATGGTTATCAGTTGCGTGTGCCGTTGGTTGCGCAGGCACTGACTGGGATTATGAAGCAGTTTGATCCCGGTAATGCCAGGTATTACGACCAGGGGAGGATTCCTATTTCTGCTGTGGCTACGGTTCGTATGCAGAGTGCGGCTTGGGAGAATGGGAATCTTAATGCGGATGGGACGGTGCCGAATGGAGGGAGTGTAGCGAATGGTGTGGCTGGGGATCCGGATCAAAGGGGTGGCGACCCTACGCCAGGTCCGAACGATCTCGATGGCGATGGGATTCCTAATTCCTCTGATCCAGATATCGACGGAGATGGCATAGCGAATGCCGATGATCCCGATGCTGATGGGGATGGCGAGCCGGATGCAGATGAACAAGACCCGAATGAAGTTGAGTGTGAAACAACCTGGGACGACGAAAGATATCAATCGGTTGAATGTGATCGTTGGTATTGTAAGTTGCAGGAATTCACTAGCGAATTAAAAGCCGCCGCAAATGTTATCTGGGATTTTCTAGAAGGATTTGTTGCCGGTATTGGCGATCAGATTAGCGATCTTTGGGAGTTAGCAAAGGACCCAACCGTTCTGCTCGATATTGCAAAGGCATTCATCGATGATCCTAAAGGCACGCTTGAGGCAATTGTTGAATCGATTTCGGAAGATGTAGAAAAAGTGCTGCAATGTGGGCCGAAGGATATAGGTCGTATCGCTGGTCAGAATGTTAATCCGGCGACACCGCTTCGGGTTCTAAGCAAGTTAGCGGACGTTAGTAAGAATGCGCGGCTTTCGGCGTATGTTCGTAAGAAAGAAGTAGACTTACCGTGCGCGAGCTTCCCTAGCGATACCCTAATTTGGACAAATAGCGGTTTAATACCAATATCCAAGATCAAAGAGGGCACTGTAGTTGTTTCCCGCGACGAAAGAAGTATGCGAGATTCCCCTCAGCTAGTGAGCGAGGTCTACTATAGAGAATCGTCAGGTATTTACGAGATTGATACAGAATTCGGAAAAATCTATGCGACCGGGGAACATCCTTTCTGGGTTCAAGGAGAAGGCTGGATTGCCGCTAGAGATCTAGCTGAAGAACACCCGATTGCGACTGTTAACGGCGATGTTCTTGTATTTGAGGTCAAATACATCCAACGCCCGACAACCGTTTACAACTTCAGCGTTGCGAATACGCCAAATTACTTCGCGAGTCAAATTGGTGTGTGGGTTCACAATGCTGGTCCCTGCAGTTCTAAGCTAGGCGATAATATTGGTCCGAAACCATTTCCAGATATTAGCTACGAGAACCATCATCTAATTCCCGGGAAGTTTCTTAAAGATTACGAAGTGTTACAGGATCTAGACGAACTCGGGCTATACGACATAAATCGCGCGACGAATGGTATTCATCTGCCAAATTCCACCAGGGATGCGTGGTTGCACTACGTTAGGACTGGTGAGAAATTGCCAGTGCATAAAGGTAGGCATGGAAATGATGCTTACTTTAACGTAGTCGAGGATAGTCTTGACGCAATAGATGCAGAATACCGACGAATATTGCGCACAGATCAAGCCGCGGCCCAAGCATACGCCGAAAGAGCGCTCGGTGGATTGGAGCAAAAAGTACGCACGGACCTGAAGGATCTGGACAATAGTTTGAATACAAGCAACAAGCATAGGCCTTGGCAAGACGATAGAGTCAGTGATGAGGTCGACCGAATACGACGAGAGCTTAACAGTGGAGCCATAAGTGACGATGAAGCCGTAAGGCAATTAGAAGACCTGTACAGCCAGAATGGTGGCAGAGTCACAAATTGACGCTATGCAAGTTCATAAAGCTTGTTTGGGAGTGGGTGTAGAGTGGATAAAGAAACGACTTTCTATCGTATTGGAAAGTATTGTTTAATTGCGGTTGGAACCTTAAGTTTGTTTACGCCTATGCAATCAAAAGCAGAAAAATTGAACGAATACTACATGCTGTATTTCGATACCGAGGCCGAATGCTACAAAAAGCAGAGCCGACTTGGCACCATACCTCCACCTGGATACGTAGACGACAGGGGAAGGCTTGACTCCAAGATCAGTCCTCTACTTTATCCTGGCGAACCTTGGGACAGTGACTATCCATTGTTTACCTATGATTTTGAAGTTAAACCATGTGACATGATCAAAATTCCATCGGGTAAGGTAATTTCTGAAAAAATCAAGAATCTGATGCAAGACTTTGAGGTAGACGCGCAATTTTTTGAAGTAGGTATTCAAGTTAGAGGCAAGTCTTATGCGAAGTCCAAATTCTATTTAGTTCATCATTTGGCACCTCTTAATTTTGTGGATCTAAAGAATTCAGAAATTGAATTTGGTGACAACTTGCTACCTGACAGATACGACCATGGAGAGTTCGTATCTTCTGAGCGAATAGAGGTTCTAGCCGACGTTATTGCGGAGAAGCATATGTTCACGTTTTCGGGGAATTCGATTCTGGCGAGGCAAACCTTTCTTTCAGCCAGTCTTTCAAGAGCAATTCAGGACTTGCAAACAAACGGTGTTGTTGTGATCCCGCTTTCGAAAATTCGTATTAGAAACTCCTTTATTCGCGTTGCGGATTAAGCGGTTTAGTGGATTCATAACGTTTGAAATCAATGCTACGCTCACCTAGAAGTGTCGGGCAAAAATAGATTTGCTCAATTGTTAGTACGTACCCTCTATTGGAAACTGAAAAAATGGATGCCGAAACTCTTGGGAATTTATTAGGTAGACTGGTAGCAAGCAGTCTTATCATATACTTCTGTTTACTATTGATCAGCAGTTTCAATTTTATTGCCGCTGGAAGAAAATTCAAAAAACCCCTGTCAATCACTTTTGTGGTGGTTATCTTTGTACTAGGGTTGTCTGTGAACCTACAGGCCAATAGCCTCCGTGATAGGGCAGATCGTCAGTTTACTGATACAGAATTTATTGATGTTGGTGTAAGAGCTTACGTTCCTTCAAAACCCAATTGGGATGTATCTACTGAAGTTAGATCCGGGGCTTATGCATTGGTACTATCCACACCAGAATTATACTTCCCTCCAGCGAGTTTGGAGATCATCCACAACTCCAAACTTCGAGTGAAAGAGGGTGGACTTTTAAATGGCGCCATCTCAGCAGCAAATGAAGTAAGGAGCAAATCAGGTTTGCTAGAGACTGTGCAACCGTACAACCTTAAACCAGTTTCATATGGGAAAATGCAAGGCTTCCGTGATGAGTTTACTATAGACGATCAGGGTAAAACCTACAGCGTGAACTTCTATTTTATGCTTTTCAAGAATAGAGCTCCCTTAACCGTCTTCTCAGTGACCTCAGAAGGACAAATGGCATTTATCGAACATACCGTCGAAAAAATTCTACAGAACATGTCTCCCCTAACTGGTCATGCTAAGTCTTTAATCGGTACTTCCGGCATGAACTAACCCTAGGAGAGAACTATGAAGTCTATGAATCGCCCCGGGTTTGCCGGAGACTCCAAATCTTGAGAGGATTGGAGTATGA
>CAYGSL010000048.1:2675-35706 GCA_964352475.1 uncultured Pseudomonadales bacterium | reverse complement strand
ACTTGATCGTCTTGTTAAACAGCTTGCATGACGCCTGGCCATACAATCCCCCAGCGCACTGCGCTGAAGAGGTGGCGTATTATACGTACAGGCTTGTTTTGCGCAAGCCCCGAAACCGAAAAAAGTGCCAGTTTTTGACGACTTAGCACCACTTAAGCAAGTGAAATAGCTTCTTGCCACGCTTTAACAGATGAAATCGGCTATGCATGGCAGTTTCACGCTCAAGCACTGCCTCAGTATCGCTTATTTTTTGACCATTTACACTCACCGCATTGCCCTGAACGAACTTTCGGGCCTGGCCCAGGGTGACCTCGCCGCGTGGCGTTTGGGCTAGCCCGGACTCCACCAATGCATCAAGTAAGCTCATAGTTGCGCCACTCACTTCAGTGCAGGGCAAACCATCCAGCGCCAGCTGATCCAGGTCGCTTTCAGACAAACTAGCAAGCTCACCTGAAAACAGCGCTTCGGAAATTCGTTGCGCGGCTTCTAGCCCAGCCTCACCATGAACCAGACGCGTGACTTCCGCAGCCAAAACACCTTGCGCGGAACGTCGTCCGGTACTTTCAGCGTCCGCCGCTTCTATTGCTTCTATCTCACCCTTACTAAGGAAGGTAAATAGGCGCAGATAGCTGTACACGTCTTCGTCGGCAGAGTTCAGCCAAAACTGATAAAACGAGTACGGCGACGTCTTGGCTGGGTCCAACCACACGGTGCCACTCTCGGTTTTCCCGAACTTGGTGCCATCGGCTTTTGTCACCAGCGGTAAGGTAATACCAAACGCCTGTTGCTTATTCATTCGCCGGGTAAGATCTATGCCACCGGTGATATTGCCCCACTGATCACTGCCACCAATTTGAACCGTGCAATCGTGCAGCTCGTTGAGTTTGGCGAAATCAAACGATTGCAGCACCATATAGGTAAACTCGGTAAAAGATATTCCTTCACCCTCGCGCTCAATTCGCTGTTTGACCGATTCCTTCTGAATCATTGCGTTAACCGAAAAGTGCTTCCCTACGTCTCGCAGAAAATCAAGAACGGGCACCTTGGCAGTCCAATCCAGGTTATTAACAATAAGGGCGCTTTGCTCACCACAGTCGAAATCGATGAAAGTCTCAACCTGAGCACGAAGTTTGCTAACCCAGCCAGCAACTACCTCAGGGCCGTTCAGCGCACGCTCCTGCGCCTTGAAACTGGGGTCACCAATCAGGCCAGTCGCCCCACCCAGCAATAAAATGGGTTTATGGCCAAGCACTTGCAAGCGGCGCAAGGCCAGCAAAGGGACCAGACTACCTATATGCAAGCTGTCCGCGGTCGGGTCAAACCCACAATATATAGCGCGGGTAGCACTTTTCAGGTGCGTGCCCAGCTCATCCGGGCTGCTGGCCTGTGACAACAGGCCTCGCCATTCAAATTCCGCTAATAGATCGCCCGCCATGTTAAAACCTCTGATAGAATCCCGCGCTGACCGTTTATCGCTTCGTAACACCTAATCCAGCGTCTGTTAAAAGCAATAAAAAAGAGTGATTTTTACGGTCGCGCCAGCGCGGCCAGCACCATACCGAATAGATGTGGAAATGCAAATCAGTGATTATTCTACATAGTTCACGAACGGTATAGTGAACTGGTCTCTTTTTGTTATACTTATTAGATACTTGGCGCGCAAACTCGAGAAATTGCTGTAAATCGATATGAATCCTGGCAAGCACCAAAACAAAAGCCATCATTCAGCCCCATCCTTGCTCGCGCCAGCATGGACGCCAAGCCGCCTGTTTTTTGCCGGTGGGCTCTCACTAGGTGTTCTTATATTGTTCTTGCTGGTGCCACCCACGACGGTTCAGGCTGACCGGCAGCACAATCTCCAGGCCGCAGACGGCACGAACCCTGCAACATTCACTTCAGATATGATTGCAGATGAGTCGTTTATAGCAAGCGCGAAAACCACGGTAACTTTGACAGCTCAGGCCAGCAGCATTTCAGCGGGCTTTGTTCCTGTTCATGAACCTGCAACTTCGATCGATGCGCTTAGCGACCCTGCAGCAACTATCGCTACAGAAAAAGCGATTGAGTGGAAGACTGTAAAAGTCGGTCGCGGTGACACACTGACACATATGTTTAAAAAAGCGGGCTTACATTCAAAAGACGCTTACGAACTGTTGGGCAGATGTGCCGAAGCTAAACGTTTGAGCCGAATCCACCCGGGTCACGAGCTGGATTTTCATATCGAAGATCAGCAGCTACAAACGCTGCGCTATCGAAAAAGTGTTTTGGAAAGCCAGATTTACACACGCGAAGAAGACCGCTTCGTTGCTGAAACGATAGTACGTGAACCTAATACGCGAATCAGGTACCAAAAGGCTTCGCTGCAGGATTCATTATTTCTTGCTGGCAAGCGCGCGGGTTTGGACCAAAACATCATCATGCAACTTGCGAATGTGTTTGGTGGTGTTATTGATTTCGTGTTTGACCCTCGTAAGGGTGACACTTTCAGCATCATGTATGAAGACCTTTACCTTGATGGCGAAAAGATTGGCACGGGCAACATTCTGGCGGCGGAATACATTAATGACGGCGATGCATTCACCGCGTACCGATACGAAGATGAAAAAGGCAACGCCGGCTACTACGCACCCGATGGCGTCAGCATGCAGAAAGCCTTTCTGCGCGCACCTTTGGATTTCAAACGCATCAGCTCCAATTTCAACCCGCGACGCCGCCACCCTATTCATAAGAGCATTCGCGCCCACCGTGGTATCGACTACGCAGCACCCCGTGGTACGCCCGTATTCGCAGCGGGCGATGGGCGCGTAACGCAAGCGGGCTATTCGCGCGCCAATGGCAATTTCATAGTGGTTAGTCATGGGCCGCAGTACACAACAAAATATCTACACCTAACCAAACGCCACGTGAAGCGTTTAAGCAAAGTGAAGAAAGGACAAATTATTGGTACGGTTGGCTCAACTGGTTACGCCACAGGGCCACATTTACATTACGAATTTCTGGTAAATGGTGTGCATCGTAACCCGCGGACCATTTTGAATAAGCTGCCAAAAGCAAAATCAATTGCGAAAGCTGAAATGCCACGCTTCAAACAGAGCATTGCCTCTTTAGAAATCAAACTGGCCAAGCACCAACAAGCCTATCAGTTAGCTAAACTGAATACTGGTGCCTACACGTTAGTGGAACCAAAGAGCGCTGATGCCGGCCATTAGGTCCAGCACATCAGACAGGTACTACATCGGCGTAATGTCGGGCACCAGCCTCGACGGACTTGATCTGGTTGTTACTGACCTATCCCAGCAACCGCGCAGCCTCTTTCACCATCATCTGGAATACGACACAAACGCTCGCGCCGAAATGTTGGCGTTGTGTGAGAACAAGCACTTCACACTTGAAGGCTTAATGAGTGCCGACGCTAGCTTAGGCCAATTAATTGCCTTAGGTGTTGAACAGCTTCTCGCCAAGGCCGGATTAAGTCCGGATCAAATAAGCGCTATTGGTAGCCACGGTCAAACCATTCGCCACTGCCCGCCCAGTGATCCTGCGCAACCCGGTACCACTTTACAAATTGGTGACCCAAATACTATCGCCACTCGCACCGGCATTCCGGTAGTGGCTGATTTCCGACGCGCTAATCTGGCAAATGGTGGGCACGGCGCGCCACTTGCCCCAGCTTTCCACGCAGCCGCCTTTGGCAGTGCGGGAACACGCGCCATCGTCAATATAGGTGGCATGGCCAATATCACATTGTTACAAGCCAGCGATGTAGCACTGGGTTTTGACAGCGGGCCCGGCAACGTGCTGATGGATGCCTGGATAGCTGTGCACAAGCAAAAATCATTCGATGAAGATGGCAGCTGGGCCGCTCAGGGTACAGTGAATGCTGAGCTACTGAACACACTCCTTGCTCACCCCTTCTTTAAACTTGCCCCGCCAAAAAGTACAGGCAGGGAGCAATTCAATTTACCATGGCTGCAAGAGTTGCTACTGAATTTTTCAGACACCTCAGAACAAGATGTTCAGGCAACACTCCTGGTGTTTACTGCCACGTCCATCAAATTGGGTATAGACCTCGCACCAGGCAGTGTTGATGAAGTGTTTATCTGTGGAGGTGGTGCCTACAACAAAGCCTTGATGAAACGCCTGTCAAAACTGATGCCTGAGGTTACCGTTGCATCTACGGAAGTATTGGGAATCGCACCTGACTTGGTAGAGTGCTGCGCATTTGCCTGGTTCGCCCAGCAAACTCTGTTGGGAAACAAAGTCGCCATCAAGAACTTTACTGGTGGTTCACAGGACTCAGTATTGGGCGGGATCTTTCAAGGCTAGCAAGCCCGCTCCGGCTTACATTGAAAAAGACGACCCACAACCGCAGGTAGTATCAGCATTCGGGTTATCAACAATAAACCGGGCGCCTTCAAGATTTTCAACAAAGTCGATCCTGGAACCTACGAGATACGAATAGCTCAGCGAATCAACCAACACGCCTACACCGTCTTTTTCAACTACGGCGTCGTCTTCAGCGGCGAATTCATCAAAGGTAAAACCGTACTGGAAGCCTGAACAGCCGCCACCAGTGACGAACACACGGAGCTTGAGTTCGTCATTACCTTCATCTTCGATCAAGCCCTTGAGTTTGGCAACGGCCTGATCGCTAACAACAAGAATGTTGTCTTCTATATTACTGCTGGCGGTCATGCGCGTGTCCGTTATGTTTGAAGGTCCAGCAGCGATTATCCCTAGGCGCTGGCCTTGCCGTCAACAAATCCCTTCATGTTCTTTGAACCACCACCCTTCTTGTCGACATTTGCGCCGAACTTGAGCTCATCGTTGGCCACAGAGCGCTTGCCTTTGGGTGCTTCTTCGGAATAAGCCGAGTTATAAATCAGGTTTCCATTCACCTGAGCACCACGAACCATCTCAATGATGTTGTAGTGAACGTTGCCTTCGACATGCGCTTTGCTGGCAAGTTCAATGTACTTGCTAGAGTGCACTTCGCCGGTGACATTGCCATTGATGACAACATGAGGAACGTATACGTCACCTTCCACACGGCCACTTTCCATAATGCGCATAGCCGACTCAGCGCCTTCCGCCGCGATGATATTGCCTTTCACGCAACCCTCTATTTCGAGGTTACCGCTAAAGCGGATATCGCCAAGAATCTCAGTGCCTTCCGCTACCAATGTGGTAACGCCACTGTTCTTCTTTGGCGCGCTTTTCTCATTTTTCTTAAACATGCTCATGCCTCCTGGGTTAACCAAGCAAATTTTTTCTCTAGATAGACTGGCTGCTTCCCTGAGCCTCGAACCGCCACATCAATCCTGGTTGGCTCAAAGCCAACCGGCAGTACAACATCGCCTTCAATATTTTGAAAATATTTAAAGCGGTACTTAATATTTTTCGCAGCCACATTCTCGGATAGGTCGCTTAACGACAAGATCATGTCCCTACCGGCTTGCTTGCCCACCACGCTCACATTGACGTTACCCATCACCAAGCGGTGTTCGTCGGCAAACTGCTGCAGCACCATTTTGAATTGATACTTTCGTGGGCTGGCCGTGGCTAGTAGATCAAGGCTACGAATACTCACGCCTTTCTCTCGATCTTTCGGCGCCATTAAGCCCTTATAAAAGCTGATTTCAGACTTGAGCTCTGTAATTTCTTGCCTCAAGTCCGCCATACTTTCGCGCACTTGATTGGTGGCCTGCTGATCAACATTGGCCCCCATTTGAAGTTGCGCAACGCGCCGCTGCTGCTCTTTGCTTTCCTTGTTGGCCGCAGACAACTCCAGCAACAGATCATCACGCTGTTGCTTTACCGTGAAGTAATCCTGGTTCGACAGAATAAAGCCTGCTGCGAAGCTGGCTGCCAGCAGCAGCAATACGAACAAAACTAGCAGAATTCGACGGCTAGGGTCGTAAGGCACCACAACCATTCGAGTTTTTTTGCTTTCTTTTACCTTGGCCATGCGAGGGATTTGCGCCAAACAATTAAATCAATATCAACGCCGTTCCAAATCGAGCAACTCAGCTATGGGCAGAGTGGCACACTTGCCAGACCAGCGGTTTCGTTTAAGCCTAGCATGATATTCATACATTGTATGGCTTGACCGGAAGCACCTTTCACCAAGTTATCTATCGCTGAACAAATAACAACCGTATTGCGCTGTTGAGGCACGCAAACTGCAATCCGGCATTGATTACTGCCTTTCACATTTCGTGTTTGCGGCAACTGGCCAGCGGGTAGAACATCCACGAAGGGTTCTTCCGAGTAATACTGCTCGTATAAGTCCTGCAGAGCTGCCTCATCAATGCCTTCCGCCTTGATATGCCCGTACAAAGTGGCGTGAATACCACGAATGACGGGTAATAGGTGTGGCACGAAGGTCACGGAAACTGCTTGCCTGGCCGCCAGACTCAAACCTTGTTCTATTTCCGGCAAATGCCTGTGTCCTCCCGCCCCGTAGGCTTTAAAGTTATCGCTTAACTCTGCCAGCAGGTTATCTATTTTCGCCTGCCTTCCAGCACCACTGACACCTGATGCCGCATTAGCGATTAAAGAGGTCCCGTCAATCAATTCATTTGCCAGCAGTGGCAAAAAGCCCAATTGAACTGCGGTAGGGTAACAACCCGCGGCGGCAACCAGCTGTGCCTCGCGGATACTGTCGCGATTTACCTCTGGCAGCCCATACACAGCTTGTTCCACAAGCTCAGGGCAAGTGTGCTTCTGCCCATACCAGGTTTCCCAAACGTCTATGTCCTTCAGGCGAAAGTCAGCAGATAAGTCTACAACGCGGGTACCACGCTTGATAAGCTCCGGCATTAACTCCATGGCAACGCCGTGGGGTGTGGCAAAATACACCAGGTCACATTCCGCCAGACGCCCGGCATCCGGCGCCTCAAAGCTTAAATCGCAAACACCACGCAGGGTTGGATAAAGACTGTCCACACGAATGCCCGCTTCTGCGCGCGACGTAATCAAATCGACACGCGCATCAGAATGTCCTGCCAGTAATCGCAGCAACTCTGCGCCGGTGTAGCCTGTACCACCTACTATTCCTACAGAAATCATCATCCACTTCTCTTAAATCGATAGATTGCGCGCAATATGCCCATCAAACCTATCACTGACTACGCCCATTGCCGCGCAACAGTATAATGTTTGCCAATGGTTAAACATAGAATACGCTGGCTGCAAGCGTCATTAAATCGAGTCTTCAACAGACCGATTGGCTATGTCAGACAAAAACTGGCCAACAATGAAGCCGTGCTCAGCCTATCGATACTCGGCATTATTTCCGGCGCTCTGGCGGCTATGGTTATTCTGTTCTTTCGTTGGGTTATTGACGCCTCGCAAGCATTAATACTGCCAGGTGGCGCTGCAGAAAACTTCGAGCAGCTCGACCCACTCTGGCGTTTTGGCCTTCCCGCCACTGGTGGATTACTGCTGGGTTTGATGATGATCGCGGTAAATCGCAAATCGCGCGGGCTTGGCTTAGCCCATGTAATTCATGTTACGAACAATCTGCACGGTGACTTACCGGCCAGAAACGCTATTTTGCAATTTGTGGCAGGCTCTGTGGCGATGATCACCGGTCAATCAGGCGGGCGAGAAGGACCTGCCGTACACCTGGGTGCTGCAGTAACCAGTTGGGCAGCACGTTTAATGAATTTGCCCAGAAACAGCTCTCGAATCCTTATCAGCTGTGGAACCGCCGCGGCTATCGCCGCCTCTTTCAACACGCCGATTGCAGGCGTGATTTTTGCGATGGAAGTTGTGATGGTCGAGTACACCATTGCAGGATTCACTCCGGTTATTTTAGCGGCAATAACAGCAACACTGCTAAGCCTGGATTCATTCGGCGGCGATTCCATGTTGCTGACCACAGCTGTTCAGATGACCTCGGCCCAAGAAGTTGTTTTTGTTGCCGCGATTGGCGTAGCGTGCGGAACAATCGCAGCCAGCTTTGTGGCTATCCAGAATGTCTGCCTGCGCTTATCCCACATTAATCCGGTGTTGCGGCTTAGCCTTGCCGGCATCATTACGGGCTCGGTGGCAGTGTTTGTTCCTGAAGTGCTTGGCCTGGGATATGACACCCTACAGAACATGTTAGAAAATAATATTGTTGGCGTTGCTTTGCTTGCAATTGTGCTGGGAAAATTATTTGTTACTGCAGTTTCCTGCGGCCTGGGTATTCCACTGGGGTTTATTGGCCCCGCGTTGATAATTGGTGCCGGAGTAGGAAGCTTGATGGGTGCTGTTGGTATCGAGCTGCGACCTGACCAGGCCTCTGATATTACCTTATATGTATTGCTGGGTATGGGCGCACTGATGGCGGCAATACTTAACGCGCCGCTGGCCGCCCTGCTCGCCATCGTTGAGCTCACTAACAACGCGCACGTGATCTTGCCGGGCATGCTGGCCATCATTTGTGCCAACTTAACGCACAATGGGGTGTTCCGCCAAAGTTCCGCGCAGCTCGCCACCTTACTCAGCCAAGGCTTCAAGATTCAGAATGATCCCTTGTCCCGGGCGTTACAGCGTGCATCAGTATCGAGCTTGATGGATCGCAATTTCCGCCGCGTGTCGCACACAATGAGCGTAGAGCAAGTGCAAACACTACTGGAAAATCGGCCACGTTGGCTGGTGGTTGCACCACCCGATTCTGCAAAATTCCTGGTAGATTCAACTGACCTTGTCTTACATATGGAAGAGCACAACGCGCGCGTTGAAAAACGTGCGGAGAAGATCGAAGAAGAGCAGCAGATCTTAGCCATTCAACTTCTCGATATTGGCGGTAAGCGTCGCCAACTCGCTGACATTCAACCTCAGGCCACTCTTAGAGAGGCATTAGAGCTGATGAATCGGGAAGACGCTGATGCGCTGTATGTTTCCGGCCCGCCACTAGCACTGTACGTGCCACCAAGCGGTATAATCACTCGCGGTGATATTGAAAACTACTATCGCCATCCACAAAGAAACTAGCAACGGGTATAGAGACTAGAAAAATGCTTTGGCTAAAAGCGCTGCATATTATTTTTATTGTTTGCTGGTTCTCGGGCATATTCTACCTGCCCCGCTTGTTCGTAAATTCAGCAATGGCTGAAACAGAAGAGACCCGAGCTCATCTGAACATCATGCAGCGCAAGCTGTATCGATTCATGAGTCTACTGGCCGCCATCGCTATTTTTTTCGGCCTGGTACTGTACGCCCTCAATTGGGAATACTATGCAACGCAATTGTGGATGTGGCTAAAGCTGGCACTGATTGTTGTTTTACTGTGGTTCCATTTAACATGCGGGCGCTTCGTTCGCGAGTTTGAGGCAGGCACTGTTGATAAATCACATCGTTATTTTCGCATCTTCAATGAGCTGCCAGTTGCCTTGTTGTTTGCAATCGTAATTTTGGTTGTTGTACGTCCTTTTTAAATCACATTATCCAAATTTCAGGACCTTTTTATGAGTCGATCATCCGAACTTTTTGCGCATGCCCAGAAACACATACCTGGTGGCGTAAACTCACCCGTCAGAGCGTTCAAGAGTGTTGGTGGGCAGCCCATTTTCATTGAAAGTGCTGAAGGCGCATACATCAAAGATGCCGACGGCAAACGTTATATCGATTACGTAGGGTCCTGGGGACCTATGATTGCCGGCCATTCCCACCCTGATATTGTTGCCGCTATTCAACAACAGTTGGCGAAAGGCATCAGCTTTGGAGCGCCCACCGAACTCGAAACAGAAATGGCCGACTTGCTATGTAATCTGATTCCCTCACTGGACCAGGTCAGAATGGTCAGCTCTGGCACAGAAGCAACCATGAGCGCCATCCGTCTGGCACGAGGTTACACGGGCCGCGAGAAAATACTCAAGTTTGAAGGCTGCTATCATGGCCACGTAGATTCCCTGTTAGTGAAAGCAGGTTCTGGCGCGCTCACCTTCGGTGAACCTACATCACCTGGCATATCTGCAAGCGTTGCGGCACAAACACTAACCGCTAATTTCAATGATGTTGATAGCGTAAACGAAATATTCGCTACCTGCGGTTCTGAAATTGCCTGCGTTATTGTTGAACCGGTGGCTGGAAATATGAACTGTATTCCCCCCACAGTCGGCTTCTTGCAAGCGCTGCGCAACATATGTAACGAACATGGCACCGTGCTTATTTTTGACGAAGTCATGACCGGCTTTCGCGTGGCATTGGGTGGTGCACAAACGCTCTACGGCATAACCCCTGACATGAGCACTTTTGGTAAGGTAATCGGCGGCGGAATGCCGGTAGGAGCATTTGGCGGCAGTCAGGACATAATGAATCAGCTGGCGCCACTGGGGCCTGTGTATCAAGCCGGCACTCTGTCTGGAAACCCGCTGGCAATGGCGGCTGGCCTGGCCAACCTCAAACTGGTCCAGCAGTCCGGCTTTTACGACGCTATACAAGCGCGAGTTGATCAACTACTGACAGGGCTTCACGCAGCAGCAAACGAGCACCATATAGCGATAAGCAGCAATAAGGTTGGCGGCATGTTCGGTCTGTTTTTCACCGATGCAGAGGCCGTCACATGTTATAGCGACGCAGTAAACTGCGACGCACTGCGCTTCGGGCAATTTTTTAGCTCAATGCTTGAACAGGGAATTTACCTGGCACCATCGGCATTTGAGGCGGGTTTTGTGTCATCCGCACATTCTGAGGCAGATATACAGGCCACCATTGAAGCAGCAGGTAAAGCCTTTGCTACTCTTAGCGAGTAACTCCCAACAGAGCACAACAATGGCAGACCCCATATTTCGAACCGTAGCCAGGTACGCACCGCGAAGGCACGTAGCTACCGTACAAAACTTAAACGCTGCGTTGCTATTGGCAATTTTTGCAATTATTAGCCCTGCGTCACTGGCCGCCGATTTTGCTGCACGCATAGGTATAGATTCCTGGTCACAAGACCTTGGCGGCACTATTGACAGTACCAATTCAGAGATTGGTACCGTCAGTGTGGAAGACGACTTGGGTTTCGGATCAGAGACTGGGATTTCCTATTACCTAATGCTGGAACACCCGCTTGGCGTAGTTCCAAACGTAAAGCTGCAGTACACCGAGCTCAACTCAGACGAAAGCAACGACCTGCAGCGCGACATTACCTATGACAATGTAACGTTTACCGCAAACCAGACTATTCGCTCTTCACTGGACCTGAATCACGTTGATTTAAGCCTCTACTGGCAGCCCATTCAAGGCCGCTTTGATGTCAGCCTTGGCTTCACAATCCGGGTGCTGGATGGCTCTTTTACGGTTCGAAGTGAAGGTAATGAATCCGTTGCGAGGCAGTCGGTGGATGAAGCGTTCCCTTTGCCGTTTGCGCATGTTAGCTATGAATTCGGTAGCACTGGCATATCGATAGATGCTGAAGTAAAAGCAGCTGCCTACGAAGGCGATAAGTTCATTGACGGCAACTTGCGGCTCGCTTGGGAAAGTAATATTGGTCTGGGTCTGGAATTTGGTTATCGAAGCATCACACTCGAAGCCGATGATCTGGACGTGACCGACTCAAATGGCAACCCGGATTTCATCGACCTTGATATTGAGGCGAAAGGCCTTTACTTCGGCGCGTTCTATGAGTTTTAGTAGCGGGTCTTCGTATCAGAACACTCGTGTCATAAATGTCGCCAGTCATAATTCCTCAAGCTAATCGACCAAAAATTGGCCTTGCGCTTGGTAGTGGTGCCGCGCGTGGTTTAGCGCACATAGGTGTAATCCGGGAACTGAAAAAATTTGGCCTTACTCCAGACATAATCTGCGGCAGTTCCATTGGTGCCTTTATGGGTGCAGCCCACATTCTCGGCCGTCTGGATGACGTACAAGAATGGTTGGCCGGCATGAGCACCTACGAGCTGATCAAGCAGATGGATATAAAGCTGCTTGCCAACAGTGGATTGGCAGACGGCGAGAACATGCTGCGCTTTGTCATCGATAACTTCGGCAATCCAGATATTGAAGATCTCGGTTTACCGTATGCAGCGATAGCCACAGACATGAAAACCGGCCGCGAGATCTGGTTGCAGCAAGGTCCGGTCTGGAACGCCGCGCGCGCATCAATGGCATTGCCTGGCATGTTGACGCCAGTTAATTCGAATGGTCGCTGGCTGCTGGACGGCGGCCTGGTCAATCCGGTACCGGTCTCTGTGTGCAAGGCCCTGGGTGCCGATATCATTATTGCGGTTAATCTCAATGGCGACCTGGTAAGCCGCGATCAGGTTTTGATCCGCGACGACTCCGTGAGTGAGGAAGTGTATTCGGCGGAGCAGCAAGCAAGCAGTGCGCAAACGGCTACAATCCCGCCAGAAAAAACAACCGCTAGCGAGGACCAGATCAGCTTTTTCGAAAAACTGTCTGCCAGCATTCGCGAACGCACCACACCTCTTGTAGAACAATGGATGAGTCCCAGTGAAGACGCACCTGGCTTGTTCAACGTGGTCAGCAGCTCCATCAATATTATGCAAGACCGCATCACCAGGAGTCGACTGGCCGGCGAGCCCGCCGACCTGATTCTCACACCGCGCTTATCCCATATCGGTATGCTGGAAGTGACCCGGGCCGAGGAGATTGTCGCCGAGGGCGAAGCCTGCGTGCAGCGTATGAACGCAGTGATCGAACATCGCCTTGGTTTGCGCGCCGCCGCTCCAAACTCAGTCTGAGGTATACACCCAGTTTTTCCCCGCACTGTTGCAGGCAATCATTGTGCTTGCCAACCACTCGCAGTCTGCTGACAAGGGCGCAGATTTAGGATAGCGCTTACTCGTCGCCAGCGAGCGCTTGTCCTTTTTGAGCAAGTTGAAGCTTTCCTGGATACGGGTCGCAAAATCGGTACCCGAGTTTTCCAGCTCATAATACGTATGCGCAAAAGCTGAATAGGTTGAGCTGGAACCTGCCAAGCCAATACTCAGCAGCGCTGCAAGGTACTCCTTGTAGGCCTCTGCCAACCACGCCTCAACTGGCTGATTGGCCCGTTTTTTCGGTAAGCGTAGAACGTTGGTATCACCGAGCGCCGCATCCGCAAGTTCGGAATTTCGACGATTGGTTTGCAATCGAAACTGCCTGTCACCGCAGTCTATCTTCCGTGCGGTGTATCGACATTCACCTTGATCAAAGGCTGCTGGACCGGGTCGATTAAGCCGGGTAACTGGTTTCTGAGTCGGTGCCGCTGCGCGGGCAACCGTCGTCTTCGAGCGTGATTCCTTAGCTTGAGAATTCGTCGCGGGCTTGTTCAAGGTAACACCCTCTCGCTTCGCCGGGCGCTTTAGCAGCAGATATTGGATTTTGGCCGGGTTTTGCCGAAACTCCTGCAGGCTAGGCAACTCATAGTTGTAGCGACTGCTGCTGAGCTCGCAGAACACTTGTTCATAGTGGTTGCCAGCTGCAGCCTGGCATTTGCTCGCCGCTGCCAATTGGGCACTAAACGAGGCTAAAAGTGCGGCGAGCATAATCCGGACAGCAAGGCACACAGTTTGAAACATATTCTTGGTAATGCTGATATTGTGCGGCGGAGTCAGCCCATAGCATACTATTGATCATCTCAACCAGCAGGCCAATCATGCTTGAATTGTGCTCAGTTCATACTATTCCAGAGGGAGAATCTCGAGGCTTCACCGTTCAGGGACAATCTGTATTTGTGGTTCGCAAGGACCTGCAATGCTATGTCTATCGAAATGTGTGTCCACACCAGGGTGTACAACTCAATTGGCTGGAGCACCAGTTTCTGGACGGCGAAAATTATTACATTCAGTGCTCAACTCACGGTGCCTTATTTGAACGTGAGTCGGGATTGTGTGTTCAGGGGCCGTGTCAGGGCGCATCCCTGCAAGCCGTCGAAAGTGAGCAACAAAACGGTAAACTGTACGTTTATCTGTAATCGCGCTGGCTTAAAGCCCGACTTTCTGGTAGTTTCTCCGCGTTTGGCCACCCGGCCACTGGGTTGGCCTTAAATTCACTCTAAAAGCGACATTCGTAACAGTGGTACGTCGCCTTGTACGAAATCGTCCAAATGTTGAGGGATGACTATGCCAGCTAAGAAATCGAAGGCAGCTGCATCAAAAACCAAGAAAGCGGCCACAAAGAAAACAACCGCCAAAAAGGCCAGCACCAAGAAAGCAGCTGCTGCTAAGGCGCCAGCCAAAAAAACAGCCGCCAAGAAAGCGCCTGCTAAAAAAGCAGGTACTGCTAAAAAAGCCGCAGCGAAAAAGTCTACGGCGAAGAAAGCGCCAGTAAAGAAAACTGCTGCGCAGAAAACGGCCGCCAAGAAAACGGCCGCCAAGAAAGCCCCTGTGAAAAAAGCAACGCCAAAAAAGGCTGCTTCTTCCGCAAAAAAGGCAAGTGTAAAAAAGGTCGCTAGCAAAAGTGCAAGCAGCACAAAAAAGGCTACAGTTAAGAAAACCGTAGTGAAAAAGCCTGCGGCTACCAAGAAAACCGGTACCGTTGCGAAAAAAGAAGCAACCAAAAAATCGTCCAGCAAACCCAAGGAAAAGAAAACAGCAGTGAGCGTAGCAAGTCGTAACGAGGCAGCGCCCGTTTTTAAACCTTATGTAGTCAAGCGCAGTGAAGACTACATGAACGATCCACAGAAAGATCATTTCCGTGAAATTCTCAATGACTGGAAATCGGAACTGATGGCCGAAGTTGATCGCACCGTCATGCACATGAAAGACGAGGCAAGCAATTTCCCAGATCCGGCAGATCGCGCCAGTCAGGAAGAAGAGTTCAGCCTTGAATTGCGCACCCGTGACAGAGAGCGAAAACTGATTCGTAAAATTGACTCTACCTTAGAGCTGATTGAAATGGACGAATACGGTTATTGTGAAGCCTGCGGCGTTGAAATAGGCATTCAACGTTTGGAAGCTCGCCCAACGGCATCGTTGTGTATTGATTGCAAAACGCTGGACGAAATCAAAGAGCGTCAGGAACACGGTTAAACAGCGCAGCTGAGGGTGTAGCGATCTCAAACCACTACATTGGTCGCTTCGCACCTTCCCCTACCGGACCATTACACCGCGGATCATTGCTTTGCGCTTTGGCAAGCTTTCTGGATGCGCGTGCGCAAAACGGTGTATGGCTGCTGCGTATTGAGGATCTGGATCCGCCGCGCGAGCAAGCCGGTGCCGACCAACTCATTATCAACAGTCTGTTGGCTCATGGCCTGCAATGGGATGGCGACATTCTCTACCAAAGCAGCCGGCTTGATGACTATGCGGCCGTTATCAAACGGCTGGAAGCTAATAAGCAAGTCTATCGTTGCACATGCACCAGAGCGAAATTAGCCGAGGTCGGCGGGCCATATCCAGGATTTTGCCGCAATCAGAACCATTCCGCCAAGCTGAAGTCCGCAACCAGACTCACCGTTGATGAAAAAGACATTACGTTTGAAGATTTATTTCAAGGGCCCGTCTCTGAACGACTATGCGAGACCTGCGGCGATTTTATTGTGCGCCGCAAAGACGGTTTAATTTCCTACCAATTGGCGGTCAGCGTGGATGATGCCTTTCAGGGCATTACACATGTTATTCGTGGTATTGATTTACTGGAATCCAGCTTTCGGCAAATTCATGTCTTACAACAACTAAACGCTGATGTGCCCCATTACGGGCACATACCGGTATTGGTTGATAGAAACGGCGACAAGCTAAGCAAGCAGACGGGCGCGCAAGCAATAGACAATAGTCTTGCGTGTGAAAATCTGTGCATGGCACTTAGCTTTCTTGGCCAAGAGCCGCCCGCAGCGCGCGCGCGCAACAGTGTTAATGATATCCTTGCCCACGCAATTGCCCATTATCGACCCGCAGCCTGGTGCCGCCAGCAATTCATTACCGATGTGGAAAGCAGTGACTAATGTACATACAGCGCGCCCTTTTTCTACTCATATTGATTGTCGTTATTTTTCTGCCGTCATGGATGGATTGGGCCATGGCCTCGCCCAAGGCCTGGTATCGCCCTCACCTGCTTTGGTTCGGAGCTATTTTTTTGATTTATCTCGGGGAGCGACGTGCCCGTCAGTGACAGTTTCACTTGTAGGCTAGCCAGTCTCAATTCAAAAGTGCGGCTGACTCAATGAATTTTGAACTTGGCCAGGTTCTGTTTATTGGCATTGCGTATCTGTCAATACTGTTTGGTATCGCGTACGCGGCCGATCGCGCCTGGATTCCCGACCGTTATATCCGCCACCCAATTACCTACATTTTATCGATTGGTGTTATCGCCGGTGCATGGGCCATATTTGGAATGGTCGATCTGGCCGCCAGATACGGTTTTTCCTATCTAAGTTACTTTTTTGGTATATCAGCCGTTTTTCTTTTCAGTTCGTTGATCTTGGCGCCGATGATGCGCATCGCCAGGTTATACCAGCTTCGTTCACTACCCGACATGCTCGCTTTTCGATTCAGAAGCCAATGGGCGGGCATCATGCTGACAATATTTATGTTGTTTGCCATGTTGCCGCTGTTCGCACTGCAGATCACCGCTGTCTCTGACACCATCCTTATTCTTACTGACGCCAGTTTCGAGTTATTTCCAGGTGACAACCGGCAAAGCGGTCTGGCATTTGTGTTCTGTTGCATGATCACCTTGTTCACTGTGCTGTTCGGCGCAAGACATGTAGGCACCCAGGAACGTCACGACGGACTGGTAGTCGCAATCGCCTTTGAATCTCTAAGCAAGCTTGTGTTAATGCTGACCATCGCCGTGGTATGCGTGATCAAAGTGTTTGGCGGTTTGGAAGGAATGCAATCCTGGCTTCAGGAAAATGCTACTTTATTTCAACCGCTAGACAATCAACACGACGACAGTGTGCGCTACTTTCTGCTGTTGTTTTTTTTGGCCTCAGTGTTAATGCCACATTCATTTCACATGCTTTTCTCAGAGCGACCGTCTGCCACCGCATTCAAGGCTGCTGCCTGGGGCTTTCCGCTGTACATGTTATTGCTCAGTTTACCCGTTCTTATTATTTATTGGGCCGCGGTGAGTTTGGGCGTTAGCGTGCCAATGCAATACGCAACGATTGGTGTTGGTGTTTCCTTGCAGCTCCCGCAAATAGAGTTGCTTGCCTATATGGCCGGTATTTCGGCGGCGAGCAGCATCATTATTGTTGCAACGCTGGCGCTGGCTTCGATGGTTCTGAATCACCTGGTACTGGCCGTGTATCAACCGGACACTGAAGATATCTATCGGTGGCTGCTGTGGATACGGCGTTTGCTAATCATAGGCATCATATTGATGTCGTATTTATTTTACCGAATTGTCAGCGGTCAGCATGATCTCGCCAGCCTGGGCATTGCAGCATTTAGTGGCGTATTGCAATTTATGCCTGGTGTACTTGCCATGCTGTACTGGCCAGAAGCCAATAGAACCGGCTTCAATGCCGGGCTCACTGTGGGTGTTGTGATCTGGTTTTTTCTGGTTTTGTTGCCACTGTTACAACCAGAAAGCTCGGCGCTTGTGGGCAGTATCATCCCAAGCGAACTGAACCAGCTACCCGCATGGCAAGCTGGAACCCTGGCATCCCTTGGTGCAAATATTCTGGTGTTTTTACTCGGCTCAATATTAACCCGGCAAAGTGAAGAGGAACATCAAGCCGCCGAAATTTGCTCGACTGACGAACTGAGCAGACCTACCCGTCGTGCTCTGGATGTTCATTCTCCAGCAGAGATGAAGGAACGCCTGGCAAGAGCTCTGGGTGAAACTACCGCCGAGCGTGAGCTCAGCAACGCGCTGCACTACTTGCATATGGAATTAACCGAAAGCCGACCTTACGCACTGCGCAGACTTCGGGAACAAATTGAGGCGAACCTTTCTGGCTTGCTGGGCCCATCCAGCGCGTACGAAATTATTAACAAGCACCTGCCGTTTGTACGCGATGGCGACAACCACCAAACCGAAGACATTCAGTACATCGAAAGTCGCATTGAAACCTATCAGGCTGATCTAACCGGCCTGGCTGCTGAGTTAAACAGTTTACGCCGCTATCACCGCGAAACACTGCAAGCCTTGCCAGTAGGGGTTTGTATAGTGGGTTCTGATCACGAAATTACCTTGTGGAATAGTATGCTGGAGGAATTGACTGAAATTGATTCCAGTGACGTGGTGGGCAGTGCGGTACATGCTATCAAGCAACCATGGTCGTCTGTTCTAACAGATTTTGTTAACTCCGATGAATCGCATCGCTACAAGCAGCACATTGCACATGAGGGAATTGAGCGCTGGGTGAGCCTGCACAAAACGCTGCTGCAACCCACCGGATCGTTAACAAGTAACCAGGCGATCGTTGTGGAAGACCTGACGGAGACGCAAATTCTTGAACAGGAGTTAACACACAGCGAACGCCTGGCATCGGTAGGGCGGCTGGCTGCAGGCGTGGCCCATGAGATAGGAAACCCCGTTACAGGTATAGCCTGTATCGCTCAGAATATGGCGTCTGAATACGATGACCCGGACATCAAGGCCAGCACGTCTGAAATTCTCACCCAGACGCAGCGCGTTTCCGGCATTGTTCAATCGCTAGTGAACTTTTCGCACAGCGGCGAACAGCGCGACGACCTTGATATTGCCTCAGTTAACCTGCGCCGGAACATTGAAGAATCTATCCGCTTGTTGCAACTGAACAAGGAAGCCGTGAATGTGAACTATCAAATCGGCATTGACGAAGGTTTGCACGTTTTTGGTGACCAGCAACGGCTGGCACAGGTATTTATCAATCTGCTCAGCAATGCACGAGACGCCAGCAAAGAAGGCGATGTAGTAAACGTTATCGCCAGTGCAAATGAATACTCGGTGGTTATAGAGATCAGCGACCAGGGTACCGGGATTCCACGCGAGCTACAGGAACACATATTTGAGCCGTTTTTTACAACCAAACCAGCGGGTGAGGGTACCGGTCTTGGCTTACCACTCGTCTACCAGATTATTGAAGATCACAGTGGGTCTGTTCAGGTTGAAAGCCCTTGCAACATCAGTAATGGTACTGGCACCCGCTTCACAATTACCCTGCCTTACAGCAAAGATCCGGATGAAACCGATTAACGGTAGATGTTGACTCCTGTTGAATTCGATTTAAGGTGTCGAAACCTTGACCTGATTTGCGCTACAATTACCTTCCTTGGCGCGCAGGCACCACTATCTCAAGTCGTATGAAGTCTATTCTTGTCGTCGAAGATGAAGCCGTTATCCGCAGTGCATTAAAGCGCTTGCTGGAGAGGAACGACTACAAAGTTCAAGAAGCTGGCTCAGTTGCTGAAGCCACTAATAAATTCCAGTTATCCGAGTTTGGCCTGGTGATCAGCGATTTGCGTCTGCCTGGGGCACCAGGCACAGACCTTATCCGTCTGGCAGGGAATACCCCTGTGTTGATAATGACCAGCTACGCCAGCCTTCGCTCAGCCGTTGACTCCATGAAAATGGGGGCGGTTGATTACATTGCCAAGCCCTTCGATCATGATGACATGTTGGGTGCGGTGAAAAAAATCATCGCGCAGACCAAAGCCGATACGGACCAGCAACCCGTTGCACCTGGCTCCCCTATCGAGGGAATTGTCGGCCGCTGTTCAGCGATGGCACAGTTGCAAAAAGGTATACACAAGGTCGCCCCCACTGACAGTACTGTTCTAATACTCGGTGAAACCGGTACAGGTAAAGAGCTGGTGGCGAAAGCCGTACACGGTGAAAGCAGCAGAGCCGGCAAACCCATTGTCTGCGTTAATTGCGCGGCGATTCCGGAAACCTTGATTGAATCCGAACTGTTTGGCTATGAAAAAGGCGCGTTCACCGGTGCGAACACCAATCGAAGCGGTTTGATCGAGGCCGCTGACGGCGGTACTTTGTTTCTCGACGAGATTGGCGAATTGCCGCTTGAAGCGCAAGCGCGACTGTTGCGTTTTATCCAGGAAGGTGAAATACGCCGCATTGGGTCGACAGAGTCTATTAAAGTCGATGTTAGGCTGATTAGCGCAACACATCGCGATTTACAGACACTAAGTGCACAGCAAAAATTCCGGCAAGATCTTTTCTACCGAATCAATGTGTTCAGTCTAAAGCTGCCTCCCCTAAGAGAGCGTGGCAAAGATGTGCTTGATTTGGCAGATACCATCATCAGCAAAAAAGCACTGGCACTGGATGTCAGCACAAAAGTGCTCGCACCGGAAACCATTCAGGCCATTATGACCTACAGCTGGCCTGGCAATGTGCGCGAGCTCGAGAATGCTATTGAACGCGCATTGATTATGTGTGAAGGCGATGCAATCAGTCTTGGGCATCTGGGTATCGATATGCAGTTAATCGATACTGAACCTGATACTGATAATGACGCTGACAATTCAGAGCAAAAGCGCCGTCGAAAAGTGTCCCAGTTCGCGGCAGAGCCCACAGAAGATTTGTCGCTGGAAGACTATTTTCAGCACTTTATTCTTGAGCATCAAGACACCATGAGTGAAACCGAGCTTGCCCAAAAGCTGGGAGTCAGCCGAAAATGCCTTTGGGAACGACGCCAGCGGTTTGGAATTCCTAGAAAAAAGGCCTCAGCAAATAATGGTAGCCAGAGCAAACTGGCTTAAGATTAACCAGGCCGTAGTCTATTTTTTAACCTTCGTGACGTTTTTTTGTTACTTTTTGCTCTGGAAGTAACATTTCCAGTGTGAATTTGTAACAAAAATTTGACTATTTGAGCATTACTTCTAAGCTTTAAATTGCAAGCAACTGAATTAGCTATGTTTTTCAAAACTGGCACGGTTGCTGCAGTTAGTATTCACAATAAGAAAAACAAACAAAAACAATAATACGCAAAACAATAAAAAGTAAGGCCTGGATGGGGAAAACTCAGTTTTCCCCTTTCGCTCGTTCAAAATTCCTCTTAATTTTTTAAATCTATCCTTTATCGTTTCATGCTCTTTCAGCAGCTGCGCGCACGGATTATGCTAAGATATTCGGTTTTATAATTGGCTTTCAAGGCCTCAGGGTACAGCATTCACAAATGGCAAATGACGCTTCAGGTCAGATCACTAGCACCCGCATCAAAGCACCCGACATTGGTAAGCAACTTCGCGAGATAAGCCCACATTCTGTTCAGGTTGTTGAAAGCCTCAGAGAGAATGGATTTGAGGCGTATATTGTTGGCGGCTGCCTTCGTGACATGCTGCTTGGCCGTACTCCAAAAGACTTTGATGTTGCAACCGACGCAGAACCGCAAGCCGTCGTTAAGCTGTTCAAACGCTCACGAATCGTTGGCCGGCGTTTTCAGATCGTTCATGTTCGCAACGGTCGTGATGTCGTTGAGGTCACCACTTTTCGGGCCCATCACGACACACGCGATACAGAAGATCACGAGTCGGAACAAAGCGATACCGGCATGCTGCTCAGAGACAATGTGTACGGCGACCTGTCAGACGACGCAGTACGAAGGGACTTCACGGTTAATGCCTTATATTTCTCTCCTGAGACTGATGAAATCATTGACTACGTTAATGCCCTCTCAGACATAAAAGAAGGCCGCCTTAGAGTAATAGGCGACGCAGATACCCGCTACCAGGAAGATCCTGTACGAATGCTGCGAGCCGCTCGCTTTGCCGGCAAGCTTGATTTTGATATGGAGCCGGAAACCTCCGCAGCCATAGAAAAAAATGGCCACCTGTTGCGTCAGGTCGCACCCGCTCGCATGTTCGACGAAGTCATCAAATTATTTTTGGGCGGTGCCGCGGCCAATACCTTGGCTGTTTTACAGCGCTTCGACCTGTTCCAGTACCTGTTTCCGGCAACGGCTGAAGCGCTGGAAGACGACCAACCTTACGCACAGGAAATTATTCAGGCCACTATGGAAAATACGGACGCCCGCATTGAGGCAGGTAAACCTGTCACGCCAGCGTTTATGTATGCAGCCGTTTTGTGGCCCGCCGTGATTGAGCTGCGCGAGGCGTGTCTTGATCAGGGTATGCATATTGTAGAAGCCATGCGCGAAGCGGCTCATGCTGCCACCATGGATCAATTGCAAACCACCTCCATACCCAAGCGATTCTCGATTCCCATGCGTGAAATCTGGGACCTGCAGTCGCGCTTACACCTGAAGGAAGGTAAACGCGCCGAGACGCTGCGTTCAAACCCGCGTTTTCGTGCAGCCTATGACTTTATACTACTGCGCGAGCAAGCCGGTGAAGACATGGAAGGGCTGGGCGAGTGGTGGACCCAATATCAGATCGATAACCCGGTAGACGAAGAAGCCAAACGTTCCGAGCAACGTCGCCGCCCACCGCGCCGCCGGCGTAAGCGCCCGCCCAGAGAAGCACAGGGCCAGTAAACTACTGCGAGCTTATAAATGCCTACTGTTTATCTGGCATTAGGGAGCAATTTGAATCGACCGCATTGGCAGCTACGTCGAGCGGTGCGGGCCATTGCCGCGATTCCACAAACAAAGCTGCTGAAGTGCTCTTCCATTTTCCTTAGTTCGCCTATAGGCCCAGCCATACAGCCAAATTATCTGAATGCGGTTGTTGCAGTGCAATGCACGCTGCAACCATTAGCATTACTCAAGCAGACCAAGGCCATTGAAAAACAGCAGGGCCGGAAACGCCGGCAACGATGGGGGCCGCGCACTCTGGACATTGATATATTGTTGTTCGCTGACAAGCAATTGCGCCACTCTCGTTTAACTCTGCCCCACCCCAGGCTCACCCAACGACGCTTCGCTATGGAACCACTGCTTGAAATTGCACCGGACGCAGAGCTGCCGGATGGCCGTCGTATCCGGCCTTTTGCGCAGCAGCTGGCGTCTGGCGTTCAGTTGGAAAAAATCACCCCAACATCGCTGTCCTTGAATAGCTGATAGTACTTCGCCTGCGTTATACTGTTGAGCCGAAAATCTGGACTTTTCATGAGCACAGCGCCAGTCGAATTCAGCGCAAGCACTTATCAATCTCCTGTCATTGATAAGCAGAGCGCACCGCGCTTCATTGCCGTCGAAGGGCCCATTGGTGTTGGTAAGACCACGCTTGCGCGCAAATTAGCGGAAACGTTTAATTATGAAGTGTTACTGGAGCGGGCCGAAGAGAACCCGTTCCTGGAGCGTTTTTACCGCAAAAATGGTGAAGGCGCCCTGGCCACTCAATTGTTTTTTTTGTTTCAGCGTGCGCAGCAAATTCACGATATTCGCCAAGCCGACATGTTTGCGCCAATACGCGTGGCTGACTTTCTGATAGACAAAGACAGATTGTTTGCGCAGGCAAACTTGAGCGTTGAAGAGTTCGAGCTTTACGACAAGGTGTATCAGCAAACCACCATTGATGCACCCGCACCTGATCTGGTGATTTACCTGCAAGCATCAACCGATGTTTTGCTACAGCGTATTCAACAGCGTGGCATTGATGCGGAACAAAGCATTGATAGCAGTTACCTGGAAAAGCTGAATGACGCCTACTGCAACTTTTTTCACTTTTACGACGCAGCCCCCCTATTGATAGTAAACGCCAGTCACGTCGACCTGGCAAATAATCAGCAACATTTCGACCGCCTGCTGGCGTCTGCTTTGCAGACAAAAAGTGGCCGCCATTACTTCAATCCCAGTGCGCTGGGAAATCTCTGAAAAGTACGCAATACAATGCAACGATGTAAGAAAATTAAAGAGCTTCGTGCCGCTATACGAGTAAAGCGACATGCGGGGCAACATATTGTATTCGTGCCTACCATGGGCAACCTGCATGATGGCCACATAAGCCTGGTGCGTAAGGCACGCGAGATCAGTGACTTTGTGGTGGTGAGCATTTTTGTGAACCCACTGCAGTTTGGAGAAAACGAAGACCTGGATAACTACCCACGCACGCTTGACGAAGACCAGGCCAAGTTACAGCGCGAGGGCGCCAGCGTTTTGTTCTTACCAGATGCAGAAGAAATGTACCCGCACGGCCAGCAGGATTTCACCAAAGTATCCGTGCCTAAGTTCAATGCCATGCTTTGTGGTATGAGCCGTCCAGTGCATTTTGATGGTGTTACCACGGTGGTCAACAAGCTATTCAACATAGTGCAGCCAGACTCTGCGGTGTTTGGCGAAAAAGATTTTCAGCAATTATTTCTCATTCGAAAAATGGTCAAGGATCTTAGCCTGCCTGTAGAAGTAATAGGCGCTCCGATTATGCGAGAAAAAGATGGGCTGGCGATGAGTTCGCGTAACTCGTATCTAAGCGACTCCGAACGCGACATGGCGCCCGCACTTTCTCGCGTATTGCATGAAACCAGAGACCGCTGCGCAGGCAATGGCGGCGATCTGGAATTGTTGCGGCAGGCCGAGCTACAGGCGAATACCGTGTTGAAAGAAATTGGCTTCGATATTGACTATGTGCAAATTCGCGACGCCGAAACTTTACTGGCGCCATCGGTTGATACTCAAAAACTGGTTCTATTGGCCGCCGCAAATGTGGGCAGTACTCGCTTGATTGATAACATGACGTTCTCCGCTCGCTAGGATGCAGATGAAAACCTATATAGTTGATGTATTTGCCGAAAGCCAACTGGCCGGAAATCAATTGGCTGTTGTTATGGACGCCGCTGATCTAAGCAGTGAAACCATGCAGCGCATAGCACGAGAAACCAATTTCTCTGAAACCACTTTCGTTACAGCGTGGCACGACAACAAAGCAACTGTTCGTATTTTTACGCCCACCAAAGAGCTGCCGTTTGCCGGCCATCCCACTGTGGGCACTGCCTGGGTGCTGGCACGACTTGAATCCAAATCGCCGCTTTCCAGTGTCACACTGGAGTTAGGTGTTGGTGAGGTTCCGGTGCAGTTAGACAATGATTCCGGGATAGTCTGGTTGGAATCACCGCAGGCTGTTTTCAGTGACGGCATTTCCAGAGAATTTGCAGCAGGCTTGCTAAGCCTTGACGCCGCCGATTTGCTGGACAATCAATTCCCAATTCGCTCGGCAGATTTAGGCCCAAGCTTTCAGCTGATCGCCGTCAAGGATTTGGAAGCCTTGGGCAAATGTCGAGTAGATCAAAACGAGTTTATGCGTTTCCAGGCTCAAGGGAATGGGGTTCAGGGACTTTTCGCCTTCACCCCCCACGGACACAGCGACAATAGTAACTACGCAGCACGTATGTTTTTTGAGGCAGACGGCATACGGGAAGACCCGGCCACTGGCTCGGCAAATTGCTGTTTTGCGGCCTATCTGAAATTGCTTAAGATGGGCGATCAACGAGCCATTGTTGATCAAGGTGTGGAAATGGGTCGCCCATCCGTTATCTATCTAGATCTGGCCGATCAGATTAAGGTCGGTGGAAAAGTACAGCATGTGTTTTCAGGCGAATTGCACTTATAGCCTGATCCGTGGCACAACAGGAGCACGTTAGTGAGCGATAAAACCTATCCGGTACCCGAGCAGTTTGCGCAGAGCGCTTTTATTGATGAAGCAACTTATCAGGCAGACTACAAACGATCTATTAATGACCCAGCAGGCTTTTGGGCAGAAAAAGCACAGCAGCTACTAAGCTGGGAGCAAACTTGGTCAGACGTCGTTAGCTATGATTTTCCAAGCGCTACTGCAAGTTGGTTTACGGATGCAAAACTGAATGTAAGCGTTAATTGCATAGATCGCCACCTGGAGCAACACGCCGATAAAACCGCCATTATCTGGGAAGGCGATGACATAGACGACAGCAAACACATCAGTTATCAAACCCTGCACGACAACGTATGCCAGCTTGCCAATGGCTTGCGCGCCAGAGGCGTTAAAAAAGGGGATCGTGTTTGTATTTACATGCCGATGATTGCGGAAGCAGCCTATGCGATGCTGGCCTGCACCCGTATTGGTGCGGTGCACTCTGTTGTGTTTGGTGGCTTTTCACCAGAGGCTTTAAAAGACCGTATTCTGGACAGCGATTGCCAAACACTGATCACAGCGGATGAGGGTGTGCGAGGTGGCAAGAACATCCCCTTAAAAGCGAATGCAGACAAGGCATTGGAAAAATGCCCCAATGTACACACCTGCCTGACCGTAATGAGAACCGGTGAAGACATAGGCTGGCAGGAAGGTCGTGATGTTTGGTACCACGAACTCTGTAACCAACAGGCTACAGAGTGCGAACCAGAAAGCATGGACGCTGAAGATCCGCTGTTCATTTTGTATACCTCGGGTTCCACTGGCAAACCAAAAGGCGTGCTACACACAACGGCTGGCTACTTGTTAAATGCCGCCTTCACGCATAAAGCCGTATTCAATTATTCAGAAGGCGATATTTATTGGTGCACGGCAGACGTGGGCTGGATTACCGGCCACAGTTATATTGTTTATGGACCTTTGGCAAATGCCGCAACAACGCTTATGTTTGAGGGTGTACCTACTTATCCAGACGCTTCACGCTTTTGGCAAGTCATCGATAAGCACCAGGTCAATATTTTTTACACAGCGCCCACTGCAATTCGCGCACTCATGGCCGTTGGCGATGAGGCGGTTACCCGCACGTCTCGCTCATCGTTGCGTTTACTGGGTACAGTTGGTGAACCCATCAACCCGGAAGCCTGGGAATGGTATCACCGAGTTGTGGGCGAAGAGCGCTGCCCTATTGTGGATACCTGGTGGCAGACGGAAACCGGCGCCATCATGATCACTCCGTTGCCTGGCTGCACACCCACCAAGCCAGGTTCGGCCACTCGTCCTTTCTTTGGCGTTGAACCTGTATTATTAGACGCAGAAGGTAATGCGCTTCCGTCAGAAGGCGCGCAGGAAGGCAATCTGGCCATCAAGCAAAGCTGGCCTTCACAGATTCGAAGCGTATACGGCGACCATCAACGTTGTATAGACACGTATTTCAGCACCTATCCCGGTTACTATTTTACCGGTGACGGGGCCAGGCGCGATGAAGACGGCTATTGGTGGATCACCGGCCGTGTGGACGATGTTCTGAATGTTAGTGGTCATCGCATGGGAACAGCCGAAGTTGAGAGTGCATTGGTACTGCACGACAGCATTGCGGAAGCCGCTGTTGTTGGCTATCCACACGATATCAAAGGCCAGGGCATCTACGCCTATGTAACACCAATGCATGATGTAGAACCCAGCGACGAATTGCTCAACGAGCTGCGCGCTCTGGTGAACCAGGAAATTGGCCCCATCGCCAAGCCGGACCTTATTCAATGGGCTCCAGGTTTACCCAAGACTCGATCCGGAAAAATCATGCGCCGAATTCTGCGCAAGATTGCAGCGAATGAGACCGACAGTCTGGGTGACACCAGCACGCTGGCCGACCCCGGCGTGGTGCAAAACCTGATCGATGAACGCAAGAATCGGTAGCCGCCAAAGTAAGACTTTAGCTAATGGCAGAACACTACCCGACTAGCAGCAAGCCCGGATCAAGCGCAAAGCGTTGGTTATGGCTGCTATTGGTTTGCGTGATACTACTGGTTGTACTGGCCGGGCTTAAGTACGTACAAATCAGCAAAGCCATTGCCTTTGCCGAGTCATTCCCTGAGCGCTCGGAATCCGTAACAGCTATCACTCTGCAACCAGTGCAATGGAGAAAAATGTACCGCACAATTGGTGAAGTGAAAGCAGCGCAGTATGTAGAGCTGCGCAATGAACTGGATGGTGTGATCGCAGAACTTGGTTTCACTGGTGGCAGCAATGTAAGTAAAGGACAACTATTGCTACGCCTGGACAGTACTGAGGAGCAATCCCAACGGCGTGCCTTACTTGCGCAACTTAAGCTGGCAGAGATACAACTGGAGCGCTTGACTGAACTTCGAGCCAAGAAGCTTGCCAGTAAAAACGACTATGATCGCGCATTGGCTGACAAGAATGTATTGCTGGCCACCGTGGCGGCGCTGGAAGCCAGCATCTCTAAAAAAACACTCACCGCACCGTTTGATGCCAATACAACACTGCATGATTTACAGGTAGGCCAGTATATGGCAGCCAACTCACTGGTCACAGAACTCAGCGGCGTTGGTACTCAATTCTGGGTGGACTTCAAGCTGCCGCAGGATAAGGCCACACTTGTGCCGGGAGATAGCGTTCAAGTCAGCGGCACGTCGCTGATTAAAGAACCCATGATTGCAAGCATTGTGTCTGCAGGTGCGAGCTTCAATGTTAACTCCAGAAGCCTGGAATACAGAGCCTTGTTAATTGACCCGCCACCAGCGGTCAGACCAGGTGCAGTAGTTGATATAGAGCTCAGCCTGGGTACTGTTGATGGTGTATTCAAAATGCCGTCCAGCGCAATAAGGCGTAGCAATTTTGGTGCTTATGCCTACGTATTGAACGATGCCGAAGCAGGTGCTGATGCACCTTTTCGCGCAGAACGTCGCGAGGTAACCCCAGGCCCACTGGATGGTAGCGACATTATCGTACTGGCTGGTCTGCAGCCAGGCGAGCGAATTGCCGGCATCGGCGCCTTCAAATTGCAAGACGGCATGCTGGTGCACGTGGTTGAGCGCAAGCAGGAAACACAGGCCAAGCCAGCCGATACACCACAATGAGCCGTTCACTCGACAAGCCTAATGTGCTGGATATTTTTATTCAGCGTCCATTACTGGCTGTCGTGATGTCTCTTGCACTGGTGTTACTTGGCATTCGTGCAGCGGTGCAAATGCCAGTGCTGGAATTCCCACAAATTGAAAGCTCTGCGCTAACCATTAATACGCCCTACGTAGGCGCTTCAGCAGAAACAGTTCAAGGCTTTGTTACCGACCCCATTGAGCGCGCGGTATCCACGGTACCTGGTGTTGATTATATTGAGTCCACGACAACCGCAGGGATGAGCTCAGTCAAAGCCTGGCTGAAACTCAATGAACCCAGCACGCTGGCGCTAGCCGAATTAACGGCACGCCTTAGCCAGATTCGTTTCGAATTACCAGCGGGTGCGGAAGACCCGGCGATTATTGTGACGCGTGCCGATGCCTCCAACTCCATTTTTTATCTTGACGTTGATATCAGCGATCGCAATCGTGCTGAAATCAGCGACTATCTCAGCCGCTACGTTGTGCCGGTACTTTCCTCAATTAAAGGTGTACAGCGCATTGATATGCTGGGCCACCGCGCGCCCACCATGCGAGTATGGCTTGACCCGGTACGCATGAATTTCTTAAAAGTCAGCGCGCAACAAGTTCGCCAAACACTGCTTAGCAATAACGTTATTGCGGCCATAGGCAATACCGAAAACACACAACAGCGCATTGACCTGCAAACCACAGCCACCTTACGCAACGTGGAAGAATTTGAGCGTATGGTGATCACCACACGAGACAATGCGGTGATTCGGCTGTCAGACGTGGCGCGCATTGAATTGGGTGAAGCCGAAAGCAACGAAATAGGCCGAATCGATCAACGCGACAATATTTGGCTGGCGGTGGATGGTTTGCCCGGCGCCAATGAACTTGAGATCGGCAACGAGCTTTATAGCGTACTGGACGAAATCAACGCGACGCTTCCGGATGGTGTGCATATTGCGATTGGTTTTGACGGCACAAAGTACATGCGCAATGCCCTCAAAGAGATTTTTATCACCTTAGCTGAAACTGTGCTGTTGGTTGGCATTGTTGTGTTGCTGTTTATGGGCTCTATTCGTACGGCGCTGGTTCCCCTGGTGACCATTCCTATTTCCCTGCTTGGCGCGATGGTGGTAATGACCTTGATGGGCTTCTCGCTTAACTTACTGACTATTCTGGCCATCGTGCTGTCGGTAGGTTTGGTGGTTGACGACGCGATTGTAGTCGTTGAAAACGTCTCACGTTTCATGCGCGAAGGAATGAGTCGCACTCAAGCTGCATTGGCAAGCTCCCGACAATTGCTTACACCAATTATTGGCATGACGGTAACGCTGGCTGCGGTTTATGTACCCATTGGGTTCTTATCAGGTCTGACCGGCGTTCTGATTAAGGAGTTTGCTTTTACCCTAGCAGTCGCGGTACTACTTTCTGGTTTGGTTGCATTAACCCTGTCACCGATTATGAGTGCGTACGCCAGCCCAGAGCGCGGCGAGGAAGGCAGACTCACCAGGCAAATTAATTCCAACTTTGATTTTATGCGCGGTCTCTACGAGCGAATGCTGCGCACCACCCTGTCATGGACGCCGCAAGTATTGAGCTTCGCATTGTTTCTTGCTCTGCTTGCGGTGCCTTTCTTGCTGATGTCACAACAAGAGTTAGCTCCGATCGAAGATGAAAGCGAGATTTTCGTAATCTCCGAAGCGCCGGCTGAAGCATCCGTGTTGTATACGCACAACCACATGCGCGATGTGGTCAATGTTATGAACGGTTTACCGGACACCACTTCAATGTGGCAGGTAATAAGCCCAAATGCGGCGTTTGGCGGGCAGGAATTTGTTGAGCATGCCAAACGCAATTTCACGCCCATGGACTTGCTGCAGCCTACTTTTGCAGAATTGGCCGCTATTCCGGGCCTTAGAGCCTTTCCCAATCTGGTACCTTCCTTACCCAGTGCTGGTCAATTTGCGGTTGAGCTCGTTGTGACAGCACCAGTACCTGTTGAAGACATGCAGCCTTATGCCGAGAAACTGTTGGAGGCTACCTATGCAAGCGGCAAGTTTATGTTTGCCGATACCAATCTGAAAATAGACTATCCGCAGGCGAACTTCAGCTTGGACAGAGACCGTATCGCTGACCTTGGTATGACGGTTGCCGATGTTAGCGAACAGTTGTCCATCTTTCTGTCTGGCAATTACATCAATCGCTTTAATCTCGATGGGAAAGCCTATCGCGTGGTCCCCATGGTTGAGAAAATTGACCGCCTGGATCTGAATTCCATCGAGCAATTACAGCTGCAAACACCTACTGGTGATCTGGTGCCCTTTTCATCAGTAGCAAGCCGAAGCGAACGCGTAGGACCACGTTCTTTGAGCAAGTTTCAGCAACGAAACTCGTTCACTATCTTTGGTGGCACCCTACCTATTTACACCAAAGAAGATGGCCTGCGAGCAGTAGAGCAGGCTGCAAAAGACGTATTGCCGGAAGGTTATCTGGTGGACTACGCCGGCGAATCACGACAGTTGCGACAGGAAGGGAACACCCTTTTTGGTGCCCTGGCGTTTGCGCTCGCTTTCGTATTTCTCGTATTGGTTGTGTTGTTCAATAGTTTAAGAGACCCCTTGGTGGTGTTACTGGGCTGCGTGCCTTTGGCATTGTCAGGAGCGATGTTATTCACCTTCCTGGGTTGGACAACCATCAATATATATTCCCAGATTGGTTTTATCACTTTGGTAGGGCTGGTAACAAAGAACGGAATACTGGTTGTGGAGTTTGCCAACCATCTGCAGATGATGGGCCGAAGTAAACTGGATGCGATTATAGAGGGCGCCAGTGTTCGCCTTCGACCGGTTTTAATGACTACGGGTGCTACGGTTATCGGTCACTTCCCGTTAGTGCTGGTGTCTGGCGCTGGCGCCGAAGCCCGTAACAGCATCGGTATCATTCTGGTAGCCGGTATGCTGATCGGCACCTTGTTCACTCTGTTTATTCTTCCCAGCGTTTATTTGGCACTCGCTTCAGATCACTCAGAAGAAGAGGAAGTACTGGGCGAAGCGGTACCGGCTTAAAACCGGGAACCGGTTTTCTAGGAATTGAAAGCGGCCATATCGAAGTAGTCCCGCCAGGCGCAAATTTTTCCTTCGCGAAATTCAAACACGCCCATCACTGCCAGTTCAATCCACTTTCCGTTCATGCACAAGCGATCGGTGCGCTCGTTCATTAGCAAGGTACCGTCTTCGCTGACCACTTCATTGTGCACGATGAACTCAATGCCTTCGCAACTACCGGCAAAGCCCTGAATAAACGTGCGGATGTCTTGCTTGCCGCGATTGGGTGGGTCCATGGGTATATTGATGTAAACAGCATCATCTGTAAAAGAGTCGACGATTGTATCAACGTCCATTCGCCCCCAGGCGTCGATAAATTGCTGCATGAATTCAGAACTATTCATAAAGCTCTCCAGTACTTGTTGATTTAGCAATCACCTCTACTGTAATACAGAACAGCTCTATAATGTATGAAAGAAGCGGTTCTTACGCGGGATGTAATAATTCTCGTAGTTAAGTGACATCACCACTCTTTTCGACCTACCCACGATCTCATCGCGTGGCACCATGCCAATCACTCGGGAGTCGGCGCTGTTATCGCGACTGTCACCCAGCACCAGATAATGACCAGCCGGTATGCGAATGGGATCAAAAGAAGACATCTGGCTAGCTTGGGGATAAAACCAGATCTTGTGCCGCAGGCCAAGCAAGTCTTCCTCCGCTTCTGCAAACGGCTTTCCGAAGGTTGCCTCACGGTATTCAAGTACATGGCCATTAACTTGCAATCGATTGTTTCGCATTGCAATCACGTCTCCTGGCAAGCCGATCACGCGCTTGACCAATCGTTTGTCCGCCGACCCGGAATCGAAAACAATAATGTCACCACGCTCAGGATCTGCCCGCTTTATCAAGGAGATATGAGTAAACGGCACTCTCAGATCGTAGGCCATTTTGTTGACCAACAATCGATCACCCTCAATGATGGTTGGCTTCATGGACCCAGTGGGCACCTCGTTCCAATCTGCGAAAGCACTGCGGAACACAAACATTAACAGCAAGAAGATCAGGAAGGCCCGATTTTCACGCCATATCACTGGCAGTTTGCTAGCCATATTATCCGCCTTGATTTACGTGGAACCAGAACTCCACTTCATCAGTTTCGACCTCAAAACGCGCTGCATGTTCCTTATGCGCGGGCACATGATACCAATCGCCCACTCCGTACCTTTGCTCTGCGCCGTCGATGATAAGTATTAGCTCACCGCGGGTGATGACGCCGTAGTTATCCGTATCGTGCGTGTGTTCGTCAATTTCCATACCGGGCTGATACGACGCGAACAAAACCTCGCTGCCTTGCGCCTGAAGTTTGTACGCATCAAAACGGCCGTCGTACAACGGCAGCTGTTTAATTCTGTCTGGATATTGTCCTGCCATGGTAGCGCCCTGTCAGACGGTGTCTAAAATATTTGGCGAAAGGTTAAATTTAATCGGGGTCCGCAAG
>CAYGSL010000048.1:0-2575 GCA_964352475.1 uncultured Pseudomonadales bacterium | reverse complement strand
TCAGACGGTGTCTAAAATATTTGGCGAAAGGTTAAATTTAATCGGGGTCCGCAAGGCGTGCTCAGCTTGTCTATTCCATGTTTCCAATGCTGCTGGGTTTGGCCGCGCATAACCAACAAGGTGGAATCTCTCACTGGGATTTTAAGTGGCTTCAAATCTTTGCGGTATTTGTGTTTCAGTTTCAATGTTCGCGTGGTGCCAAAACTGAGGGACGCAATTATTGGCTCACGGCCCAACTCTTGTTCATCATCTGCGTGCATGCCCATGCTGTCGCAATGGTCGCGGTAATAGTTGAGCAGCACACTGTTGAACTCGGCTTCGCAGTGGGCAGACACTCGCTTCTTAATATTACTCAACTCATCTGTCCACGCCAGAGGCGATAGCGTGATGCCGGAGTATTGATAGCTGGCGTGCTCATCGCCATACCAGGCAAACAGGCGCGGTTGTAGGTAGGTTTTTCCAAATAAGGTAATAGCTTCTTCACGCCAATCAACACTGCCTATCAGATTAGCCATTGTAGTGCTTGCGTCAGCGCCACAATCAAACTCTTCAAACAACTCGATGTGTGCATCATCAATCGGCAGTCGCACGTCAGTTTGTTCATCGAACAGCCCTGTCATGCGATGGTCAGATATTCCGATAAGAATTGATTTCGTCGCGCAAACTCATCGCCGCCTCACGCGCAGCTTGCTGAAAGTCTTCACCTTCACTGGCGTACAACACTCCCCGCGAAGAGTTTACGATTAAGCCCGAGCCACTGGCTGTTTGTCCGGCGTTAATCATCGCTTGCACATCACCACCTTGCGCACCCACACCAGGCACCAGCAACGGCATGTCACCAACAATACTTCTAACCTTGGCCATTTGCTCTGGCCAGGTTGCACCAACCACCAACAAGCAGTTGCCATGCTTGTTCCATTCACCACTGACTTTCTGCGCCACGTGCTGATACAAAGGTTCACCATCAACTAGCAGATCCTGAAAATCCTTGGCCCCTTCATTAGATGTTCGGCACAAAATAATCACGCCGCGATCGGTGTATTGGGTAAAGGGCTGAATCGCGTCAAACCCCATATAGGGGTTTACCGTAACCGCATCTGCGCCGTATCGCTCAAATGCCTCCAGTGCGTACTTGCTGGCTGTTGAGCCGATGTCACCGCGCTTGGCATCCAGAATGACCGGAATACCTGGGTATTCCCTGTGAATATACTCAATTGTCTGTAACAACTGATCCTCGGCCCGCTCTGCCGCAAAATAGGATATCTGAGGTTTGTAAGCACAGACCAAATCGTGCGTCGCATCCACAATCGCTTTGTTGAATTCAAACAATGGGTTTTCAGTGGCCGCTATTGATTCAGGAAATCGCGCCGTGTCGGGGTCAAGCCCAACGCACAACAGGGAATTGCTTTGTTCCCAGCGTTTGCCAAGAGTGCCTATAAAGCTCATGTAGTCTCATCTGTGATTTGGGTTGGTAGATTATACCCTGCAAGGTTTGCAGGTCTGTAGTCAGCGCAGGCTTTTATTCGCGCTGCCACACTCCAATGCAGCTCTGCATCCGTTGGCAGACGGCGAAGCTCGCGGGCTGGTACATAACAACCAAGTATTGAACGAAGTTGCGACTGCTCCCGGTTACGCACCGATTTTGGCAAATACTCAAGCATCGCCCAGGGCAGCGACATAGAGTCATGCATGCTTGCCGCGGGATCAGCACCGGCATTGCTTACTTTAGCCAGCGCCTGAGCGTTCATAGCCAGATGGCCAGACAGCTGCTCGCTCATCCACTGCAGCGACAACAACGACAAGCCACTCTCTTCATCCGGATAACCACCACCCACATCAGAATGCACACCTGGAAACCAGACTTGCTTTAGCTCCTGCGGTGTAATTTTATCCGGGTCTTTCGGTTTAAACGGCCCGCCCCAAAACTCTTCTCTCTCCCGCCATAAGTAAGGACGAAACATTCGGCGCTGCTCATCAATCGCAACCGCATGGCAAACCGTCTGCACACTTGGGTTGCGTTCGGTATACGCCAACTGCCGGCGCGCCGGCAGGTAAAAGCGATCACTACGAGGCACCAGTACGCTGCTGACCGTGTCCCACAAGCCAAGAAAACGAATAGCCGGGCGCTGGGGACGAAGTATGCGTTCAAACTGCCTGACGGTATCAAACTGACCGTCTTCGGATATTTGCTTATAGGCCCTGAACGCGTATTCGGTGAGATGCTGCTGATCTGGATGCAAAATTCCTATGGCATTAATAAAGCCCGCAAGCACTCTGACGGTATACGCACCACGGCTGTACCCAAACAAATAGATCTCGTCGCCACTGGAATAGGTTTTGGACAAGAACTCGTAGGCCGTTAAAACGTTGCGGTCCAGGCCAAAGCCGGTTACCAGCGACAACACACTTTCGGTATTGGCTTTCCAACGCGCCCAGTCTTCTGTGCTGCTAATGGTGCCAATACCGGGGTCATAGAAAACCCGCTGGTCTTTATTTTTCGTTAGTAACTTATAGAGACGCAGAACATTAGACTGACGGCTGTCGATCTGATTACCCGTACCATCACAAAGTATGA
>CAYGSL010000047.1:28939-35752 GCA_964352475.1 uncultured Pseudomonadales bacterium | reverse complement strand
CCACTGCGCTTTTTTTCCATTCTTGTACGCTTCCCATATTGCTTTGACATGCATGCGGCCCAGGGGCTCTTTGAATGAATCCAATATGGCAAACAGTGCAATCAAGGCCCACCCAGGCCCTTTGGTTTGCGCGTAGGAGAACGCCACCAGGCAGGCTTCATCCAGAGGTTCATCGGGACTGTAACCGGTTAACACATGCCATATGTCGTGAGTGTCTCGGGTGCGCCTGGCGTACCACTCATAGGGGTGTTCAGCGCTTAGGGTTCGCCCTTCCAGCTGGCTTGCCTCGGCAAGACCATCGGCTGAATAGCCAGTGGCGTTCATCATGGCCTTGTACTGATGACCAACCGTGCCTGCTGCGAACTGATCGAGGAATTCAGGCTGCCCAAATTGCTCGGCAAGCTCTGTTTGGTGGTAAGCCAATTGGCCACCATTTCGAGTGCTAAGCAGTCTGTGGTAACCGGCAACGTTCGACTTGCCATTCAATGAATGCATGATGACAAATACCTGCGGCGTGTCTTTAGGGTTGGCAATCAACTTTCTTACCGCACCCAGCGCTGCCCGCCAGTCTGTTTCGTACTCTATTGCTTGATCCATGATATTGGGCCGATTTATGTGAACATGTGTACACTATAACGTAGAATTCCATCATGTCAACACTTGTACACTTAAATTGATTATCAAGCCTTCAATAGCCTCTATATATGCTAATTAACGGCTATTTCGGTTATTTATGGGCACCAAGTGCGGAATTCTCTATAGTGTGAACACACGTACACTGACTAAGGCGTAAATGCTTCCAAACCGCAAAAAACACCGGCGCAAAGACAATAAACCCGTTGATACTCGTCAGGCTTTGTTCGACGCTGTGTTGGAGCTGATGAGCCGCGACAAAAGCTTCGACGCGATTAGCCTGCGCGAAGTAACCCGCGAAGTGGGCATCAACCCCTCGGCGTTTTATCGGCACTTCCCTGACATGGATTCATTGGGGCTTGAGCTGGTTAACCTGTCCTTCAAAACCCTGCGGCAACATTTGAAAGACGTACGTGCTAACCCGGCGCAAGGCGCGAATGTGGTTAGGGAATCAGTAGAAACCTTCGTTAACTATGTGCTGGCACACCCAAGGCAATTTCGATTTATCATTCGCGCGCAAGTAGGTGGCTCGGCCAGTATTCGCTCAGAGATAGAATCGGAATACCGTTTGCTGATTAGCGAATTGTCTACCGATCTTGCCCTGCAGTTTGACGCAGACACCTGGTCTAGCGAGGAATTGCAAATGTTGGCTGGCTTAATGATTGGCGCGATGACTCGCATTGTTGAGCAGTTGCTGATGGAAAACCGCCACGGCGAAGGCGAAGCCGAGCTAACTGACCTTGCAGAAAAACAATTGAGTTTAATTCTTCTTGGCGCTGAGCATTGGCATGCCCATTCTTAAGGTAACTCGTGTAAATTAGGCGCAAGCACATACTCGCCTAATTCTGAGGCCCTGCAATGCAACGTTTGATCGTAGAAAAAGATTCCGGTATCTGGACGGTACGGTTTCATAATCCGCCACATCACTACATGGACCAACATACAGCAACCGCGCTGGATGCTTTCCTGGACGACGTAGAGGCCAGCGATGAAGTACGCGTAGTGATTCTTACCGGCAGCGAGCCAGGCTTGTTTATTCGCCATTACGATGTGGATGAACTGCTGCAGCTCGCTAAGGCCCTCGCCGAACAGCGTGCTGAGTTTTCGCTAGACAACCCATCGCCAGAAGCCGATGTACACCGCTGCTACCGTCGCATGGAAGAACTACCCGTGCCTATTATTGCCGCCATCAACGGCAGCGCCATGGGCGGTGGTTTTGAGATGGCCCTAGCCAGTGATATTCGACTGGTACAAGATGGTGAGTTTGATCTGGGTTTGCCCGAGGTTAACATTGGTATTCTGCCTGGTGCTGGCGGCACCCAGCGTTTGCCTCGGATCATTGGCCAAGGACGCGCGCTGCAAATGATGTTGTTAGGCCAGACCATTTCACCGCAGCAAGCCGTGGATTACGGCATTGCTCTGGAATGTGTTGCGGGCGATGTGCAGCAACGAGCACGGGAGATTGCATCACACCTGGCCGCCTTACCTCCGAAAGCCCTTGCGCACATCAAGCAGCTGGTGCGTACTTCGGCGGACTACTCCTTACACGACGGTCTTGCGCGCGAGCGCACGTTGTTTATGGATTTGATGGTGTCTGAAGACGGGATTGAGCGGATGGAGAATATGGTGGATGGGGGCGATATTCGTAGCACTCGTTAGTTGATTTGATTGCATGGAAAATGATCACGGCGGAACATCAGACAACACCAAGCGCTTCTCCTGCCCTCAACACCTCTCCCGGATCAATACTAGTCGGTATCAACTGCAATTCATCGCACCCAACGGCTTCAAATTCGCGGATGCGTTCTGCCAATTCCGCCCCGCTGCCGCGAAATCCACACTGCTCACTCATCACTCCGCGCGTATCTGCATCTAGCCAATTAAAGTAACGATCCAAATGAACACGTATCTGCTCATCGGCTGAATTGCCCAACGCGAACCAAAACGAGCTGGTGACATAAGGTTTTTCTTCCCTACTAGCCGCTTTCCAACTACTTCGCGCAAGCTCAATAGCAGCCACGGCTTCATCCGCCCGCGCACTCATGCTCATTCCAGCAATACCTGACGCAAAACCTGCCGCACTGGCGACACCTTTGGGGCCGAATACTCCCGCCAGAATTGGTGGCCCACCCTCTTGTATTGGAAAAGGTTCTACCGGTCTTAGTAAACCTTCGCGCACTATGTCGCCGGCCCACACATCACGCATGCAGGCTACTGTTCGCTCCATCTCGGCAATGCGTTTGCGCTGCAAATCTGTGCCGCTGGCTACATAGTCTTCTTCTCGCCCACCGGTGCCTACACCCACGGTAAGCCGACCACCGCTAAACACATCAATGGTGGCGAGTTGCTTGGCCAGAACTACAGGATCGTGAATAGGGGCAATTAATACGGTAGTGTGCAGGCGCACGCGTTCGGTTAACACGGCCGCTGCAGAGAGTGTGGCAATAACTTCCGGGCTGGGGAAGCAAAGCCGTTCCCCTAGAGCCAGGCTGTCGAATGGGCCTTGCTCAATGTTTTGGCACCAAGCTTTAAGAATGTCTCTGCTCCAGCCTGGTTCGGTCACTGGGAGTGTCATGCCAATTTTCATAATAGGGCCTCTCGTTCACGATGAGAGATTCTACCTTGGCAAGCGCACCTATAGAGCAAATTCGTCGTCTGGATCTTCGGGATGGTAGCGGCTTTCGGTAATCACCTCTGGCGGCAATGCCAGCAAAAGCAGTTTCTGAACATCATGAGAAACTTTCTGAAGCGTTTCATCTACATTGCCCACATCAACCGCGCGCCCCGCGGCGCCCCCCCACACTGCAAGATGATAGCTCTCCACGCGATTGACGGATGAGTCTTTGGACCACTCCGCGGCAATGTCGCGCCCTAGCCTATGGAGCTTTTGTTTCCGTTTAGAGGCAAGATCTGGATCAGGGGTTGCTGCAAGAACATCTGCGGTAAGATCATTCCAACCGGTGGGATACAGCGCGGTACCTTCGTAAAAGCGACGCACCCAGTAAAGGTACTCCTGGAGCGATTGAAGTTCATGATTTGCGGTATCTGCCTCGTAGGCAGATACGAAGAAACTGGCGGGCGGAAACCCTTGTGGCCATTCACTGCTGGTGCCGTCTCGCAGGCCGGCACAGGCGCTTAAAAGAGAAATAAGCACCAACGCCTGCATTAGGCGCCAATACACTTTGGTACTCATAATCGATTTAGGGCTGTTTCTCATCCAGCAAGTTTATCGCATAACTGGGGAAACCCATCAACGAAGACCAGGCGCGTGGCGTGCGCACGTCCTGATTGTTTTTGTATTCTCTGAGCAACCACGTGATTAACGTGCGGGTAACCTCAGAGTGATCTGACGGGGTGTTCTTAGACACCCACGCAAAGCTGTTCACCCAGAACCAGCCATATGTATTGAAGTTCCTAAGCTCTGGTTTCTCGCCTTCTCGTTTCGGGTCAGGGTCTTCCACGTACACCATCCACCAGGTGTTGCCACGCCTGAACAGCTGTTCATCGATAATTCTGTTAACGGCCGTTTCTACCGCCTTACGGGTACGCTCACGCAAGCGTGGCTCTAGCATATCGTTATCCAGCGCAATAATCAGACCTTCAATGAGTTGCCCGCCCCACACCGGTTGATTGCCGCCAAGCCCGTTGTTTTTTTCTATGATGCTGACCGTATGCTCGACAAATTTGTTGGTAATCATTTTGTACGACGTACCTGCCGACATCTCAGGCCAGTCTGGTTCGCCTTTACTGATGTACTTGGTGCCCTCATCACCAAACAGCGTGTGGCCATAGTAAAGATTGCGCAGTGCCCAGCCACCAATTCGATAGTACTTGGCAGTCCAGTCAGTGCGTGTGTAAGCAAAATACGCCGAGTTATCTATTAACATGCGCGCAATTTCCTTTGGCCAAATCTCGCCAGTAAGGTGGCTGTAAAGTAGCAAAGAACGGCTGTGGTAATTAAATTCCGGTATGGGTTCCTGACACCAATGCATAATCTCTAGCGGGCATGCGCCTTTTCGTAAACCAGCGCCTGATCGCTTTTGGTGATAGGGGTGAAACTTGCTGATCTGTATGTCCATGATGTTTCGAACGGCCGCTCTGGAACGGTCCCATAACCATGGATCATCCGTGCTCATCCAGCTCAGCATCATGCCCAATGTTAAATCGTATTGCAGCGCACCCCAGTTAAACACCATCTGACCTTTTCCATTGCGGTAGGGAACGCTGATTTGATAATCACCATAGTTCTTCCACCCCCAGTTGCCGTCGCGCACGTCGGCCCCGCCAATCAGAGTATTGGTGGATTCTAAAAGGTTGTTGTAATGGTAGTTTTGCGTGGGCGCACCATCCATTGCCAACCACCAATCTGGAAAGCTCACGACTGGCTCTTTATCAACCAACGCTTTAAGCTCTTTTGCTGAGAAGTTTTGCTGGTCTAGCGACAAGGCAAAATCAATGGTCAGCCCCACGCCGCCGTAGAGAATGGTGGACTCTTTGATCGCAACCCAGGAAAGCGTTTTACCAGACGCTTCAGCCGCTATAGGGAATTTTTTCCAGAAGTCTTTGATGTTCAGTGCAAATTGCTGCGACTGCAGAACACTGTCTTTATGGCGCTTAACAAACAGGCCGTTTGCTTTTAGCTGTTCAATTTTTTGCGGTTCATGCGTAGCTGTTGTTTGCATTTCAAAGCGCAAGTCTTTGATGACGCGCTGATGCCAGAACTCTTCGTCCCAGGGGCCGCCCGTTCTGTAGTTGTCGTGCCGGTCGGTAATGGTGAATGCCACACTGATCGCCGGTGTGCCCGGGTGAAACTGATACCTGGCGATGTACCATAAATTATCTTTCTTTGAATACCAGCCCCGAAGCTCCAACCAGGCTTGTTGTTCATTCGAATAGAACTCCAGTGGCCGGTCTATGCTTACCTCATTTCCGATGAAGTTAAGCGTAGACGTAGCGCTTTCAATCAATAGGTCCTGGCCGCGGTAAACAGTAAGTCCAAACCGATCTTTGGGAACACACACTTTAAAGTCTGAAAACCGCGCATCGAAGTGCGTGTCGCTTTCGCGCAGCGCGAAGATCGTATTCGACGACGTGGGTTTGCAACCCTCAGAAGCATAGGCGCCGGCGCTGTTTAGAATTGTGGCAACGGCTATAAGGCCCAGCAAATGAAATACTGACCATTTTGAGTGATTGTTGAGCACACTTGCCTCTATAGATGAGTGAATCGTTTATGCACTGTTAAATATAGGTGGGTAACGGAGTATCAACAAATAAAGACGCCTCAAACAGAAATGGCAATGGCCGCAGCCGTTCACTATATAATGCCTGCGCAAAAACCACCCAGCCCCAGCCAGGAGACACCCGCTTGCAAGTAGCGGCTTTAATTTCAATTGTCGTGTTGGCCGCATTGGCAACAGACTTTGTGGTTCCTACCCTGCCAATCATTGAAAACGATCTGAACACAAGTGCTGCCAGTGCGCAGATACTGATCTCTGTGTTTCTGGCCAGTTATGCGCTTGGGCAAATACCTTGTGGTGTGGCCGCTGACCGGATTGGGCGAATGCCGGTATTGTATTTTGCACTGGGCGTGTTCTTTGTGGGCAGTGTTGTGTGCGTACTGGCCGAGAGTATTACAAGCTTGTTTGCAGGCCGGTTTATTCAAGGCCTGGGTGCCGCAGGTACGGCGGTTATGTCACGAACCCTGGCGCGTGATCTTCGTTCTGGGCCCGAGCTTGCCAAGCTGCTCGCTCTTTACGTTGCTGTGTTAGCCACTCTGCCCATTGTTGGACCTGCGGCTGGAGGTTGGCTGGGCGCCGTCATTAGCTGGCAAAGTGTGTTTGTATTTCTAACTGTAGCGGTCGCGCTTAGCATTGTGCTGTGTCTGTTTGGTCTTCAAGAAACCAAGGGGAGGGCCACGGTCACCGAAGGTGAAAACAATAAAACCTTCAAATCAACGGTTCAGCACTTTCTAGCTTCACGCCAATCCATTTGGGCCAGCTTACTGCTGGGTTTTGGCTTTTTTGGGTTTATGTCAATCTTGAGCGGGTTTAGCAATGTGATTGTGGATGTGTACCAGCGCCCCGCCATAGATATCGGCCCTATTCTCAGCGCGGCAATGATTTTCTTTGTGGGTGGCAGCGTGATGAGCCGCGTGAAAGTAAGCTCCTTGGGTGAACTCAC
>CAYGSL010000047.1:0-28839 GCA_964352475.1 uncultured Pseudomonadales bacterium | reverse complement strand
TTGTGGGTGGCAGCGTGATGAGCCGCGTGAAAGTAAGCTCCTTGGGTGAACTCACGCTAATCAAATTCGCGTTCTATATATTTCTGTTGGCTACCGTATTGAACATTTATGTTCTCAGCATGCAAGCCTTACCATTAACCTGGTTCTTGCTGGGCGTTACTTCGTACATGTTTGGACTTGGCTTACTGTTTCCAAACACAACCGCGGTGGCCTTAGCGCCACTGCCCCATATTGCCGGGCTGGCTTCCTCGTTACTAGGTACGGTTCAGATATCGTTTGCGTTTGCAGGTTCTGCGCTTACAGCGAGTCTCTACGCTGAAAACCTGAATCACATCGCATTGCCGCTAGTGATTGCCGGCGCCGGTGTAATTGTTTTGTATCTGAGTCGATCCAATTACCTGGAAAGCGACTGAGAAGTGCGAGTACTCCACCAGATGCACATAATCAGTAATACCTGAACCACCAGGCGAACACTGAGAAAGGCTTCAGGCACGTCGGGAAACAGTTCCGGGTGAAGCCACATGTGAATGTTGGCGGGTGTTACGGCAATCACTAGCGCTATCAATCCATTGCCAGCCCATTGTCTGAACTTGGGAATCAAGATGCCAATGGCGCCCAATATTTCAAACACACCACTGATGTACACAATCTCCAGATGCCAGCCAATCCAGGGAGGCATGATGGCAACAAAGAATTCAGCATTAGTGAAGTGTGCAATGCCGCCGAACATAAACCAGGCGAATACAATCGCCAGGCCCAGGTTTTTCCATGTGAACATGATTTTCTCTTATTAGTTTCGAACGTGGGGAGTTGTAGCGTAAGCCAATCAGTCTTTTCGCCGAATGCGCAACATCGACTCCTGCGCTGCCGAAGCCACCAAACGACCGTGTTCAGTATAAAAGCTGCCCCGGCTAAAGCCGCGTGCGCCAAAGGTGGTGGGGCTGTCCTGGTGATACAGCAGCCATTCATCAGCGCGAAACGGTTGATGGAACCACAGCGCATGGTCCAGGCTGGCCATAGACATCTCCTTGCTGCGCCCTGTTGCGGGGTGAGCCAGCAACGCCGCACCCAGCAATGAGTGGTCAGAAATATACGCCAATGCGGTTTGGTGCAGTATTGGCTCGTCACCAATCGGTTCCAGCATCTTAAACCAATAGTTTTGCACCGGTTCCTGCGGCTGAGGGTTTAGAATATCCCTGCGAATAACCGGGCGGCGATAGAAAGCTTGTCCGGAAGGCTTCTCGAACCGATCTGGATGTTGCTCAGCCATTTTCAGCCAATAGTCGTAATCATCCTCCAATTCCTCTGGGCCAGGCACATCCGGCATTGGGAATTGGTGTTCAAATCCCTGCTCCTCAATGTGAAATGACACTGAGGTGCTGAATATGGCAACGCCGTCTTGTTTAGCCACCACCCTGCGGGTGGTATAGCTGCGGCCATCACGAATCGGGTCTACCTCGTACACTATCTGCTTTTTCGGATTACCCGGGCGCAGAAAATAGGCGTGCATGGAGTGCGGCATGCGACCGTCATCATCCACCGTGCGAATAGCGGCATTTAAAGACTGCGCCAGAACCTGACCACCGAACACACGGGGTGGAAACCTGGGGCTTCGGCCTGTGAACAGGTATTTATCAACCCGGTCGACCTTCAAAAGGCCCATGAGTTTTTCAAGATGGCTTGCCAACAGCTGACTCCAGTGAGGATAAGGGCAAAGCCAGCGATTGTACCAAACATGCTGGCAACACCCGCTGGCAACTGCCAAATACCGTGCACAAATTGCCAAGAGATAGTGCCTTTATTGACATGGGCCAGTGAGCGCCGCTCTTTTAAGGTTGATTTGTGGTCGATGCCTGATGGTCTCAGTGAACGAGGAAAACAAAAATGCACAGTAAGAACAAGATTACCAACAATTCTGACTACCCCTTCCAGATGCGTCCACTATGCGCATCGCTAGCCCTGATGAGCCTTTTGGTTGCGCAACACAGTGTGGCTCAAGGCGTACTTGAAGAGGTAGTAGTTACCGCACAAAAACGCAGTGAAAGCTTGCAAGATACACCAATCGCAATCACCGCCTTTACGTCTACGGCGTTGTCAGACAAGGGAATAAACGACATTTCCGAAATAGAGAAATTCACTCCTAATCTTGTGTTTGACACTACCTCACCCATTGGCGGTGTGTCGTCGGGTGCCGCGGTGTTTATCAGAGGCATTGGCAACACTGACTTCAGTTTAACCACCGACCCTGGGGTGGGCACCTATGTTGATGGTGTTTATGTTTCGCGCTCTGTTGGCGGTGTATTGGATGTGCTGGATGTAGAGCGCATTGAAGTTCTGCGTGGCCCGCAGGGCACACTATTTGGCCGCAACACGATCGGTGGTGCCATTAACATTGTGTCTCGCAAACCCGCTGATGACTTTGAAGCAGCACTGGAGGCAACAGTGGGTAATGAAGGTCGCGTCAATTTACGCGCGTCGGTAGACATTCCTATCAGTGATACGCTTAAGTCATCGTTTGCTGTGTCCAGTAAAAACCGCGACGGCTTTGTTGATCGCCCACTGGCAGGCGATAAATTAGGCGACGAAGAACGTTTGTCATTCCGCGGCGCGCTGACGTTTGCGCCAAGTGATCAATGGGATTTTCAAGCCACTGTTGACTATACCGACATCGACGAAAGCGCCGCCCCTTCTGTGGGCGTAGGTTTCACAGCGGCGTTTCCGGATGGCACGCCTGGTGGTGCGGGTGTTGTCGGTGCGGCCCTGGTTGAGAACTTCTCGGTGCCTCTGCCCACTGGAACATTGCTGGGCCCATTAGGGCCAGGATCTTTATCTGCAACCGGTGACTTCTTTGAGATTGTTGGCGGCGGCTTAGGCATTTTCAATCAGTTCGTGGTAGATGATATTGGCGCTGATGTGTCGTTTGGCGACCAGATAGCATTCTCGGAAGTGGAAGTGTTGGGCACAACTTTCATCGCCAACTATCACGGCAACAACTTTGACCTTAAATACACCGCGTCGTATCGCAATACAGAAAGCCGATTTGCCAACGACGCAGACAATTCGCCGTTTCAGATTACTGAAATTGTGAATGACAATTACGACGTAGACCAAACCACGCACGAATTGCAGTTAACCGGTACCGCGGTTGATGGCCGCCTTAAGTACGCAGCGGGCGTTTTTCTGTTCGATGAAGAAGGCACAGACGACGTTAATGTGCCGGTGACCATACCCGCACCGGGCACTGGGCCTGGCGGTGGCGCTGGCTTTCAGGCGGCTATCAGAAACGATGCCGAAGTGGATAACAGCAGCCAGGCGGCCTACCTGCAAGCAACGTTTGACGTTAATGATATGTGGTCTGTTACCGCCGGTTACCGATATACGAAAGACGAAAAAGGCTTTGCGTTTACTCAGAATATAGGGGCCAACATTGCGGGTGACCCGCTGGTTTTCCTGATTGGCGCACCGGGTGTTGAGGCCCAGCTTGAGCCAGGTGGACCGATTGTGCCCGGCTATATTCCGCTCGCAGGTGACGGCACAGGAGAAGTAGACGAAAGTTTTGATGAAACCCAATTCTACTTAGGCTTAGATGCCAAGCTGAACGACAGCACCATGGTGTATTACAGCTTTTCGCAAGGCTTTAAAAGCGGTGGCTTTGTATTGCGCTACGTAGCGGCTGTGCCCGAAGTGCTGTCGTTTGACCCGGAAACTCTGGACTCGCACGAAATTGGCTTGAAGTGGCAAAGTGCAGACAATCGATTTCGAGTGAACGCCGCTGCATTCATGTCTGAATACGAAGACATACAGGTAACGTTCTTCGACACTTTGGGTGGGCCGCTTACAGCCAACGCCGGTGCTGCGGATATAAACGGTATTGAGCTGGAAGTAACGGCAGTGATCAGCGAGAGCTTCAGCCTGGATCTGGGCTATGGGTATACCGATGCCGCGTACACATCTATTAACCCGGTACCGGGTTTGTCGTCGGCCATTACAGAAGACTCAAAGCTGGTGAACACGCCAGAGCACACATTGAGTTTGGGCTTGGAGTACGGCACACATGTTGCCAGTAAGGCGCTGACATTTCGCGTGGATTACTCCTATACCGGTGAAATCTTTAACGACTCACAAAATTCACCCTTCTTGTATCAAGACTCGGCGAATTTCGTAAACGCCTCAGCGCGGCTGGACCTGACCGACATTAGTGAAGTTGTACTTTGGGCCGAGAACATCGGCGATGAGCGAGTAATTGTCAGCGGTAACTCTAACTTTGGGCTGGGCTTTCATTCCGCTGTACCTAATCGTCCACGTGAATACGGCGTGACTTATAGGCATAGATTCTAGTCGGCGCGCGTCGCAAGCCTTCACATTAGACAAACGCGCGCACGCTGCGTGCAAACAGGAGCAAATATGTCCACCAAACCCGTAGTGAAAGCCGCTGCCGTGCAGGCCGCCCCCGTTTTTATGGACTTGCAAGCTACGCTGGAAAAGTCCGTTACTCTGATAGAAGAAGCGGCCAGCAAAGGTTGCGATTTAATCGTATTCCCCGAAACATGGTTGCCCGGTTACCCCTGGTATATCTGGCTCAGTAACACCATGCACAATATGAAATACTTTGCAGACTATCACGCCAATTCCATTGAGGTGGGCAGCGATGAATTCAATACGCTGGCAAAAGCGGCCAAGGACAATAATATTTTTGTCTCTACGGGTGCCAGCGAACGAGACCATGGCTCGCTATACATTGCACAATTCCTGTTTGGGAACGATGGTTCGGTGTTATCAACAAGGCGTAAGTTAAAGCCTACCCACCAAGAGCGCACTGTTTACGGCGACGGCGATGGATCGGACCTTGCGGTTAGCGAAACCGAAATAGGCCGCATTGGCCAGTTGGCGTGCTGGGAGCACCTGCAGCCACTTACTAAATACGCGATGTACAGCATGCATGAGCAAATTCACTGTGGTGCGTGGCCTTCTTTCTCGGCAATGCCACAAGCGTATGCATTGGGGCCCGTACTCAACAATGCAGCATCGCAGCTGTACGCCGCTGAAGGACAGTGTTTCGTAATAGCCGCCTGCGGCATTATCTCGCCGGAAATGGTAGACCTGATGGTGGAGAACGACGCGCATAGAGAACTGCTGCTGCCAGGTGGCGGTCATGCCGTAATATTCGGCCCAGATGGTTCGCCTCTTGCTGAGAAATTGCCTGAAGATGAGGAAGGCTTGTTAATTGCTGATCTGGACATGAATGCAATCACTATTTCCAAAGTGTTCGCAGACCCGGTTGGCCATTATTCAAGGCCGGATGTAACGCGCTTATTATTAAACCGGCACCCTCAACCTGTTACCGAATCTTATGTACCTGAAAACGATGCGCCTGAGCTTGATGATGTTGAAGACATTGGCTAATGGCGCTATGCGTTCAGCGGCGGTGTTACACTAAATAGCCAACGATAAACACGCAGAGGAAAAAGAGCATGCCTACTCCAGATGAATTCTATTCTGACACGCAACGCAAAGTGCAAGCCGAACACGACAGCGTGAACCTTGCTGATGCGGTGGTTGCAGCCATTGTGTCGGATGAAATTCAGGAAGAACAAATTGAGTTCATTTCTTCCCGCGATTATTTTTTTCTGTCAACGGTTAGTGCGAAAGGTGAGCCTACGGTTTCTTACAAAGGCGGGCCAGTTGGCTTGGTTCAAGTAGTAAGCCCGAGCAAAATCGTATTTCCAAATTACGATGGCAACGGCATGTTCTTTTCCATGGGTAATACCACCGAGACTGGTAAGGTAGGCATGCTGTTCATAGATATGGAAACACCGCTTCGTGTTCGCCTGCAGGGCACGGCCAAGGTCAGCAAAAATGCGGATTTAATGGCTTTGTTCCCAGGTTCGAATATGGTGGTTGAAGTGGATGTAGACTCGGTGTTCTATAACTGCGCTCGCTATATTCACAAGCACAAGCGCGTTGAAACCTCAAAATACGTGCCTGATGACAAGGGTGAACAGCCATTTCCGGCCTGGAAACGCATAGATTTGCTGCAGGAAGTGCTGCAACCCAAAGATATTGGCAAAGCCGATGAAGCCGGTGGTACCATCACTACCGAACAATACAATGAGAAAGTGCAGCAAGGGGATTCTTAATAGGGTTTCTTGCGCCGGTAAATTTGTATGGATTTTGTAATTGCGAATGGTCATCAACGCAGCACCGCAGAGTGTGATGAAAGCGAGCGCTTTGATTACTGGCGCGACGCGGTGTGTGATGAGTTCGTAAAACTGGAATGTGATCGTCTGGAAGACTCGGTGTTTAATGCTGAACTTCGCGGCGGTGTAGGGGTTGCCGAACTCGCCTTCTCAGAAGTGTACTCCGACCCGCAAATAGTTCGGCGTTCCAAACAGTTAATATCCAAATCAACAGAGGCGGATTTTCTAATCAGTTTCCAATTGGAATCACAAGGTTTGGTGCGCCAGGACGGCCGCGAAGCATTGCTAAACCCCGGCAGCTTTGCGCTGTACGACAGCACGCGGCCCTACTCGCTTACCTTTGAAAAACGTTTCCGACAATTTGTTATTCAAATGCCGAACTCGGTTTTGTCGCGCCATCTAATGAACCCGGAGCAATACACCGCCATCCCTATCTCTGGCACATCGGGCTTGGGCGCAGTACTGGGTAATTTCGTTTTTTCGCTGGTTAAGGAACTGGATTGTTTACCAGAGGCAGCTGAAGACTTATCCGACAATCTAGTGAATATGATTGCAATGGCGTTTAGCAGTTCAGTGTTGTTGGAAGAACGCAGCAATGCCTCAGCAGTGCAGGACTCTTTGCGCCGACGTATTCGTCAGTACATTGATAACAACCTTTGCAATGCGAAACTCAACAATTCTGCGATTGCAACCGCGATGGGCATATCCGATCGTTATCTGCATAAGTTGTTTCAGGATGAGAGCGAAACAATTCATGCTTTGATTACTGGTAAGCGCTTAGAGAAAGCCAAAGAATTGCTGACGTGTGAAGCGTATGCAGGCTATACAATTGAACGCATTGCCTACAGCGTGGGCTTTGTAGATTCCGCGCACTTTTCCAAGACGTTTAAGAAACATTATGGGTCATCGCCCAGTGCTTTCAGACATTAACTAGAAACGCTGATTGCTACCGGTATATTGCCCATTCGGGGCATACCGGTGATGGGGTCGTAATCGACCTCGGTGCTCAGCAATTTGCCAACGTTACTGCCCTGCTCCAGATACTGATCGTCTTCATCTACCAAGCCGCCAAACGCATGCGATAAGGCAACCAGACCGCGACGCAGACTGGTGTCTGCTTCAACAATGGCTGGAATGCTTCCGTGAGCGCTGCTTATCCGAACGCTGTCGCCGTTCTGCACGCCCAGCTGCGCAAGGTCATCCGGATGCATCCAGGCCGGGTTCCAGCGTTTCCCTCCGCTTAGTTTGTCGATAGATCGCCCTGCAGAGTTCATAAAATTATTATGTCGCCGAGGTATGTACCGAAATGGATACGTCGTGTCGTTCCATGTTTGGCGGAAGTCCTGGGCAAACACGTCTGAAAGCTGCTGCATCATCGTTTCATTGGCGCAATCGAGACGCGCTTCGCAGCCTGGTTCTTTTGCCGCAACTTGAACGTCCACATCCCAAATTTTCCCGTGTGGGTGTTGCTTCACTTCCTCTAGCGGAATACGCGAGGTTGAGCAGATTTTTGCATAAATGTCAGCTGTGCTTGGCTTCTTGTCGAAAGGCAGCGGCATTACCACCATGTCGGCTTCCTTGTGCTCCGCGAAACCGAAAATGGCTGCGAAAAACAGGTCTTTGTTGAGGTGTTTCGCCATGTCGTAGAAAAACTCCCATTCTTCTACAAGATCTGAACCGTGCGGTGGATCGGCGATTATGTCTGAGTATTGGCCGTAGGCATCCTGGAAGCCAATGCCACTGCCGAAGTATTTGATGTTCTCGCCGCTCTGGCTCATGCCCGGCGTTTCCAGGGTTTGCTTGCAGGCTATAACGTAGTCGGCCAGTCTGGCGGTGCTACTCATTTCAACGTCAAAGCAAACCAGCAGGTCTAATGCTTCCATTGCTGCCTGGGTTTTGGTTTGGTCGGGCCAGGCAGCCATTGGATTGCCGCCTATGCAAATCAGGGCTTTTACCTGCCCTTCGCCTTCCAACAAAATTTCATCGGCCAGGGCGGCGGTTGGCATGCCAGCGGCCGTGTCTGTTAAGCCGCGTACGCGCATTTTCTCGCCGTATCCCCAGCCCTTAAACGGCGCTAGGGCTTGCGCGTGAGGAATATAGCTTGGCAACATGGCATTGGGGCGGGTAACGTTTTCTCCTTCGCGTACATAGGCACCGCAAATAGTGTTGAGGCACATCAACAGATATTCTTTTAAATTGCAGTACATGGAGAAACTCGGGCCTGTACCACTGTTCGCATGCTTAACCGTCGCACCAGCAAATAGTCGTGCCGCTCGCTCAAGCTGGTGTTGGGGAACGTCTGCGCGTTCAGCAACATACTCAGGTGTAAACTCTTTTACATGCTTGGCCAGCTGCTCAAAACCGCTAACATTGTCGCGTATGAACGCGTCATCATAGAGTTTTTCCTGAATAATAATACTCAGCATACCCGCCAGTAAGGCATGATCTTCTCCAGGCCGTAATTGCAAATGAACTTCAGCCTTACGTGCCACGTCAGATACACGCGGGTCTACTACAATCAACTGCATTCCGCGGGCTTGCGCTTCCTTCAGTTTCTGCGCCGGGTTTTGGCCAGGAATGCCTGCCGACTTGGAAATGATAGGGTTGCCACCTAACAATAACCAGGCATCGGCCTTATCGAAATCTGGCTCGCCACCCAGCCACTTGCCATGCGCCGACATGGCTATTTGTTTTCCAGGCTGATCAATCGTGTTGGATGTAAAGAACATACTGGAGCCCAATGAGCGCAGAAACGCATTGCCTACCGAGGCACCAGCCGGATAAGCGACGTTGGGAGTTCCGACGTATATAGCCACCGAGCGTGGACCGTGTTCTTCAATCAGAGCGTGTAATTGATCTGCAATCTGTATAGCAGCCTCACCACTGGAAACAGTTTCAAGTTCGCCTGCCTGAGTGCGCCTAAGGCTATGCAGTAATCGACCTTCGTGATTGTGTAGCTCAGGCAAGGCTCGCCCTTTCGGACAACTGTAACCCTTGAACAAAGGGTTGTCTGGGTCACCGGTAACTTTGGTCACTTTGCGTCGCCCCTGATCGTCTTCTACATGGGCAAGCACACCGCAGTGGGCAATGCATAGCCGGCAAACCGTAGGTACCACGTCAGTCATTGATCACTCCTTGTCTGCGGTTCACAATCAATGGGGCGTGGTTAGAGCAAACCTTCATCGATGCAAATACTCAGACTTATTCTGCTTAGCGCTTTGCGGTATATTGTTTTTCTCAATTATTGGAGATACCCGGTGCGCTGTCTATTGCTGTTTTGTTTAGTTAGCCTGATGCCCCACGCCTGGGCAGACGCGAACTCGGAATTGTTACAGCTGGCGGAAGATTATTGGGCCCATGAGTTGCGTGAAGACCCATTACACGCCACATTCAGCGGCATTGGCGATTACAACGCACTTCTTCCCTTAGTCAGCCCTGCCGATGAACAGCGTCGTCTACAGGCCGCACAGGCGTTTCAGCAGCGGTTGCTTGCAATTGACGCAGATGAGTTAGCAGAAAGCCAGAGAGTAAGCCGCGATCTGCTGGCGTTTATTCTTAAACATAATATTGAGCTGTCGAAATTTCGGAGCTGGCGTATTCCCGTTTTGGCGGACGATGGCTTTCACAGCATCATCACCTATGTGGTTGATAGAACTCCCTTTGCCACAGTAGATGATTATCAAACATATCTCAAACGACTGAATGCCTTACCCGTCTACTACGAGCAGAATGTGGCCAATATGCGGCTTGGTCTGAGCGAGGGCTTTACCCAACCCAAACAGATTCTCGACCATATTTTGCCTTCATTTAAAGCGCTTCTCGTCAGCGATATTAAAGCCCACCGTTTATTTCAACCGTTTTCCAATATGCCAAACAGCATCTCGGATAAAGATCAAAAAGAATTGCGCGCGCAGGCAACAGACCTTTTCGAGAAAAAACTGGCGCCAATGTTTGCCGAAACCGCCGAGTTTTTTGAGCGGGAATACATGCCAGGAGCGGTGGGTAAGGTTGGCGCACTTTACCTGCCCGAAGGTAAAAATTATTACGCGGCGCTGGTCCGCTACTACACCACTCTGGATGACGTAACGCCCGACTCCATTCATGCACTTGGTTTACGAGAAGTTGGCAGAATCAGGGCTGAGATGAACATTATTATTCAGCAAACTGAGTTTGAAGGCGAGTTTGCAGACTTTCTCGAATTTCTACGCACCGACCCGCAATTTTATGCCCGCACTGCAGACGAGCTGCTCGCCAAAGCAGCCTGGATCGCAAAAGACGCCGACGGAAAGCTACCCAGTCTGTTCGGGAAACTGCCGAGACAACCGTATTCCGTGGAACCGGTGCCCGCTGAAATAGCGAAGAACTATACAACCGGGCGATACGTAAGCGCGCCATTAGACGCCAGGATTGGTGGTCAGTATTGGGTTAATACCTATGACCTGGCAAGCCGGCCTCTGTATCAAATACCGGCACTCACCTTGCATGAGGCCGTACCGGGCCATCATTTGCAAAGCGCCCTATCAAAAGAACTTAGTGACCTGCCCGCATTTCGCCGCGAATTTTATCCCCACGCTTACGGGGAAGGCTGGGGACTGTACGCTGAAAAGCTGGGCGTGGAAATGGATATTTACAAAACGCCTTATGAGCATTTTGGAAGACTGTCTTACGAAATGTGGCGTGCTTGCCGCCTGGTGATTGACACAGGTATACACGCCAAAGGCTGGACCAGAGAACAAGCCATGGACTATCTGGCATCGAACACCGCTTTGTCACGGCACAATGTTCAAACGGAGGTGGACCGATATATATCCTGGCCCGGTCAAGCGCTGGCGTACAAAATGGGTGAGCTGACTTTGTGGGAGCTTAGAGAAAAAGCTAGAAAAGAACTGGGCGAACGGTTCGACGTGCGGGACTTTCACGATGCGGTGTTGGCAGAAGGTGGATTACCGCTGCAATTGTTGCGTGAACAGATTGGGCGGTATATTGCGGACAAACGCGAGTAACTGGCCGGTTTTCCTGTACTGACAGTCTAATTCGATGGAATGAAACCATCTACAAATTCCCTGGCCCTGTTCCAGGCCTCCAGAGCTTCCGAAACCTCACTGCTCACTAAACCGTGAAAACCATGCACCATTCCCGGCGCTTCATCCACTATAGCGGCGATATTCAAAGCAGCTGCGCTGCTGGCCAGCCGCGCAGCACCTCCCTTGCTTAGATCATTACTGCCCACTTGCAGGAGCATTGGTGGCAGACCAGTGCAATCAGCAAACGCCGGCGAGGCGTATGGCGCTTTGGGGTCTGCGTCAAATAGATAGTCTTTTACCCGATTTAGGTACCAGCCGGGAGTAATCAGTGGCTCCGTGCGCGCTGTCGTTTCTTCAACGTCTGCAAGAGTCAAATCAAACCAGCCAGTTAAGCCCAACAAGCAGGCCGGCATGTTCAGGCCTTCATCGCGGGCGCGTAATAAAGTGCTTGCGGCTAGCCCGCCACCACAGGAGTCGCCAGTGATAACAATAGAACTTGCCTCAATGCCCGCAGCCAGCATCTGCTGGTAAGCCTTAAAACAATCATCCAAAGCCGCTGGATACGGATGCTCTGGCGCCAGGCGGTAATCTGGTACGGCGACCTCACAATTCAGAAAACGGGAAACGTATTCCGCGTAGAAAAGATAGTCTTCCGCTGTACATGAAACAAAGCCACCGCCATGACAAAATAACGCGTAGCGACTGCTGCTATCGCATTGTGCTGCACGCAACCAGGCGATTTTAAGTCCGGCATCATTAGAGTAGCGAACCTCGCTGCCCGCGGCGATCGGATGGCCGTGGAAAGGCTTCATCTTGGCACGAACTGTAGAGAAATCGTCAGACTCTATGTTGAAGTCTGCAGGCATCATCTTGAGCAAATTTTTGAACTGTTGGCTAGGCATCACTGTCCTCAAAGAAATAAATGCGCAATAAGCGCCAGCAATGGCAGCGCTATTAACGTGCGCAGGCAAAATATGGCAACCAGTTGCCGAAGCCCCAGAGGTATCCTGGAGCGCAAGATTAAGATTGCAGACTCTGCAAAAAATATCAATTGCGTTACAGATAAACCTGCAAGCACAAAACTGGTTTTGGGATTGTCTATTCCTCCTGCAATTATCGCGGGCACAAATTGGTCAAGTAATCCTACGACCACGCCAGGTGCTGCAGCGGCAGACTCGGGTATCTGCAAAAGATCCAGAACCGGTACAATCGGTGCTGTCAGAACTTGCAATATCTCAGTGTGGTAGTAAACCGCCAGGGTCAGAAATTCGATGGTCATTGCCGCAGGCATCATCGTAAAAAACAGGTCAATCAAGCTGCTCACTCCACGCCTGATCATTTCCCTTAAACCTGGCGCTTGCGCGGCACGTTCTATGCCGCGATCAAATGCCCAGGCAAGCGCTGTATGTCCGTGCCCAACCTCTTCCTTAATCTGCTTACCCACGGGTTCATAGAACTCATCCAGCACTCCAGACAGAGGCGGCAGTCTGGGCGTAATAATGGCGCAAAGCACGCCGATAAAAACCATCGCGCCGTACAACAGAAAGAAGTGTTGTGGAATACCGGCCACTTGAGCGATCAGCACCACGAAAGGCACTGAGACTACAGAGAAATTGGTGGCAATCACTGACGCCTCACGCATCGTGTAGTAGCCAGTCTCGTACTGACGAATAGTGACCAGCACGGCAATGCTTGACGAACCAACCCAGGACGCCAGGGCATCAATAGTGGCCCTTCCAGGTAGACCAAATATTCGTTGAAACACCTTGCGCAGCAAGGTGCCTACAAATTCCAGTATTCCGTAGTCTGTGAGCAACGGCAAACACAAACAGCCAATACCAATTAAACAGAATATTATTCCGGCTACATCTACAAAAGCGGTAACACCAGTCTCTTTGCTGGTAACCCAGTCGGGACCAAGCTGCAGTAAGGTCATCACGCTGAACACGCCGCCCAACACTCGCAACGACAACCACACCGGGCCTGTGTTAAACAGCGTATAGAGCTTTGGCGATGTGGTACCCCAATGCGCGGGTCCGAGGCTAAATATCAACGACAAAATGGCAGACGTCGCAAAAATCGCCGTTGTAACGTACGCCATTGCGGGGCCAAGCGATGCACGAATCATTTCAGCCCAAATACCCAGCACTACCGTATACTTGCCCTGGTACTCAATAGGGGTCAAAAACAGCGCCGCGCCCAAAAGCGACGGAATAATAAATTTGGCCAGCATAGCTGCTGAATAGTGGGTATCTTGCTTTTTAGTAGTCAAAAAAACAGAGTGCGCCGGATAATGGTGGGAACAATGTACTACGTTTCGCGATGCAAATACACGTTTCTGAAAAGCTTGCCATGAACGATGACGTTGAGGTGAGCGCGACCCGACGGTGGATAAACCGCGTAGTAGTTGATTTTAATCTTTGTCCGTTTGCCAAGCGTGAACTGCTTAACGACAATGTGCGTTTTTCGGTTGCTAAAGCGACAACCATAGAACAGCTGTTGGAAGAATTACTTAGTGAGCTGAATCTATTATTCAAACAAGAGGAAGTAGAAACCACCTTGCTTATTCATCCGCACGTTCTAAGCGATTTTTTTGACTATAACGACTTTCTAGATACCGCGAATGGCTTGCTTGTTCAGCATCAATTTGACGGCGTTTTTCAGCTGGCCAGCTTCCACCCCAATTACCAATTTGCCGGTACAGATGAACATGACGCGTCTAACTATACCAATCGATCGCCCTATCCGATGCTGCATATTTTGCGCGAAGAAAGTCTGAGCAAAGCAATTGATGCCTACCCGGATATTGATGCGATACCCGAACGAAATGTGACATTGATGAAAGATATTGGCGGCGAGAAGCTGCGTGAGGTGTTGCGAGCTTGCTACCAAAAATAGCATCGGCAGATGCTTTGGTCGCGGTAAATGAGATAGCGAGATCGACTGCAAGCGCAGTGTATCAGTTGCTCAAGTTGTCTCCTGCAATGCGTACACAAGTAAAGCTTAGTAGCAGACAGACAACGCTCAAAACTATAACCGCATACAGACCAAAGCCTCCGATAACATGACCCGCCGTTATTGGACCGACTGTAGCCCCCAACCCTTGCGCAACCGGCACCAATACCGCGTTTCTGCCCGTCGTGTCGCTGCCTGCAATCCAGGCCGACTGCAATGGCATAACAAAGCTGTAAAAGAAGTTGTATACACAAATTGCTAGCGCAAACATCCAGATTATCGACGGTGCGCCGAGCATTAACAAGGTAATAAGCAAAGCGGTGTAACCGATAACAACCAGCTGTTCTCTGGGCACATGGGTCTCCAGCCAGCTTGGAAAAATAGCCCCGGCAAAACTAAAGGCCAGGCCAACCGATAAAACTAAAGCAATCGAGCCGTGATCAAATCCCTGGTTGGCGCCAAGTCTTTCAACGAAAACCCAAATCGCGGTTAGAGCGGCCATGTAAAGAACAACCGCAAACAGCGCGAGCGCAACCGATTTGCTTGGCAATGTATCTACAGAGTCTTGCGGTAGCGACTGCGATGGGCTGAATTCAGGAAAGAACCGATAGAATAGCAGTGGCAATAGTGTGGCAGCGGCAGCCATTATGAACACTGCTTCCGGGCCAGTGGTTTTCAACAACCAAGACGAAAGTAGCAAGGCAACAGCGCCAAGTACTACTTGCGCGGCCAGCGCGATACTGAATTCACGGTTAGGATTTTCGGTGCCTCCGAGTGCCGCATAGGCGAACGCCATCATGGTTGCCGCTCCCAAACCCGCCGCCAATCGAATACTTAGCAACGCATAATAGTCAGTAACAATAGCGCTCATCGCGTTGAGGCCTGCGGTAGCAATGACTGTCAACCAAAGAAGAGGTCGCCATCGCGCACGGTGAATCCAGAATCTTGCCAGCAGTGACGCTACTGTACCCGCCCCCATGTCAGCAGCAAGCAGCACGCCCACCTGGCCTTCCGCTAGACCATATGACTCAGAAAAAATGCCTGCCCATACGGGCAATAAATAAAATGACAGCAAACCTGAGGCAAACAAAGCGTAATACAGATTTCGCTCGCCCTTGGTTTTAGTACAGCTTGATGGGGTCAGTGCTGACGTGACAATTTTTACAAATACCTTGAATTGAGTACAGCCTGCAGCTTAAATGATCTTAGATTCAATAGCACCCGAAAACAGGTGTGCTTAACCTTTATACTTTGGGTAATTTGGTGCGGCTAACATTACTGTTCTTCATATTTCGTGGCTGAACTAACAACAGAAACGGTTTATACGATTGCTGTGCCAATCATCCTATTGATGATTGTGGCGGAATCAATCTATTCCTCGTTTACTAATAAACGCTATTATAAGGCGGCTGACACTTGGGGAACGATAGGCATGCTGCTGGGCAACATGCTTATGGGCGTGGCAACCAAAGCAGCGGTCTTTACGTTTAGCCTGTATCTCTTCCAATTTCGCTTGTTTGATATTACTAACGCTTTACCGCTCTGGGCAGTTTGGCTGCTCACGTTTTTCGCAATTGATTTTGTCTTTTACTGGTATCACCGCATTTCGCACCGGGTTCGGTTCATGTGGGCGGTTCATATGAATCATCACTGTAGTGAGGAGATGAATTTCTCAGTATCTTTTAGGCAGGCTTGGTTTGGTCCCATCAGCAAAATACCTTTCTTCGCAGTACTTCCACTGGTTGGATTTGACCCCACGATTACCGTGGTCGCCGGCGTTATCTCCACTTTGTGGGGCGTGGTTGGTCATACGCAGTGGGTGGTCAAGCTGGGCGCCTTGGAGTGGTTTTTTAATACCCCTTCACACCACCGTGTCCACCATGGCAGTAACCCACAATACATAGACAAGAACTACGGCAACCTGTTTATCATTTGGGACAGAATGTTTGGTACATTTGCCGAGGAAAAAGAAGCCGTGGTCTTTGGCCTGGTCAAAAACGTGAATACACAGAATCCGATTAAGCTTACCTTTATGGTATGGATCGATATGTTCCTGGATATTAAGCAGGCTAAAAATATTAGCGAGGCCGTGCGTTATTTTGCTGGGCCGCCGCATAAAGACACTTCGGTTTAAAACAATTTTCTGGTTTCAGAAAAATACAATGCCTTTGCAATCGTCTAATTCGGCAGGATCCGAGCTTTCAACACTCAAGCCTTCTTTACAGCTGAGCTGAAATCGATTGACGCCGGCGGCGGGGAAAAATCAGGCTTCGTCGCAGTCAGTGCTCGCAGTGCCGCTGCGCGATCTTGTTCATCAAAACTGCCGGTAGTTATGCAAAACTCTACCGTATTGCCATTGGGATCTTTGGTATAAATTGAGTAACACCAGTTATGGTCGATCTCCAACACGTCTAACCCGGCATCCAGCCAGACCTGCTTTCGCATTTTAAGTTCTTCCATACTGTTAACATCAAACGCGATGTGGTTGATTTGATCTGGTACGCACGCCGCTTTGGAAAGATTGGTCTCCATACTTTCCATACCGGGTACATCATGCAATTCCCAAAACGCGATAAAATTGGAGTCGTCTTCCATGCGATAGAAAAAGTGCTTTGCCCAACCGCCTTCTCGAACGGGTCCAATCTCAACTTTGACTAATTCGAAGCCCATTATTCCTTCATAAAAATCATGGATGGCATGAATGTCACGACAAGCTAAGGCTAAGTGATGGTAGCTCATTGGTTTTACTCCTATTCGCTTTCGCGTCTAACTCTTCTTATCAACCATACTCATTACATCATCAGCGCCCGGCGAAGGTGCCGCAATTTCAACGATGCGTTCGTCAACATCATCGTATTCCAGTCGTAAAGCACGGCTCATCACCGCATGCATTTCGTATAAAGCCGTAACATAGGTGAGTTCCAGTATTTCCTCGTCCGAAAGCTCGGATTTCAGAACGTCAAAAACCGCGTCGGCAACGCGACCACCTTCCAAAACCAAAGCATCAGTGTAGGCAAGCACGGCACGCTCCAGATCATCGAACTCGCTGCTTATACTCCAATGAGCTATCGCCTGTATTTTTTTCTCAGACAAACCCACCGAACGACAAGACTTGCAGTGCTGGGAATACACGAATTGAGATCCACGGGTGTAACCGGCGCGGGTTTGACCGAGCTCTCTTAATTTTGGATCCAGTTTGCGAGATTTGCTACGATAGAAACTAAAGCCATCAATTGCGTGCTTTAAACAATCTGGCACAATTGCAAAGACTGTCCACCAGTTTCCCGGCGTACCCGTTGCCGTGCCAGGCTCTTCAACGGGGTCACGGGAACCAAACAACATGTCGTACATGGTAAGCGCAATAGGGTCGGCCTCCGCTCTTGAAACCTGGCGCAATCTAGGCATAGCGTTTAATTCCTGAGTTGAATAAGATCAACCATATCATAACCCGTTGATTACACATTGTTGTGGGTAGCCGGACGCGAAAGCCTGCAAGCTCTCTGCAGCGGATTCTGATAAAGGCTTTTTGATATACTCGCGACACCAATCTTACAAGACTTACCAAGAACTGATGTCCGACACTCTGAGCGCTGCTCTCGACTTGCCTTGCGGCGTATCCATCCCTAATCGTCTTGGCAAAAGTGCTATGACTGAAGGTCTGGCCGATGCGTCTGACAATCCAACAGAGGATCTGATTGATCTGTATCGAATATGGTCAGAAGGCGGCACTGGACTACTGATCACAGGCAACGTTATGGTGGATCGGCGCTATCTTGAACGAGCTGGCAATGTGGTTTTGGAAGACAATCAAGCCATGCCAATGCTGGAACGCTGGGCTAAGCAGGGCATGCGCAATGGCAACCAGCTATGGATGCAAATCAGCCACCCCGGCAGGCAATGCTCACGATTGGTTAGTGGAGAACCGCTGGCACCCTCGGCAGTACAACTGAATATGCTGGGCAACTTCGCGCAGCCAAGAGCCATGACGGAAGCTGAGATAGAAGATGTAATTCAACGTTTTACAACAACCGCAACACTTGCTCAGCAAGCAGGCTTTAGCGGCGTACAGATTCATGGCGCACATGGATATCTGCTAAGTGAGTTCCTATCACCGCTGATAAATCGCCGTGAAGATCAATGGGGAGGTTCGCTGGAAAATAGGGCGCGACTGTTGCGCCGCTGTGTAACGTCGATAAGAGCCGCTGTTGGCCCAAACTACCCAGTGTCGGTTAAATTGAATTCCAAAGATTTCCAGCAAGGTGGCTTCGAATTGGATGACTGCGTTGCTGTGGCCAGCTGGTTAGCGAAAGATGGTATCGATCTGCTTGAGATTTCAGGCGGCAGTTACGAACAAGCGAGCATGCTAGGCGCCCACCCAGACGACGTTCGTGAAAGCACCCGGCAACGCGAGGCCTACTTTGCGCAATACGCCGGTATCGTTTCCGAGGCGGCAACAATACCGCTAATGGTAACTGGAGGCTTTAGAACTCGAGGAGCAATGGACGCCGCACTAAACGAGGGTTCTGTTGACTTAGTGGGTATCGCGCGGCCGCTTTGCACACAGCCAGATGGGCCGCGTTTGTTGTTAGCTGGTGAGGTCAACCAACTCGATGAACATGAGGCCGGCCTGGTTCTGGGCAAAGGCTTCTGGGGTGACAACAGCCGCTCAACAACCATTCGATCAGTGAACGCCATGGGGCGATTAGGCTATTACTGCCAGCAAATTTTGCGTATTGCTGCGAGCAAACCAGCCGATACCTCCATGAGTGTTCTCAAGGCATTTTTCCGCCATGTTGCTAATGATTTCCGGCTCAATATGCGCAGAAAAAAGCGAACTTAATCGTCACCGATATTAACTGGCTGGCCGTGGGGAGTGTGTAGATACGCCTGATGCCAGGCCGCTGTTACGGTAGCAAGCTCGTCTTTTGAAACAAGGCCCTGCCCGGTTACCAGCTTTTCCAAGGCGCGAACCCACAGGTGGTAGTAGTCACTGCCGTCTTCTTCAAAACCATTATCAACGGCGTGTCCAATCTCATAAGCGATTGCATCGGCCCACTCGGGCCAGGAAAATATTTTTTGCTGAATCAATTCCACGGCCATCGCAAACGCCTGGGCTTGCCATGGTTCAGCGAATACTGGGCTTTGATCGTCAACAATATCTTCCGGCAGTAATGTTGTAAGGCGGGCGCCAACCTTAGACGGGTTCAAGATAACTGTCCCAAAGGTCCAGGTTAACGGCGTCTCGCTCGTTGGCAGTAGCGCCCCATAAATCGCGCGCATTAAACCGTACAGTGTACACACGCTGTTGCAGCGCAGGCATCAACGCGGCATTGTCGTCGGCGAAGGTGAAATCACCATTGTCAGAGATTATTTTACCGACACGGCCACGAACGTAGCGTGGCAACCGCGTGTGGCCAACCGAATGCAGCGTTCGACTGCGTACAATATCGCCGATTTGAAATCGCGACTGCGCAACACGCGGTGGAGGCATAGGGGTATTGTGCATAAACAATGCGGCGAGCTCGCGGGCGTTTTTGCCTTCGCTGCTTTTGGCTTGCTCAGCAGCAGCAACATTGCCCTGAAGAATATCCTCCAATAGATCAGCCGGCAAGGCGTCGGTTTCCGCAAGGCGTTCCAATATCGAATGCAACCAACGCTCAAAGTAGCTCAAGGTTAGATACTCAGCCGGTGGCAAAGTTTCCATTAAGTACCGCCATCGATCCGTATTGTTACCCATTACCGGCGACAACAATAAGTTCAATGCCAATGTGCGCGCTTCCCACTCGTGTTGAAAGTCAGAGCCATCGTCGTCCACCGGCACGGAGCCAAAGCCGTGCATCCCTCCCATGTCATGTATGCTATCCATCAGTTCATGCCTAATCCCTTAGCCTCTAATAAAAGCTCTTAACTCAAACAAGCGCTGTACCGATCATGCCATTTCGCGTGATTTTCTCGATCAGTTCTTCTTCAGACAAATCTATCCACTCAGGGGGTTGCTGCGGCAGCACCAAGTAGCGCAGTTCAGCCGTGCTGTCCCACACTTGAACCGCCGTATTGTCATCAAGCTTAATACCAAACTCACCCAGCACTGTTCTGGGTTCGCTGACCGCGCGTGATCGGTACGCAAATGATTTATACCATCGGGGAGGCAAACCGAGCAGCGACCATGGGTAACAAGAGCACAGAGTGCAAACCACCATGTTGTGCGTGTCAGTGGTGTTCTCCACAACTTTGAGGTGGGTACCTTCAACGCCAACAACACCCAACTCCGCACACGCGGCGGACGCATCATTGAGTAAGCGGCTTTTAAACGCAGAGTCTGACCACGCACGCGCCACAACGCTGGCACCATTGCGTGGGCCTACCTGATTCTCATACAGATCAACAATCGCGTCGATGGCATCAGTTTCAACTAAGCCGCGTTGAGTGAGCACTGTTTCCAAAGCCTTCACCCTGAGCGCAACATCAGTTGGAACTGCGTGGTGGTGGTGATCGTGCTCGTTGTCGTGGTCGTCGCTCATAGGAAGATCTTGTTTGGTATCCCTATTGATGAAAGGCTAATTGTGCCCGTTACCTCAACGCAATCTTAACACCCGCAAACTGTTTCGCTACCCCCGTTCTAGTTAGGTACGATCAATACCTTGCCATTCTTGCCACCTTTCGCAGCACGCTGAACGGCCTGCTTGATCTGGCCAACAGAATAACGTGAGTCAACGTTAGCCTTAATTGCACCACTGGCGATCAGCGGAATGAGTTGCCCAAGTGTTGCCTGCTTTTCCTGCGTGCTAGCGGTTTCAAACCACTTGGACAGCCAAAAGCCGCGTATGCGTACGTCATTGAAAATGGTCAACGCCGGGTTCAAGCTTGCTGGCTTGCCAGACAATACGCCATAGGCCACCAAAGTACCGCCATGGGTCAAGCTGTTCGCCAAGCGGGAAAATGTATCACCGCCAACAGCATCAATAGCCAGCACAACCGGTTCCCCGCCAGTTGCGGAGGCTATTTGAGCAGCAAGATCGGGACCGTCTATCAATACCGCATCTGCGCCCTTCGCTTTCAGGTCTTCGGCCAAGCCTTCGCGGCGAACAACGTTTACGGTTTTTATGCCACGCTGTTTAGCCAGCTGAATGATATAGCCGCCCACAGCAGAATTTGAGGCGCTTTGGACTATCCAATCACCTTCCTTAAGATCTACGAACGAAGTCAGCATAAGCAAGCCAGCTACCGGGTTCACCACCGCCATTGAAAGCTGCTCAATCACTTCAGCACTGGCGTCATCCAGGTTTGGCAGTGGAATAAAACTCGCCGCGGGAGCAACTATTTCATCTCGCCAGGTGCCGCCACCCAATAATAGAACTAACTGGCCTGACTTTAAGTGAGCAACATCGGCAGCCGTTTCCGTTACGCGACCAACACCCTCGTTACCCGGAACAGAAGGCAAGGTTGGGTCAACACCATATTGACCCGAAATCTGCAGCAATGTTGATGGGTGGATGGGGGTTGCCAGCACACTAACCCGGACTTCGCCGCCAGACAACGCACGCGGTTTAGCCACTTTCACTTCCAGCACGTCCGCAGGATTACCGAGTTGGTTTAACTCTACGTACTTGCTTTGGGCTACTGCAGAACCTGGCCCTGCCACAAAACTGAGAGCCACAACTGCTATTAATAAAAAGTGTTTGTAAGGCATTATCTTATTCCCATTGATTAAAGTTGGGGTGCAATTGGTTATAGTCCAGTGATCAAATTACAACTTAACGATCAGTTTCCCTTTGTTACCACCGGTAAACAACAAGTCCAATCCAGCTATCGAAGACTCCAGGCCATCAATAACATGCGCCCGATGCTTTATTTGCCCGGCCATAACATAAGGTGTTAGCTTCTCGATCAATGAAGGCAGCTCGCCAAAATGATCGGGCATTGCAAAGCCTTGTATGTTCAAGCGCTTTTTGACAATGGGAATCCAATTAGGGCCGGGGCTGGGTGTTGCAGAGTTGTAGTCCGCTATCATGCCACAAACCACGATGCGACCGTGCGCATTCATGTGGTCAAACACATGCTGCTGAATTGCACCACCTGTGTTCTCGAAGTACATATCGATGCCATTGGGCGCAAATTCTGATAACCGCGTGTTAATGTTGTCGGATTTATAATTGATTGCGCCATCGAAACCCAACTCATCAGTAAGCCAGCTGCACTTTTCATCACTGCCGACAACACCAATTACGTTTAAGCCGTCGGCTTTTGCCAGCTGGCCTACCAATGAACCGACTGAACCTGCTGCACCGCTTACCAAAATAGTTTCGCCGGCCTTAGGCTCACTGAAACCATACAAGCCCTGTATAGCGGTAAGCCCTGGTAAGGCAAAAACAGATAATACCATTTCGGCATCAAGGCCTTCCGGTACCGGTCGCAAACCTTCTCCGGAGCCGAGGTAGTATTCAGTCCAGCCCATGATGCCCATAACGCGATCACCAACCGCGAAGCCGGGGTGATTACTTTCAAGCACTTCGCCCAGGCCAGAAGAACGCATTACTTCGCCCAAACCAACCGGCGGAATGTAGCTATCTGGGTCAGGGCTCATCCAGCCGCGCATGGCCGGGTCTAGCGACATGTGGGTTTGCTTCACGAGTATTTCGCCCTCACCTGCCTGGGGCAGTTCAAGCTGAACAAGCTCGAACACATCTGGGCTTATCGGGCCCGGATCAGGTCGTGCAATGAGTTTTATGGCTTTGTAGGTGTTCATGGTGGTTCTCCGCGCGAGCAATTAAAAGGTGAAGGCTATGATGAGCGGCATTATTACTTCATTTAATACACCTATATACTCAATGTTTTGCTAATCTTTATTGTCTTTTCGACATTAATAACACTGAATCTTCCGTTTAATGGATCAACTCAGAGCGCTCAGATATTTCGTTGCGGTTGCCGATGCCGGCAGCTTCACCAAGGCGGCCAAGCAATTTTCGGTGCCACCATCCTCATTGTCTCGCCGAGTAGCGGATCTGGAAAACAGCCTTGGCGCCATTCTGCTGAAGCGCACCACCCGCAATGTGCAGCTGACAGAAATTGGCCGCGAGTATTTCGCCCAGGTGCAAGATGTGTTGCGTCAGTTGGAACAAAGCAACGAGTCTGTGCGCAGCTATCACGCTAAACCCATGGGGCAACTCAGAATCAGCTCACTGGTGGGGTTTGGAGAGCGCATACTGCTGCCGCTGCTAGAGGAATTTAACGCACTGTACCCTGACGTTGTTCTTGATGTTGCACTCAGTGATGAGTTGTCTGCTCTTGCCTACGATGATGTCGACATTGCGATTCGTGGTGGTTACGCACCTAACGAACGGGTTTTGGCAATACGCTTGATGGACAATGAGTTTATTCCTGCGGCCGCTCCAAGTTATCTGGCTAAATACGGCAGGCCCAGCCATCCAGGCGAATTGCACCAGCATCAAGGGCTTTACTACCGAACACCAACCGGCCCACAGAACTGGTTTTACCAGCAAGATGACGAATGGCGAGTGGCAGCCGTATCCAAAGTGGCAATTTCCAACAACGTAGCGTGGCTTGCCAACAAAGCCGTGCGAGGTGACGGCATTCTGATGGCGCCACCTTGGTCACTGACAGACTATATACGTAGTGGCGAATTGCAGCCGCTGGATATTAACCCGCAACTCAGAATCTCACAAAGCGGGGACTTGGCGATTTACCTTCTGTACCAAAAACAGCGCTATCTTGTGCCTAAGGTCAAAGTGGCGGTTGATTTCCTGATTGAAAGAATAAAAGGTAGTGATTAACTCTAAGTAGCGCATGCGCGCTGCAATTGATTCAGCCATTCAGAAAGATCAAGCCTGGGCATTAACAAATGCCTCCAAACCTTGAGACATCATGTCATAAGACCCTGCGAGGGAATTCCTGACGTCTTCGCTTTCCATGCCGGCTTGCGGTTCGAATTCACCACGCCATTTTAGTACGCAGCGTTCTATGCCATCAGCTACTAGCTGTATAGAAGCCGAGTAGCTCGCCATGCCCGCCATATTCTCTGAAGTTAGCGAGTAGGCCAGGGTTTGACTGGCATCGTCCAGTTGATCGAGACGCTCTGATACAAGCCCTATCCCTGGAATATCCAAATGGCGAATCATACCTACGCCCTCGCCTTCAAGCCGCGACGTTCCCGCACCCCCGGTTGCCCAAGGCAAAAAATTCCCGAAATCGGCCAGCACTTGCCAGGCCGCATCAAAGTTGCAGGCCAAGCTATTCTCTTGTTCCAGTACTGTCATCTTCCTATCACCTGATGGTTCAACAACTGCGTGCATTGAGAGAGCGTTGTTCAAAAAGCGCCAAGACGAGTGTACATAACTTCCTAACCGCATGGACTGACCTAAGCCTTCTGTAACCGATGTTAAGGCAAATTCGAATACTCCGGCTGTTATTCAGAGCGGGCATTACTAAAACGCTCTGCTAACGATTCACTTTTGGCCAAGTACTTTTCGTGACCTTCAACCAAGGGCAACGATAGGTCGGCCTCACCATTTTCTCCATGCAACGCCAATTGATGACAGAACCAATTAAGAACCGCCCCTCGCGGTATCTCTTCGGCTGTGGGAAAGTCTCGCTCAATCGCCGGAGCTGCGCTGATGACGCCACTCAATAGCTTTTTCGGAAACTCCGGGTCAACAATAAACGGCCGCCCCATACCGATGAGATCTGTGGCTCCGCTGGCAAGCGCCTCGTTCATTACTGAAGCGGAGCGAAACCCACCTGTTACCATCACCGGTATTTGGAGAGCCGCCTTAATGTCGCTGGCGTAGTCAAGAAAATAGGCCTCGCGGGCCACAGTGCTTTGCTTCGCTGAATGCTGATAAGCAACCGGCGTTTCGAAGTTGCCGCCGGATATTTCCAGAAAATCGATGCCTTCGTTCTGCATCATCTGCGCCACTGCAATACTGTCTTCGTGACTAAAGCCGCCTTTCTGAAAATCAGAGGAGTTCAATTTGCTGGCAACAATAAAATTCTCCCCCACTTCGGCGCGCACCGATCGAATCACAGAAAGCACAAGCCGCGCGCGGTTTTCCAGTGTTCCACCCCAACGGTCATCACGAGTATTAATTCGCGCCGACAACGCGGAACTTAACAGGTAGCCATGGGCTGCGTGAATTTCTACGCCGTCAAATCCCGCTTCCTTTGCCAGGGCGGCTGAGCGGGTAAATTTGCCTATAACTTCTTCAAAATCAGCTTCCGTCGCAGGCCTGGGTACCCCATAACCCGGGAGGTCAAGACGCAGGTTAGAGACTGACAAAGGCTGCGGATTGACTATTTCCGGTGTTTGTCGCCCGGCGTGGGCGGTTTGAGCTAGTACTAGTGCACCGCCACTTTTTGCGGCTGCGGCTAACCGCCTCACAGCATCCATGTTAGATTTTTCATCAAGTACAAAGTTACCCGGGTGTTCCAGATGCTGGCGATCAACCGGGGTGTTCCCTGTGATCAGCAGAGCCGCGCCGCCTTTGCTCCAGCGGCCAAATAAATTGATCTGACCTTCCGTAGGATTGTTGTGCTCATCACCCAAGGCTTCCGACATCGCCGACTTTACAATTCGATTTTGCAGTACTGCGCCGCTAGGTAGTTTCAAAGAGTTCTGAATCATTCTCTATCTCACTTTATATATAATATTCAATATTTTCGATATATCGATATAGTAATGCACAACTAAAAACGGATACTGATTGCTCATCTGCTTTCTCGTACTAGCGCTTCAGTAATTCTTGTTCAAATGCGCCCAGGAATTCGCGAATGGCCTCTTCGTCACGACGGTAAAACGTCCACTGCCCATGGCGTTCTGATTTCACCAAACCGGCCTGCTTCAGCATTCCCATATAGTTTGAAATAGTCGACTGAGAGAGCCCGGCCTTTTCCTGTATATAGCCGATGCATACGCCGTCCAAACCTTTGTGTTCTGGTAATGCAGGCGGAAAATTGGACCTGTCTTTAAGCCACGCAAGAATAGTGCGCCGAACCGGGTTGTTAAGAGTTGCTATTGCTAATTCGATGTCCACATATCGAAATATATCGATATAACGAACATAAATCAAGAACAAGAACTGGCTGGCTTTGGTTTACTAGCGGGCTTGGCAATAGTTCAGCGGTGCGATTGCGATATCAGATCACGCGTAAGGCGTTAAGTACGGTTGGGCGAAACTACCCAAGCACCTTATAACCACGGCCTCTAAGGCAATTAAACACCACACGATCTTTTCGTTGTTCGGCACGATAACCACCCTTAGTGGCACCTGACACAGCACCTACTCCAGCACCGCGAGCCGCAGACGTACTGTCGCCAAGAATTGCACCAATCGCGCCACCAACCACAGCACCAACAGCTCCGTTCTTGCCAGCTTCACCGGCGGTGCTGACTTGTTGGGCGTAATTGCGACACTCAGCCAGGTCTTGACTATATTTGACTTGATCAACACCCTTGGTGTCGACTATTGGTTCATGCGCGCACGCAACAAGTAACACGGGTAACACAGCGAGTACTTTGGTTTTATACATAGTTCACCTGAAAAACGGATCCAGTTTGGGTTACTGTAGACAAGCCTGGCTGAACCATTCATGAACAGGAATGCCAAAAGAAATCCAACTCAAGTGATCAAATCAAAGGCTGTTGCTGTGTTGCGCAATGAATACTACCGCCGCCACTGGCTAATCCGTCGGTGCTGATCTGTATCACTCGCAGCTCAGGATACAGCGCTTGTACAACATTAAAGGCTTCGAGGTCAGCCTCTACGTCACCAAACTGACCCAAAATGATCGCGCCGTTGACATGGTAGTAGCCTACGTAACCAGGTGCGGTTGTCAGGATAAACTCTTCCAATGATCTGTTGGCAATGCTTGGCTCAATATTGCGCGATATATAAGACGCATAAACGTTTTCTATATTAGGTACAGGTAACATATGCAACTCTAGCTTTGCATTCTCGTCGCCCAAATATCTCGCCTTTTCCGTTTTCTCCAAATCATTAATCTTCAGAATCGCCTGCAGAAGCGCCAGTTCGTTGCGATTATCTTCCGGTTCGAAGTTGCGGTCGAATGCAGCAACAATCTGATTTTTCGAAACAAAACGTGCTGTAAAATCGATATGCCAATCAGTCAGCTCTTCTCCTTTAACACCTGGCATCCAAATCATGTGTTCAATGCCAAACAGACGACTAAGCTCTGATTCGATATCTTTTACAGACCTATTCGGATTGCGATTGTCATTGACTATGGAGCTGGCCATGGCCATGCCTAAACCAACGCCATTAACTTCGAAACCGCCGCCTTCTGCTGTTAACCAGGTTTTAAGCTCGGGTATTTTCAGATAGTTGTTGATAAACGTGGCAACTGTTCTGTCTCGATCTATTGGTTGATCGATAACGCCTGCTTCGGTTTTCTCCAGATCTTTGATCCAGCCACACACACCAGACGAGAGCGGCCACTGACCCCAGCCATTAAAGTTAAGGTTAGCGCCAAATCTATTCCCTGATCTGTCGCGCGTTATTACGGGAGCAGTGTCACGAGTCCAGAGGTCGTCTAAGGGAGCACGTAGAAACACAATATCGAAGGTTCCGATTGCTGGTAATTCGGATGGTTCGCTGTCTTTGCCAATGTAAATACGCCCTGAGGCGTCTAATGTTTTGGAGAATTGATCTTTTGCCGACGATTCGGCAATAACCGCTTTTAGAAAAGCGCGCGCTTGCGCCTCGTCTTGATCATTATTAATCAGAAAATACACTTTCTCAAATCGAGACACATTTGCGGCCAAGCGAACCAGATCTTCTCGCGCCACAATACGACTGTTTGAAAGATCAACATCAAATGCTGTTGCTTCAGAGTCACCCCAGGCTTCAATGGTTGCACCATAGGCCATCCATGTTGCTTCGTGTGCGTTCCACTCGGCTGGCATATGCAGGTCGCGTTTCGCAGGTGAATTGGCAAACGAGCTTTTCTCATTACAATCACTTCCAATTGTTGACGCCTGGAGAAATGAAGGTAGACAAAGAGCCGCGATGGCCGTAAGTCGCTGTACAAACGAGCGTCTTGTTGAAGTCATCAGATTTACTTGCTCCTCATCTCTCCATACTACTGCGCAGACTCCTTCTAGCGGAATCTTACTTTCAAAGCTTCAAAGATATCTTCAAAGGCCGTGTAACCATCTATAGTTTCCCCGTCGGCATCAGGCCAACTGGACAGTGTGACAATCACCATCTTGTCGTTTGGCACTATCCGGATTGTTTGCCCATTGATACCCACGGCTTCAAAATCTTTATCGCCGTTGCCTACTCCCCACCAAAAACTTCGATAGTAAGGCTTCCAACCTTTTGCGCTGTCGCCGTACGGCCAATTATTATCAGCGGGGTGATTCATCACATCATCAAAATGTGCGGCCGGGAACAATTGCTTATCACCAACCTTACCTCGGTTTAGCGCCATTACACCAAACCTTGTGAGGTCACGCAGGGTTGCACTCATGCCGCCACTGGCCCATCCAAAACCATCTTTATCGACTGTGATGTCTGCGGGACTTTCGGCACCCATGGGTTGCCATACATCTTCGCTAACAAGTTGAATAAAAGACTTCCCGGTTACGCGTTCTAACACCCAAGCCAAAACATCAGTGCTGGCAGACTTGT
>CAYGSL010000046.1:0-38652 GCA_964352475.1 uncultured Pseudomonadales bacterium | reverse complement strand
ATGGCAGCAGTTCTTCCTGGACGAACATGTCAGCTGGCCAACGCTGGATAAGTATTTACAAGAATGGTCAGCGCTAAGCGATCAAGAGCTGGCAAGCATGGGTTTACCAACGGCTGACGATTATGGCTTGTCCAAGGCATGCGCGAATCTGTTGACCTTGATTACAGCCAAAGAGCATCCTGAGCGCTCCATTAATGCTTGTACGCCCGGCTACATTGACACGGATCTAACCCGCGGAATGTTGGGTGGTTCAAACAGGAGTGCTGCTGAGCTGGGCATGAAGTTGCCGGCTGATGGCGCACGCGTGATTATGCATTTGCTTTTTAGCGCGCAGAAAACCTCGGGCTACTACTATGGAAGTGACGCGCAGAGAAGTCCTATGGACAGGTATCGCGCTCCCGGTTCACCGCCCTACACGGGTGAATGATCAAAACAAACAATGCGAGCCTTTTGAGCTCGCTAGGTTGGCATACTGAGTTCGGCGCCAATACGATCTGAAAGATGATTCGTATCATTGAACCGGCGCAGCGTAATGCGACCCTCGTGTGCCACGATATGGCTTATTGACGCGTTTTCTGCGCCCAGGAACGCAAAAGGCTGCGAGCCTGTGGCACTGGCCAGAATATTTCCAATCACTCCCCCGTGTACAACCACCATCACTACTTGATCGGGGTGAGCGGCCGTGACCACACTTAATCCGCGCTGAACTCTTTCGCCCAATACGGCGTTCGATTCCGCACCGGGAATCTCGCCCCACTCCTGCTTTTCCTGCATGGCCAGAAAGCTGGGGTGCAGATCATGCGCTTTTGCGCGAAACAATCCGCCTTCCCAATCGCCAAGATGAACCTCTCTTAAGTCCGCAATTACTTTCGGCTGTATACCTTTTAGAGAGCAAAGTGGCGCGGCCGTTTCGTGAGTTCGCCGCAGCGTTGTGACATACACTGCATCAATAGACTGATGCTGCAAACGCTGGGCGAGTTTTTCTGCTTGCTCACGACCTTCTTCAGAAAGTTCGGGGTCGCCCTGGCCGTCTACCAGGGGAAACGGTTGCTCAACGCTGGCTGCTCTGGATTCGCCATGACGAACCAATATGATTTCAGTCGCACCAGGTGGCCTGACAAACCGGGCCTGGCGATAGGTTTTTTGTTCAGCCATCAGCGACGTACTTTTGCCGTGGTGCTTGCGGTTGCAGTCAAAACGCCATCGGCGTTAAAAAGCTCCGCCGTTAAGAAGGCGATACTGCGCCCAAGTTTCTGTATCTTACCCACAGCCACCATTTTGCCCGCGCGGGTTGCTTCCAGGAAAGTGACCTTGATTTCTAGGGACGAAACAGTCTTAACCTCCGGGTCTGCTGCAACGATAGCGTGCGTGCTAACGGCATCCAGCATGACCGTTACATAGCCACCTTGCACAATATCAACAGAGTGGCAGTAGTCCGTGGATACCTCGAAGCTCATGGTGCAGGTTTGCTCGCGAGTATCAAAAGCATCGATGCTGCCATTAAGCATTTTCAGAAAGGAATATTCGATCGGCCCGGTTTCAATAGGAGGGAATCTGTTAGTCAAAGTGTGGTTAGCCTTAGTGGTATATGGCCCAGAGCTTGGGGCAGTGCCGTTATTTTAACGCATCAACTAAATAATGTAAGTGCTTAGCTTTGGAGATATCGTAAGGGATAGAAAAACTAGGAATACAATGTCGTTTTTTCAGTTGCACCGGCTGCCAGCACCGCACTTTGTTCGCGCAATACTTCGGAGTACAAGGCCAGATCATTCTCGTGAAACAATGAACGCGCGCCGGCAACATTAATCCAGCCTTGCTGTCTATCTGAGCCGCGTACCAGCATTGCATAATCTTTGTTGTGCAGAGAGTCACGCACGCCGGGTGTGACGTATCGAATCGCAACGCCAATGCGTCGATCGCCAGAGCGATTGGCGCCAGAAGAATGAAAACATCGGCCATGGTGAAGCGACATCTCACCGGGTTGCAAGGGGCCATACAGTGCTTTGGAATCGTCAACGCCGGGAATTTCCTGCCCGCGTGACAGAAGATTGGTTTCAGCAAAGGTGTCTTGATGTTCTACCAAGGCGCCCAAGTGACTGCCCGGCATAAACTGCATGCAGCCTGCTTCAATCGATACATCACTGAGTGCAATCCACGCAGTGACTTCATCGTCTGTTTCACCCATACCCCAATACGTCAGATCTTGATGCCAGGAAACAGTGTGATTGGATTGTGCCTCTTTGATAAAGAGTTCTACTGACCAAACTAATAAGTCTGGGCCGAGAAGTGTTTCAACTGTATCGAGAATGCTCTCTGTTTTTGCAATCTCTGCAAGCAGTGGAATGACCAGGTGCCCGTTGACGCGAAAGAATTGATTAAGGTCGTGACCGCCCGCGCCGCTGGAGTGGTGTTGCTCCAGGCGTTCAACTTCGTCGCGAAGTTGTTGTGCTTCTGTCTCGCTGAATACTCGCAGGCCAGCGACAAATCCATTGCACTGGAAATCATTGCCCCAGGTTTCTGCATTGCTAATGTTCATTGGCATATTCCATCAGTCTGATGGCGCGAAGAGTATATGAGTTAACTGGGTCTGCATAGTATTGAGTAGTGTGTAAGTTGTGCTTTTTCGGTCCCCTTTGATAAAGCAAATGCCTAGGCAAAGAGCCCGGCTTTGAATTAAGTGTCGACTAGAGAGACACGCCGGACCCAATGCACTCGCTACGCTCGCGGGGCCAGCTTTGAACCCATCCATGGGGGCTTCCCTAAAGGACCTACTGTTGGTGATTTTCGACATCCTGTCTCAAACAGTCTCTCTAGCCGACACTTAATCCAAAGCCTCCGTGCCATCGACTAGTCAGGGTAGATATTGATCAAATCCGATTGTGGTTAGCTTTGTTACAATACAGTCCAAGTACTAGAGGTCTCATTCATGAATACTAACCGAACATATAGTTCATTAGCGATTATTACGGTACTAGCTCTATCAGCCTGCACCGAAGAAGCCCGCAATCAAATCAGCCGAACCACCGACAACTTTCTCGGAGAAGATCTTCGTGTTTCCTACATAGATGGAGGCACGGTCGTAAAAACCTGGACGGTGAAGGACGGCAAAATCACCAGCGGCAAAGACGGCTCAGGAAATGCCACGGGTTATTACTATTTCTGGACAGTGGAAACTGGCTACGTACAAGTGCCCATCGAGCGTACTGTCATTGAAGAAATAAAAGCAAAGCGCTAAGACTGCGTTGACCAATTAAGCTAGTTGCTTTCTGAGCGTAAGCGGGGCGTAACCGTATTCCTTGCTGAAGCAACGGGAAAACGTAGACTGGCTGTTGAAGCCGCAGCGAATACCGATCTCCTGAACAGGCAGTCGCGTATCAATCACCAGCTTACGCGCAGTCTGCAGTCTTAAACGTCGGTAATAGTTGCCGGGTGTTTCACCCAAATGTTCTTTGCACATCTTCTCCAGGGTTTTACTCGAAACCTTAGCAGCCGCGGCAATCGCTGCCGTAGATAAAGGTTCTTCTATCGCGCCCTCCATTAAACGAACCGCGATCGCCAGCCTGGGTTCCGCTCGCTCTAAACGTCCCATGGATACTCTCGGTTGCGCATCTGCTGCAGAGTGTGCCTCGTCGTAGATAAACACACTGGCTACATCCAATGCCAACGAAGCACGTTTATACGTGCGAATGTAATGCAACATCATGTCCAGCGTTGGAGACGCACCACCCGCTGTCCAGATCTTTCGGTCAATCACGTAGCGGTCGGTTCGTACCTCAAGCGCCGGAAACGCGGCTTGAAAATCTTCGTTATCTTCCCAATGCGTAGTAATAGCGTGGTTGTTCGCAATCTTCGCTCGCGCCAGCAACCAACTGCCTGCCTCCAAGCCGAACACCGTCTTGAATCCAGCAGCAGCATTTCGCAACCGCTTGATCGTACTGCGGTTCGCATGATCACCAGAATGAAACGCCGCAACCACAATCAGTAAATCGCCTTGTTCGGAACCGGTCAGGGCACCATTAACCTGAACATCAATGCCACTGGTGAGTGCGACTGGCTTGCCGTCAGGCGACACAATTTGCCAATCAAACTCAGGCTCCGCACTCAAACGATTCGCCGCCCGCAAAGGATCCAGCGCGGATGCAAACGTCATCATTGATGACTCTGGCAGCAGTAACAGCATGACTTTACTTATCATTGTCTGGGTTACGATTAATGACAAAAAATATTCGAAAAATGACAATACACATTATCACGGAATGGCACACTTTCCCTAACCAAAATCATCGTTCGATGCACCACTGAACCAGCGGGGCGAGCGATGCAAGGGTGTTCTGGAGCGAATAGCGCCAGGGATGGACGCGGGACCGGGCCAGGGATGGCCCACCTGAGCGGAGGAACACCCTTGCATCGATTGTCACGCGGCACCACGAAGCCATAGCCGCGGAGAAAAAAATGCCACTAGAAATGAACAAAAACGTCTTCATCACCTGCGCCGTCACCGGCTCCGGCGGAACCCAGGACCGAAGCCCCCACGTACCACGCTCCCCAGAGCAAATCGCCAACAGCGCCATCGCCGCCGCCAAAGCCGGCGCCGCCGTAGTCCACTGCCACGTGCGCGACCCAGAAACAGGTGCCCCCTCTCGCTGCCCAAAAATGTTCCGCGAAGTCACCGACCGCATTCGAGACGCCGAGGTAGACGTAGTATTAAACCTAACCGCCGGCATGGGCGGCGACCTGACTTTCGGCCCACCAGACCAACCACTGCCATTCCGTGAAGGTACTGACATGGGTAGCGCCGAAGATCGAATGGAACACGTGGCCGATTGCCTGCCAGAAATTTGCACACTTGATTGCGGCACCATGAACTTCGCCGAAGCAGACTACGTCATGACCAACACCCCGGGCATGCTCGACGCCATGGGCGCCATGATGACCGAACTGGACGTTCAACCCGAAATTGAAGCCTTTGACACAGGGCATCTCTGGTACGCCAAGCGAATGGTCGAAGACGGCATTTTGAAAAGTCCTGCGCTGGTTCAATTGTGCATGGGCGTTCCATGGGGCGCACCGGATGATTTGAACACATTCATGGCCATGGTCAACAACGTGCCCGCTGATTGGAATTGGTCGGCATTTGCCTTGGGTCGCAACGAAATGCCTTACGTTGCAGCCGCCGTATTGGCAGGAGGCAATGTGCGCGTAGGTCTGGAAGATAATCTCTGGCTGGACAAAGGCGTGCTCGCCAAAAACGAAGACCTGGTGGCCAGAGCTGTTACCATCATTGAAAACATGGGTGCGAATGTGATGGGCCCGCAAGACGTACGCGACAAGCTTGGCCTCACCAAGCGCGCACCACGATGAGCCAGATGACCATACAAACCGCTGCCGTATTAGGTGGCGGTGTGATTGGAGGTGGTTGGGCAGCCAGATTTTTGCTATCGGGCTGGAATGTCAATGTATTCGACCCGGACCCGGAAGCTGAACGAAAACTGACTGAAGTGTTAGGCAATGCGCGTCGTTCGCTACCAGGATTGTATGAAAACGATTTGCCGGAAGAGGGTAGATTGGTCTTCTGTTCCTCACTGGAAGAGGCTGTGGTTGACGCCCAATGGATTCAGGAAAGCGTGCCAGAGCGGCTTGAGCTAAAACAATCTGTGTTTGCTGATGTTCAGAAGCATTGCAGTGCTGACGCGATCATCGCTTCTTCAACCTCTGGCTTTAAGCCCTCCCAGCTGCAAGAGAAGCTCAGCAGACCTGAACAGCTTATTGTTGCCCATCCATTCAACCCGGTGTACTTGTTGCCTCTCATTGAGCTAGTGGGTGACCCCAACACCTCAGCGCTTGCTGCAGAACACTTGCGTAGCATTGGAATGTTTCCCTTGCTGGTGCGAAAGGAAATTGATGCGCACATCGCAGATCGTTTCCTGGAAGCCGTATGGCGCGAAGGCCTGTGGTTGATAAAAGATGGTATCGCAACCACTCAGGAGATAGACGACGCTATAAGGTATGGCTTTGGTTTGCGCTGGGCGCAGATGGGCTTGTTTGAAACCTACAGGGTGGCTGGCGGTGAAGCTGGCATGGCGCATTTTATTGCGCAATTTGGTCCGGCTCTTGAATGGCCCTGGACCAAATTAATGGACGTACCTGAGCTCACGGACGATTTGGTTAATGACATTGCCGCGCAATCCGACCAGCAATCCGGTATGCATTCCATTCGTGAGCTGGAGCGCATTCGAGACGATAATCTGGTCGGTATTTTGCGCGCACTCAAACAGAGAAACTGGGGTGCTGGTGAAGTACTGAATCAGCAAGACACACGGCTTAAGCGCTCAATGGGAGACATCAAAGCCGAACCAGTGGTAACCATTGAGCGCGCGATTCCTGTTGACTGGACTGACTACAACGGCCATATGAATGAAAGCCGTTACGGACAGGTTTTTTCTGACGCCGCCGACGCCATTATGGAATTGATTGGGGCTGATCAAGAGTACATAGCCGATGGCTTGAGTTACTTCACCGTAGAAAACCGAATTCGTTACATTGATGAAGCGCTGGCAGGCGATCGTGTTTATGTGAATTCCCAGGTGCTATTGGGTGAAGGAAAGAAACTGCGCGTATTGCACGAGATGTACCACAGAGACGGGCGTTTATTGGCGACAGACGAGCAGATGATGCTTCACGTAAGCCTGGAAACGCGCAAGTCATGTCCGCCCGACGGTGTAGTATTGGAAAACACAGAGAAACTGGCACAAGCACACAGTAGTTTGCCCGTGCCTGATTACGTTATTAACTGAAATAAACGGTAGAGAAAACAATGCATTTCGAATTAAGCGAAGAGCAAAAAATGATCGTGGAAACAACACGGAAATTTGTTGAACAGGAGCTGTATCCGCACGAGGCTGAGGTTGAACGTACCGGAGTATTGCGGCCTGAGTTAATGAGAGAGTTGCAAGCGAAGGCGATAGAGGCTGGCTTGTACGCAGCGAATATTCCGGAAGAGTTTGGTGGCGCTGGACTGGATACGGTCACCTGGTTGTTGTACGAGCGTGAACTGGGCAAAGCCAACTACGCGTTGCACTGGACCTGCGTTGCGCGCCCGTCCAATATCCTCTGTGCAGGCACACCAGCGCAAAGAGAGAAATACCTTGACCGCTGTGTGCGCGGTGAAACCTGGGACTGTTTGGCAATGACAGAACCGGGTGCGGGTTCTGATTTGCGCGGAATGATCGCAACAGCCAAGCCAGATGGCGATGACTGGATATTAAATGGCACCAAGCATTTTATTTCGCACGCAGACATCGCAGATTTCTCGATTGTGTTCATGGCAACGGGTGAAGAAGACACTCCACGTGGCAAGAAGAAATTGATCAGCGCGTTTTTTGTGGACAAGGGAACTCCTGGGTTCACTATTCGTGATGGCTATAACAATGTATCCCACCGTGGCTACACCAATGCCATTTTGGAATTTGATAATTGCCGTATACCTGGCGAAAACATTTTGGGTGAACTGCATAAGGGCTTTGATGTGGCCAACGATTGGTTGGGTGCTACCCGACTGCAGGTGGCCGCAACCTGTTTGGGTCGCGCTGAGCGGGCCATGCAACACGCCGTAGAGTGGTCTGCAGAGCGTGAGCAGTTCGGCCAGAAGATTGGTAAGTTTCAAGGAGTAAGTTTCAAGCTGGCTGACATGGCGGTTGAAATGAAAGCGGCTGAGCTACTGACCATGGAGGCAGGTTGGAAGTTTGATCAGGGAACCTGCACTGACTCCGACATGGCTATGGCCAAGCTCAAGGCAACCGAAATGTTGGCGTTTGTTGCCGATGAGGCCATACAAATACACGGCGGCATGGGTGTGATGGATGAGCTGCCGTTGGAGCGTATCTGGCGCGATGCGCGAATTGAGCGAATCTGGGAAGGTACCTCGGAAATTCAACGGCATATTATCTCAAGGGCGTTGCTACGACCCCTTGGCGCCTGATCACCCCGTGATTGAAATGAAGATAATTCCAGAACAATAATGATGCAAGACCTATCCAGATTTCTGCGGCCACAGCGCATTGCTGTTATTGGCGGTGCCTGGGCACGAAACGTTATCAAGCAGCTACAGAAGGCCAATTATCGCGGCGAGATATGGCCGGTGCATCCAAAGCAGCATGACATCCTGGGTGTGCCTTGTTTTTCGGCGATTAAGGATCTGCCTGGCTCGCCCGATGCCGCGTTTGTTGGTGTTAACCGAGAACTCACTATTGATACAGTGGCCGAGCTGGCGGCCGCAGGGTGCGGTGGCGCTGTGTGTTTCGCTTCCGGGTTTCTGGAAAGTGAGGCGGATCTCGCCGGTGGTGCGCAATTGCAGCAGCAACTGATCGAATCTGCAGCGCAAATGCCGATCTTTGGTCCTAACTGTTATGGTTTCGTAAACTACCTGGATAACATACCGCTGTGGCCAGACGAACACGGCGGAATACAGGTAGACAAAGGTGTGGCGATTATTGCGCAGTCTTCCAATATAACGATCAGTCTAAGCATGCAACAGCGCGGCTTACCGATCGCGTATTTGATGACGGCGGGAAATCAGGCGCAAACAGACGCGGCGAGCATCGCGCGCCATTTGCTGCAAGATGATCGGGTAAGCGCTATTGGTTTTTATCTCGAAGGGTTTGGCGACATTCGATCCATGGAGGAAGCGACAGAATTGGCGCGCTCGCTGGGTAAGCCCATGATCGCCCTGAAGTCCGGAAAGTCGGCGGCAGCGCAACACGCTGCGCTCAGCCATACTGCGTCACTTGCGGGCAGTAATGCAGCGAGTACGGCATTGCTAAAGCGGCTTGGCATTGCGGAAGTTCATAATCTGGATGTGTTTTTGGAGACGCTTAAGTTTCTGCACTTTGCCGGACCATTGAGTAGTAGGCAAATTACATCGGTGAGCTGCTCTGGTGGCGAAGCAGGGCTGATGGCTGATGCCTGCGAAGACCTGGGTCTGGAGTTCGCTGACTTGACTGCGCAGCAGCGCGAACAGTTATATGACTGCCTTGGACCTAAAGTGAACCTGGCTAATCCGCTGGATTACCATACTTATATTTGGGGTGATGTGCCCGCCATGACACGCTGCTTTCAGGCAGCCTGCAACAGCGATGCTGCGGTGAATCTTTTTGTGCTGGATGTTCCAAGAGATGATCGCTGCGATCCCGCGGCGTGGGATTGCGTGTTGGCTTCGCTGAAAGAGGTTAGGCGCCACTGCCGTGCACCAATTGCTATTATTTCCAGCATTACAGACACCATGACGGAAAGTATGGCTGCAAGCTGCCTGGAGGTAGGGTGCATACCTTTGCGAGGTATGCGCACCGGATTACTAGCGGTTGATACTGCTGCGCATGTTGGTGAGCTTCTTGAGCAATCGATTCCGCAGGCGCTTATTCTCGAGCCTATGCCAGAAGCCGAAGCAAAGCATTCGCAGTTGCTCGATGAATACGCGGCCAAACAGATGCTTATGCAGTTTGAGGTAAACGTTCCTGAACAAATCTGGCTGTCTGGCAAAGACGAAATAGAGGCTGTATCCGTGGTGCTTCCTTGTGTATTGAAAGCACAAGGTCTGGCACATAAAACCGAAAATCAGGCGGTTGTATTGAATATCGAAACTCATCAGCAGTTGGCTGATGAGTTTGCAGCGATGAAATCCCGACTGGGCACAAAGGCTGCCGCGGAGGTTACTGGGTATGTTGTAGAGAGCATGGTTGATTCGGTCATTGCGGAGTTGTTGGTTGGCATTCGCAGAGACGCAACCGGGCTGTTCCTACTCACGCTCGGTTTTGGTGGTACGCTTACCGAATTGATCAGGGATACTGAGTCGTTGCTTCTACCTTGTAGCAAAGAAGATATTTTTGACGCCTTGCGTTCGCTCAAGTTGTACCCGGTACTAGAGGGTTATCGGGGTAAGCCTGCGGTTGATCTGCAAGCCGCTGTGCAACAAATACAGTGTTTGTGCAATTATGTGCAATCAAATAAAGACACGGTGCTTGAACTTGAAGTAAATCCTTTGATGCTAAGACAACATGACGCCATTGCCGCGGATGCCTTGCTTCGCGTCTCAGAGCACTAATTGACTAAACGACTGCGAGAACAAAGAAATGTCAGAAGAACCCGTTAAAACCCGAACTGAAGGCCACATTCTTGAAGTGACGCTGGACAGGCCTAAAGCCAATGCGGTCGATTTAATTACCAGTCGCAAAATGGGTGAGGTGTTTAAAGAATTTCGTGACAACCCGGATTTGCGTGTGGCTATTCTGACCGGTGCGGGTGAAAAGTTCTTTTGCCCGGGCTGGGACTTAAAGGCAGCCGCGGGTGGCGATGAAGTGGATGGTGATTACGGGGTAGGTGGTTTCGGCGGAATGCAGGAATTGCCGCGTCTGAACAAACCTATTATTTGCGCGGTTAACGGCATCTGCTGTGGCGGAGGCCTGGAGATTGCATTGTCTACGGATATTATCCTGGCGGCCGAGCATGCGACGTTTGCTCTACCAGAGATTCGCTCCGGAACCGTTGCGGACGCCGCGTCAATCAAACTACCAAAACGAATTCCTTATCACATTGCTATGGAAATGCTGCTGACCGGTCGTTGGCTTGAAGCCGAAGAGGCGCACCGCTGGGGATTTGTTAATGAAATTCTGGCTGCTGATAAGCTGATGGATAGAGCGTGGGAGCAGGCGGAACTGTTGGCGTCCGGGCCGCCGTTGGTGATGGCAGCCATCAAGGAAGTTGTGCGCGATGCGGAAGCGTCAAAATTTCAAGATGCCTTGAATCGAATTACCACCCGCCAACTGGAAACTGTAGACACCTTATACGGCAGCGAAGATATGATGGAAGGCTTTACGGCGTTTGCCGAAAAGCGCGATCCTGAATGGAAGGGGCGTTAGTAGAGCGTACTAGCCGCCCTGGATTCTTGGGAGCAATACTACTTCAGCACCTTCCGGTATAACAGTACTCCAGTCATCTCTGTACACGTTGCCATTGATTGCCACAGCAACGCCATTAGCGACGGCTGATTTAAATTCTGGGTATTGCTCACTGAGTTTGCGAAACAATTCTCGAATAGTGTTAGCGTCAACGCCAACAGTGGCCTGGTTGCCAACCGCGGCCCTGAGTGGGCCGCTTAGCTGAACATCCACCAGGCAAGCTTCCTATTCTTCCGCTTCCAAGGCTGCAAGTATTCGCGGTGGTGACATCGGCACGTGCGTCATTCGGACTCCAACTGCATTGGATACGGCATTCCCCACTGCGGCCAATGGTGGCACGATAGACGTTTCCCCAACCCCACGCACACCGTACGGATGATTAGGGTTGGGAATCTCCAGAATCTGCGTATCGATGAAAGGCAGGTCGGAACATACTGGAATTCGATAATCCAGGAAGCCCGGGTTCTGCAGTCGGCCATCCTCACCGTAGATGTATTCCTCGTTCAGCGCCCAGCCAATGCCTTGTGCGGCTCCACCCTGAAACTGACCTTCTACATAATCTGGGTGAATCGCTTTTCCGGCGTCTTGAATAACGGTGTAACGGATTACCCGGGTGGAACCCGTTTCAGGGTCAACCTCTACGTCACAAATGTGGCTTGCAAAGGATACGCCTGCGCCATCGGCAACAAACTCGTTGTGGCCAGCCACGGGGCCGCCAGTGTTTTCCGTATTAGCAGCAATGTCGGCAAGCGACAGTGGCTCTAGTTTGCTGTGCTTGGCACCGATTGCAACGGCGTGGCCATCTTGCCATTCAATGTCTTCGATCGGAATTTCCCAAGCGGTGGCTGCGCGTTGTTTCAATACTTCTTTAGTACGCCGTGCAGCGATGATGGCCGCCATACCCGAGGCAAACGTGCCGCGGCTGCCGTCAGTCATGTCGTTGTGCGCGAGTGCTGCGGTATCACCTATATGAGTTCTCACCTGGTTATAGCTAATACCGAGTTCTTCGGCACAGATCATCGACAGAGAGGAGCGCGAGCCGCCAACGTCAATGGTGCCCACGCTCAAGTTCACCGTGCCATCGGCCGCTACGTTTATCGTACAACTGGTTTGACCACCAAAATTGAACCAGAAACCGCACGCCATGCCGCGGCCTTGGTTCTTTTTCAGCTTGGCGCGCATGTGCGGGTGTTTTTTCACGGCTTCCAGGGTAGGCCCGATACCAATCGGCCCGTAGGTTGGGCCGTAGGAAGCGCGGGTGCCTTCTTTCGCCGCGTTCAAAATTCGGAAATCAACCGGGTCCATGCCCAGTGCTTCGGCCACCAGGTCAACAGTACTTTCTGTTGCAAACGACGCCATGGGTGCGGACGGTGCACGGTACGCAGCCACTTTTGGTCTGTTGCACACAACTTCGTAACCAACCGTTTTAACGTTTTCCAAGTCGTAACATGCAAATGAAGTCATCGCACCAATTACAGCCCAGGACCCGGGGAATGCGCCACCTTGATAACGGCATTCCGAAGTCGCGGCGACAATACGGCCGTCTTTGGTAGCGCCTATCTTCACATCAATTGACGTGGATGATGTTGGGCCGCTGGCGCGGAATACTTCTTCCCGGCTCATCACCACTTTAACGGGACGGTTGGCCTTTCTGGACAGGGCCAGCGCGATTGGCTCCATCCAGATATGGGTTTTACCACCAAAGCCACCGCCAATCTCGGAAGAGGTTACTTTCAGCTTTGACATATCAAGGCCAAGCAATTGCGCACACCAATTGCGATAGGCGAAGTGGCCTTGTGTTGTTACCCACAACTCACCCGACCCATCAGGGCTCATGCTGGCCAGGCAAGCGTGCGGTTCAATATAGCCCTGGTGTGTTTGTTCGGTCTTAAAGCTTTTTTCAATGATCACATCGGCTTTTGCAAAGCCGGCATCAACGTCGCCGTGGCCGAACTCGCTGCGCATTGGTATGTTGGAACCTTTTGTGGGAGCAGGTTCAACGCCAATGGTGCGTACCCAGTCGTGAATAACCGGCGCATCATCTTGCATAGCCTCATCTACGTCAGTGACGTGAGGCAGAATCTTGTAATCAACCTTGATTAGCTTAAGTGCTTTTCTCGCGGTGTTGGCATCAACCGCCGCAATCGCTGCTACAGCATGGCCGTCATACAAAGCGCGGCCGCGCGCCATGCAGTTTTCCAGCATGCTTAGCAAATCCCTATCGCCATTGGTGTGATCAGGCAGATCTTTGCTGGTAATAACCGCTTTAACGCCTTTCAGCTTTTCTGCTTTGGATGTGTCAATTTTCTTTATCTTGGCGTGAGCGTGAGGCGAGCGCAGAATTACGCCAACCAATTGGCCAGGCGCTACGGCGTCGGCGCCGTATTTGGCACGCCCGGTGACTTTGTCCATGCCATCCTGGCGCCGCACGCGCTGGCCGATAACCTTGAATTTCTGATTAGTGAAACTGGTAGAATCTGTCATTGTGTTATCCGATTAGTAAACCCTGGTCTTGAGCACTAAGTTGCCTGTCGGCTACTTGCTCTTCTTCCTAAGGTCTTTTGCGGTTGCCTGTACGGCGCGAACAATCTTGTCGTAACCTGTGCATCGGCATAAATTTCCAGCCAGTGCGTAGCGAATTTCTTTTTCGCTTGGGTCGGGGTTGCGTTCCAGCAATACTTTGGCTGCCACCAGGAATCCTGGTGTGCAGATGCCGCATTGCAATGCCGCATGCTTGATAAAGTTTTCTTGTAAGGGGTGTAATTTATCGCCGTTGGCGAGACCCTCTACCGTGCCAATTTGCTTGCCATTGGCTTCAACACCAAGCACCAGGCAAGAACACACCAAACGACCATCCAAGGTGATGCTGCAAGCACCACAGTCGCCGGTGCCGCAGCCTTCTTTAACGCCTGTTAATCCTACACGGTTGCGCAGTGAATCAAGTAAAGATTCATCGTTCGGGCACGCAAACTGAACGGCGTCTCCGTTAATTGTGGTTGATACGTGGGCTCCGCTCATCGTTTACCTCCAGCGCGCTCATAGGCAATCAAGGCAGCACGGCGTCCTAGTACTCCGGCTACTTTGGTTCGGTAGTGTATGGTGCCGCGCTTGTCGTTAATGGGGTTACAGGCGGCAGAACAGGCAGCGGCTAATGTTTCCAGTGCGGCATCATCCAATTTTGTACCAATGATGGCATCGGCTGCTTGCTTAACCAGCAAGGCAGTTGGCGCCACGGCACCGAGAGCAACGCGTGCTGACTTAACAACACCTCTGGAGATGCTTAGATTTACAGCTGCTCCAACGACCGCAATGTCCATTTCAGTACGCGGAATAAAACGCAGGTAGGCGTCACCACTATTGCGTTCGCGTTTTGGAAGTTTAATGGACTCTATAATTTCATCCTTCGCCAGCGATGTGCTGCCGGGTCCGGTGACAACTTTTTCAACGGCAACGGTACGGCGCCTATCTTTACCCACTACAACCACTTTGGCACCAGCTGCGATCAGTGCGGGCACTGTGTCGGCCGCAGGGGAGGCGTTACACAAATTTCCAACAATGGTGCAGCGGCCTTGAACCTGGTCACTGCCAATTAATTGCGCTGCTTCCACAACACCTGGCCAAAGTTTGCCAAGCGCTTTGTGCTCGCCAATTTCTACGCCGGGAACCGCCGCACCGATGGTAAATCCAGCGCTACTCCCTGCGATTGAACGCATCTTATCGATGTGCTTGATATCCACCAGCAAATCCGGCTCCAGCATGCCTGCTTTCATTCGTACCAGCAAATCAGTGCCACCGGCCAGAACCAGAGCTTTGCCTTTCTCTGCGGCTAATAGCGCTGCCGCTGCCTTGGTATTATTGGGTGCTTCGTATCTCATTGCAGTGAATGCTCTCCCTCGTAATTAGGCGCCAAGCTTATCTGTCATCAAGCGCGCTGAAAAGAGTTATTTTAGCGACACTGCAATTCCTCCACCAGGGCCAAATCCCGGTATCGAAAACGCGACCCGTGGCAATACTGAGCGTGTAGGCACAATCAATTGGAATTCCGTGTGTATGGTGCGTTTGTGGTCTTTGCAGGTGCATATTCCACCAGCCTGTATATTCATCATTAAGGAAAATTGATGTGCCTTCGATGCGAAGCTTTCATCATATGCTTGGTTCTGACCGTATTTTATGGCAGTCTATATGCCATAACATTTTGAAGGGCGAACTAATGGCAAATTCAGTGAATTACGAGCGTCAGGGGCAGGTCGGTGTTGTTCGCATTGATGATGGCAAGGCCAATGCCTTGTCGCCGGCATTGATTGATGGCATCAACGCCGCAATAGATCAAGCGGAAGCCGATGATGTGGGTGCAATCGCTTTAATCGGCAGGGAAGGGAAGTTCTGCGCTGGTTTCGACCTGTCAGTGATGGGTGCAAGCCGTGAACAGGCATTTGCCTTGTTGAACGCAGGTGGCTTGCTGGCGTTGCGGCTGTTCGAAATGCCAAAGTCGGTCGTGATTGGAGCAACCGGGCACGCAATGGCAATGGGTGCGCTGCTGCTATTGTCGGCGGACGAGCGAATTGGTGCCGATGGGTCTTATAAAATTGGACTGAATGAAGTGCAAATCGGTATGGCACTGCCAGCAATGGGCGTGCAACTGGCGAAAGAGCGCCTGCAAACCAAATATCTGACGCGCGCTGTTATTAATGCAGAGCTGTTTACGCCCGAAGAAGCGGTGGACGTGGGCTACCTCGATCGCATTGTAGAGCTAGAGAACGTGGAAACGGTTGCAATTGCTATGGCCACGCATCTTGCTGAAAACCTCGATGCGGTTTCGCGTGCAGAGACCAAATTACGCATGCGTGCGGATCGTGCGGCGGCTATCCGTAGAGTGTTGAGCGAAGGGAAAGGTATTTAACACAGCTATGGTAGTGCAGCGTGTTTTGTGACAGGCTGTAGCTAATAACAATAAAAACCGGATAACCGTATGAAGTCACGGAACTCTACTCTTTGTTTTCTTGTTCTGTTGAACGTTCTTAACATGGTTGACCGCAACCTGTTAAGCGCCTTCGCTCCACAAATAAGTGCGGATTTAAATCTCAGCGATACCCAATTTGGCTTACTAACAGGTCTTCTGTTTGTCACCTTTTATTCGGTGATGGGCCTGTTTATGGGGTCTCTGGCAGACCGGTTTAATCGACCCAGACTTATGGCTTTAGGCATTGCAGTCTGGAGCCTATTAACTGCCTACACCGGCACGGCACGGAATTTTCTTCAAGTTGCTGTAGCACGCATGATGATTGGTGTAGGCGAATCAACGCTAACACCTGCGGCAATGTCGATGTTGTCCGACATCTTCCCACCAGCGAAGCGTGGTTTTGCGTCGGGTATTTATTATCTGGGTGTGCCTCTTGGAGCAGGTGCCAGCTATATTGTGGCGAGTGCGCTTGGCCCGCAGATTGGCTGGCGCAACTGCTTTTTTGTACTGGGCGGTATCGGTGTGGTACTGGCATTGATCTTATTGTTTTTTCGCGATCCACCGCGAGGTGCACAAGATGAACCGGCAACTGACAGTGAAGAGCTGGAAGTCACGCGTTTAAGAGATTCCTTGTCACTGATGCTAAGTGCTATGCGAGAGCAGCCGGCATTGGTGTTCACCATGCTAGGTGCTGTTTTCTTTCACATTCCGCTGGGCTCAGGTCAATTTGCCATTCTATGGCTGGTGCGCGAGCGTGGATTTACGGAGGCTGAGATTACCGGTATCTACGGCTTGCTGTTTATTGTTATTGGTACTTTAGGCTCGATTCTTGGTGGCTTGCTTAGTGACTGGTACAACGCGCATTACAAAGGTGGGCGAGCCCGCTTTCTGGCGTTCATGCTGTTGGCAATAGCGCCGCTGATTGTCGCTTACCGTTGGAGCGCGCCAGATTCGCCGCTGTTTTGGCTGGGTATGGGTTCGGGATTTCTGATGTTGGTGGTGTTTTATGGGCCCACATTTTCAACGGTGCAAGATCTGTCGCCACCAAAGCTTCGCGGTGTTATGACGGCATTCTTATTGCTTTCATGCAACCTGTTGGGACTGGGTTTTGGTGCTGTGCTTACCGGCATTCTCAGTGACAGCCTGAGCGCCAATGGTGTGACCAACCCGCTCACCTGGTCTTTAATCACCGCCGATGTGCTGTCCATGTTGGCGATGCCATGTTTCTTTATGGCATCGATCTATATTGAGCGCATGAAGGGTGAGACCAAACTCACCTGACGTTGCGCATCAATTAGTGCGGTGCCTGTTGGAAATCCTGTTTCAACGGTCCGATACGCTCGGCAATGGGTACTAGAATCTCGCGATCCAGACCATAAAAATTCACGGCGTTTTCGCCCAGCATCATGCCGACTTCATCCTGCGGGAAACCACCAAACGCACTGGTCATTTGATTGTAGGTATGCGGCCATGAACCTTCAGGATGCGGGAAGTCGCTGCCCCACATAATTTGCTCCAGGCCCAGTTCGTGTCGGATTTCAGCGTCGGCACGGGCGGTGCAGCTGGCACCTATAGCGATGTTACGGCGGAAATACTCAGACGGTGACATGGAAAGGTGAGCTGTGAAGTCGCCCATTTTTGCTGAGAATTGTTTGTCATGATAGTGGTGATCCATCAACCTCATCCATGGCGGAATCATCCAGGCGGTGCCGGCTTCGGTTAAGGCAACGTGTAATTTAGGGTATTTTTCGAAAACGCCACCCCAGATCAGGAATGTGGCGGGTCTAAACGTCCACCAGGATACTTCTGATACGTAGGCGCCAATGGCACCTGGATTGTCGATATCGGCAGGAGTATTTGGCCAGTCATTGCCAAAGTATTGCTCCATTGGCGCCGCACCTGAATGGAAATGAACAACCAGACCGAGGCTTTCACACGCTTCCCAGAACGGATGGTATCGGGTGTGATTGTAACCGGCGTGATGGCGAGTAAGGTTTGGCAGAACTACGCCTTTGAGACCGTTCTCGGCGGCCCATTTAGCTTCTTGAACGGCTTGATCGATATCCCACACCAATGGAACGATGGCAACGCCTATGTGGCGTTCGGGTGATTGGCTGACTAATTCGGCCAGCCACCGGTTATGCGCACGGGCACCTGCCCATTGCAGGTCGGGAATGATTTCTTCGCCTACGCCTAAGCTGATGCCAGCGCCAAAGGGAGGCATGTTAACTTCAGTGATGCCGTCGGGGAAAATGACTTCTACAGCAATGCCGTCTTTGTCCAGCATTTTCAGGCGCTGGTCGTGATCCCAGGCGCCGGTTAATACGTCTTCGTTGCCTTTGCGCCATTCTTCGTTGATTTCCTTAATGAGAAAGCTTTCTGAGGCTTTGCCGGCCATTTCAATTTCTATGGGTGCGGCTTGATCAAGGATTTCGCGATATTCAGGGTCCAGATACTCTCGGTATTCCTTGATTGGGAGTCCGGCGTGACAGTCTGAGGAGACAACGATAAATCGATCCATGGAAGTGTTCCTGGTGGTTGTGTCTGATGGCGGAAAGTATAGAGCTAGTGGGGGGCTTGGGGATTACATCTCAGTCAGTTTATGGGGGTATGTATCTCGCTAATTGGCGAGGTTTGGTGTGGCTTCTACGGAGTACTTGTCAAGCCCCGTTCTTAGTCAGCATACTGACCCTTCGGGACACGCTGTGAATACGTCCTTGTAAGCTCGTCAAAAAGGTCCCTCTTTTTGACGGTCCCGAAGGGTCAGTATGCTGACTAAGAACTACCCCAGGCAGATTTATGAGATCGTTTTAGTGTCCGAAGCCTTGAAAGTTAATAGCCCGCGTTTTGTGCTTGGCATTCTGTTCTTCGTCGCACTTTTCAATTACCTGGATCGCATGATTCTTGCGATTCTGCTCGAGCCCATCAAGGCAGAATTTTCATTAAGTGACACTCAATTGGGATTGCTAACAGGGCTGGCATTCGCAATGTTCTATGCAAGCTTTGGGGTTCCGCTGGCACGGCTTGCTGATACGGGTAATCGACGGTCGATTATTGCCTGGTCACTGGCGGCCTGGAGTGCATTGACCATGGTCTGCGGAATGGCGCAGAGTTTTGTGCAGCTGTTGGTAGCACGCATTGGAGTTGCTATTGGTGAGGCGGGGGCGGTGCCTCCTTCGCATTCCTTGATTGGCGATTATTACCCACCTTCGAGGCGGGCTGGCGCGCTGGCGGTGTTTTCCTTGGGCAGTACGGTGGGATATCTGATTGGCTTTGCGGTGGGTGGGTTTGTTGCTGAGCACTATGGCTGGCGGATGGCGTTTTTATTAGTGGGTTTCCCGGGTTTGCTGTTTGCGCTGGTGGTGCGGTTTTGTCTTGCGGAACCACGTATGAGTGGCGGGCATACCGGCCCAGCTGCGGATGACAGTGTTTGGCTGGCTGCGCGCTTGCTGCTGGCCAAACCGAGTTATTGCCTGATTCTGGCGGGCTTTTCGTTTTATGCCATTCTGTCTTACGGTGCAACGCAGTGGGTTGCGTCGTTTCTGATTCGTACGCACGGAATGGGGCTTGCCGAGGTTGGGTTCAAGTACGGCATGGTAGTGTCGTTGTCAACCGCAGCGGGGGTGTTGGCCGGTGGCTGGTGGTGTAATCGCTTGTTTGAGAGTGATATTCGCTGGTCAGTGCGTTTGCCCGCGATTGCATGCTTGTTGGGCTTTCCTGTGGCTATTGCAGTGTTCAGTCTGACTAGCACGTTTATTGTCATTTTGTTGATGGGTGTATTGGGCTTCAGCTTTGGCGTGACGACACCACCTGCTATGGCCGCAGTGCATTTGATTGCAGGTGAGCGCAGGCGCGCGCTGGCGATTGCGTTTGTGTTCCTGATGACCAATTTGGTGGGTCTGGGTATTGGGCCAGTGATCATAGGCGCGGCCAGTGACTTTCTGGCGCAAGACTATGGTGATTCGGCGCTGGGTGTTGCGATTCTGTGGTGTCATGTATTGCTGATTGTTGCAGCACTCAGTTTCTATTTGGCCGAGCGGTGGTTGCACGCTGATATTGAAGCGTGAGCATTACGACTAAATAAATCATCACTTGCACAACTGCTCTTAATACTTTGCAATCTGTGCATGGAAAGGAGTCACTATGTATAAATTCATTGCCCTGATACCCAGGCGGCAGGATGTTAGTCGCGAGTTTTTTCAGAATTATTACGAGACGCAACACGCACCTTTGGCACTTCACTATTTTCGCGGTTTCAAGAAATACCTGCGCAACCACATAGTTGAAGAGATGTCAGGTAGTGCGCCGGATTTCGATGTGTTTTCTGAATTCTGGTACGAGTCGATTGAAGAGCTGAGCAAAAGTGCAGCGTTCCTGGAATCAGAATTGGCGCCGATTATTCGCGAGGATGAACGCCAGTTTATGGATCAGCCGCGCATACGCGCGTTAAATACTGTCGAGCATTTGTTGTTCGGGAATGCGCGTTGTTTTGAACCTGAAACAAGCAAGTTGGCGCTTGCCGTCAAACTTGGTGAAGGTATGCAATCAGCGGATTTTTTGTCATCCTTGCAATCGTGTGCAGATGCGCTGGCCGGTCAGTGGGGTGCCTCTAGAATTAGCTGCTTTATGGTACAGCCTGGCGAAGATCCAAGTCATTGGGATGCCATTATATTCGCCTGGGTGAATGACGACACTGGTCAGTCTTATGCAATGCCTTCGGAGCTCATGTCATGGTCAGAAGATCATATGCTGGCAAAAGTCCGGTCATTGGAAACCGATCTTCCACACGTGTATGAAAACGTGCCAGCTAAAAAAGGGGCCACCAGTGAACCCAGCATTTAGTAAAAACCCTATTGATACAGCGAGCCAGCGTGAGTATGAGCTTCGCGCACTGGAGGTGTTTCAACACCCTGACTTTCAGCAGGCGAAATCGGAAGTCGCGGCGTTTTGGCTTGACGAGGTAAACCCTTCAGAAGATGCACGCAGTTGTTTTGAAGGTGCTTTTGAAGAAGTATGTTTCGGCGCGACTATTTGGTCGCTCAATCAAGACCCGCTGCACCCGGCCGTTATCACTATCTCACGTGTGGGGCATTTTATAGAGGGTGTTCGCATACCAGGCTCTCGGTGGGGAATTGATAATCCGGATTCGGTTTACAGGGTTATTCCCATAAGTGGTGAGCACCGCTACCGAATTTCAGGTCGTGTTGCGCCTCACCGCTTAACAGAGAACTACTTTACTTTATGGGACGAGCACATGGCCACGGTCGATGTGCTGTCTGGCAAAGATCTGCAGTTGGATGAGGTCGGTCGCTTTGAGATTTCTGTTGATGCCCAGGCTGCGAATGGACGCGCGAATCATATTCAGTCATCGCCAAGTGCGCATCAGTTCTACATTCGCGATGTGTTACAAAACTGGGGTGAGGAATGCGTGAATGAGCTGTCGATCGAGTTGCTGGATAGTGACGGTCAAGCACATCAGCGTGATTTTCAGCAAGACCTGCAGCGAGCGATTAAGTACATGTGGGATTACGCGCGAAACACCACGCGCTGGAATCGTCAGGCCACAGACAAACCGGTAAACGCATTCGACTTTAAAATCGACCGTGACGTAGACGGTGCTCTGCGCAACCAAATATACATAATGGGTCAATTCAAACTTGAGCAAGGCCAGGCTATGTTGATCAATGTTGATCTGGGCGGGGCAGAGTATTTCATTGCACCAATCACCAATCTTTGGGGAACCTCTAACGAGATCATCACGCAAAATGGCAGTCTCAATCTGCATCAATCCGTTGCGAATGAAGACGGCAGTTATACTTTTGTCGTCTCGGTAGAAGACCCCGGCGTTCACAATTGGCTGAACCCTGACGGTATGCATGAAGGTATATTGACGCTACGTTGGGCAGAGTTTGTGAGCGGTCGTCCCGAAGACTCTTTGCAGGCGGAAGCCAGGATTGTGAGCTTGCGTGACATTGATCTACATCTGCCAAAATCAGTGCCCACTGTAAGCGCAGCTGAAAGGCAGCAACAGCATTGTGCGCGAGCGGAAAGTTATGCCTGGCGAATAGCTGAGAACAAGTGAAATGAATGCTAAGCAACAAGTGTGGTTGATCACTGGCTGTTCCAGTGGCATAGGCAGGGATCTTGCGTTGGAAGTATTGGGCAGGGGCGCTCAGGTGGCGGTGACTGCAAGAAATACGGCCGCCGTGGCAGATATCGTTGAGCGATTTCCGGATTCCGCAATTGCCCTTACTTTGGACGTGTGTAAGCAGTCTGATATTGATGCTGCTTTTACGGAAACGCTAGAAAGTTTCGGTAGAATTGATGTGCTGGTTAACAATGCCGGATACGGGTATTTGTCGGCAATAGAAGAGGGTGACAATGAGCAATTGCGCACCATGTTCGAAACCAATTTTTTCGGTCTTCTTGCAATGACCCAGAAAGTGCTTCCGTTTATGCGCGAGCGCCGCGGTGGCAGAATTTTGAATATTTCTTCACAGGCCGGATTGATGGGAAATCCGGGAACGGGATTTTATAGTAGTAGCAAATACGCAGTGGAGGGGCTAACAGAAGCGCTAAGCAAAGAAGTGGCCCCGTTTGATATCAAAGTGTGCTCGATTCAACCTGGACCTTTCCGCACAGATTGGGCTGGGCGTTCCATGCAATCAAACAGCTCAGGTTTGGCCGACTACGCTGAACATGTCAGCAGCCGCATAAGCATGATTGGTGAGATTGATGGCCGCCAACCTGGCGATCCAAAGAGAGCGGCTGTCGTTATCGCCGACGTTGCCGAAATGGAAAACCCGCCCGCTCAGTTATTACTGGGCAGCGTGGTGCTTGATACCTATAAGCAAAAGCTGGCAGAACTCAGCCAGCAAATAGATCACTATGAATCCATTACGAGGTCTGCAGATTATCCTCCAGACGAGCTGTGAGCGTGTGGCTAAAACGCTGTCTGTAGACATTGGGTGTTAAGCCCACTCTTTGCGCAAACAGCCGCCGGAATGCACTTTCATCGCTGTAGCCAACGCGTACGACGATTTCCCGCAGTGCTAAATCGCTGGCTTCCAGCAGAATCTTGCTTTTTTCTATGCGCATACTTTGAGTTAAGGCTTGCGGGCTGACGCCAATATCATTCTGGAAGCGTCGTATCAGTGTTCTATTGCTCACGCCTACATGGTCGGCAATATCCTGAATACAAAAATCATCGGCCAAATGCTGATGAATCCAACGCTCTGCCTTGGCCACAATAGAATCAGTAATGCGCTGACTGGCCAGAATCGCATAGGGAGATTGCATATCGCGATGGCTGTCCAGTACAAAGTACTTGGCCAATAATCTTGCATAGTGACGCCCGGCTGATTGGGCAACAATTTCCAGACATAGATCCTGAATTGCACTGCCAGCACCCGCGGTGAGCACATTGCCATTGGCTTGCAGCATTGAGCGCTGATTCAGCTCAACGTTCGGGTAACGACGAGTGAATTCGTCGGCCAGATACCACGCGGTAGTACAGGCACCAGATTGCAGCAAACCGGCTTGGGCGAGCGCAAATACCCCTGCACAATGACTGGCAACCAGACTGAGGCCAGGGCCGTATTCGGCTAGCCAATTGATCGCCGCCTCATTGTGGCTGATGAATCGATCGATCTCAGCAGCGGTTGATAACAGCGGAGCCGCCACAATAACAATAGTGTCGTCACTAATGCTGGCCAACGAAAGGTTTGCCTGAATGGCTGAACCGGAATTGCTGCTTACCAGGCCATTTTCGGCCATGGTCTGCACCAGGAAGCGTGGGGCAGCAGAGCTATTGCTGCCTCGTGCAATGCGGTTGCAGGCGAAAAATATATCCAGAGGCGTAGCAATGGCCGTGTTTGCGCTGCCTGACAATGCAAGAATGACGATAGCTTGACTCATTTGGCCATACTCGCACCATTGAGGTGGTAATCGCCATTACTGTGTTTGGCAATAATAGCGTCTCAGCTAAACGGCGGGATAAGCAAGTAAATTGCGGTTTACGTCAGCGATTGAACAGGTCCAGTAAGCGGTCATCCACCCAGCTGTGAAGCCGGTAATTCTTCAAAAAGCCACAATGACCGCCGTGCTGGGTCACTTCCACGCTCAAGCGCCCCTTACGAGAAGCCTGCTGCAGATCAGCTGCACTAACAACCGGGTCATCGGCCGCATGAATGATATGAGTAGGTACATCAATGCTTGCCAGGCGCTCACCGGCTACGGAGTACGCTTTGAAATAGTCATTCAGCTGTTGATACGGAGTGTGATTGGGAACAAAGAATTTGTTCAGGTCATCAAGGTTCTTTGCGCGCTCCAGTTCATCGCCAAAGCCCAAATGCGGAAAATAGGCCAATTTCTTTCGCAGGGAACGCTTCCACTTCTGTACGAAGTACCACGGATACACCCACATTGCTGTTGAGATAGTCGCCATGGCACTTTCCGGATTGATCACCGGGCACACGGCAACAACGGCGTTAAAGCGCGTATTGTCCTGATTGTGTTCTGCCGAGACGCGCAGCGCAAAATTACCACCCAAAGAAAAGCCACAAAGATAGTAGTTGTCATGTGGGTGCAATCGCTGAATTTCCGCCATTGCGTTGATCACTTCGGCAAGCCGCGCTGAGTGAAACAACTCCTCATTAAGATGATGCGTTTCTCCATGGTCTCGCAAGTTCAGCCTGAACACATTGAAGCCTTTGTCGAACAGGCTTGCCGCTGCAGAAAGTAAATAGGAAGAGCTTTCGTTACCTAACCAGCCATGCAGCAAAATCACCAACTTTTTGCCTGGATTTCCTCCGTGAGAAGAATAGAAACCCTGCAGGCGAACCTGATCACCGCAATCAAGAATAACTTCCTGCGCAATATCCGTTACCTTTCTCGCCCGGCGCGTTGAAAAATACTTTCTGGGCCCGGCACTGGCCAGCAGTGATTGAGCATGAGTGTTGCGCAACAATCGCGGCGGAGAAAATTCGGAGTGCGTAGTTTGCAAAATAAAGTCTTTATTCGTTGTTGTTAAAAAGGCGCGCATATTCGATTTTTGTGCACTTATCCTCAACCACATCCAGACCAGCGGCCCCGGCAATTGAGCGCGCTTCCTCATTGCGAACACCGAGTTGCATCCAAAGGCATTTAGCGCCAATAGCAACGGCCGAGCGCGCAATATCTGGTATTAACTCAGAGCGTCGAAAACAGTCGACCATATCGACCTTCATGGGAAGTGCTTCCAGCGACTCGTAACAGGGTTCATTCAAAATTTCGTCGCACCTGGGGTTGACAGGAATAATTCTGAAACCGTGCTGCTGCAGGTACGCGCCCACAGCATAGCTGTCACGGTGCGGCTTGTTAGACAAGCCAACAATTGCAATAACGCGGCTCTCGCCAAGTATATTTCTCAGCAATATATCTTCAGACACCATTACTTCCTTTTTGAGAGCTACTCTACAACGATTGCCGCAGTTCGAATTTCTGGATTTTGCCGGTGGAAGTTTTCGGCAGCGGACCAAAAACAACTCTCTTGGGCGCCTTAAAGTGCGCCATTCGTTCCCGACAAAAATCGATTATGTCTCGCTCGGTGGCAGCTTTGCCTTCCAGTAAGGTAACGAATGCGCAGGGGCTTTCGCCCCATTTTTCATCAGGCATGGCGACGACTGCGGCTTCCATGACCGCAGGGTGTCTGTATAAGGTAGCTTCAATTTCTATACTGGAAATATTTTCACCACCCGAAATAATAATATCCTTCGAGCGGTCTTTGATCTCAACATAACCGTCGGGGTGGCAAACTGCTAAATCACCTGAATGAAAATAACCGCCTTCGAACGCTTTGTCTGTGGCTGCTGGATTATTCAGGTAGCCTTTCATAACAACGTTACCCTTAAACATGATCTCGCCTATGGTCTGGCCGTCTTTCGGAACCGGCTCCATGGTGTCGGGGTCAAGTACAATAAGTTCTTCCAGCATTGAATACCGTACACCCTGGCGTGCTTTCAATTCTGATAGCTGCTCACCAGGCAAGTCTTGCCATTCCTCCTGCCATGCACACACTACGGCCGGCCCGTATACTTCGGTAAGACCATAGGTATGCGTTACATCAAAGCCCAGTGTTGCCATGGCGTCGAGCACGCTGGGTGGAGGTGCTGATCCTGCGGTCATTACGTTCACGGTGTTTTCTATGCCGTTTTTTATCGAGTCGTCTGCATTGGCCATCATGTTCAGAACAATGGGCGCACCGCATAGATGGCTAACATTGTGTTCTTTGATGAGTCTGAAAATATCGTCAGCGACCACGGCGCGCAGACACACATGGGTGCCATTCAATGCAGCGATTGTCCAGGGGAAACACCATCCGTTGCAGTGAAACATCGGCAGTGTCCATAGATAGACTGGGAAGGCAGTCATATTCCAGGCGAGAATATTCGACATGGTATTCAGATGGGCCCCACGGTGATGGGTAACCACACCTTTAGGGTTGCCAGTTGTTCCTGAGGTGTAACCAAGGGCGATTGCCTGCCATTCATCGTCAGGCAACTGCCATTCGTAGTTTTCATCGCCCAGTGCTATGAAATCTTCGTACTCCATCTCGCCAATGAATTCGCCGCGGTCACATGCCTCATCGTTAACATCTATCACCAGCGGCTTTTCTGTCAGTTGTTCCAGCGCTGCCTTTATAACAGGCGAAAATTCACGGTCAGTGAATATTATTTTTGCGCCGCCATGCTTGAGCATAAATGCAATAGCATCGGCATCGAGTCGAATGTTTAGTGCGTTGATCACCGCACCGGCCATTGGAATGGCGTAACTCGCCTCCAGCATTGCGGGCACATTTGGCAGCATCAACGCCACCGTATCGTCCGCTTCTACGCCGTGATTGCACAGCGCTGAAGCAAACTTTAGGCAGCGAGTATAGGTTTCCTGCCAGCTGCGCTGCTGCTTGCCGTAGATCTGCGCAACTCGATGGGGATATACCTCAGCGGCACGCTTAACAAAGCTTATTGGTGTGAGTGCTGAGTAGTTTGCGGGGTTCTTGGCCAGTCCATGGGAGTACGCGGTCTGAAGCTTGTTGGTCACGGCTGTTATTCTGCTGTAGATTGCGCCGCAATTCTAACTTTGTTTAGTTGCCGGGTCATCCGTTTCAGCGGCATCAGTATCACTGCTGGTGCCGCTCATCATGCATTAAACCATTTTGAGGATAACGCTAGTGTGCGCACTCAGAACGCATACATGAGTTGGAAGCTCGCCACCGGATACAAGTCATAGTCTTCTATGTCGGCCTCAAGTTCCAATTCTTCTCGCTCGACTTCAGCTATAAGCAAGGGATTGTTAGAAAAGCTGCCGTCCACCGCTAGAAGCTCCGCGTCGCCGCTGCCCTGAAAAGCGACACCTAAGTCAAAAAGGAATCCCCAGCCGCGATCCGCTGCACGACCCCAGCCCAGACCCAGATAGGGGGCGATTGAATCGAATTTGATCTCACCTTCCAAGCGACCAACTTGCTCGCTGGTAAAATTCTGATCGCCGATTTCAACGGTACCGTCAAACGCCTTGCTGGCGGCATTGATCTTGTTGCCATTGGAGATGGCGCCCGCCGATAGTCGAAATTCATTGTGAAAGGGATGCCAGTCCAGCTGCGCTGAAAAGCTGCTCAGATCGAAGCCGTAGTCATAGTCAACGCCATCTGTTTCGCCGTCGAAATCGTAGTCCGCCGAATTGTACGACAAGCGAAGATTGATGTTCTCAGTCAGGCTTTGCCCCAAGGTGATATTGAAGCCTAAGGTGCCTACACCGCCACCAAATGTGGTTTCAGCGTGGGCGAATAGTGGTGTTAAAAAGATGATAAAAAGAGCAATGCGAGCCATGGCGACCTCCGTGTTAACCATGTATTTAGGTATAGTCAAACAGGCATCAGGGCTTCACGCGAATTGCTCAATTACTTTAATTTTGTCTAAAAAAGCATCAGTATTGTGACCCAGGGCACGTGACGCAAGTTGTACGGGTCGCAGTTGGCGTGCTCAAACTGCGTAAACGAAGCGCTCAAATCTGGTTTCTGGCTCAAAAGCTTGCCAGGCGTCAACCGGTGTTTGCAATCGATCAAGAATGACTTGCACGACCAAGGGGCTGAACGCCATACCTATGTGGCTTGACGGCACATGGATATTCTGCTGGTTTGGACCGTCGGCAGCGCGTGATATCTGCCAGGCCACAATACTGTCCGACTTGCTGTAGATTGACGTGGAAGGCACGGGCAGTGGTTTAGCAATCAATGCCAGCTTTTCTTCGTTGTCGCTGGCATCAATGTCCATATCAGAGACTAACTCGTACAATCTCCAGGCATTGGTTAATTGCGGGCTGCCATTGATCGGACTGCCCAGTGTAATGACCTGATTAACTTTTTCAGGCATCAAATGGGCCGCCAGGCGGGCATATAAGCCACCAAGACTCCAACCCACAAGGCTGACTGGCCGTTTGCCGTTTTCCAGGAAAACAGTGCCGATTAGCTCTTCAATCTCGCCTTCTAGATCTTCTGCACGACTCGGCCCCAGGTTGGTGCCATGCCCCCAACCATAACTCTTATAACCAGCGTCATTTAGCAAACGGCGCAGTGGGCCAGTTGAGCGATCAGAGGCGAATAAGCCAGGGAACACAACAATGGGGTGCCCATCTCCACGAACACCTTCTAATAGTTTTGCGCGGTACAGGCTCAGCGAGAGAGCTTCTGTAGCGCAACGACCCAGCTCCAGGCCGGCCAACCAAATGGGTGGAGGTGTGCTGGGTTCGCTATTTCTGAAGTAGCTGAAGGGCTTGTCCATTTGGCCAGCATAGGTCTTCCGCGGCTACAGTAATAGGTGATAAGCGGACATGTTAACCCCTGTTACAAGTTGTCCGCCAGACGGTAGTGCTGTGCTATTATCACCTTGATTTTCCATGACCATTTTTAATAAAGAGGACTAAAAACATGGGCTTATTTGATTTTGTTAAAGAAGCAGGTGAGAAATTTTTCGGTGATGATGAGCCGGAAGCGTCAGCCGCCGGCAAAGTAGAAGTCTCTCAAGAACGAATCGACGCGCGCCGCGCTGAGAGCATTGAGAAGAAAATTGCCGAGGCAGGAATCGAGGTTTCAGGCCTGGAAGTTGCAGTGGCTGATGAAACGGCGATTCTTCGTGGCACTGTGGCTTCGCAGGAAGCCAGTGAAAAGGCAACGCTGTGTGCAGGCAACCAATTTGGTGTGTCTTCCGTCGATTGTCAGCTCGAGGTGGAAAACCCGGAGCCCGAGGCTTCGTTCTATACCGTGCAATCTGGTGACTCCTTGTCTAAAATTGCCAAAGCTCAGTACGGTGACCCTATGAAGTACACCGACATATTCGAAGCGAATCGCCCGATGCTGACCGACCCGGATAAAATTTACCCTGGTCAGGTACTGCGCATACCGGCTATTAGCGCCTGATTGTACTTTGGTAAAGTAAGTGACCGGCAAAGCTGCCGCGCTGGACTGGCGTCGGCGCGCAGCTTAGCCGCCCGCAAGCTTTACCTTGAAACCGCTTTTTTCAAGCTCGGCTTTGACAAGCAGTCGTTGGTCGCCCTGAATTTCGATAATGCCTTGCTTGACTGAGCCGCCAACGCCGCACTTCTTTTTTAGAGCTTTGGCCAGCATTTTTAGTTCATCGTCCGCTAGTGTCAGGCCATCGATTAAGGTCACACCGGCGCCTTTGCGGCCTTTGGTTTCGCGGCGTATATAGACAAATTCTGATGTCTTGCCTGATTGCGCGGAGCTTTTCCTTGAACGTCCGCAGTTGCAGTCGCCAATCGCGCGCAGGCATTCGGGGCAAATTCTACCGCGGTCGCTTGAGTAGACCAGGCGCTTATTGTCAGGCATAAACTACCATGGACTAGAAGTGAGGAGGGCGCTGCTGCTCTGCTGATTCACCCGCTGACTGCTGCCCAAGCAAGTCGCGAACGTGATCAACAAGCTCTTTGTTTTGTCGTTCCAGATGCGATAAACGCCGTTCCTGCTCGTAACACAAGGTATTCAGAGCTTGCAGCATGTCTTCCTGGAAACTGATCCGCGTTTCCAGATCGATGAGTTTAGTGTCGCTGGTCATATTGTGTTGCAGTGTGGATAGGCTTTGCTCAATTGCTGTCTATTCGACGGTCAAAAGCGCAAAAGTGCCAGAAAACTCTCTCGGCTGACCGTTTCTGTGCACATAGAATACCATCAAGCGATGGGAGTTAGCGGTCTCATCCAGGTTATTCTTTTAGGAACTCGGTTGAGGCTTGCGCCGAACGGTTTGCTGATCATTCAGCGTTCGCTGCAAGCCTTTTTTATTGGGTGCTCAAACAATGGATGAAAAACAGCAGCAAGAAATTGAGGCAATGGTGTTTCGTCGTCTGCTTGAGCATTTGGACGAGCGCACGGATGTGCAAAATATCGATATTATGAACCTGGCCGGTTTCTGTCGAAACTGCCTGGCCAAATGGTATATGGACGCAGCTGAAGAAACCTCGCTGCATGTCGATTACGAGCAAGCCAGAGAAATTGTGTATGGCATGCCGTACAGCGAGTGGAAAAAGCAGTATCAGACGCCACTTTAGCATGTACTTACAGCACAGCACCATTGGGTAAATAGCGATTTCTGGTATTGGATTTTATCCACAATACCTGCTCTCTCTGCAGTGCTTCACCGCGCGTCTTCAGCAATTTATTCAGCCAGATAACCGGCGACTTCGGGCCAACTTCCCAGTTGTTGAAAGTCATTTCGGCTACGGTTAAAAAGCGCATGAGGTGGTAGATGTTATCACTGCTCATCTCGTTTACTGCGCGCAACCAGGCTTCCTCGGCAAGCTGCATTATCCCAGATAACTGTTGTTGTTCCTCCGGATCAAACGCTTGTTCCAGATCCTCAAGCCGGCTCTCTGTACTTATTGCAACAGCTCGATTCAGGAAATCAGCGCTCAGTAAGTGTTGCTCCTGCGGTTTGTCTTGTTCGGGCTCCCAGGTACCTATTGCCATTTCAGTTCAATTCATAAATCGGTTTTCACGGTGGCGCCAGTGTAAACGCTTTGCCTGCAATCGGCACAGCGGCATTTTTTCGCTTAACAATGTTTCGATTTGTAAACCGCATTGATTCGGCCCAACTATTGGCATAGGCTTGCCAACTTAAAATCTGAGCCGGGTCATTCATCGGACTGGTGCGCTCAAACCTTGAAGATGGAGATTTGTATGATCAATGAACAAAAACGTCTCGGCATGAGTACGCTTGCCGTATTCCTCTCTGCCGTGTTTATCAGCGTCTCTACCTGGGCCGCCGATGCGGCAATACAGTCCACATTATTGGATCCAGTGCTGAAGCGTTTGAATGCGGCCGCCACTGCACGTATGAATGTGATGGTGCCCGACAGCTACGACCGCGCTGAGAAATACTACCAGCGTGCCAAGGATAAGCTGGAGAAAGGTAAAACCCTGAAATCCGTGGAGGACGACCTTGCTGAGGCCAGCGAAGCCCTGACGTCATTGGAAGGCAAAGCCGCACAGGCTGAGCTAACTCTTAAGAAAGGCATGACGGCGCGTGACGATGCGCTGGCGGTAAAAGGCAACGAAATTAATCCTAAAGCCTGGAACAAGGCCGAGTCGCAGTTTCGTAGAGCAGCCTCTATTCTGGAGCGAGGTAACATTAATTCAGCCGAATCCAGGCTCGCTGATTCCATTGAGTTGTATCGTGCCATAGAGCTTGCGGCTATCAAGACTAACTATCTGGCAGATACGGCGAAGCTTATTGTTGCTGCCAAAGATGATCGTGTTGATCGTTATGCACCGAAAACTGTGGCAAAAGCTGAGCAGTTGCTGGCCGAAGCCTCATCTGCACTAAGCACTGACCGCTATGATAGCGACCGCCCCAGAAGTCTTGCGCGCGATTCCGATTACGAAGCACGTCATGCGCGCTATATAGGGAAAGAAGCAGAAGCGATAGATGACGAGGACAAGACTGTAGAAGACTTGCTGCTGGAGTGGGAGCAACCGTTTCGTCGAATGGCTGGTGAGCTTGACATTGTGATTGACCAATCGAACGGCTACGCCAAGCCTACTGAAGACATTCTTACCGCAATCCAATATCTCAAAGATGAAATCAGAGACCTTGGTCTGCAACTGAGTGACAAAGATCAGCAGATCGTATTACTGCAAGGAAAAGCGGCTGAAGGGGCTGATCTGGCTGAGCAAATTAAGCGCCAGGACGCCAGGCGAGCGCAGTTTGCCAGCATAGAGCAGCTGTTCGCACCGAGCGAAGCTCGTGTTTCTCGCCAGGGCGACAATATCACTCTGAGACTCATAGGCTTGTCCTTTGACAGCGGCAAAGCTGTTATCAACTCCGACGCCTTCTCTCTGTTGAGCAAAGTGCAACAGGCGGTCAATATTTTCCCGCAGAGCGCTATTGATATTGAAGGCCACACTGATTCTTTCGGTGGCGATGACGCCAACCTTATATTGTCGCAAGAGCGAGCGGAATCCGTGAGGGCCTACTTGCTAGCGAACATGCAGAATCTTAATCCGGTCAATGTGAATGCCTATGGTTACGGTGAAGGTAAGCCGATTGCCAATAACGAGTCGCAAGAGGGGCGTGCCAGAAACCGTCGCATAGACCTGGTGATTAAACCAAACTAGGGCGTCTCATAGCGAATGGCGAGCACACAGTAATCATGGACGTGCTCGCCAACTTTCACAGAGACTTCATCCTCAATACGCTTGCCTAGCAGTGATCTGGCTAGCGGGGAATCCATGCTGAGGTAACCCTGGCTTAGATCAAACTCGTCCGGGCCAACAATGCGCAGTTCTTTCTCCTCTCCGGAGTCGGTTTCAAGTGTTACCCATGCACCGAAGAAAATCTTACTCTGATCATCGGGCGGCCGGTCAACTACTTGAACTTCATCCAGACGCTTACCAAGAAATCGTACTCTGCGATCAATCTCGGCAAGACGGCGTTTGCCATAAATGTAGTCACCGTTTTCTGAACGATCACCTTGCTTTGCTGCCTCCGATACTGCCGCTGTAACCACAGGCCTTTCTACTTTCCAGAGTTGGTGCAACTCGGATCTCAGAGCCTTCTCACCCGCCGCAGTGATATACGCTGAGCCTCTAGGCATTGGTTTTCGATATCGTCCCATGTGAATATTATAGCTATGTGATGCGCCACAGACAGGGTTGCTTCGGCGGTAAAATAGCAGCTTAACTATGGGGGATAGATTATGCGCCTGACCAAGGGCTTGTTACCACGTATTGCGATCACCGCGGTTCTTTTGGTCTTGCCCATGGCGACGTTTGGCCTGGAGTTGGCGTCGAACATTCAGCAGGGTGCGGTGTTGGTTGGACAGCTGGCAGATGACGAGCACGCTGTGTATTTGGGTGAGCAGTTGTTGCCCCTGAGCAAAGACCGAAGGTTTATAGTGGGCCTTGACCGGGATCATGGTGAAGAGCTGCAATTGAGCGTTGTTGGATTGGACGGGCGTGTGAGCGAGCATCGCTTTGATGTGCAAGCCAGGGAGTATCGAATCCAGCGTGTAGAGGGTATAGCACGCAAAATCATGAATCCGAACGCTGATGACTTAAGCAGAATACGCGAAGAGAGTGCTCTGGTGCGGGCGGCGCGGGCGCGGCAATCCGAGCAAGAGAGCTACTTACAACCATTTGTGTGGCCAATAAAGGGGCCTATCACGGGTGTATATGGCAGCCAGCGCGTCTATAATGGCGTCCCCGGGCGTCCGCATTATGGTGTTGATGTGGCCGCACCCGTTGGCGCCAAAGTGCGGGCGCCTGCAGCCGGAACGGTCAGTCTGGTGCATGACAATATGTTTTATTCCGGCGGTACCTTGATTATTGATCATGGGCACGGTCTCAGCTCGTCCTTCCTGCATTTGAGCAAAATTCTGGTGGAGCCTGGCCAGCAGTTGACTGGCGGTGAACTTATTGCCGAAGTAGGAGCGACGGGACGAGCAACAGGACCGCATCTTGATTGGCGGATGAACTGGCGCGATGCGAGGGTTGATCCGGAATTATTAGTGCCGCCGATGATTCAGTCGCAATCGGAAGAGGATTAGACCGGCAGTGGTAGCCGTTTTTGTTAGGAATTGTGTGTCGAGAGGACGTTATGCTGGACAAGAAGCTGTTGAGTATTCTGGTGTGCCCGGTAAGTAAAGCACCGCTTAGTTATGACCGTGAAAAACAGGAGTTAGTCTGCAAAGCCAGCGGGCTTGCCTATCCTGTGCGCGACGGTATTCCAGTGATGCTGGAAGAAGAAGCCCGTGTACTGAGTGCTGATGAGAAATTGGCAAAGTAATGAGTATGAACAGCGCCGATATTCGCGAAGCATTCCTTAGCTATTTTGAGCAGCGTGGCCACGAGCGTGTTGCCAGCAGCTCCTTGGTGCCCGGCAATGATCCAACTCTGTTGTTTACCAATGCCGGAATGGTGCAGTTTAAGGATGTATTTTTAGGCAGCGACCCGCGCAGTTACAGTAGGGCTACCACGTCGCAGCGTTGCGTGCGTGCTGGCGGCAAGCACAACGACCTAGAGAACGTGGGCTATACGGCGCGCCACCATACATTTTTCGAGATGTTAGGTAACTTCAGTTTTGGAGACTATTTCAAACGCGAAGCGATTCAATTTGCCTGGCAGTTTCTCACTGAGACGCTGGGCCTTCCAGAGGAAAAGCTTTGGGTCACGGTTTATAAAGACGACCAGGAAGCGGAAGACATCTGGTTAAATGAAATGGGGGTAAGTCCTGAGCGCTTTTCGCGCCTGGGGGAAAAAGACAATTTTTGGTCCATGGGTGATACCGGCCCGTGCGGACCGTGCAGTGAGTTGTTTTACGATCATGGCCCCGATGTGCCGGGCGGGCCGCCTGGCAGTCCGGATGAAGACGGCGACCGCTATATTGAAATCTGGAATCTGGTGTTTATGCAATTCAATCGTGCAGCCGACGGCAGCATGAGCCCATTGCCCAAGCCGTCGGTGGATACCGGCATGGGGCTGGAGCGCATTGCGGCGGTGATGCAAGATGTGCACAGCAATTACGAGATCGATCTTTTTCAGGCGCTGCTGCGTGCGGTAGCCGATGTATGTGGTGTACAAGACCAGACCAATAATTCACTAAAGGTGATTGCTGATCACATTCGGTCCTGTGCTTTTATGGTGCTTGACGGTGTGGTGCCGAGCAATGAAGGCCGCGGTTACGTATTGCGACGGATTCTGCGCCGCGCCATCCGGCATGGCAACAAACTGGGTGCGACGGGTGCATTCTTCCATAAGCTTGTACCTGCCCTGGTAGAGCAGATGGGTGCTGCTTATCCTGAGCTTGCCGAGCAGCAAGCACACATCAGCTCGGTATTGGCAGCAGAAGAGGCGCAGTTCGCAAAAACCCTGGATCAGGGTATGCGGATTCTTGAGCAAGACCTGGAAGATTTGTCTGGAACTGAAATCAGCGGTGAAACAGCGTTTCGTTTATACGATACCTTCGGCTTCCCGGTGGACCTAACGGCAGATATTGCGCGCGAGAGAAATCTAACAGTTGATATGGATGGTTTCGAGGCCTGCATGGAGAAGCAACGATCCATGGCCAAAGCAGCGGGCCAGTTTACGGTTGATTATGCGTCTGGTTTGCAACTGGATGGTGAGACTGAATTTACCGGTTACCAGCGGCTTGATCAGTCCGTACGCGTTTCAGTGATCATTACCGGCGCCGACAAAGTTGAACGCTTAAAAGCAGGTGATGAAGCAATACTGATTTTGGACTCAACGCCGTTTTATGCAGAAAGTGGGGGGCAGGTGGGTGACACTGGTTTCCTGCAGGCTGAAAACGTTAGTTTTCGCGTAAGCAATACCAGCAAGCTGGGTACGCACCATGCGCATCACGGTGAGCTTATTGAAGGTAGCCTGGAGGTAGGCCAACAGCTCGATGCTGTGGTCGACCGACATCAGCGGGCCGCTACTGCCAGAAACCACTCAGCTACTCACCTATTGCACGCTGCCTTGCGTAATGCTCTGGGTGATCATGTTACCCAGAAAGGTTCGTTGGTGGATGCCCATCGTTTGCGCTTTGATTTTTCGAATAACTCTGCCCTCAACGCTGAGGTGTTGCAGAGTATTGAAGATGAAGTAAACCGCGAGATTCGCAACAACAGCGAGGTGCAAACTGAGCTGATGCCGATTGATCAGGCCATGGAGAAAGGCGCGATGGCGCTGTTTGGCGAAAAGTATGGCGAGCAGGTCAGAGTGTTGACCATGGGTGGTGGTTATTCGGTAGAGCTTTGCGGGGGTACACACGTAAGCCGTACTGGAGATATTGGTCTTCTGCGTATCACATCCGAATCTGGTATTTCGGCCGGTGTTCGTCGTATAGAAGCAGTGACGGGCGAGCGGGCTTTTGATCGAATGCGAGGCGCTGAACAGCAGCTTGAAGCATTAGCTGAGGTGCTAAAGACCGACACCGATCATCTGACCGAGCGAGCCAGGCAATTGCTGTCGGAGCAAAAGCAGCTGCACAAGCAGCTGGACCAGTTGAAGCTCAAGTTAGCCAGCTCGTCAGGCGCTGACCTCAGCCAGCAGGTGGAGAACATCGCTAACGTGCCCGTTCTTGCGGCCTCGGTGCCTGCTGCGGACGCAAAAGCCTTGCGCGGCACACTGGACCAGCTGAAAGACAAGCTGGGGAGTGCTGTTATTTTCCTTGCCAGCGAGCATAACGGCAGTTTGGCATTGATAAGCGGAGTCACCAAAGACCTGGCTGGGCAATTTCCTGCCGGTGCAATTATGCGCGATGTTGCGCCATTGCTAGGTGGCAAAGGCGGAGGTCGTGATGACATGGCGCAAGGTGCGGGCAACGATCCATCCGGAATGCCGGCTGCTCTGCAGGCCGTGAAGGATTGGGTAGCCGAGCGTGCCTGACTGCGCGCAATGATGAGACTTCAATTTACGATCGATTTGGTGTTTAATTGCGGCCTTTTTTGCGGGTCTCCCGCGACAAGGTGTGAATAAACAGTGCCCTTAATTGTCCAAAAATACGGTGGAACATCGGTGGGTTCGATAGAACGCATCCAGGCCGTGGCCGATCGCGTGTCGCGCTGGCGCGCCGAGGGCAATGACATAATAGTGGTTGTGTCAGCCATGAGTGGCGAGACCAATCGCTTGATAGAGCTTGCTGAGCAATGTCAGGTGCCGCCAAGTGGTAGAGAACTCGACGCATTATTGTCAACCGGTGAACAGGTAACGACGGCGCTATTAAGCATGGCTTTGAACAGCAGAGACTGTCCAGCCGTCTCTTATACGGGGGCACAAGTCAGGGTGCTCACCGACAGTTCCCATACCAAAGCGCGTATAAAAAGCATCGACCATGAGCGAATACAGGCAGATCTTGGTCGCGGGAATGTAGTGGTTGTTGCTGGTTTTCAAGGCGTAGACGAAAACAACAACATAACCACGCTTGGTCGGGGCGGTTCTGATACTACCGCGGTAGCGCTGGCAGCTGCCTTAAAGGCGCAAGAATGCCAGATCTATACCGATGTGGACGGGGTGTACACTACCGATCCAAGAGTGGTGAAAGACGCCAGGCGATTGAGCAAGATCACGTTTGAGGAAATGCTGGAAATGGCCAGTCTTGGCTCAAAGGTGTTACAGATTCGAGCTGTAGAATTTGCCGGAAAGTACTCTGTGCCATTGCGCGTACTGTCCAGCTTTGATGAAGGCCCAGGCACATTAATCACACTGGAGGATCAAACCGACGTGGAAGCACCTGTTATTTCCGGTATCGCCTTTACCAGGGACGAAGCCAAGCTCACCGTAGCGGGCATTCCAGACACACCTGGGGTTGCGTTTCGTATTTTGGGCCCCATAAGCGACGCTAATATTGAAGTGGATGTGATTGTGCAGAACGTGGCGGAAGACAATTCCACCGACCTCACGTTTACAGTGCACAGAAACGATATGGCTAGAGCCGCAGAGATATTGCAAAATACGGCTGAGAGCCTGGGCGCCAGTGAAGTGCGCTCAGATGATAAGATTGCCAAATTATCCATTGTTGGTGTTGGCATGCGCTCACACGCGGGTGTGGCCAGTAAAATGTTCAGCGCACTTGCGCAACATAATGTGAATATACAGATGATTACCACCTCCGAAATAAAAGTGTCGGTGGTAATCGATGAGAAATTTCTGGAACTTGCCGTTCGTGCCTTGCACGATGCGTTTGAGTTAGAGCAGGGCTGAAGGGTGGCAGGTTTTTTCACCACTTTTTGTCTAAATTGTGTCCATGGCTGGCGCACTAATCGTAAAATTATGCGAAAATAAGAACTTAGGTCTGGAGAACATATATGCTGATTCTAACTCGGCGAATTGGTGAAACACTGATGGTTGGCGACGACGTCACGGTAACCGTGTTGGGCGTCAAAGGTAATCAGGTACGACTTGGTGTGAATGCGCCGAAAGAAGTCGCCGTGCATCGCGAAGAAATCTACCAAAGAATCCAGAAGGAAAAGCGCGATACGCCAAATTCCTAAACCTCTGTTTGCGCGGCTACCACAGTAAATACTTTGTGGTATCATGCCGCCCGATTTTGGAGAGGTGGCCGAGTGGTCGAAGGCGCTCCCCTGCTAAGGGAGTATGGGCTTTAACTCCCATCGAGGGTTCGAATCCCTCCCTCTCCGCCAGCAACAAAACAAAAAAGGGGTCAGAGTAATTACTCTGACCCCTTTTTTGTTTTGTTG